>CANQEM010000031.1 GCA_947594935.1 uncultured Clostridia bacterium | reverse complement strand
TAATTATCTCTTGCTGAATTGAGGAGCTTTACGAGCTTTTTTAAGACCATATTTCTTTCTTTCCTTTGTACGAGAATCTCTTGTTAAGAAACCGTTTTGTTTTAAAGCAGGTCTATATTCAGAATTTGCTTCGTTTAATGCTCTTGCAATACCATGACGGATAGCACCAGCTTGACCAGTGAAACCGCCACCTTTTACAGAACAAACAACATCATATTTGCTAGATGTATTTGTAACAACTAATGGTTGTCTAACGATTACTTTTAAAGTTTCTAAACCAAAAAATTTGTCAATATCTTCTCCATTTATTGTTATTTTTCCAGAACCTTCTACTAATCTAACTCTTGCAATAGAAGATTTTCTTCTACCTGTACCATAATATACTATTTTTTCTGATTTTGCCATTTCTATTTAACCTCCCATACTTCTGGTTTTTGTGCTTGATTTTCATGTTCATTACCAGCATATACTCTTAATTTTTTTAATTGAGCTTTTCCTAGTGAATTATGAGGTAACATACCTTTAACTGCCATCATCATAGCTTTATCTGGTGATTTTTCAAGCATAACTCTTGCTGGAACTTCTTTCATTCCACCAATATAACCTGAATGATGTCTATATAGCTTTTGATCTAATTTATTACCAGTTAATTTTACATCTTTACAATTGATAATAATAACATGGTCACCAGTATCAATATTTGGTGTAAAAGTTGGTTTATGTTTTCCTCTTAATAATTTTGCAGCTTCTGTTGCAACTCTACCTAATGGCTTATCAGTAGCGTCAATGATGTACCATTTGCTTTCTACTTCATTTTTCTTTGCACTATAAGTTGTATTATTCATGGTGATAACACCCTCCTATATTTAATAATTTATATGAACTAAACCTCAGGTTACCGGGGAGAAACCCGAAATTTAAGTTTCATTTATACTTAATGCTTAACTATTTTATTACAAAATAGCGAATTTGTCAATATTTTTATGAAAAATACTTGCAAAATCTAAAAAAAAATGATAAAATAGCAATGTTCAAAAAAATTGAACAATATCTCTACTCACTTAAAGAGGTGGGTTATATCCAAAGGGAGGTGAAGTTAGATGAAAAAATACGAAAGTGTTATCATCATCAATCCAAATTTAGAGGAAGCAGCTATAAAAGAGCTAGAAGATAAATTTATAGGATTGATAAAAGAGAACGGAAACGTAGAATCTGTTGACGAAATGGGTAAGAAAAAACTTGCTTATACTATCAAAAAGAACACAGAAGGATTTTATGTAGTTATCCGTTTTGAGGCAAAACCAGATTTAGTAGCTGAACTTGAAAGAGTTTACAGAATTACAGATGACGTATTAAAATTTATCGTTGTCAAACTAGACTAGTACATAGTCAAAAATAAAAATCAAATAAAGTAAGGGACCTTTATATGAAGTAAAGAAAGGTGATAAAAATGAACAAAGTAATTTTAATGGGAAGACTAACAAGAGATCCAGAAGTTAGATACACACAAACAAATAACACATTAGTAGCTTCTTTTAGCCTTGCAGTAAATAGAAGATTTGCAAGACAAGGAGAAGAAAGGCAAGCAGATTTCATCAATGTAGTTGCATGGAGCAAAACAGGTGAATTTTGTAGCAAATACTTTAAAAAAGGTCAACAAGTAGGTGTAATTGGAAGACTTCAAACAAGAAATTGGGATGATGACCAAGGCGTAAAACACTATATAACAGAAGTTGTTGCAGAAGAAGCATACTTTGCAGACAGCAAAAGAGATGGGGAAGCAGGAAACGCAACTTTTGAAAATAGTTTTGGAGCCACAGCACCTGGAAACATGGGATCAGATTTTGAAGTAACATCTTCAACAGATGATTTACCATTCTAAAAACAACCGAGAGGGGGAAAAAGAAAATGGCAGACAAAAAGCAAAATAAAAGAAACAATAATAAAAATTATGATGAAGACTATAATCCAAGATTTAGAAAACAAAGAAAAAAAGTTTGCACTTTATGCAGTGATACAAATTTTGAATTAGATTACAAAAATGCAGAACAATTAAAAAAATTCATAAATGATAAAGGAAAAATCTTACCAAGAAGAACAACTGGTGCATGTAGTAAACATCAAAGAGACATCACAACAGCAGTAAAAAGAGCAAGACATATTGCTATCTTACCATACACACAAAACTAAAAAAGAATATTTAAAGAGCAAAGTACTTAAAAATCAAGGCTTTGCTCTTTTAATATTATAAATATCCTATTTACAATGTTCTTGTGATAAAAGTATACATTGTTTAAACTGAAAACATTCATTATTCAAAAAACTTATCCAAAGTTTTTGTACTAGTTAAATAATGCTAGAACTTTACATGATAGTTCTACTCTAGTAATTTAATTATAACAATATTTTCATTATATAAATATGGTTTTATTTAATTGCCTTTTATGTATTTTTCAAAAGTGTTTATAAATCTTTCTAAATCACTTTCTGCAACTGTTCCAATTTTAAATTGTATTTCACTTTCACTTATTTCTATTAAATCATC
>CANQEM010000030.1 GCA_947594935.1 uncultured Clostridia bacterium | reverse complement strand
ATATTGCTTTTAAATGGCTTTTTCTCATACAAATTGCATTTACTTTACAGAATTGCATTTACTTTTTCACTTGACGAGTTTTTTCAAAAAAATAAGCGTTCTAAAATTATTTAGAACGTTTTTTCTTTTTTTGAACTGAAAATCCGAATTTTCCTAGCTTTTTTCCTAGTGAATAATAATGTCCATTTGAGTATGCAATTAAGTCGCATTTTGAGATGTCAAAAGCTCCTTTTTCATTTATATATGTTTCATCTGCGTTAATCGCTAAAACTTCTGCTACAAACATGTGATGTGATCCAAGTTCTTTTACTTCTTTAACTTTACATTCAATAGATACTGGGCTTTCTTTAATCATTGGGCATTTAACAAATTTTGCTTGTTCTTTATGAAGTTTCATTTCTTTAAATTTGTCAACTTTTGCTCCGGTTTTTACCCCACACCAGTCTGTTGCTTTAACAAGATTTTTAGTTGTTAGATTTATGACAAATTCGCCTTGTTCTTTTATTAGATTATATGAATATCTAGTTGGTTTAACAGAAATATATACTGTTGCAGGTTCTGTGTTTAAAATTCCAGTCCATGCTACTGTTATAATATTGGATTTTTCCATAGTTCCGCAACTAACCATTACTGCTGGTAGTGGGTATATAAATGTGCCAGGTTTCCAAGTTACTTTTGCCATTATCTAGCTTCATCTCCTTGATTTACTTCATTTTTTTCTCTTCTTTCCTTTTTTTCCATTTCTTCCATTTGTTCTACTGCTAGTTCATGTACTCTGTCTTTTTTTATAACATATTTATCGCCAATTTTTCCAACTTCTCCAAAATATGTTTTTCCTTCTCTTTTATTCTGTAAAATTGCTTTATATAGTAACCCTCTATATTTTGGATTTTCTAATTCTGGAATAATAATTCTTCCTTGTACTGTATATCCAAAAATTGTGTTTTCTTCGCCTTTCATAAGTAATAGATATTCTGTTAGTTCATCTTTGGCTAGATTGTTTTCAAAAACAATTGAATTTTTTACACTGATGTTGATTTCTGCATCTTCATATTGCACTTCATAAGGTACTATATTTTCTTTTCTTCTTACTTTTAGCGGATGGCTACCTTCATTGATATAATAAGTTTCTAGCTTGTCTTTTGGGTCTCCACCATATTTTTTGATTAAGTCTTCTAGTTGAAATTCACTTGCTTTTTCTTTTACGGTTTTTCTCCAATATTCGTTTCTTGATTTTTCATATCTTAATTTGTCATAGGCTTCTCTGTATTTAGCAATTTGAAGTTGATAATTTACTTTTTCTTGCTTTGTGTCCCCTAATTCATCAATTAGCCTATCTAATAAAACTATACCTGCTTTTGTTGAAGGTGCGTTCCTCATTTTGTTGTAAAGTTCTTCTTTGTATTCATCTTCTCTTTCTTCTTTTTTATCTTCTGGAACTTTTTCTTTTTTTCCTCTTATTGCAAGGTATAATTCAAGCATTTTTTCAAAATATGCTTCGTCAATTTCTTTATCTGTAACATCTTCTGGAGTTTTTATACCCAATTGTTGAAAATAGTTTCTGTTATCTGATTTCATAAAAATCATCCTTTCATTTTAAACTTCTTTTATTATACCATATTCTTGCAGAAAATGCAAAAAAAGAAACCTTTTGGTTTCAATCTCTTAAAATACTAAAAAATCTTTCTTCTTTTTCTGTTAAATTTTGTGAGTCAATAAACTGTATTTTCCCAGTATTTTTTTCTAATAAATTGTTTTCTTGTAATATGTCTTTTAAATGTTTTGCTAGATTTTCCGCACCATAGAAAAATTTAATATCTCCTAGCACTTCTTGTATTTCACTTTTAATTAGAGGATAGTGTGTGCAACCTAGTACTACATTTCTTATTTTTCCTCTATATTGGCTTATATTTTTTTCTAAATACGTTTTTATCTCTGAAAGTTGACCTTTTTCAATCATGT
Source organism: uncultured Clostridia bacterium (assembly GCA_947594935.1). Classification (GTDB taxonomy): domain Bacteria; phylum Bacillota; class Clostridia; order TANB77; family CAG-508; genus CAG-269. Next base: position 682 of record CANQEM010000030.1, on the reverse strand, counting down.
CTGCTAAGCCAACACATGGTATTAAATAGGTTTTATTGTTGTTGTATTTTTCATATAGTAGTTTAAAACGTTCACTTTCGATTGTTCCTTTTGTTGCCATTACTAATGTTGGCTCATTATATGAATAATCATAAACCATTTTATATGCTGGTTCTATTGCTATAAAAGGTATGTTGGTATATTTGTTTCTTAGATATTCTACTGCCTTTGCACTTGCTGTATTACATGCAATTACAATACATTTACAGTTTTGGTTTATTAAAGTTTGTACAATTTTATCACAGATGTTAATTATTTCTTCATCTTTTTTATCTCCGTATGGGTTGTGAATAGAATCACTATAATATATATAATCTTCGTCTGGTAAAATTTTTAAAATTGCTTTTAATACTGTTACTCCGCCAATTCCTGAATCAAAAATACCAATTTTTTTATTTTCCATATCTTTTCTTCCTTTTATAATATAAAAAAATCTAGCAACAACCTATCTTCCCAGCAAGGTAACTCGCAAGTATTTTCGGCACATTTAGGCTTGACTTCTGTGTTCGGAATGGGAACAGGTATTACCCTAAATGTCATCGTCACTAGAAAATTATTGTATGCAGTTCAGCACACTCAAAAATATATAGATGTAATATCTCCTTTTCTTTTAGAATCTAAGAGCGTTCTTCTCTTGGTTAAG
>CANQEM010000029.1 GCA_947594935.1 uncultured Clostridia bacterium | reverse complement strand
ATTGCTTTTAAATGGCTTTTTCTCATACAAATTGCATTTACTTTACAGAATTGCATTTACTTTTTCACTTGACGATTATTTACTAACATTAAATTTAAATAGCACAATATCGCCATCTTGCATGATATATTCTTTGCCTTCTGAACGTACTAATCCTTTTTCTCTTGCTGATACCATGCTTCCTTCTTTAATTAAATCATTATAAGCCACAACTTCTGCTTTTATAAAGCCTCTCTGAATATCTGTATGTATTTTTCCAGCAGCTTCCGGAGCTTTTGTGCCTTTTTTGATTGTCCATGCTCTTACTTCTGGCTCTCCTGCTGTTAAAAAAGACATTAAACCTAACAAATCATAGCTTTTTTTGATGACTTTGTCTAAGCCAGATTCTTCTAAATTATACATGGTCAGCATTTCTTTTTTATCTGCATCATCTAAACCTGAAAGTTCTTCTTCTATCTTTACACATAATGGTATAACTTCTGCATTTTCTTTTGAAGCATATTCCTTTACTTTTTTTACATTTTCATCATTTTCTACATCTTCTAATTGTTCTTCTGAAACATTGGCAACATACAATATTGGTTTTGTTGTTAATAAAAACATATCTTTTACAATTTCTTGTTCTTCTTCATTGAATTGTAATGTTCTTGCTGATTTGCCTTCTTCTAATGTTTTTAATATTTTTTCTAATAAATCAATTTCAGCTTGATATTTTTTATCTGCCTTTAAATTTTTCTTTGCTTTGTCAATTCTTTTATTCACTGTTTCAATGTCAGCAAAAATTAACTCTAAATTGATTGTTTCTATATCACGTATTGGATCTATGCTTCCATCAACATGTACTACATTTGCGTCTTCAAAACATCTTACAACTTCTACTATTGCATCTGTTTCTCTAATATGTGATAAAAATTGATTTCCCAAGCCTTCACCTTTGCTAGCTCCTTTTACTAGCCCGGCAATATCTACAAATTCAATAATTGCATGTGTTGTTTTTTGAGGGTTATACATTTTTGTTAATTCATCTAGTCTTTCATCTGGTACTGCTACAACTCCTATATTAGGTTCTATGGTGCAAAATGGATAATTAGCACATTCTGCACCAGCTTTTGTTATACTATTAAATAATGTACTTTTACCAACATTTGGTAAACCGACTATTCCTAATTTCATGCTTTTCTCTCCTATTTCTTTTTATTTTCAACTTCGTCTTTTATTTTTTCTATAAAGTCATCAACCTTCATTGTTCCTAAATCTGCTTGCTCCCTAGAACGAACTGATATTGTGTTTTCTTCAACTTCTTTTGCTCCTATTACTAACATATATGGAACTTTTTCGAGTTGTGCTTCACGAATTTTGTATCCTACTTTTTCATTGCGGTCATCTAAAACTACTCTTATACCAATTTGTTGAAGTTTTTCTTGAACTTGTTTTGCATATTCATGTTGTGCATCTGTAATTGGAAGTATTTTTACTTGTGTTGGTGCAAGCCATAATGGGAAAGCTCCTTTTGTTTCCTCTATTAAGAAACACATAAATCTGTCAAATGTTCCAAGTATAGCTCTGTGAATTACTACTGGTCTATGTTTTTCTCCGTCTTCACCTATATATTCAAGTTTAAATCTCTCTGGTAATAGAAAGTCTAATTGACATGTTGAAACTGTAACATCATGACCGACAGCTGATTTTAATTGAACATCTAATTTTGGTCCGTAAAATGCCGCTTCTCCTTTTGCTTCGTAGAATTTAACTCCTAATTCTGTCAATATATCTCTTAGTTGACCTTCTGCTTTTTCCCACATTTCGTCATCATCAAAATATTTTTCTTTGTTTTCTTTATCTCTTAAAGATAATCTGAATTCATAATCTTTGAATCCAAAATCTTCATAAACTGAAAGAATCAATTGAACTACTTTTCCAAATTCCTCTTTTATTTGGTCTGGTCTTACAAATAGGTGTGCATCATTTTGGCACATTTCACGAACTCTCTCCAAACCACATACACTTCCGCTATCTTCAAATCTAAAATCATGAGCAAGTTCGCCAATTCTAATTGGTAAATCTCTATATGAACGCATTTTATTTTTATATATTAACATGTGATGTGGGCAGTTCATTGGTCTTAATACTATTTCTTCATTGTCCATTTTCATTACTGGGAACATATCTTCTTTGTAGTGGTCCCAATGTCCAGAAACTTTGTATAGTTCTGAATTTGCAAGTGAAGGTGTATATACATGGCTGTATCCCATAGCTACTTCTTTATCTTGTATATATCTTTCTAGTAATCTTCTGACCGTTGCTCCATTTGGTAGATACATTGGAAGCCCTGAACCAACTAATGGGCTTGTCATAAATAGTTCTAAGTCTTTTCCTATTTTTCTGTGGTCCCTTGCTTTTATTTCTTCTAATTTTTTCATGTATTCTTCAACTTCACTAGCTTTTGGAAAAGATATTGCATAGATTCTTTGTAACATTTTGTTTTTCTCGTCGCCTCTCCAATATGCTCCTGATGATGTTAAGATTTTTACTGCTTTTACTTTTCCTGTGCTTGTTAAATGTGGTCCTGCACATAAGTCTGTGAAGTCTCCTTGTTTATAAAAACTGATTTCTTCGCCTTCTGGTAGTTCTTCTATTAGTTCCTGCTTATATGGTTGGTCTTTCATTAGTTCCAACGCTTCTTTTTTTGGTAAAGCAAAACGTTCAATTTTGATGTCTTCTTTTATTATTTTTTTCATTTCTTCTTCAATTTTTGCTTTATCTTCATCTGTAAATGGTTTTTCTACATCAAAATCATAGTAAAAGCCTTCATCAATGCTTGGTCCAATTGCAAATTTTACATTAGGAAATAGCCTTTTTACTGCTTGTGCCATTATATGTGATGTTGTGTGCCAATAAGCTTTTTTTCCTTCTAAATCATCTTCTGAAAATGTGTGGATAACTAAATTGCAGTCTGATTGTAATTCATAGCGTAAGTCTTTTATTTTGCCGTCTACTTCTCCTGCTGTTGCAACTCTTGCTAGACCTTCACTAATTTTTTTTGCTACTTCTAAAATTGTTGTCCCTTTTTCAATCTCCATTTTAGAACCATCTTTTAATTTGACACTTATCATTTTTATTCCCCCTATCTAAACATGCGTTGTGGCTATAAAAAAAGCCGTTACTAACGCAGTTACTCCTATTAAAGGAGTGTTCTTTGTTAGAACACGGTTCCATCCTTCTTTTTTCTTAATTGTTAGATTGTAACGTATCTAATACGTCTAGCTTATTCACTAGAAACTTCAAGAGTTAGTTTTCAAATATGCTTTCTTAAATTGGCTTACAGCCTAGACCAATTCTCTCTATAAGTAGTGTATATTTTACTCTTCTCTTATTTGTTTTTGAATTATTTCTTATATTTTATTACTTTTTTTCAAAAAAGTCAATACAATTACTTTACATTTTCCTTTTTTTCATATATAATGGCTATTGTAATTTATATGCCTTTATAGCTCAGTTGGTAGAGTGCAGCCTTGGTAAGGCTGAGGTCACGGGTTCAATTCCCGTTAAAGGCTCCATAATGCGTTTTCGTCGAACTACTTGTAATTATTGATACAGTTAAGTTTGAAGAAAGCAAAAAGTGAATATCATTTTCACATATATAAGTCGATTTAGTCGGCTTATTTTTTGTATTTAGCCAAAAATAAAGTG
>CANQEM010000028.1 GCA_947594935.1 uncultured Clostridia bacterium | reverse complement strand
ATTTTCATTTTTACAAACATTGTAAATTTTTCTTAATCCAGTTCCCCAAGTTTCGATTTCTCCAGATAAATAAAGTATCTTTACAATTAGTGGCATATCCCTTTTTTCTTATTTGAATTGTACGAATATGGTCAAAATAGATATATTATAAAGTGCGGTAGTTGTTTTTGTCGGCTCTTTCGTCCATTTCTCTATCAAATTGCTCATTTTTGTAAAACCAGTCTGTTTTCTTGTCAACTGGGTGTGCTTTTCTATTCTTGTCTAACAATGTATCAACTAAAACTGCTAATGGTAATATTACTCCTAGTAATGAGAAAAATGCTCCACCCATTTCTGATATTCCTAGTACTCCACCATTTGCCATTAGAGAAAGCTTACTTGTTAAGTCTCCACCAAAATATATACCATATAGTGCTAAATATAAAACTGCTCCAATGGTTTTTCTTTTTACAATTAAAATAACGCATATTAAAGTTGCAAATAGTAATATGATTTCAAATGTTATATTTGTTGGTACAATTCCCATTAAGCCATCTCCCATTTGTGACATCAGTGTTAAAACAACTCTAAACCCCCAAAACATTATCATAAACATAACTAATAAATAAGTTGATAATTTTTTCATTTTCTTTTTTCTCCTTTATATTCTAATTTCTTTTGTTATAACAAAAAAGGACGTCTCCTATTTGCCCCAAAAGGGACAAAGAAGGACCGTCCCAAGTTGCCCCAATTTGTCTTTAATCTACAAAATCAAAGTCATCTTTAAATCTTTCTTTAAATATTTCAAAAACTTGATTTAGTATAGCTTCATCATCTACACTGACATAAGATTCTTCATCGTCATCATCTGAATCTTCAACTTTTAGAATGACTACTTCGCCTTCTTCTTCTTCGTTTTCTTCTGTCATAGGTAGCAATATAACATATTCTTCGTCATTCAATTCTACTAAATCTAAGAATTCAAATTTAACTTCGTTCCCCTCTTCGTCGTTTAAAATAACAACATTGTCTAATTCTTCATCTAAATTTTCGTCCATGCTTTCTCTCCTTTCTTCTTTATGTGTCTTAATAATATTAATATCTACAAAATTGAATTTTCTATACTAATATTATCCATATCATACCGTATTTTTATTTTTTTTTCAACTGTTTTTATAAATTTTATGAATTATTTTTTTTGCCTAGATATGTTTCCAATATATATTCTGCTGATAGTGTATCTACAATACCTCTTTTTTTGTGTTTGTTTACTTCTAATAAATTCATCGTTTTATGGGCTGCAACAGTTGTTAGTCTTTCATCAATTGTTTCGATTTTCTTGTCTGGGTATTTACAACGCAATTTATGGATAAATTCTTCTGTTTTTTCTGCTCTTTCTGATTTATCTCCATTCATGTGATATGGCATACCAACAACAATTGTTTCAACATCATAGTTTGCAAAGATTTCATCAAGTCTGCGTAAAATTACTTTGTCTGATTGATTGCGTTCAATTGTTTCTAAGCCTTGCACTGTGATGTTTAAGCTGTCTGTTATTGATACCCCAACTCTTGCCTCACCATAATCGATTCCTAAAATTCTACGCATCTTCAACACCTATATAATTTTTAACCATTTTTTCTAATAGTTCATCTCTTTCGATTTCTCTTATTTTGTTTCTTGCGTTATTATGGCTTGTTATATAAGTAGGGTCTCCTGATAGAACATATCCAACAATTTGGTTTATTGGGTTATATCCTTTTTCTTGTAGAGCTTCATAAACCTCTTTCAATATTTCCTTTGTTCTAAGGTTTTGAATTTTTTCTACTTCAAAATTCATTGTTTTATCAAATTCCATTATTTTTACCTCCTATATATTGGTTACATCACTTTCATCTTTGTCTGCATTGTCTAAGTATTCTTCTAGCTTTTTCAAAACTTCTTCTAGTCCTGTTCCCTTGTAGTAAGTAGACAATACAAAATTGAATTTTGGCTTTGCAACTTGCTTTTCATCTTCTTCAAGTTTGATGTCTAAATCTTCCATAGCATTTTTTATATCACTTACGAAGTCAGCTACGGCTTTTAAGTCTACTCCTGAAAATACAATAACAAATTTAGGTCCCATATATCTTACAAAAACGTAATCACTTGCGATATTTTTTCTAACATGTTTGCTAACTTGTGTTACAACTTCATTTCCTAATTCGCGTGAATATTGATGGTTTATATCTTCTAAGTTTATTATTTTAAACATACAGATTGTTGAAGTTGTGTATTGGTCTATTACTCTTTTGCCAGCGCCATATAGATATTCTTCTGAATATAGTCCTGTAAATAGGTCTGTTCTAACTATTGCTTCCAAAGTTTTTTGATGTACAACTGTTTTTAAAACTGATACTATATTATCTTTTATTACTTCTAGAACTGTTGTATCTACATTGTCAAAGTCGTGTGGCACACCACTTTCCATTATCCAATATCCTATATATACATTGTCAATATATAATGGGAAGAAAATTGCTGATTTTGCACGTCCGAATTCCATTTTTTGATATGGCAATCTTTCTTTTTCATTATTAACTGTAACGTATTTTGGAATAGCTGTTGTAATACTATCTTTAAACATGTCAATATCATGTAAATTTTTAAGTGAGTCCCAATGTCTTTTGTCAACATTAGAAGCTTTTATTTCATATTCTGCTCCATTAAATACGACAATTGTAGAATATTTTATTTCATATTTTTCAATCAATATATCATTTATTTTTGTAATTTTATCATCTACACTGGATGTCTCTCCTATTGCGTTTATAAAGTCTTGCACAACAGACAAGTTCGTTATTTTTTGATTTATGTTGCGAAATGTCTGGATTTTTTTGTGAATCATTATATTGTATATTATTAAGCTGATGATGACAATAATTAAAACAACTACTATTGCAATTAACACAAGATGTTCCCTCCTTGTTTATTTCATTTTAATATTTTCTCATTTGTTCCAAAGTTGAGTTAATACTTGGCGTAAAACCATTATTACTTGCGTTTGTTAGTGCTGGTGGAGTATAGTTATTTTTTTTGCCTTTTCCAACATTTATTGGATATATCATATTTGCTAGTTCTGTTAAAATCTGAATGATGTGTTTTGGATAACCTTTTAATGTTAGTTCGCAATTTATAAGTCCTTCTAAGTAATTTACATATACTTGCTCATCAAAAGGAACTGCAATATATCTTATTAAGTTTTTATCAAATAAGTCTACCATATATGACATTCCTGGATCATTATAAGATGACATTCCACCTATAATCATCTTGTCTGTAACTTTTCTTAATTTTTCAAATTTGTTTAATACTATTATTAGTTTGTGTTCTTCTAGTACTTGTTTTGCTTTTAGTCCATTTAAAAATGCAGTAAGTGGTTGTATTGTTAGAACATCCAAAGATTGTATTAAGTAAATTTCTTGTGTATATGAGAAATATGATGATGGTGTTTGGAAGTCACAATCAATTAAAACTACTTCATAATTTTGTACTAGTGTTTGTAAAATTGCACCTGCTCTGTGAATTTCAGTTTCTTCGCCTGGCACAGGTGTGAATACTGATAAAGTTTTATTAACTTGAATTCCGTTTGCTTGACCATTTAATAAATTATTTATTGAATTTGCTGCTGCACGTCTTAGTTCTTCATTATTGTTTGTATAAATATAGTAAGAATTTCTATTTTGTGTTGTGTCTAATATTGCTGTTGGTACTCCTGCTGCTGATAGAACTTCTGCTATATGATTTACTATAAATGATGTTCCGTTTTTACTTGTGCCTACAAAACATGCAACTTTTTTGTCGTTTATCAATAGGCTTTCTAAGTCTACCTTTTGTTCTGGTGTTTCTACTTTTTCAACTTTGTTTTCTACTCTTGGTGCTTCTGGAATTTCTGGTTCTTCTACATTTGCATGAAGTCCTGGTAGAAGTGCATTTTCGTCGTATTCTTCTTCCTCTTCTTCATTTTCTTCATCTTCTGGTTCGTCAAAGCTTGGCATTATTGGTGCTTCTTCAACTTCGTTTTCATCTTCTTCTGGTTCTAAAGTTGGTAATTCGATTTCTTCTTCTTCATCCTCTACTGCTGGCATAACTAAATCTTCTGGCTCATCTTCTACTTCTGGCATGATTATGTCTTCAAATTCATCTTCTTTTTCTTCTTCTGGTTCGATTTTTTTAGGTCTGCCTCTACCTCTTTTTACTGGTTGCTCTATATCTTCTTGTTCTTCTACAACTTTTTTAGGTCTACCTCTGCCTCTTTTTACTGGTTGTACTTCCTCTATTTCTTGTTCTGGCTCTTGTTCTACAAATTCATTTTCTTTTTTTACATAGGTGTTTATTTCTTTTTCAATTTGTTTGATTGATTCTTCTTCTGTTTTAGGTTTTGCTTTTGATAATTTTTTGCCTTTTTCTAGATTTACTGCGTTTGGAATTACAACTGGTCTTGACAAAACTGTTTCTCTAATATCATTAGTTTTTAATAGTTTTTGAGTTGGACCTTCTGCCTCTTCATAGCCTTTTTTCTTTCTTAAATCATCTGATATTTTTGCGTTAAATGACATTACTTTTTGATATTTTGGTGATTTTTCTTCTAGCACTGCTCTTACGTTTAAAGGCAAGAATTTTGCAATAATTCTTAATTGTGTATCATTATATTGTGCAGCAATGTTTTCAAAGCTTTCTAAATATTTGTCCTCATTTTTTCCTAGCCTTTTGTAGTGTGCTAGAATATTTTGAATTTCTACTTCACTAACGTCATTTTCATTTTCTGCTTTGTATTTAACATCGTCTACATCTATTTTATAATATGTTTTTCCTTCTTTTTTCAAACGTGGTTTATGAATTAGTTTGCAAAGTTCTTCAATTGTTCTATCTGTTCCTAATAGTGCGTTATATATTCCTATTCCGAATAGTTTAACAAGCATTTGCTCAGATTTTGCACGTCTATCTGAACAAATTAAAATAATTGGAATATCATCACCTTTAAAATTAGATGCTTCATCACTTATACTATCTAGTTTTTCAAATATAAATTTATCAATTTGATCATATTGGTTGTTTGTAAAAGACTCTAAGTCCTCACTAATTACTACCCTATCATAGGTTTTATCTTTTTGTAATTCTTTTAAAATTGCGTTAAAGTAATATACATTTTTATATGAAATGATTTCTTTATACTCTCTTTGATACCTTTTTACTATATTTTCTGAGACTTCTTCATTACTTACAGCAAATAATACTTTCATTTGTTACCCCCTTCCAAATCTAATGAACACTGCAAATGCAAGTGGTAAGACTTGGCAAATAATCAATATAACTGAAAAAGCGACCATAAGTGCCATCCCTTTTTCTAGTGTATCTAATCTACGAATTCCTATTACATATTTACGTACTGCTCCAATTGCTATTCCTAAAAAGCAAAATGGAATACTATAAATTTGTATAATATGCAAGATATATGCAACTACACCATAAGAATCTGAACCGTATTTTTGTTTATAGTCTTCTAATGTTCTTGCTTGATTTTCCTTTATTTGTACCAATTGGCTTTCTGTTTTTTCATCTATGACTTGCTCTGCTGCTTGTACAGAATTTGTACTAACGAAAAAGCCAAAAATCAGCATGATAATAATTGCTAATATTGCTACTTTTTTCATTTCCGTAAGCCCCTTTCAGTTTAAAAACTTCTTTACCTTTATATCATACAATATCTTTAAGAAAATATCAAGCAAATTTGCAAAAAAAGTTACATTTTTCCATACAAGTATTGCATATAAGTATATACACCATTTGCCCAATTTTTATCTGAGGCATATTTTTTATTTACTCCACTTAGTGTTGCTCCATTATAGAAAGAGCCTACTGCTTTTTCTCCCCCGTAAATGTTTGTGCCTTTTGGGTTTAAATAATATTTAACTAAAACTCTTGCAATTAAGTCTATACTTTCTGAATAATTTGAAAATTGATATGCGCCGTTATATGGGTTTGAATCATAAGCACCATATCCAAAAAGGTTCTTTTTATCTTTTGCAATTTTTGAAGTTCCCCATGCGCTTTCGTGAATTCCCATAGCTGCAACAAATACACCGTTTATTTTGTATTGTTGCTCTATGTAGTAAAAATATTGAGCATTTTGCGAGAATATTTTATTTTTATCTTTGCTGTCTGTCAATATCTTTTTAAATTGCTCTAATGAAAGTCCACTTGGTTTGTTTAGCTGTATGTTAAAGTTAAGATTTTGAAGTGTTACTTTTGTGCCTTGTTCTTCTTCTGGTTCGATTGTTATTGCTTTTGTTCCGATTTTCTTTATCCAACCTTCTGTTCCTAAGTGTTTTATGTAATACCAATCTCCTTGTATTTTTAAAACTTCTGGTTGGTCATCTTTAATTAGTTTTGCTATTTTTCTGCTGTTTTCATCTGGTTCAGTGGTTACTGTTAGTTCATCTGATGTAACCGAAACTTTATCTCCTACTTTTATTACTGTTTTTGCTTTTTTGCTTCCACTACCTATTTCAATTATTTGCTTACATGCTGATTTTACTATTTCTGCTGAAACTTGTTCTTCTCCTACTAATTCATCATTTTCATAAATTTTTTTGTAGATTATTTTTTGTGTTCCTTTTACTCCTTCTTGAATAATATGTAGTTCGCCTTGTGGCACTTCTGGGTTTGTTACATATTCTGTTAAATATTCTAGAACAACTTCTTCTTGCCTATATTCTTCGGGCTTTTTGTTCTCTACATTTTGTTCTATTATTGCGTCTACGTCTATTTTTTTGGCGTTGCTGATTATTTGTGATGAATTTTGTTTTTCTATTTTACTACTAACTGTATATGCTTTATTTTTTTGATAATATAGGTTATAAAAGACAAGAATAACGCATATTATAGTTATAAAAATAAATATTACAGTTATGATTTTTTTATCTTTTGACTTCATAAAATCACCTATTATTATTTTATATTTTTCGACGTTTTTTGTCAATTCCAACTTGATTTTATTTTAAAAATATACTATGATAATACTAAGTTAAGAAAGGAATTTTTTAAATGAAGAATAAGTTGATAATTACAATAGTTTTTACTGTTATTGCGTCTGTTTTGAGTTACATATTTTTTACAATTTATTTTCCATCTTTTTTGCAAAAAATAAATTTTGAAAATGATGTTTTGGCTTTTGCTGATAAAAATGAGGAAGCTGTTTTTTCTATTAAGGAAATAACGCTTTTTAGTAGTAGTGATGCAAAAAATAAAGCTAGCAGTTCTACTAACTTTACTATTGAAAATTTATTTGCTTACACAGATATTGCTATTTTTATCGAGCAGGAAAATCAAGAAAGCAGTTTGGAAAATACTCTTAAAGAGGTTTCTATTGATAATATCGAGGTAACTTCTGAACCTAGCCTTGGACAAGTTCATTTATATTACAAAAGTGTAAATGATTTTGCAAAGTCTTTTATTCCTGAGTCAGATTCTATTCAAGGTTCTTTAAAGTTTGAGACTACTGGTGATGAGATTTCTGATTTTTCTACTCCAATTTTATATAATAATTGTGCAAGTCCTATTACTTTGAGCTATGTTAATGAAAATATTAAAACTGATTATACTTTGCTTGATATTGAAAAGCCTATAACTTATAATGGTGCATTGTTAAAGCGTTGTGGGGTTGCTCTTAGTCAGATTGCGTCTGAGATTTCGTTTGATGTGAATATAACAAATTATAATGATGAGAAATTTAGAAGTAAAGTTTTTATACCTATTAAGTATCAAACAGATGAGGCTTCTATATATGATGGCTCTATAACTACAAAGTTGAATAGTAATTATGTTTTTTATAGATATGAATAACGTGAAAAAGGCTGAATTTTGTTTCAGCCTTTTTTGTGTATTTTGCTTTGATTAGCAGCAGCCACCTCTGCCACCACCACAACAGCAGCAAATCAATAATATAAGGATGATTATCCAGCAACAGTCGTCACCAAGTCCGAATCCTCCACAACCTCTATTCTCTGGCATAGTCTAGACCTCCTTTCGAAAAAACAGTATTGTTTTTCTTTTGTTATTCCTTTGTATAGTATATAATATGGCTGTGGTGGTTGTTTGGTCACAATATTTTTTAGAATTTATTTTATAATAAATTTAGCCAGTTTCTTCTTCCATACATAATTCTGACTATTTCTATATTTTCTTTTGAATATTCTATATTATATTCAGTCACAAATACTCCTTCCTTTTATATTTTATCTAGTTCTTCATATACTTCTTTTTCAGAATATTTTTCTCCTTTTTCCAAAGAGTTAATACCTTTTTCTAATTCTTTATATAACATATATCTGTCTGTTAATAGTTCATATAATTCAATGCTCATTACAGCTAAATCTCCAGCTCCATTTTTTGTTATATATACTGGGCTTTTTGTTTGATGACAGATTGTTGAAATTTCATTATAATTGTTTCTCAAATCTGAACTTGGTCTAATAATAGGCATGTTAAATTCCCCCTTTTTTATTGTATCAATATTTTATCAAAATATTGATATATTGTCAATGTTTTAATAATATAAATTAGCAATTTAAATAGAAATTCGTCAAGTGAAAAAGTAAATGCAATTCTGTAAAGTAAATGCAATTTGTATGAGAAAAAGCCATTTAAAAGCAATA
>CANQEM010000027.1 GCA_947594935.1 uncultured Clostridia bacterium | reverse complement strand
TTAGATAAAATAATAGAAAAGCACAATAAGTTATCATAAATAGCTTTATCAATCTTGGTAGTTCTATTCGAACTACCTTTCTTAACACAAACGTCAAAAATAAAAGGGGAGAAAAAATGGAAGGTAAACGAGTAAAAGAAAAAGAAACAAAAATAAATAAAAAAACAATTACAATAATTAGTATTGCAGTAATTTTAGTAATTGTAATAGGAATAGTTATCTTTATTTTGCAACTACCAAAAGTAAAAAAAGAATATATCTTAGAACTCGGAACCAAAACAGAGCTAACACCACTAGACTTCATAGAAAGAGAAAAAGATGAAAACAATGCAAAATTTATCACTGACATGTCACAAATAAACTTAAAAGATATTGGCGAATATGAGATAAAGCTTGAATACAAAGGTAAAGAACACACATCAAAACTAATTATTCAAGACACAACCCCACCAGCAGTAGAATTTCAAGATATTGAAAAACCAATAGGTTGGGAATTAAACCCAGAAGACTTTATCAAAAACATAACAGATGCAAGTGAACAAAAACATGTAGAAGTATTAAACCCACAAGATTTAAATTTACAAGAATTCGGAGAATATATGGCTAACATAAAAGTTGATGACACACATGGCAATCAAGTAGAACATTCTTGCAAATTAACAATCACATATATTGCAACAGAATTTCACTTAGAGCTAGGAACACAACTAAAAAAAGAAGATATTATCTATGACATGGAAAAAGCAGGAGAATCTGTTAAGCAAGAAGATATTGATGAAATCAACAAACAAGGCGTTGGAGAATATGAAATTCATTCAAACTATCAAGGCATAGAAAAAGTCACAAAAATAATTATAGAAGACACAACTCCACCAGAACTAACACTAAAAGATATAACAATATATATAGGGCAAACAGTTGCTGATTTGAATCAATTTATAGTAGAAACAAAAGATGCAAGTAAAGTTACAACAACAATACTTACAACTCCCGATTTTTCAAAAGAAGGAGAACAAGAAATAACAATAGAAGCAGTAGATGAATATGAAAATAAAACAACAAAAGCCGCAAAACTAATTATTAAGCAAGATAAAGAAGGACCAATCTTTTCTGGACTAGATCAAATAAATATAAACATTGGGGAAAGTATTGACTATAAAAAAGGAGTAACAGCAAAAGACGAAAAAGACGGAAACGTGGAATTCACAGTTGATAGCAATGGCGTAAACACAGGAAAAGTAGGTAACTATGAAGCAACATATAGTGCCAAAGATAAATCTGGTAACCAAACAACAATTAAAAGAAAAATCGTAGTTTCTGAGAAAAAGGATCCAACAGCAGAACTATATGAAAAAGCAGATGCAGTAATTAGTAAAGTAGCAGGTTCAGGAAGTTTACAGCAAAAAGTGTTAAACCTAGTCATATATTTTAAAAACGAATCAAACCTTAGATATAGCCATACTTACAATGAAGGAAATGCAGGTGGATGGCAAAATGGAGCTAGAATTGCATTAACTAAAAAAACCGGAGATTGCTATATACACGCCTCTGTAATGAAATTGATGTTAGAAAGATTAGGAATTCCTAACTACATCGTTCAATGCACAGATAAATCACATGCTTGGAACTTAATTCAGATAAATGGTGTATGGAGACATGTTGACTCAACCCCAAAAGTAGAACATTATCCAAATGAACTAATGACAGATAGCAGAAGATATGAAACCTTGCAATGGCTACATCCAAGAGACTGGAATCACTCAGCCTATCCAGCAGCAAATTAAATAAAAAAAGAGGTAACAAATGAATTTAGTATCAGCAATAATGTTTTTAATAATGTTAATAACAGCATTTTTATATTACATTGTACCTAAGCAAGCAAAACCATACACTTTGCTTGCTATTAGTGTTGCCTTTTATATAAGCTTAGGATGGCAACCCTTATTATTTATCATACTAAGCACTCTTACAACATACATAGCAGGAATTTTATTAGAAAAAAACTCAGAAAAGAAAACAGCAAAAAAACTAATATTAACATTTACAATCTCATTAAATGCAATAATATTAGTGGTTTTAAAAAACAAAATTTTTATAAAAAACTTAATAGTACCAATGGGTATATCTTATTACACCTTTCAAGTAATATCATATATGATTGACATATATAGGAAAAAATACTTACCACAAAAGAACCTAGCAAAATACTTTCTATACACAATGTACTTCCCATATTTAAGTATTGGACCAATAAATAGATATGATGATATAACCCCAACGCTATATCAAACAGATAAAAAATTCAATTTAACACAAGCATATAACGGCTTATGCAGAATATTACTAGGAATTTTTAAGAAACTAGTAGTAGCAAACAGAGTGCAAATTTTAGTGTCAACAATATCACAAGATGTAGGCGCTTATCAAGGAGCTTTTGCACTATTTGCAATGTTGCTATACTCAATTCAAATATATTGCGATTTCAGTGGTGGAATTGATGTTGTAATAGGCTTTTCAAAAATTCTACAAATAAACCTAAAAGAAAATTTCAACAACCCATATTTTGCTGAGAGCATTCAAGACTTTTGGAGAAGATGGCATATATCACTTAGCAATTGGTTTAGAGACTATGTATATATACCACTAGGCGGAAGCAGATGTGGAAAACTTAGAACCAATATAAATGTTATAATTGTATTTACTTTATCAGGTTTATGGCATGGAACGCAATATGTATTATGGGGCTTATTACATGGTATTTTCCTAATACTAGGAAAAATTGTAAAAACGTCATATAAATTTGTAAATCAAATAATAACATTTTTAATAGTGTCAATTTTATGGTCATTTTTTATCTGGCCAGATACAATTCAAGCATGTCAAATGATAGGCTCAATATTCACACAATTTAATTATCAGCAATTATTCCAAAATATAGGAAACTTAGGACTAAACTTTGCAAATTATATAGTACTAATCATATCAACAATTCTAGTTTTCATTTATGATGGCAAGAAAAATAAAATCAATGAAATGATAAAGAAGAGAACACCAGAAATAAAGTTAATTTTAGCTATAACCATGGTTTTAGTGATAATGGTTTTTGGTATATATGGAATTGGCTTTGATGCAAGTGAGTTCATATATAATAAATTTTAGTTATATAAGTGCTAAGAAAGAAGGAATAAAGTAAAATATGAAAAGAGCAATAAAAGTTATAGTAATACTCTTAATATCACTAATAATATTTTATTTATTAAATAAATTGCTAATGCCAAAATACATGACAGATTTAGTAGAAGGTAGCATGATTAGCCAATATTATGATGAAGAAAAAAATCATGAAGTTATTTTCATCGGAGATTGTGAAGTATATGCTAATTTTTCGCCGATGGTACTATACCAAGAAAAAGGCATCAGCTCTTATGTAAGAGGTTCATCACAACAAATGATATGGCAGTCATATTATATCTTAAAAGAAACTTTAAAATACGAAACACCAAAAGTTGTAGTTTTTAATGTGAATTCCATGCGATATGATGAGCCTGTTAGTGAAGCATATAATAGGCTAACACTAGACAAAATGAAATGGTCACCAGAAAAAATTGAAATGATAAAAACATCTATGCGTGAAGAAGAAAGCATGTTATCATATATCTTTCCAATTTTACGTTACCATGATAGATTTGATAAATTGACACAAGAAGATTTTACATATTTATTTAATGAAAAGAAAAACACATATCAAGGCTTTTTGATAAATAAAGAGATAAAACCTTTGGAAAATGTACCAACAGTTAAAAAACTAGCAAACTACAAATTTGCAGACATAGATTATGAATACTTGCAAAAAATTCTAGATTTATGTAATGAAAATAATATAAAACTTTTACTGATAAAGGCTCCAAGTGTATATCCACATTGGTATGAAGAATATGATGAACAAATCGAAGAATTTGCACAAAAAAATAATATAAATTTCATCAATTTTCTTGACAAAGTAGAGGAAATTGGTATAGATTATAAGCAAGACACGTATGATAGAGGTTTACATCTAAATTTAACAGGAGCAACTAAGTTAAGCAAATATTTTGCAAACTATTTAAAAGAAAATTACACATTAACAGATTATCGCCAAAATTCAGAAGTAAATAAAATCTATCAAGAAAAATTAGAGCAATATAATAAAGATATAGTATAGGAGGAATAGAAATGAAGAATAAGGGAATTATAATAGCAATTGTTGTAGTAGTTGCAATTTTAGCAGTTGGAAGCTTTTTGAAATTTGGAAATTCAAAGCAAGAAACAGAAACAATTGAAACAAACACAACAACTCAACAAGAATCAGCAAAAGAAGTATATCAATTTAAAGCAGAAGATAAAACAGTAGATTTAGGAGTAGAATTTGCTTCTTTAAACATGCCAAAGGAAAATGAATACAGCGAAATAGAAAGTTGTGCTTTTGAAGGTATGGATAAAGAATATACTTATGACCACTATATGATTGCAACATATCCTGACGGAGATAAAGATAAAGTAAAAACAGTATATTTTCTAGATGAAGAAGCCCAAACAACAGAAGGCGTAAAAATGGGTGATACTTATGAAAAAATGGTAGCAGTATATGGCGAAAACTATCAAAAATCAGACGATCAATACACTTATGAAAAAGGAAAAACACAACTAATATTTCTAATTGAAGATAACGTAATTTCACAAATTGAATATAATTATGTAACAGACTAAGAAAGGAATAAGAAAAATGAAAGATACTTTTTATGTTACTACACCAATTTATTACCCAAGTGGAAAATTCCATATAGGAACAGCATATACAACTGTATTAGCAGATAGCCTAAAAAAATTAAATCAACTTAGAGGAAAAGACGCATATTTGTTAACAGGTACAGATGAACATGGGCAAAAAATACAGCAAGTAGCTCAAAAAAATGGAAAAGAGCCAAAAGAATATGTTGATGAAATGGCTCAAATGGCTAAAAACTTATGGAAAACAATGGAAATTGAATATGATGACTTTATACAAACAACGCAAAAAAGGCATGAAACAGTAGTCCAAAAAGTTTTTGAAAAATTATTAGCACAAGGCGACATTTATAAAGGAAAATATGAGGGAATGTATTGCGTCCCTTGTGAGACATATTTTACTGAAACCCAGTTAGTAGATGGAAAATGCCCAGACTGTGGCAGAGATGTTGTAAAAATGGAAGAAGAAGCATACTTTTTCAACATGAAAAAATATACAGATAGACTTCTTGCTTATTATGACGCTCATCCAGACTTTATAAAACCAGAATATCGTAAATCAGAAATGATAAATAATTTTATCAAACCAGGTCTAGAAGATTTATGTATCACAAGAACAACTTTTGATTGGGGAATTCCAGTGCTATCAGACCCAAAACATGTAGTGTATGTATGGCTAGATGCTCTATTAAACTATATCACAGCACTAGGATATTTATCTGATGATGAAACATTATTCAAAAAATATTGGCCAGCAAATGTGCAAATTGTTGGTAAAGATATTGCACGTTTTCACTTGATATATTGGCCTATATTCTTAATGGCACTAGATTTACCATTACCAAAAACTATTTTAGTTCATAATTGGATAATGATGAAAGATGGAAAAATGTCAAAATCAAAAGGAAACGTAATTTATCCAGAAACTTTAATAGAAAGATATGGACTAGATGCAGTTAGATATTTCCTATTAAGAGAAATGCCAGTTAGCCAAGATGGAATATTTTCACCAGAAGCTTTTATTGAAAGATATAATTTTGACTTATGCAATGATTTAAGTAACTTAGTAAATAGAACAGTTTCAATGGTCAATAAATATTTTGACGGAAAAGTTCCAGAAAGTAGCACAAATTCAAATAATGTAGACGATACTTTTGAGAAAGAAGCACAAGGCTATATAGAGCAATTTGAAGCCAAAATAGATAATTTTGAAATTGCAGATAGTTTAAAAGAAATTTGGCAACTAATTTCAAGAACAAACAAATATATTGACGAAACGGCACCATGGCAATTAGCAAAGGAAGAAGAAACAGAAAAACTTAAAGACAGTATGTATCATTTAATTGAATATATAAGGAAAATTGCGATTTTAATTACACCATTTATGAAAGATACTGCTAAAAATATCTTCAAACAAATTGGAATAACAGACGAAAAATTGCAAATGTGGGACACACTTAAAACAAATATACAATTAAAAGATGTTCAAGTAATAAGTCAAGGAGAGCCAATTTTTATGCGCTTAAAAGCAGAAGATGAGATTGAATATTTAAAAAATATCATGAAAGCAAATTAAATATTTATACAAAAGAACTTCTAAAATCGAAGTTCTTTTATTAAATTTGAAAAAAATAGTTGCTAGATTCTAAAAAAAGATGTATAATCGTGTTGAAAAGTGTCGAAGGTAAAAGGAAGGATAGAAATGAAAAAAGGTCATGATAACCTATATTCAATGAGGCAATTGAATCATAGGGGTAATATGATTGCAAAGAAAAGAAGATTAGAAATGGCATTGCTATTACTTGCCACAATATTGATTATTCTAATTATAACAATTTCTCAACATATCAAAAAGGCACAAGATGCAAAGGCATATCAAGAACAATTAGTTCAATATCAAGCAGAACAAGCAAGACTAGAACAAGAAAGAATCGCCGAAGAAGAACGCAAAAGAAAAGAAAAAATACCACAAGTTACAGAACAAGCAGTACAAGATTTTGAATCAATATATCACTCAGACACTAAAAGAGCATTTTTAACATTTGATGATGGACCATCACCAATCACACCAAATATTTTGGATACCTTAAAAGAAAAAAATGTTAAAGCAACATTCTTTATGCTAGGGTCAAGTGTTAAAAATTTCCCAGAAACAGTAAAAAGAGTATATGATGAAGGCCATTATATTGCAAACCATGGATATTCACATGTATATTCAAAAATTTACACATCACCACAAACAGTTTTAGATGAATATAATCAAACAAACGAAGCAATAAAAGAAGCAATAGGTGAACCAGAATTCAATTCACATCTATTCCGCTTCCCAGGAGGTTTAGCTGGTGGAAAATATGCAGAAATTAAAAAACAAGCCAAAGACCTTTTAATACAAAATCAAATTTATGCAATAGATTGGAATTGTTTATCAGGTGATGCAGAAACAAGCACACCAACGTCAGATTACCTAATGAGCAGATTACAAGCTACATCACAAGGAAAAAATAGCCTAATAATCTTGATGCACGATGCACAGGCTAAGAAAGTTACAGCAGACACACTACCACAAATCATTGACTATTTAGCAGGACAGGGGTATGAATTTAAAACATTTTACGATATTTTTTGAAGGGAGTAGTTCAAAGTGCAAAAAAAGAAAAAGACAGCAATAGAACCAGAAATCGAGCTAAAATTGCAGTATTTAGGCTTAAATCTCGATAAAGTTCCAAAAGACATTATACAATACGAACCACTAAATTATCGCATACCAAGAGGATATGACGAAACACATTACAAACAATATCGTTATATTCCAGTAAACAAAATCCAAATTTTATTATCACCAACAAATCGACTAGATAGTTTAGAGGAAAGGTATCAAAAAGCAAGACCATTAGAACAATACCTAGACAGCCAAGGAGAAGAAAATATTTTAAAATATGCTGTATTTTTAAATATGTTAAAACAGATGAGCATTGATGACATAGAAAAAATCGGTGCAGAACAAAACAAACTATCAAAAGAAATACCTTTTAAAGTAAAATATGAAGGAAGCTATCTATGGCAAATTTACTATTCAGAAGCAACTGGAAAATACTTTATGATTGTACCAACAACAGATAGTGATTATTCAGCATTTTTCTATTTATTAAAAAAGAAGCTTGAAAATAAAAATACAAACATGATATATGTGCCAGTAATAGGTGTAGACTATTCTCGCAGATATTTAAGTAAAGAAGCATTTGAAGACATCCAAAATTATTTATGGCTATTTACAAAAGAATGGCCAGCAATTTATGAAGTTTATAATGAAAATGACAGCTTAACAATTCATGTTTTAGGAGAAACTTGTGTATATGGCAAAATTAAGAGCCTATATCATGTAACATTAAAAAACAATGTAGAAGCAAATCATTTTTATAAAATCTTAAAAGCTATGTTTATAATGCAGACAGAAATTCCGAACTACTTTGAATTCACAACAGATGTAAACACAAAAGGCGGTTTAGAATTTTATTTCAAAGATATAAAAATAGAATATAGTGAAATGGCAAATTTCATTAAAGATAG
The DNA here is from genome assembly GCA_947594935.1 of uncultured Clostridia bacterium. Lineage (GTDB taxonomy): Bacteria > Bacillota > Clostridia > TANB77 > CAG-508 > CAG-269. The sequence continues at coordinate 3,400 of CANQEM010000027.1, read as the reverse complement.
ATATGCGTTCAGCATAAGTGCAAAAAAAGAAGTAATAAACGAATTAGAAAAAGATAAAAAGAGATTAGAAGAATTAAAACAAATTGCAAGTATGCAGGATATTGAATATTTAGAGAAAGAAAAGCAAATTTCCACATTCCTAGAATGCAAAAAAACTTTTTTTGGAAAATTCAAATACTATTTTAAATATAGTAAAAAATCTAAGAAGCAGAAGGAAGTTGTACCAGAAATTCCTAAACAACCAAAAGAAGACGTAGAAGAAAAGCATCAAGATCCAATTATACATGAAAAATTAGGCAAAAAATACACAATTGAAGAACTAATTCAAAACTATAAAGAACTAGAAGATGAAGAAACAAAATTAAAAAATACTGTGATGGATATAAATGCTATAAAATTAAAAAACAAAAATATGAAAAAGAAAATCGAAAATGCAACACTATTTATTGAAGAAATAGACAAACATAAAAAAAGTATTTTTGAATTTTGGAAATATAGTAATAAAGACGAATTAGCAGTTCTTCCAGAGGGCGAAGAAGAAGAAATTGGAGTTGTAAAAAGAATCGAAAAAGCCTTTGACTATTCAGAAGATTTTGAAAATTATGGAATTAACTTAGACAAGTTGCAGCGTGAGATCTTAACTGCTGATGAAACAGATAGCATATATATTGCAACTACAAATGTAATTGAAATGCTAAACAGATTAAAACAAAACACAGCAACACCAAAAGATGTGGAAGCACTTCTAAAAAGCTTAAAGAAAGAGTTGCGTGAAAGTGAAGATGAAATAGAAGAAGATGACTTTGATATATTTGGTGGAATTGCGGAAGATAGCACAAAGATTAAGAAAATAGGAAATAAATTACATCGAGAAATCGAAAAAGATAAATTCCACATACTAGAAGTTACAAAGATGACAAGGCAAATCGGATTTAAACTTAGCTTAGAGCAAGTAGTGAAAAATATAAAAAACTCACTTACAAAAATTCAATCGCCAGAAGATGTTACACTATACAAAGCTGTTGTTGGTGAAAAAATAAATGTAAATGAATTTAATCTATTTAATATGAACCCAGAGGCGGAAATGCGTGAAATATGTCAACAAGAAGGAACAAATATTAACTTATACAAAATTGCCCTAAAAAAAGACCAAAATATACTTGGGTTTACAAATATAATCTTTTATGATAATACTAACAAAACATTGCCACTAGGTATGGACTTTTCAAGTAAAGTCATTGTAGATGTTGCTAGTTTAGATTTAAGCATAAAAAGAGGTAAGAGCTTCCATGTTGCAGTATTGGAAGATGAAAAAGATGACTTTTCAAAAATCTCAGTAAAAAGAGTAACAGTATATGAATAAAAACATAAAATATAGGAGTAGAGATATACTCCTATATTTTGTTGAAAAGGAGACATTTCAAAATGAAATTAAAACATCTATTTATTTGTATAATTATTGTTGCTTTTTTTAGTTTTATGAATGCACCATTAGCACAAGCAATAAGTGCGGCATCACAGCCAGAATATCAAGGAATTGATGTTAGCAATTGGCAAGGATACATAAATTATGAACAAGTAAAAAAGAGTGGAATAGAAGTTGTATACATCAAAGCAAGTCAAGGTACTACAATAAAAGACGCGTATTTTGAAATAAACTATGAAAATGCAAAACGAAACGGACTTAAAGTCGGCTTTTATCATTATTTAACTGCAAAGAGTGTACAAGAAGCGGAAAATCAAGCAAGATTTTTTGCATCAGTAATTTCTGGAAAAATACCAGACTGTAAACTAGTATTAGATTATGAAACTTTTGGAAATGTAAATGCTACAACGATAAATCAAATTGCAAGAGCTTTTTTAGAAACAACCAAAAGGTTAACTAATAAAGAAGTAATACTATATAGCAATTTATATAATTCAAGAACAGTTTTTTCAAAACAATTAGCACAAGAATATCAACTATGGCTTGCAAATTACACAACCAGAGCATCAGTTGAAAAAGCTACATCAAATTGGAATAGTTGGATAGGATGGCAATATACTGATAGGGGAAGAATAAATGGAATTAACGGAAGTGTAGATAGAGATATTTATACAAAAGAAATTTTCTTAGATAACCCGGAAAAATTGCCATCAGTAGGAAATTCAAGCGGAACACCAAGCACTCAAACGATTTTTTATACTGTAAAGAAAGGCGATACATTAAGTAAGATAGCAAAGATATATGGAACAACAGTAAGTGAATTAGCAAAAATAAATCAAATATCAAATCCAAATTTGATTTATCCAGGGCAAAAGTTGCGAATTGTGAGAAATGCGATTGTAGAAGGAGATGAAGAACGTGCATGTGGCTGTATTATCTACACTGTAAAATCTGGCGATACTCTATCAAAAATTGCACAAAAATATGTTGTGACAGTAAATCACATTGTTGAAATAAACGATATTAAAAACCCAAATCTAATTTTTCCAGGTCAGAAATTGCGTATAACAGAAAGCAGGGATAATACAATAAATGAAACGGTAAACCCCAATAGAGATCAAACATATATAGTAAGAAAAGGAGATACACTTTGGGCAATTTCAAGAAAATTTGGAGTAACAGTAAATTATTTAGCATCAAAAAATAATATAAAAAACCCTAATTTGATATATATAGGGCAAATAATAAGAATATAAAATTACGGAAAGCGTTAAGCTTTCCGTTTAATCATTTAAATAAATTTGCAATTGCATCAACGAGTACACGTATTAAATCGTTTTCTTGATATAATTGAATAAAGATGTTTTTTATAAAAGGAATTTGAAAAAGTAAGAATAATGCCAAAATAACTACAAAAAGAGTGATAAGAATTCTTAAATAATCTTTGAAAGTTTTTTTGTATCTAATTTTATATCCACGATTTTTTAAGTCTTGTATATAAGCATCATGATAGGCTTTATTTACTGCATTTTGCATTTGCTGTTCATATTGTGCTTGCCTAATAGCTTCTTGTCTTTCATATTCTTGTTTATAGAATTCATCATTTGGCTGTTGAACCTCAGCAACATTTGAATTAGTAGATTGTTCTTCAAGCTTGGCAAGTTCAGAATCATATAAAGCTCTTTTTTCTGGGTTGGAGATAACTTCATAAGCTTCATTTAATTCTTTCATCTTTGCTTCACAATCTATTTGTGAATTTCCATCTTGTAAATCTGGATGATATTTTTTGGCTAGTGTTTTATAGGCTTTTTCTACGATTTCTTGTGAAGCGTTTCTATTGATTTCTAATATATCGTAATAATTTTTTTCCATAACTACACCTTCTTTGGTGCCGGTGGTGGGACTCGAACCCACACGCCATTGCTGACAACAGATTTTGAGTCTGCCCCGTCTACCAATTCCAGCACACCGGCA
>CANQEM010000026.1 GCA_947594935.1 uncultured Clostridia bacterium | reverse complement strand
AATGTCTCCTGTTCAATATAGAGAACATTCCAAGTTAGTAGCCTAATTATACTGTCCAACTTTTTGGGTTCAGTACAGTTTATCAATACATGCTTTTTGTTTTTATTTTGTTCCGAATATTCTATCCCCTGCATCTCCTAGTCCTGGCACTATATATCCAACATCATTTAAAGATTTATCTATGCAGGCAGTATATAGTTGAACATCTGGGTGTACTTCTGAAAGTTTTTTTATTCCTTCTGGTGCAGAAATTATTGATAAAAATTTTATCTTTTTTGCTCCATCTTCTTTTAACATAGAAATTGCATCAATTGCAGAGCCACCAGTTGCAAGCATTGGGTCTAGTACGATTACTTCTCTATCTTGAATATTGCTTGGCATTTTATAGTAATATTTCACTGGTTTTAAGGTTTTTTCATTTCTGTATAGTCCAATGTGACCAATTTTTGCATTTGGTATTACTTTTATTAAACCGTCTAGCATTCCTGTTCCAGCTCTTAATATTGGAACAAAAACATATTTATTCTCATCTAATTTTTCTACTTCTGTTTTACATATTGGTGTTTCTATTTCAGTTTTTTGTAATTCTGCATTTTCCAAAGCTTTATAGCATAACAAAGATGCAATTTCTCCTATTATTTCTCTGAATTCTTTTGTACCTGTTCTTTTATCTCTTAAAATTGCTAATTTGTGTTTAATTAGTGAATTACTTAATACAATTGGTTCCATAACTATTCTCCTATTCTATATTTTTCTCTTTCTTTATAAGTTGTGTGTAGCAACTTATGAGCCCTATAACTGCCTGGTTCTTCTAAATATTCTGCATAGATTTTTTTCAAGATTGGGTTTTCATGTGATTTTCTAATCTTACTCTTTTCATCAATAGTATATAGTGCATCTGCTCTTAATTTTCTAACATCAACTTCTTCTCGTATCTTTGAGCTCTTAATTGGTTGACCGCCACCCATTATACATCCGCCAGGGCATGCCATAATTTCTACAAATTGATAATCAGCTTTTCCTGATTTTATTTCCTCTAATATTTTTTGAGCATTTGCTAAACCACTTGCAGCAACTACTTTTATCTCTTTGCCATCAATAGTTACATTTGCTTTTTTTATTCCTGCTCCACCACGAACTTGTTCAAAATTGATTTTTTCTAAATCTTGACCAGTTAAAATGTCTTGTGCTGTTCTTAAAGCTGCTTCCATAACTCCCCCAGTTACTCCAAATATTGCGCCAGCACCTGTTGCCTCTCCCATAGGGTTATCAAAATTTGTATCTTCAAGTTTTACAAAATCAATATTAGCTTGTTTAATCATTCTGGCTAGTTCGCGAGTTGTAATTACATTGTCCACATCTTCATATCCATTGACTTTCATTTCTTCTCTTTGTCTTTCAAATTTCTTTGCAATACATGGCATAACAGAAACAACATATATTTTACTTGGGTCAATTCCCTCTTGTTTTGCAAAATATGATTTTATTAAGGCTCCAAACATCTGATGTGGTGATTTGCAAGTTGATAAATGTGGCAATAATTCTGGATAATTCATTTCTATATATCTTACCCATCCTGGTGAACATGATGTAATCATTGGAAGGTTGTCATTTTCTTTAAATCTTTCTATAAATTCTGAAGCTTCTTCCATTATTGTAAAATCTGCTCCTGTATTTGTATCAAAGACTTTGTCAAATCCTAGTCTTTTCAATGCAGTAACCATTTTACCTGTTACGTTTTTCCCTATTTCCATGCCAAATTCTTCGCCAAGTGCCACACGAACTGCTGGTGCTGTTTGAACAACTACATAGGTATCTTTATCTTTTAGTTTTTCCCAAACTTCATTTGTTGTTTCTTTTTCATGCAATGCTCCTGTTGGGCAACTTTGAATACATTGACCACAAAATGTGCAGTTTACATCATTTAAACTATTGTTTCCTACTGTTGAAACACAAGAATCAAAACCACGATTTACACATGCTATTGCTCCGATGCCTTGGACATTTTTACATGTTGCAACACATCTTCTGCATAATATACATTTATTAAAATCTCTAACTATTGATGGAGATTTATCATCAATTTCATGTTCGACCATTTCTCCTGGGAATTCAATGTCTAATATATTGAATTTCCTTGCTAATGCTTGTAACTCACAGTTTTCTGAACGTATACATTTTAAGCAGTCAATCTTGTGGTTGGATATGATTAAATCTAGAACTAATCTTCTTGCTTCTAGAACTTCTGGTGTATTTGTGTGTACAATCATACCTTCTTCTGCTTTTTGAATACAAGATGTTGCAAAACCTCTTCTTCCTTCAATTTCAACAATGCACATTCTACATTCTCCAACTTCATTTATGTCTTTTAAATAACATAGTGTTGGTATATCTATTCCCACTTGTTTAGCAGCTTGTAAAATGGTTGTGCCTTTTTTGACTTGAACTTGTTGGTTATCAATTGTTAAATTGATTAGCTCATCTTTCATTTGTTTTCCTCCTTAAAAATTGCTCTTACTAATGTTAAAATTCTGATTTTCACCTAAATAGGCATTCTTTTTTAAATATGATTTATCAAGTAAATTTACTATAATATCTTCAATAGGTTCTTTTATTTCATAAGATAAATTATCCTCTTTTTCTTCTATTATATATGCTAAGGGTCTTGAATTTGGTCCGCCCTTTAAAACGTCCTCATCACTTTTCTCATAATTAGATAATTTGCTTTTTATTTCTTCCACTAAATTATTGTTATCATAGTAATAAATTGTTGTATTATATTCCCATGGAAAACTTTTAAGTGTATTTACATATTTTATAATATAGTTATCATAAAAATAATATTCATTGCCGATATATTGATTATTTGTGATTTTTATCTTCCATGCTGAATTTTTAATTGCATTTTCTATCTCTTTCCTATTATTTTCTTTATTTATTAAGAAAATTGCAACTACAAATATTATCATAATAGCAATTATAACTGATAGCAATATTATTATTTTTTTCTTTTTCATAAAGCAACTCTCCTTAACTTCCTACTTGTTTAGCAGCTTGTAAAATTGTTGTACCTTTTTTGACTTGAACTTGTTGGTTATCAATTGTTAAATTGATTAGCTCATCTTTCATTTGTTTTCCTCCTTAAAATTTGTAATTTCTGTTTGTCCTTCGATATAAGAAGTTTGTTTTGAAGTTGCATTATTTAATAGTTTTTCTAAGTCTTCTTCCATGTTATACGATACTTGATATGGCTCTTTATTCTTTTCAATTACTGTTCCAAATTGATTTTGTTCTTTTAATTCTGCAAATGTTTTTAGTTTTTCACTTAACTCGTCTATATCTATTTTTTTGTTAAAATAATAGATTATTCTTTTTTCAGAATATGCAATCTTATCTTTTGAATTATATTGTTCTGGTATTGGTTCTTTTGAATTTTTTTCAGTTTCTATTATAAAGTCATTACCTATATAATACGTATCTTTTAGTGCAGAACCAGCCTTTAATTTTTTATAGTTTTTATTTTTTGTAGAAGCTACAAATGCTGTTTTTTCTGATATTTCAAAGACATATTCTTGTTTTTCTATAATTTTATTTATCTTTTCATTTACTGAATTGTTTAATGCTAAAAAAGCAATAATTATACTAATAATACATAAGATTATAACTGATAGCAATATTATTATTTTTTTCCTTTTCATAAAGCAACTCTCCTTAACTTCCAATTGCTTTAAATGGGCAAGTTGTTAGACAAGTACCACATTTGATACATTTATCTTGATTTATTACTCTCTTATCTCTGCCTTCTCCGGTAATTGCAGAAACTGGACAATTCTTTTGACATAGTCCACAACCTTTACATTTTTCTGGATCTATCGTTATTTTTGCCATTGCTTTACATTCAAGTGCACGGCAAATTTTATCAACTGCATGTTCTTCAAATTCATCTCTGAAATATTTTAGAGTGCTAATTACTGGGTTTGGTGCACTTTGACCTAGTCCGCAAATACTTGATTTTTGTATATTTAATGCTAATTTTTCTAATCTATCAATATCTTCTTTTGTACCTTTTCCATCGCAAAGTTTTTTTAGTATTTCTAGCATCCTTTTTGTTCCAATTCTACATGGAGTGCATTTTCCGCAACTTTCACTTACAGTAAATTCTAAATAAAATTTTGCTAGGCTTACCATACATTTTGTATCATCCATAACAATAAGTCCACCTGAGCCCATCATTGAACCAATGCTTTTTAAAGATTCATAATCGATTGGTGTATCAAGATGTTCTTTTGGTATACATCCGCCAGAAGGTCCACCAGTTTGTGCTGCTTTGAAATCTCTGCCATTAGGAATTCCACCACCAATGTCATATACTATTTCCCTTAGAGTTGTACCCATTGGAACTTCTACAAGTCCAATATTATTTACATTTCCGCCTAATGCAAATACCTTAGTTCCTTTTGAATTCTCAGTTCCTATTGATGAATACCACTCGCTTCCATTTAAAATTATCTGAGCAATATTCGCATAGGTTTCTACATTATTTATCAAAGTTGGCTTTCCCAAAAGTCCTGCTTGTGCTGGATAAGGTGGTTTTAACCTTGGTTGACCTCTTTTACCTTCAATTGATTCTAGTAAAGCTGTTTCTTCTCCACACACAAAAGCACCTGCACCTAAACGGATTTCAATATCAAAATCAAAGCCACTATCAAAAATATTTTTTCCTAAAATTCCATATTCTTCGGCTTGTTTAATTGCTATTTTTAATCTTTGCACTGCTATTGGATATTCAGCTCTAACATAGATAAACCCGCGGTTTGCTCCTATTGTATATCCAGCAATTGCCATAGCTTCTAGGACTGCATGTGGGTCGCCCTCTAATATACTTCTATCCATGAAAGCACCTGGGTCGCCTTCGTCAGCGTTACATACAACATATTTTTGTTCACCTTCTGATGCGCGTGTAAGTTCCCATTTTTTGCCAGTTGGGAAACCTGCTCCACCTCTACCTCTTAGTCCAGAATCAGAAATTGTTTTTATTACATCTTCTGGTGTCCAATTTTTTAAAACTTCTTCTAAGGCTTTGTAGCCGTCAAAAGCTATGTATTCATCTATATCTTCTGGGTTAATCATACCGCAATTTTTTAATGCAATTCTCTTTTGCTTTTTATAGAAACTTAAATCATCTAACTTTTGTACTCTGGTTCCATCAATATCTTTTGCCAATAGACGTTCTACTGGTTTGCCTTCTATAATATGTGATTGGATAATTTCTTCACAGTCTGCTGGTGTGCAATTAGCATAAAAAGTATCTTCTGGTCTTATAATAACTATTGGACCTTTTGCACACAATCCAAAACATCCAGTTTTTATAACTCTTACATTTTCGATGTTTTTTTCTTTTATAATTTTTTTGAAGTTCTCTAATATCTCAGGTGATTTAGAAGATGTGCAACCAGTACCATGGCAAACTAAAATATGCTTTTCTCTTGTGTCTGCTTGGGTATTTTTACGCAAATCTAATTCTTTTCTTTTTTCTTCTCTAATTTTATGGATTTCTTCAAGTGTTTTCATAACTATTTTCATCCTTTCCAAGGGTTAAATTTATTTTTTCTCTATTCCCTCTTTTTCAAGTATTTCATCTAAGACATTGTCTAACATCTTTACTGTTGCTTTTCCATGTACTTCACCATTTACAGTAAAAACTGGTGCTAGTCCACATGCACCTACACATCTTGTTTCATCTATTGAAAACAAACCATCTTCTGTTGTTTTTCCTGGCTCAATTTTTAATCTTTCCGTTAATCTATCCATTATTTTACGAGAGCCTTTTACAAAACATGCTGTTCCTAAACAAACAGAAATTGCGTATTTTCCCTTTGGTTCTAATGTGAAGCGAGAATAAAAAGTTATTACTCCATAAATTTCTGCCATTGGTATTGATAAAAATTCTGAAATTTGTTTTTGTGCTTCCTTTGGAATAAAGCCAAATTTTTCTTGAACTTCTTCAAGTATAGGAATCAAATTATCTTTTTCTTGTTTATATGTTTTAAATATTTCCTTTAAAAATTCATCTTGAACTTGCTGACCGCATTTATTTTCACACATTTTTACATACCTTACCTTTCTCTACTAAAAATATATTATTACAACTAACATAATTATAACAAACCAATTTTTTTTATACAACATTTTTTTGAAAAATTTTGTTGTAATTTCTGGTAATTTGGAAAAATATGCAATAAAAAAACAGCTACACGCTGTTTTTTTACTATGCTTCTTTGATTGTATTATAATAATTAGCTAATGTTGTGTTCATGTAAGGTATTACATATATTCCAGCTAAACCAAAAGTAATACCTGTTAATAATGCCCATCCAATGAATGATAAATGTAAAACAAATATATCAAATTTATGTCCTTCTGTGATTTCTTTACTTTTAGCTAATGCTTCTCTGGCTGTAAGTTCTGGGTTTTCTGCTAAAATCCAGAATGCCATTGAATATGAGTAAGATTTTATTATTCCTGGTATAATGAATAATAAACTCCATAAAAATGTAAAGAAATTGATTAAAATGTGTAGCCAAATTGCTTTTCCCATTTTATCAAATCCCTTGAACGCATCTCCAACTTGAACTCCTTGGCTTTTTGTGATTGCTAGGTAAATCATATTTAATGATAAAGTAAATGCTGGTGCTATAATAATTCCTGAAATGTAAATTCCTACAACTGGTATAAGATTTGCAACACCTTCAATAGCAATAACAATTAGGAAAATTACTAATAATATACCTAGTTTACCACTTATTTGTTTTTTAGCTTCTGCTTTTAATTCTGCACGTGTCATGAACAATCTCTCCCTTCTATTTATATATTTACATTTTATTAGTTTTTTTATAAAAAGTCAACATTTTTTTACAATTTTTGCATTTTTCTACAAATATTTTTTCAAAAATTTTCCAGTATAGCTTCTTTCATTCTTGCATATCTGCTCTGGACTTCCTACTGCAACTACTTCGCCACCATTATCTCCGCCTTCTGGTCCTAGGTCGACTATATAGTCAGCCGTTTTTATTAAATCTAAATTATGCTCAATTACTAGTATTGTATTTCCTGTGTCTACTAATCTTTGCAAAATATTAACTAATCTATGAACATCTGCAATATGTAAACCTGTTGTTGGTTCATCTAATATATATAAAGTTTTTCCTGTGGCTCTTTTTGAAAGTTCTGTTGCAAGTTTAACTCTTTGAGCTTCTCCACCAGATAAAGTAGTAGAAGGTTGACCTAGTTTGATGTAGCCTAGTCCAACATCATATAGAGTTTGTAATTTTGGCTTAATTTTAGGAATTTTATCAAAGAATTCCAAAGCTTCTTCTACTGTCATATCTAAAACATCAGCAATGCTTTTCCCTTTATATTTTACTTCCAATGTTTCTCTATTATACCTTTTTCCTTTACATACTTCACAAGGTACATATATATCTGGTAAGAAGTGCATTTCAATTTTATGAACACCATCTCCATTACAGCTTTCACATCTACCACCTGGTACATTAAAGCTAAATCTGCCTTTTTGATACCCACGTAATTTCGCTTCATTTGTTGTTGCAAATAAATCACGTATAAGGTCAAATACGCCAGTATAAGTTGCTGGGTTAGAACGAGGTGTTCTACCTATTGGAGATTGGTCAATATTTATGATTTTATCAATGTTTTCTAATCCTTTTACAGCTTTGCATTTTCCTGGTTTTTCGTTTGAACCATTTAACTCTTTTGCCGCTGTTTTGTATAGTACTTCATTTATTAAAGTTGATTTTCCAGATCCAGATACACCTGTAATACATGTGAATAAACCTAGTGGAAATTTTACACTTAGCTGTTTTAAGTTGTTTTCTGTGGCTTCTTGCACTTCTATTACTTTACCTTTTGTCATTTTTCTTCTTGTTTTTGGAACTGGTATTTGTTTTCTTCCACTTAAATATTGACCTGTGATTGATTTTTCTACTTGTTTTATTTCTTCTGCTGTTCCTTGTGCCATTACATACCCACCGTGAGCACCAGCACCTGGTCCTATATCAATTATTTGATCTGCTGCATACATTGTATCTTCATCATGTTCTACAACTAATAGGGTATTTCCTAAATCTCTTAGTTTTTTTAGTGTTGCAAGCAATTTATCATTATCTCTTTGATGTAAGCCAATGCTTGGCTCGTCTAGTATATATAGCACTCCTGTTAGTCCTGAACCTATTTGAGTTGCTAGTCTGATTCTCTGTGCTTCGCCTCCTGATAAAGTTCCAGCACTTCTTGATAGTGTTAAATATTCTAATCCTACATCAATTAAGAATTGTAGACGTTTATCAATTTCTTTTAAAATCATATCTGCAATCATTGCTTGTGTTGCATTTAATTGTAAATTAGATAAGAATTCTTTTAATGCCTTTATTGACATATCTGTCATTTCATTTATGTTTTTATCAGCTATTTTTATTGAAAGAATTTCTGGTTTTAGCCTTGCACCCTTACATGCTAAACATTCAGATTCACTCATATACATTTCATAAAATTCTCTCATGCCTTGTGATTTTGTTTCACTATGCCTTCTGTCTAGTGTTGGCAAAACTCCTTCAAATGGTGCTGTAAATTTTCTTGTTCCTATTGCAGATTCATATTCAAAGTTGATTTTTTCGTCTCCTGTACCATATAAGATTTTTTCTAAGAACCACCTTGGTAGTTTTTTAATAGGAACAGAAATATCTACTCCATAATGTTTTCCAATACTTTCAAAATACATTTTTGCCATTGTATCTGCACGTTTCATTACACTTGAGCCAAAGGCTTTTACACCATCATATAAAGTTTTTGTTTTATCTGGTATAATCAAGTCTTCGTCCATTTTCATTAAATATCCTATACCCATACATTCTGGACAAGCTCCATAAGGGTTATTAAATGAAAACATTCTTGGAGATAGTTCTGGAAAGCTGAAACCACATTTTGGACATGCGTAATTTGTGCTATACAATACTGGTTTTTGACCAACTATATCAATTAAAACGAGATTTTCTGCGTGTTTTAACGCTGTTTCAATAGATTCTGCAAGTCTACTTCTTATATCTTCTTTAATTACAAGTCTATCAACAATAAGCTCAATTTCATGCTTTTTCTTTCTGTCAAGGTTAATATCGTCTGTTAGTTCATAAACTTCTCCATCAATTCTAGCTCGTACAAATCCCTCTTTTTGATAGCCTTCCAATTGTTTTGTAAACTCTCCTTTTTTACTACGGATAACTGGTGCTAATACTTGAATTTTTGTGCCTTCTTCAAGTGCCATTACATTGTCTATAATTTGGTCGATACTTTGCCTTTCAATTTTGATGCCACAGTGTGGGCAATATGGAGTTCCAATTCTTGCATATAACAATCTTATGTAATCATAGATTTCTGTAACTGTTCCTACTGTTGAACGTGGGTTTTTAGAGGTTGTTTTTTGGTCTATGGATATTGCTGGTGATAGACCTTCAATTGACTCGACTGCTGGTTTTTCCATTAGTCCTAGGAATTGTCTTGCATAAGATGACAGGCTTTCAACGTATCGCCTTTGCCCTTCTGCATATAGAGTATCAAATGCCAAAGATGACTTACCTGAACCTGAAAGCCCTGTTATTACTACTAATTTGTCTCTTGGTATTTCTATGTCTATATTTTTTAAATTATGCTCTTTTGCGCCTTTTATTACTATTTTGTCATTCATAATTTTATCGTCCCTTTCTCCAATTTACTAGGTTATAATTTTTTCTAGTTCTCTTATTTTGTCTCTTGCTTCTGCTGCTTTTTCAAATTCCATTTCTGCTGCATATTTTAACATTTCATCTGTTAATTTGTTTATTGCTTCCTTAATGTCTTCTTCATTTTCTAGTTTATATTCCACTCCAATATCTTCTTGCTTGATTGCACTAATAGAGTCTCTAACTGATTTTTGAATTGTTTTTGGTGTAATATTGTGCTTTTTATTGTATTCTTCTTGTATCTTCCTTCTGCGGTTTGTTTCTGAAATTGCTTTTTCCATACTTTCTGTTAGTTCGTCTGCATACATAATAACAGTTCCATCGGTATTTCTGGCTGCTCTACCTATTGTTTGTATCAAAGACCTTTCTGAACGTAAAAATCCCTCTTTATCTGCATCTAATATGGCAACAAGTGAAACTTCTGGAATATCTAAACCTTCTCTTAAAAGATTTATTCCAACAAGTACATCAAATTCGCCTAGACGAAGATTACGTATTATTTCCATTCTTTCTAAGGCTTTTGTGTCTGAGTGCATATAGTTTACTTTGATATCTAAGCTTTTTAAGTATTCTGTTAAATCTTCTGCCATTTTTTTTGTTAATGTTGTTACTAAAACTCTTTCGTGTTTTTCTACTCTTAGACGTATTTGTTCTATTAGGTTATCAATTTGATTTGTAACAGGTCTTACCTCAATTTTTGGATCTAAAAGTCCTGTTGGTCTTATTATTTGCTCTACAACATTTTCTTTACTGTGTTCTTTTTCATATTCTGCCGGTGTTGCACTAACAAAAATTGCTTGATTTATTCTTTGTTCAAATTCTGGAAATTTTAGAGGTCTGTTGTCATAAGCTGATGGTAGCCTAAATCCATAATTTACCAAAGAGTCCTTTCTTGACTTGTCCCCATTATACATGGCTCTGACTTGTGGTAATGTTGCGTGAGATTCGTCTACAAGTAATAGGAAATCTTTTGGAAAATAGTCAAATAGTGTGTATGGTGGTGAACCTGCTTTTCTGCCACTTATATGTCGTGAATAATTTTCTATTCCTTGGCAAAAGCCAGTTTCTTTCATCATCTCTATGTCAAAATTTGTTCTTTCTTCTATTCTTTGGGCTTCAATTAGCTTACCTTTATCTTTAAAATATTTTATTCTTTCTTCTAGTTCTTTTTCTATATTGACAATTGCTTTTTCCATTTTTTCTTTATTTGTAACATATTGTGATGCTGGTGGTATTAGAATATGATTTCTTGTTCCTATTGATTTGCCTGTTAATGGATTTATTTCTGAAATTTTTTCAATTTCATCTCCCCAAAATTCAATTCTTACTGCACTTTCACTTTGTGATGATGGATAGATTTCTGCAATATCTCCTTTTGCTCTAAATGTACCTCTTTTGAAGTCAATTTCATTTCTAGTGTATTGCATTGTAATTAGTCTTTTTAATACTTCGTCTCTGTTTTTTTTCATTCCTGCCCTTAATGATAATGTCATTTCTTGATAGTCTTCTGGGTCTCCTAAGCCATATATACATGAAACTGATGCAACTATTATAACATCTCTTGTTTCAAATAATGAAAGTGTAGCTGAGTGCCTTAGTTTGTCAATTTCATCATTTATTGATGCGTCTTTTTCTATATATGTATCTGAGCTTGGAATATAGCTTTCAGGTTGATAATAATCGTAATATGATACAAAGTATTCCACATTATTCTTTGGGAAGAACTCTTTGAACTCACTATATAATTGTCCGAGCTAGTGTCTTATTATGTGCTAAAACAAGAGTCGGTTTTTGTACTTTTTCAATTATATTTGCCATTGTGAATGTTTTTCCGTGAGCCTGTAACTCCAAGTAAAGTCTGGAATTTCTTACCTTCTTTTATACCATCTGATAAATATTCTATTGCTTGTGGCTGGTCGCCAGTTGGCTTATAATTTGATACTAATTCAAACATTTTTCCTCCTTTATGACCCAAAAAAATGACAACTATCAACCTAAAAATTCGTGTAACTACCGAACAAATTCGTGTAATTCGTTCGCTTTTTTTATGATTTTTGTAAACATAATTGTCAATTACACGACTTGGGTCATAAACTTTGTTTTTTAAAATTAAATCATCATAAATAATTCTATTACAGTATGTGCAAATTTTGCATATACTTAACTTTCGTTTAATTCTAAATTCTTTTTTTCTTCTTCTAT
>CANQEM010000025.1 GCA_947594935.1 uncultured Clostridia bacterium | reverse complement strand
CATTAACAACCTTACTATAAATTGTTTTCTTATCTATCCATACCTTATTTGTCTTAGTTTCTGTTGTAGAATATACATATTTTGTCATTTCATCAATTGTTTCTTTATCATACGTATTTGTTCCAGATGGTTGTTCATCTTTATTTATTAATATATTTGGAATTATTATATTTCCATCCTTATCTTTTAAATTATTTCTTTTTTTTGCCATATTATCTTGGCTTATTTAATACACTTAAATTATTGTTTTTCAGTATATATTAGCATTACATACAATGAATCAGTTTCTCTATAATAATTTTGAAAGCTTATTATTGGAGAACCATTATTAAGTATAGATACATGTGTATCATATCCATTTTCTGCTGGGTAATGATTAGGAATATACCATTGGAATCCATAGTTTGAACGTGCCATTCCACCAATATTTATTAATTTTTCAATATTTAATTTACTTATTTCGTTATTTATATTTCCAACAGTTGATTCTATAAATACTAAATAGACAGGTGTTTTATCACTCAATATTCCTATTTGCTTTTTATTTGTTGAAAATTCTATTTGTAATAATTTATCAATTGTTTCTTTGTTATAAGTTTTTTCTCCTACTGTTTTACCTGTTTCATCTACTAATATATTTGGTATAAGTGTATTATTATCTTTATCTTTCAAATTTGTTCTTTTCATAAGTATTATCTACTTATTGCTCTTATGAAACTCTAATCCATCTGTAAATAGTTCTTGATGGTTGTATGTTGTTGTGTGGTTGATCATCACCCGTTGAAAATGTTTCCCAGTTTTGTCCCCCTGTTGAACCTCTACCAGCTTCCCCTTTATCACGACCACTTGCAATTAGATCCCCAGGATCGTATCCAAGTTCATGTACGTGTTTTGGCATTTCTGCAATCGTTAACTTATGTGTTTTTTCTCCAAGAGATTTATCTGGCGTTTTGAAGTCATTATCACTTTCATCTACACCAACCAATACTTCACCATTACCATATCGTTCCCATGTACCATAGAAGCATTCTTTTATTTCTTCTGTTATATCGTTTTTGTTTTCGTAAATACTTCCTATTGGTAGCCATACTTTCTGGATTATTGTTTCATTATTATTGTCGTGATGTGATACTACTTTCATAGTGCCACCTCACTTGAAAGAAAGATAGGATTAAGCCTTATCCTCCTTTCCATTTTGAGAGCAACTAGTAAATTTGCCCCCGACCAAACTAATGTTTGTATATTTTTTCATTATTTTTTTTACCTCTTTTCTATTTTTATTCTTCGATTGTTTCTACTTCTTCAAAGTAAACTACGTTGTTTAATTTTTCATTTATTGTGTCAATTTGTTTTTGTAAATTATCTAGTGTTGTTTCGTTAACTACATTTTTCATTTCTTCTATTGCTTCATCAACTTGATTTTGAACATTAGATAATTTTGTATCAGTCTGACTTTGAATATCGTTTAATTTTTGTGCAGAGCTTGTATCAAATTCTTGCAATTTTGTATCTGTTTCAGATAATTTATTATCAACAGATGTTTTTAGTTCGGCAAGCTTGTTATCTGCATTTTTGTTCATAGCCGCTGTTTCCTCATTTATTACTTCTTCTATGTTATCTTGAAATAGATTTAAATTTTCTGCATTTATTGGTTCATAACCTTCTGGAAAATTTGGGTCTGCTTCATTTTTATTTTTAAATAATATCTTTTTTAGCTCAGCCATTGTTATCATTTTCCTTTCTTTCCAATATTTCTATTCTTTTTGTTAAACTTTCTATTGTTTTTTGTTGTTCTTTTATAGCTTGTAAACATAAACTTGTCATCGAATATGTGTCTACCCCAACTTCTTTGCCATTTTCATCTACCGATGTTATTTCACTTGAATATTTATATCCATCACCTATAACAAAACCAATGTGTTTTTTATGGCTATCATCTTCTGATTTCATGTTGTATTTATATATATCTATATCTTTTATTATCTTCAAAGCACCATCAAATTTTTTAAAATTCTTTTTTTGTTCTGCTAATGATGTTTGTACTAGTGATACACATCTTAAAGTTCCAGTATTATACATTGCAAGAATTGATGTTTCACCAGCAGAATTAGCTATGTTTAGAACAGAACCTTTAATTTCAGCTTTAGTTTTAGAATTATTACTGTAAATTACCATTCCATTTGCAAAACTATCAGTATTTAATGATATTGTCCCATTTTCGATTGTTAAATTATCTGCTTTTGCACCTTTACAGGTCAAGTTGCCATCAACATTTACAGAAAAATTATCACCTATTGCTATAGAACCACCTTTAATAGTACTTCCGTCAATATTGCTGGCAGATATATTACCTTCAAATTCACCATTTTTTGATTTCATATTTCCTTCTTCATCAATACTAAATCCATCATTTATTGTTGTGTATCCTTCAAGTGCTATTTTAGAAGCCTGTATATTTATTTTTTCTGCACTTTGATTAATTTTTGAAATAATTTCATCTTCTCCAACTTTTTTGGATACTTCTGTACTTATTTCTTCTGCTGTTTGAGTAATTTTTGAATCTAAATTTTCAACTTGTTTATCTAGGTATTCCTCAACATGATTTACTTCGGTTTCAATTTTCTCATTTGTTTGTGTTATAGATGTATTCAATTCAACTTTAGTAGCAAAATAATCTGTATAATCATTTTTAACTATATATTTTACATACATAGTACCTGTTCTTTCGGTATAGTCTTTTATATGAATATAATTTTCACCATCAAATAATGGTATTTGTATTTCGCCTAAATCAACAATAGTGCCATCTTCTTTTTCAATGCAGGCTTTACTATCTTCAACGATGAATTTATCTTTTTTGCCTAGATAATCAAATGGGAGTTTTATTTGTACTGCATCAGATGACATTTTTTCCGTTTTATCTATTACTAGAATAAATTCACTAGCAAGTGGAAATAAATCATTAGATGGATATAATGTATTTTCTGGATAGATATACGATAATTCGCCATTTATTGTTAGATTTAATAGTAATCCTTGTTCTGCATCTGGAATATGTATTACTCTATTACTTGTAATTTCTCTTTCTAAATCTGCTACTTCATTAACTTTTTGTGATATTTCATCTACTGTTTGTTCCACTTTCGATATTTTTTCATCATATTGTTCTATATCTTCTGCCATAGAAATAATTTTTTGATTAATATGGTCTACTTGTTGTTGTACTCTTTTCATCCCTTGTTTATTACTTCCAGCTATATTATAATTTGTATCATTTTCACATTGCACTTTTGCTCCAACAATGGATTTAATTCTGCCACTGTTTTCATAATTTAAAATCACCCCTGGGAAAATTTTACCGTTTCTATCAGATATCAAAATAGTATCATTTAAATCAAAATAAAATCCATCTACAAAATCACTCATTTCAAAGGGAATAATAGATTTTCCAACAATATATTTTGATACATTTTCAATCATTTCTTCTCTGTATAAATCAACAAATGGATTATCTAGTATTTTCCATTCAACTCTTTTGTCTTCTATATTTTTTGGATAAACAATATCATCATCAATATTGTTTTTTCCTAATACTACTGTATTAATTAAGAATTGATTTTCTTTACTTAATGTTTTATATCTTTTCCTTTCAATAAAGTGTTCTGTTAATTCTGGAGCTTTAATAATTAGTTTACCTAACCTATCAATAAATGCTATGCTACCACCAATTTCGGCTAATCGACTAATAACTTCTCTATATGTTATATTTTCAACAAAATTTGGCTGTGGAAATTCAAAAGTAGACCAATTAAATACTTCGCTTGATAATTCAATGTTAAGATTATCACATATTTCTTGTACTATTTCTAATCCTGTATGTTTTTGTGTCCAATCTAATCTACTTTCATATTGAACATCAAATAATTGTGTTCTATCTTGAATATTATCAAATGATATGGTTTTTTGTGAAATATTAGTTTTAATTTTATCCGATGTTGGAATAAATATACCTTGTGGAATATATTCTATTGTTCCATTTATTACAATACCTCTATAAACATATATTTCCTTATTTAGAAAATTAAAGGAATTATCTAAATCATAAATTTCAAAAGAACATGTTCTAGTAGGAAATCCTCCTATCATTTTTTCATTTTTGTGTGAAATTTTCGGAGCAGTTTTGATTATTTGACCTGTATACTCAATTCCATCTACACTAATTTTACATTTAGGAGAAATAGAAGTTTTTGTTTCAACATAATTTTTATATTCATCACTAATTTTATACATAATTCATTATCCTATATCATCAACATTCATTTGAATAAATCTAATTTGAAATGGTTCCGATGTTCTTTCATTTCCAATTTTTTTAAATTTGACACTATCACCTACTACATACATATTTTTTGTTATAAATTTCATTTCTTTAAGGTCATAATATTCAAGAAAACAACTTGTTTTTTCCAGTAATTTTAATATTTTTGATATTTCTTTTTCATCTCTAAAGTCAACAAAATCATATGAGACTTTATTTGTTAATCCTATAACATCCCTATACATAGTTCCATCATCACTTCTTCCAGCGCTTTCACCATCTAATTGAGAATATTCGTATTGAATTGAATCTGCAGAGAACAAAATCCCATCTGCCTTAAACTCTGTATCTTCCATAAACATTCCCCTCTCATAAATAAAAAGAGAAATATTATTAAACTAATAACAATATTTCTCCTGCTTCTATTTCTGCTTGATTTATTTTTTTTATTACTGTTTTTCCATCTTCATATTTTATATTCAATGTTAATTCAATTTCTTGTTTAGAATTTATTCCACTAGTATCTTTAATAGCCTTTGCAACTTGGTCATAAATTTTGCTTTCAGGAGCTATTATTTCTCCCTCTCTTGTATTATCCCCAACAATAGCAAGTTGTGGATTATTTGGAGCGACCCAATCACCTTGAGCTAATTTTGGTATTTTTTTGATATTAAATCCTTTACCAGCATATTTTCCTAATATATCCCAGTCTGGGAGATGGATTTTATTAGCACCATCTATAAATCCATTTATACCATCTATTATCAGATTTATTGGTGTTTTAAATGTACTTGCTAAACCATCAATGATACTCTTGAATATATTTTTTACTCCTTCCCAAGCTTTTTCCCAATTTCCGGTAAATATTCCTGTAATAAAATCAATTAGTCCTCCCAAAAACTTCATTGCATTACCAACAGAATCACTTAAAAATCCAACTATAGTTCCGACAATACCAATAATTGTACTTGAAACTCTTGACCACACGGGTGAAAATACATCTAATAAGAACCTTGCGATTGGGTTAATAAATTTATTGTAGATTTCTAAAGCTCCATTAACTAATTTCCCAATAAAATCACCTAATTTTTCAACCATTTTGCTTATATGTTCTTCCCATAACCAACTCAATTGTTCCAAAAAAGGAGTCACAATTGGTTCAAGTACATCATCCCATATTTTTTGAAATAAACCTATTACTTTTGTAACAAATTCACCAATATTGTTAATTAATGGTTGACCATGCTCTTCCCATAAACTAACCAGAATTCCACTAAAGTCAGCCCATCCTTGTGCAATTAACTGAATAGCTGGGTCTATTGCGGTTGTCCAGATGGAATTAAACAAATTACTTATATTGGCAATAATTGGTTGACCCCAAATTTGTATACCATTAGCCATATCTGTCCAAACATTAGTAAATAATAAACTTATGTTGTTTAAAGTTAACCCTACATTGTTTTTAATATTGTTCCAAGTAATATTCATATTATTCCATAAATCATTTCCCAATTTTACAGCTAAATTTTTAATAAAATCAAACTCAGTTGATATTAAATTTCTATATGCTTTTATAGGCTTTGAGTTCCAGATAGATGATAATATATCTTTTATTTTTGTTACTTTCTTAAATAATTTATCAAAAATACCTGTACTTTTTTCCAAAGTACTAGTATCTATTTCCATATTAGGAATATTACTACTTGTTGCTTGATTACTACCTATATTTGAATCTTTCGTGTTCAATACATTTATTTCATCAACACCAGCAAATGCTCTATTAATTTCTTTTGCTGTTTTTTTTGCGGCTGTTCCTGTTGATGCAATATCATCGGCAGTATCTATTGCACTACTTCCTAAATTAGCCATACTTGAACTTGTTTTAGATACAACATCAGGCATTTCTAAGCCAAATACTTTAAGTATACTTTGAATTTTAGTAAAAAAGTTTGTGACTGCTGACATAGCTGAATTAATAATAGGTATAAATAACTGTGCTATTGGTGCTACAACTTTACCTATTGCAGCTGTCATTTGATTAAAATTGAACTTTAATTGTTGAATTTGTCCACCAAATGTTTTTGTATATGCTATTGCGTCTCCAATTTGAAAACGTGTTTCTTGCATTATACCATTGTATTCTGCTTCTATTTTTTGAGCTTGTGTCATAGCTGAAGTAGTAGTATTGTGGGCTTTTGCCCATTCTTCCCACATTTTAGCAACATTTTTTGTTACTCCAGCATTATCAACTAAAATACTATTTTCGTTCTTTAAACCTTCAGTAGCCGATACAACTGCTTCTCCTAAATCATAAGATGCTTGTCTACCAAAAGCTGCACTATCTTTTAGGCGTGATAATGTATTTTCAATTTGAGAGGTATCATATCCTCTTGATAATAAATTTTTATACGCAGTAGCGGTTTCTTCAATCGAAACTAAACCATCTGCAGTATATTTTTTTATAAAATCCTGAGCTTGTGTGAATGATTTTCCAGTACCATCGGCGATACTTTTTAATCCAGTAAATGCACTCTGAACTTTACTAGCACTATCAATGGCTGTTTTAGTAAAATCGACTATTTTCTTTACTGCAAACGCACCAGCTATAAAGCCTCCTACTTTTTTCATTGTTCCAGAAAAAGCATTTTCAGTACTTTTAAGATTTGAATTCAATTGTTTGTTATAATTTTTATTGTTCAATTCCAAATCTACTTGCACTTTACCTGCACTTTCTTTTGCCATGTAATCACCTCCTAGCTAAACATCTTTGAAAATACATTTGATATGTCTTCTTTTTTTAAATAAATTTTTTCTTTTTTGTTTTGCTTGTTTCTAAATTGTGCCCATTCATAACGAATCTTCTTTTCTTGAGCGGTCATTTCTTTTATTTTTTTTATATTCTTCTCTGACCTAATTTGTACTGCATATCCTAATGGAGTATCTCCATTCAAATTTGATAGTAACTGCCTAAATTCCTGGCAAGAGATAGTATCATATTCGTTATGCAATCTTATCCCATATTGCTGAGCAAAACTTGATACAATTTTGTCCCAATCAAACTTTATATCGTAGTATGATTCTGGGACAATTAGTTTTTTCTTTGTTTTTCCGCATCCTTTTGTAATTCTTTAGGGTCTTCCCCTGTTATTGCACCCATTATGCAATAGGTTAAATAAATAAAATTGCTTACTGACAAATCCATTTTTTGAATTTCTTCTGTCTCATTTTTACCTAGAGCCAACTGAAATATTTTGCTTGTCTTTTCATTTTCCTTCAAATTAGTGTCTTTCTGTACTTCTTGAATTTTTTCAAAGGTTGATTGTCTATCATCAACTGTATAAAGTTTATCTCCTATTTTTAATTGTGGATGATTATCACCATTTAAAATTTCTTTTGTTATTCCTGTATCAATTATTCTCATTTTTTTCTTTCCTTTCTTATAAAAATAAGGGGTAAAGATTTAATCCTTACCCTATCCTGCTTTTGGTGAAAACTTTGGTTTACCTTTACCGGTTAAGTCACCAGTTAAAGGTGCTACATCTGTTGCTGCACCTAAAATATCAGTTAATCCTACGACAGCTGTAAATTCTAATGTTGATTCATCAGGGAACGTAATTTTAAAGTCAGCTTCAGCTTCTTTTCCTATTTTGTAACGTAAGTTATCAATATAGTCGTTTCCTGCATCACCAACAGTTCTCTTTCCACTAAATGAACCACTTAATGCCTTAGCTGTCAGTAAAGCATTTTGCCATCCATCATCATTAATCGAATACCAAGTTTCTGTGTTATTTTCAACACTTATACTTAATTCTTCTAAATCTGCGATTGGTGAATACGTTTCTTCTTCTGTTTTAACAGAAACTTCACATTCACTAACTGCATATTGTCCTGCTGTAAATGTTGCCATATTTATACTTCCTACCTTTCTTCATAAAAATCCAATTCTATTGAATATTCGTAAACATTTTCATTATCTGTTCCTAAGAAAATGGGACTTGAATAAGCCATCATTGTAAATATTCTTTTTGAATCGATAAAAAAAGTTCTTCCTTCAAAGAACTCGTATATTTTTTGTGCCATTTGTTCAGCACTATCTTGATTTTTAGTATATCTTAATAAAATAGTTATAGGTTTTATATCAGTACTTCGATTTGTTTTACCACCTAATGTACCAATATAATTCAGTCCCCTCTGGGAATTGTAGAAACAAATAGCCTTATCTTTGTTATTATCTATTTTTCCGGTACTTATAGAATCAGTCCATTTAAATTCTTTTTTGAAATAATCTTTATATTGTTTTAATCTCATAATTTTCCTCTCAATATTTTAACAAAAGTATGACTAGCAAAATTTTTCTTTTTTCCATCTATATATGGTTGAAACCACATGCCACCCGCATTAGCATTGTGCTTCTTTTGAAAGTTATACTCTGGATGAAAGTATAATCTTCTAGCATAAGGAGTATCTGAAACAATACTCACAGTACCACTATTTTTTTTACTATCATCTACGAATGTACTTCTATTTTGTAATGCACCAGTATCAAAAGGCATAGTCTGACTTTGTTGTAAATCACTTTTTATTGAATCTGCTGTTTCAACTAATGCTTCAATACATATTCCTTTCATAAATTTAAGATGATTAGAATTAACTTTAGATTTAATCTTCATTACATTACCTCAAACATAGTGTGATGAACTGTTCCATTTGGATTTCTAGGTCTATATCCAGCATATATCTCATAACTACAGCCATTTATAGAAATAACACCATCACTAACTGATTTTAATGATGGTGCTATATCTCCTTTGACAATAACTTTTCCAAGTAAAGTAATTTGTTTTCCTTCAGAATCTATTATTCTTTTTGCTTTTTCACTCCAAATACATTTACCACTACCATTAAATGAAGAAATAGGCTCTCCTTCTTCGGAAATACCTTCTTCATTTAGTATGATGGAATAATCTGTAGTTAAAAGCCAATCAGGGAAACGGCAACTGTTTTATTTTTTTAGCCATAATATCATCCTCCCAAAATAAAAAGTGCCTATTGACACTTTTTAAATTTAAAAATATATTTTGAATTACTTTTTATTCCTTTACATATAGAAATAACATCACTATGACAAATATGTAATTGCCTTTGGACTTCTCTAGATGATGGATATTCTTTAATAAAATCCCCGTTTATGTCATATTGAATTATAGGTATACTTCCTTTTTTATTCTTCATAATTTTATTTAATTTTTGATATGAATGAATATTATTTTCAGAATATGTACACCATTCTAAATTATTTACACAATTATTTAGTTTGTTACCATCTATATGATTTACTGTTTTTTTATTTTCAGGATTTGGAATAAAAGTTTCGGCTACTAATCTATGAATTTTAAACTTTTTTATTGTACCATTTTTACAAAGTGCAATAGTTAAATATTTTTTATTACCTTTACCTGTTAAATATGGTTTAAGAATTTTATTATTTCGCCTTATTATTCCATTTTCTGATATTTCATAATTCTCATAATTTTTGATTTTTTTAAATTTTTCCATAATACATCTCCCTAATAAATGTATGAGGAAAGATTAGGGCTTTCCTCAATAATATTATATCATCATTTGTCGTTCTTTTCTAGCCATTATATCTCCAAGTTCTTTGAGTTAGACCTGTTTGGACTATTGAATCATATGCCATCTCACTTATACATTCCAATTCAGCTTTTGTTTTAGAATTATTATCTTTAGGTTGAGTATTTAAAGATATATCTAAAACACTATAAGAAGAAATATCTCTATTATTTTCATTATTATAGCCATTTTCACAAATATAGTCCGCTTGATAACAAATAGATTCTCTTACTTTTTCTTTTTGAAATTCAGTAAGATTATTGAATCCAATCCCTACAATTCTATTAAGAGTTACTCGATTTATCTTATTTTGTGCTAGTTTAAGATTTTTTTCTATTTCTCCTTCAATCATATTGCCTTTAAAAGTATTAAGATAATATTCTTTACTTACATAAAGTGACATAAAATCACCTTCCTATTGAAGTGGCTTTTCTTCTATTACTTCATCATTTTTTTTAATTGATTTAGATTGTTTTTCAATTACTTCTTCATAACCAGGATTGTTTTTAAATTTTTCAATATAATAAAGAAGATATTCTTTTACAACTTTACCATTTTTTTTATTTTTGAATTTCGGCATCTTTCTCACCAACTTTTTCTACTTCTTTATTAGTAGTTTTGGATGTGTTTTTGACTTTTCCTTTTTCTACTTCTTTATTAGTAGTCACTTCTTTGTACCTTTTATCTTGGCGAAGAAGATTTGCAATGAATTTATCATTACAAATTACTTCTTTTCCTGTTTCGAAAATAAATCTCATAATTATTCACCCTTTTCTTCTACTACAAATTGAATACCTGAGTGTTTTTTATCATAGATAAACATATCTTCAAATGATTCTTCAAAGTAAACATATTTACCTTGTGATAGAGCACTAGGGCTTTCTAATTGTGCAAATTCATAAGATACAACTGGAATAATTGCACTTGGATGAACCAACATCATTTTTACGTTTTTAGCATCTTCTTTTGCAGCAAAGCCATCTTCTGCTTTAAAATCAAATGCTGTTTTCATTATTGAAGTTGGAACACTAACAATTTCTACTTCATCAATTCTTGAAACAGTTCTTCCTAAAACTGTATTACCAGATGCCCTAACAACATCTTTAGCAGTGTCAATCATTGTTTTAGTAAATGTATCAGTATATAATATTCTTCCAGATGCTGGGACTCTATCTTCATCCATTTTATCCATTAAAGTATCAAAATAACTTAATACATTTTCAATAGTTAATGTTCCATTTGCTAATGCAACAACTGCTTCTTTTTCATTTTTTAATGTATAAAGAGCATCTATTGCTTCTGCATCCATTTCTGGAAATTTTTGTTCTTCGTTCATTACTTTAGTAATATTTGCTATTGATGCGACGTGATTTGTTTCATCAATATCTCTTGGGTGAACCAAAGTATCCCATGTTCTATGTCTTTTTAATACTTTTGTTTCCCATTCATTGTCAAAATTTCTACCAAAGCTTCCGATTGTATCACGATTTCCATCCTTTCTACCTTTTACAGTTAAACTAGGTATTTCTACAGTATTGCCATTTAAAAATTTTACATCAGGCTTAGTTGCTGACCATAAAGCACCAAAGTATAATACATAAGGATAAGCTTGTGCTAATTCTTGACTATATTCTTTGGCATAATTTAATTTTGCCATATTTTCTCACTCTCTCTTTCTTTATTCATGTTTTCTTACACCAGTGAAACCAAAATTAAATAAACTTCCACTAGGTTGAGTACCATTTGATGCATCTGCACCTACTTGGACTCCTTTTGTTCTTTGTTCTTCATTATTTTTTAAACTAGGAACATCCTCTAAAACTTTGTTTAGAGCTTCTTTGACCTTATCTCCCATAACTTCGCCTTTTTCTCCAATAACATTGTTAAAATTAGCTAATTTAGTAATATAAGGTACTGTTTTAATATCAACTCCAAGATCTAATGCTTGTACTAAAGCTTCTTTTTCAATTTGAGCTTTTAATACTTTAGCATTTGCATCTTTAAGTTGACTTTGTAGATTTTCGTTATCTACCTTTTGTTGTTTGCTATCTTGTTCTCTTTTAGTTTTAAAACTTTGAATTGCAGTGTTCATTTCTTCTTCACTTAATCCTTGTTTTTGAAAATAAGATTTTAAAATAGCATCTTCATTTCTTTGATTACGACTATCAATCATTCCTTGAATTTTGTCATAATCTACAGGTTGAATTTCTGTATTTTGTTGTGCTACATTTTGTCCAGTTGTAGCTACTGGAGTTTGTGCTTGATTATCTTCCATAATCTGATTTCCTTTCTTTTTTAAGTCTTGATTGACTATTCCAAAGCTTTTAAAGTCATCATGTTTTGGACATGAAAAAACCCGATATTTCTATCGAGTTATCGTTTTCCCTTTATAGGGAAGATAGTGCTATTTTATAAGCACTAAAAGAGAAATAAAAATTTATTTCCTATTTACTACTTATAAATTTTTTTATATCC
>CANQEM010000024.1 GCA_947594935.1 uncultured Clostridia bacterium | reverse complement strand
TTTATCTAATATGTATGTGTTTTTTTATAATTTCCTTGCTCAATTGTTTATGGAAATTTATTATAATTTATTTTATATGACATTCTTCGACATGGAGGTGCCACCCGGAATCGAACCGGGGATCAGAGTTTTGCAGACTCGTGCCTTACCGCTTGGCTATGGCACCATGTTTCTCCTTAAAAAAATATGGAGCGGGAAACGGGGCTCAAACCCGCGACCTCTGCCTTGGCAAGGCAGCGCTCTATCAACTGAGCTATTCCCGCACATTTGTATTAAATACAACATATATAATAACAGATTTTTTTCGCGTTGTCAATACTTTCTTTTAATTTCCTATTGGAGCATAGTCATCTGTTGATATAGCTTTTTTAGTTGAATAGTTAGTCATTTCTGTTTTTAATAAATTCTCATATTTTTCTTTAACTTCATCATTCATTTCTGGTTTTCCTTTTATTCCTACTAGAATAAAATTTTGTATTTCATCTTTTTTCGCATTTTCTTTAACTCTAAATACTTTAACATCATCAAAGGCTGCTTTGTATGTTGCATATTCATGTTCTAAAAATTTTGCGTCATCACCTTCTAATGTTGAAATAAGGTTTGTTATAACAACTCCATTATCATTTAATCTCTCTTTTGCTTTGCACATTGCTTCATAAGTTGTTAATTCAAAAGGTGCATTTAAGCCTTTAAAGGCGTCAATCAGTATTGTGTCATACTTGCTATCACTATAATTTAAATAACTCCTACCATCTTGATGAAAAATTTTCAAATTCTGATTTGTAGTGTCTAAATTAAATTCTTTTTTAGCAATTTCAGTCATCTTTTCATCTATCTCTACAACATCCATAGTATTATTTTCATAATTTTTAAAATAATGTTTTGGGTATGTATAAGCTGCTCCACCTATCATAAGTGTACTTTTAGCATTTTTATTATAATATTCAAATAAATCATAGTATGATAAATAAGCCGCACCCATTTCTCCTGTTTGCTCATTTATATATGATTCTAGTCCTCTATCCACTTGTAAAGTTTTATAGCTTAAATTCTCTGCGATATTTACATTTTTAACCCATATTCTACTATATTCAGTATCTAAGTCATTTATGATATCTGGATGTGCATTTTTAAATATATATTTTCCCACAATGATTAGTAAAATAATTGATATTAGCGTAATTACCGCTTCTATTATTTGTTTTATTTTTTTATTTGGATATATTAAAAAAGCTAAAACTAGTAGTAAAATGCTACTTCCCAATATAATATTATTTACACCAACTTGTGGTATTAAAACAAAACCTGCAAAAAACGTTCCAAAAATGCTACCAATAGTAGATAATGAAGATATTTTTCCAGAAACAGTACCAACTTGCTCTTCTTCATTATTTTTAAATTTTACCGCAATTGGTGACACTGTTGCAAGCATAAAGCTTGGTATTCCGAATAAGAAGGTTGCTGAGGTAATAGCAACAATAATAAGTTCCTCACTTAAAATATTTGCTAAACCATTAACAACTATTGTTTCAAAGATTGGAATGAGGCTTGTTGAAATAGCAGAAATCCAAATAAATTGTGATAAATCTTTTAAATCTTGCTTTTTATCTGCTATTTTACCACCTACCCAGTATCCTAAGCTCATACATATAAGCATAATGCCAATAATGGAAGTCCAAATTAAATTTGAACTTCCTACATAAGGTGATAAAACTCTTGCGGCAACTAGCTCTAATACCATTGTCATAGCACCACAAATAAATACTGTTATTTCCAATTGATGTGATTTTAATTTTTCCATGTTTTTTTACATTCCTTTTTTACTTCTTTTTCTTTGTTGTTTTCTTTTTTCTTGTAGTTTTCCTTTTTTTAGTTTCTTCTGGGTTCCACTTTTCCCCAGCTTTTGGTTTATTCCAAGATATATAATCACATTTTTCTGGATTGTTTTCACAAATATAAAATGTCCTGCTTTTCTTTGATTTTCTAATTTGTACTGTTCCACCACATTTTGGACATGGTACTTTAATTGTTTCTACAATAGGCTTTGTGTTCTTGCATTCTGGGTAACCTGGACATGCTAAAAATTTTCCAAACCTACCATATTTATATACCATCATCCTACCACATTTCTCACATTTTACATCAGAAACTTCATCTGCTATTTTTACATGTTCTAATTCTTTTTCTACTTTTTCTAGTTCTTCTTCAAAAGGTGTATAGAATTCTCTAATCATCTTTTTCCATTGTTCTTTTCCTTCTGCAATATCGTCAAATTCACTTTCTATCTTAGCAGTAAATTCAATGTTTATTACATCTGTAAAGTTCTCTGTTAATAGCTTATTCACAACTTTACCTAATTCTGTTGGATAAAGTTGTTTTTGTTCTTTTTCTATATATCGCCTTTCTAGAATTGTTGTTATTGTAGGTGAATATGTACTTGGTCTACCTATTCCCTTTTCTTCTAATGCTTTTACTAGACTTGCTTCTGTATAACGTGCTGGTGGCTCTGTAAAGCTTTGCTTTGGATCTAATTTTTTAAGTTGCACTTCTTGATTTTCTTTTAATTCTGGTAGCATTTCTTCATCTTGTTCTTCTTTTTCATCTGTTCCTTCTACATATAAAGTCATAAAACCTTTGAATTTTAAGTTTTGACCATTTGCCTTGAAATTATAGTTATTTGCCTTGATTGTTACTGCCATAGTATCAAACACTGCTGGTTTCATCTGACTTGCCATAAATCTATTATAGATTAGCCTATAAAGTTTGAATTGGTCAGATGTTAAATGTTCTTTTATGCTTTCTGGTGAAATATCAATATATGTTGGTCTTATGCCTTCATGTGCATCTTGCGCATCTTTACCTGTTCTATAATATCTATTTTCATAATAGTTTGCACCATAAATTTTTGTAATCTGTTGTTTTGCAACTTTTCTAGCTTCCTCAGAAATTCTTGTTGAGTCTGTTCTCATATAAGTAATTAAACCTACTGTTCCGTGTTCTGGTATTCTTACACCTTCATATAATGCTTGTGCTACTGACATTGTCTTTTTTAGTGTAAAGCCTAATTTTCTTGATGCCTCTTGTTGCATTGTACTTGTTGTAAAAGGTGGCGCTGGCGTTCTTTTTCTTTCACCTTTTTTTACTTCTGTTACAATATATTTTGCATTTTTGATGTTTTTTAAAATTTCATCAACTTCTTCTTTTGAGTGTATTTCTTGTTTTTTTCCGCCTTTTCCAAAAAAGTGTGCTTGAAATTCTTTTTTACTTACTTCGTCTTGTAAATTTGCATATATATTCCAATATTCTTCTGGAATGAATTTTTCAATTTCTTCTTCCCTATCTGCAATTAGCTTGACCGCAACTGATTGCACTCTACCAGCTGATAGCCCTCTTTTTACCTTTTTCCAAAGAATTGGACTGATTTTGTAGCCTACTATTCTGTCAAGAACTCTCCTTGCTTGCTGAGCGTCTACCAAGTTTATATCAATATCTCTTGGCTCTTGAATTGCTTTTTGCACAGCTGACTTTGTGATTTCATTAAATGTAACTCTTGTGATGTTTTTCGCATCATCTTTTAAAATTGTTGCTAAATGCCATGCAATCGCTTCCCCTTCACGGTCAGGGTCAGTTGCTAAATATACTATTTTTGCTTGTTTTGCATCTTTTTTTAGTTCTTTTATTAAATCACCTTTGCCTCTAATATTGATGTATTCAGGTTCAAAGTCGTTTTCTATATCAATTCCCATCTTTGACTTCGGTAAGTCTCTAATATGCCCCATTGATGCTATAACTTTTGTGCTGCCACCTAGGAATTTTTTAATTGTATTAGCCTTCGCTGGTGATTCTACTATAATCAATTTATCTGCCATATATGTACCTCATTTCTTTCTTATAGTATTCTAGCTTAATTTTTAAGTTTTTGCAAGTTTTTTATGAATTTTTATATAAATTTTTCATCGACAATTTATTACGAGTAATGACATCATACCCATATTTCTCTCTTATCTTGTCAATTGTACTATCTATTTTTTCTTGTTTTGCGTCTGTGTTGTCTTGAAAAAATGAAATTTGAGACTTTTCTTCATTTTCTAAACCATCAACTCTAAGTCCCATCAGTCTAATTGGGGTATGTGGTTTATACATTTGTAGTAATAATTGTTTCGCCTTTTTATAGATTTCTTTTGTGCTTGATGTAGAATATGGCAATTTTTCTTGATGAGAAGTGTCAATAAAATCTTTGGTTCGTAATTGCACATTAACGATATTTGCTTTCATTTGCTCTTTTCTTAAACGATATGTAACTTGCTCTGCTAGTGATAGCAAAATTTCTTCTAGTTTTTCAATTTCTGCTATGTTTTCTGGAAATGTTATAGAATTTCCTATACATTTTGGTTTTTCTGGTTCGTATTTTACTTCTGAATTATCTATGCCATTTGCATATTCCCATAGTTGGGCTCCATGTTTTCCGAATTTTCTAATCAGCTTTTCTTTGTCTGATTTTGCTAACTCCCCTATTGTTCTTATTTGCATATTATATAGCTTTGGCACTGTTTTTTTCCCTAGTCCGAAGAGGTCAGATATTGGTAATGTCCACATTTTTTCTTTGATTTCATTTTTAAATAATGTGTGAATTTTATCTGGTTTTGCAAAATCTGATGCCATTTTTGCTAATAATTTATTATTTGCTACCCCAATATTAACTGTAAAGCCTAATTCCTTTTTTACTCTTGTGTGAATTTCTTGGGCTTTTTCTAGTAATGTTGAATTCATTAAATATTGCGTCATGTCTAAGAAACATTCGTCAATACTGAATCTTTCTATTTTATCTGTGTATTGTGAAAGCAGATTAAATAGTTTGTTAGAATATTCTTTATATATTTTATAATTTGATGGAAAAATTTGTATTTCTGGGCATTTCATTCTTGCTTGATAAATTGTTTCTGCTGTTTTTATTCCAAATTCCTTGGCTTTTTGACTTTTTGCAAGTACAATTCCAGAGCGTTTGCTTTCATCTCCACCAATAATTGCAGGTATTTCCCTTATATCAACTTTACTTCCGTTTTTTAACATATATAGTGCTGTCCAACTCAAAAACGCGTTATTTACATCAACATGTAGAATTTGCCTTTCCATATTCACCACCATGCTAATTATAGAATATTTGTTTGTAGTTGTCAAGAGTTATTTTAAAAGAAGCTTGCGCTTCTTTTATTCTTTACCTTTAAATTTATTTAATAGTTTTCCAACAAAATGCACAATTTTAGTTGCATTTTTGTTTGCAATGTCCTTTCCTATTGCTTTTCCACCAACTGTAATACTTGAAACTAATGCACTTAGTATAAATTGCAAACTAAAATTTATTTGCAATTGAGTTGTTATTTTCACTGCTATTAAAGCACTAATTGCACCACTTAACACTCCGCAAATATCACCTATAACATCTGCACAAATATTAGCAACTTTTGGAGCATTTTTTATCAATTTTAAAGAATCTTTTGAACCTTCTACTTTCTTTGTGGCTTTTGCATGAAATTCTTCCTCGTTTGCAACTGTTACCGCTACTCCAATTATATCAAATAAAATTCCTATAAAAATAACTAGAATTAAAATTGCAGTTGCTGGTAGTATTCCTAGGTTAGATACTCCATTTGTTGAAATATATGAAATTACAACTGATAATATAAATGTTAAAGCAAATACTTGTATAAACCATTTTGTTGTTCCATTTTCCATTTAGTTTTTTCCTTTCTGCATAAAATTTGTTTAATATAAGCATAAACGCCCTAAGTTGGGCGTTTTTTTCTGATTTATGATGGTAAAAGTCTAAGTAAATTTTACAGTTTAGGTCTGGTCGAATTTCTCTGCTTTCTACTTAGCATTACTGCCAGAGCCGTTTCCGTTTAAAGGAAGCATTCATATTCTAAATGAACACCAGATCGCCACTTAAATCTGTACCTTAATCCCTAGACTTCTATGCTTTTGATTAAAGCAAACATTCTAGAAGTTTTCCTTGACATACTTTCTTGTTTTACTAGTCTTTTTTGCAAATGAAATTTCATAACATTTGATATTTTTGGCCAAATCAATATCTTTTTTGTTGTTAATCCCGATTCATTCACTCAAAACAGGCTACACTATGTATTTTGTGTCTTGGCACTCAACATAGGTTTTACTTAAACTTTATTTGTTTAAGCCTCCGCGAAAATAGGGGTTTTTATATATGCCATTATATAATTCCCTAGTTTCTTTACTCCCTGAATTCACACAAAACTGGCATTTCGCGCAAATACAAGAAACTTCAACGATGCGCCCTTTAATGGATTTTTAGCCCCATCCTCATAAAACATAGTATGACTAGAATAATGCACCATCAATATATAGTATAACATTTTTTTGGTTTTATTCCAAATTTTATTTATGGTTATTTTTGACTTTGATTTTTTTGTTTTTGCTGTTTTCTTTGTTTTTCTCGTTATATCTCTTTTTTTCTCTTGTATTCTTTTGGTTTGAATTCATGTATTACCTTAATTTAAAGATATTTTTTTACTTCTTCAAAGATTTCTTCATGTATATCTTCAATCGTTCTAATTTTCTCGTCCTTTACACATTGAACTTCATACCAATTATATTTTTTTGACAACTTTAATGCTTCATTGTATGCGTCTTTTAAGTGTTCAGGGCTTCTTTCATGTATATCTTTCTTTTCTTCTTTTGTAATTTTGTTTTTTCTGTTTTCCATCAATTTTATTGCATATTCTGTTGGCATGTTTAAAAATATTACTTGTGTTGGTATTGGCAAACCATATAGGTTGAATTCAAAGTCCCATAGCCAATCTAAAAATTTCTTTCTTTCTGCATCATCTTTTATCTTACCAGCTTGATGTACCATATTTGATGTGGTATATCTATCTACTAGAATAATTCCACCATTTTCAAAATATTCGTTATATTCTTTTTTAAATGTGATATATCTATCTGCTGCATAAAAAGTTGATGCAATATATGGGCTAATTTCTTTTGGATCTTGTGCTAATTCGCCATTTAGATAAATTTTAACTAGCTCTGAACTATTACTATCGTAATTCGGGAATGATATGCTTTTATATTCTATTCCTTCTTTTTCAAATCTTTCTTTTAATTTTTGTAATTGTGTTTGCTTTCCACTTGAATCTGTTCCCTCTATTACAAATAGTTTCCCCATTTTTTGTTCCTCCTATTTTTCTAGCCATTTTTTTCCGTCAACAACTCTTGCTACTAACATTGAAGATACTGTATCTCCTGTAACATTTAGCATAGTTGCTGGTGCATCGATTATTGTTGCTATCATTGTTAAAATTGGTAAAGCTGCTACTGGATATCCCATCATTGTTATTATTAACATTTCTGAAATTGTTCCACCACCAATTGGCACTGCTGTAACTAGTAAGTTTGCTAATAATGCAATTCCTAGAACTCCCATAACATCTCCAAATGTTGCTAAACTTGTTCCAAATAAACATACTAAGAACATTATTTTAAACATAGAGCCTATGATTGACCCGTCTTTGTGGAAGCTTGTTCCTAGTGGTATTGTTGTTTCTGCAATATCTTCTGATACTCCCATTTTCTTTGTGCAATCAATATTAACTGGTATAGATGCTGCACTTGAACATGTTGCAAGTGCTGTTATAGTTGATGGTACAACATTTTGCCAGAATTTTTTGATTCCTTTTGTTCCACCTGCTACCCAAGCGTAAAATGTGTAAACAATGAAGTAAAAGGCAACAGCTACAACTGTGTAGATTATAAACGTTTTTAGATACCCTACTGCAATTGAGGCCCCAAAACTTCCTACAAATGCGGCAAAATAGCATCCTAGCCCTATTGGTGCATAATACATAATAATTTTTACAATGTTCCCTACGACTGTGTTTGCTGATTCTAAAAATGTTTTTACTGCTTCCCCTTTTTCTCCTGACATATTAACTGCAATTCCAAATATTATAGAGAAAATTAGCAATGCTATGATGTTATCTTTTGATAACAATTTTGCAAAATCATTTACTGTTAAAAGATTTACTGTTCTTTCTGCTATTGTCATTTCTTCTGTTTCTTCAACTTCTTCTCCACTTTCTACTTCTAAGCTTTGTTTGATTGTTTCTCCATCTTCTGTGTCAACAAGTTTCACAAAATATGTGCTTGCAAAGCCTATCAATACAGCTATAATTGATGTTACAACAAATACAGCTATAATTGTTACTATAATTTTGCTAAGTCTTTTTGGGGTTTTCATTTTTGTGATTGATGATGTGATTGTTAAGAAAATAAGTGGAATAATGATAACCAATAATAGGTTGATGAAGATGTCACCTAATGGTTTTAAGATAGCTGCTTTCTCCTGGAATACGATTCCAAGAATTGTTCCCACAATGATTGCAGCCAAAAGAATCAGTGTGGACTTGTAATT
Source organism: uncultured Clostridia bacterium (assembly GCA_947594935.1). Classification (GTDB taxonomy): domain Bacteria; phylum Bacillota; class Clostridia; order TANB77; family CAG-508; genus CAG-269. The sequence continues at coordinate 8,609 of CANQEM010000024.1, read as the reverse complement.
TGAGAAAATTTTTTTCATAATACTACCTCTTTTCTAAAAGAAAGGCAACTAAAAATATAATTATATTTCTAGGATTTTTTTTATTATATATGATTTTATTTTTCTTTGCAAGTGTTTTTGATGTTTTTAATGTTTCTTTTTTTCTTTGTCTTTTTTTATAGTCTCATATATCATAAATATTGCGCTGAAAACTGCAATTATACACAAAATAATTTCACCTATAATTTGATATTTCATAGTAGCCCCCTTTACTTTGAGTATATGCCATTTAATATTTTTATATGTTTTAATATTGATGTGTATTATATAATGTGGTATTATAGTTATAAATTATTGAAAAAGGGAGTGCTTTTATGGATAAATTTAAAGAGATTAGACCTATTGTGTTAGGGCTTGCAATAAAAAACAATAAAATGCTTGTTAGTGAAGGTTTTGATAAAGTAAAAAATCAAACTTTTTATAGATGCTTAGGCGGTGGAATTGAATTTTTGGAAAATAGTTCAGACGCTTTAAAACGAGAATTTATGGAAGAAATTAACTCTGAAATAATAGTAAAAGATTTCTTAGGTGTTTCTGAAAATATTTTTACTTATAATGGGAAAAATGCTCATGAATTAGTATTTTATTATTCAATTGATGTTTCTGACTATAAATCTGAATATATAGTAAATGATGACCATGGGCAAACCACAGCCACTTGGATTGACATTGATGATTTTAAAAATGGCAGTAAATTATTGTATCCAGAAGAAGTTTTTCAATACCTTTAAAAAAGCCGCACCTTCTAGTGCGACTTTTTTGTTATTCTTTCCAAAATGCTGAATATGTTTGATATGCTGAATATATATCATATTTACTTGTTACTTCATAAGGTGAGTGCATTGAAAGCACTGGAACACCACAATCAATTACATCTGTTCCTTTGTTTGCTAAGATGTACGCAATTGTTCCGCCTCCGCCTATGTCAACTTTTCCTAGTTCTGTAATTTGATATTTGATGTTGTTCTTTTCTAATATGTTTCTAACCCATGCTACATATTCTGCATTTGCATCAGATGCTCCTGATTTTCCACGGGCTCCTGTATATTTGTTTAAAGTTATTCCTCTTCCTAAATATCCTGCATTTAAGTTATCAGAAACAGCTGCATAAATTGGGTCATACCCTGCATCTACATCTGATGATAACATTTTAGAGAAACAAAATACTTTATCTAATAGATTTGGCTTGTTAATTCCTAATTTATTTAATATTTCTGATATGAAGAAGTCAAACATGTGTGATTCCATTCCTGTATTTCCCATACTTCCGATTTCTTCTTTGTCAGATAATATGCAAATTGCTGTGTTTTTAACTTTTTCTAAGCTCATCATTGCTGATAAAGATGTATACGCACAAACTTTGTCATCTTGCCCATAAGCTGCTACCATGCTTTGGTCAAAGCCTAAGCTTCTTGCGTTAAATGCTGGAACAAGTTCTAGTTCTGCACTCATAAAATCAGCTTCTGTAATTCCATATTTTTCGTTTAATAATTTTAGAATATTTAATTTGACTTTTTCTTGGGCTTTGTCATCATTAGCTGGTATGCTTCCAATCAATAGTTTTAAATCTTCCCCTTCAATTCCGTCTTTTAGCTTCTTTTCCATTTGTTCTTGTGCTAGATGTGGTAATAAATCTGTTATTGTGAAAATTGGATCTTTTTCGCTTTCTCCTAAGCTTATTTCAACTTTCTCACCATTTGTTTTTACAACTACGCCGTGTAAGCTTAATGGGATTGTTGTCCATTGATATTTTTTAATTCCACCATAGTAGTGTGTTTTAAAATATGCCATACCGCCTTCTTCACTTAAAGGGTTTGGCTTTAAATCTAGTCTTGGAGAGTCAATATGTGAGCCTATTATTTGCATTCCATTTTCTTGAATATCATTTTCTCCAATTATTGCTAAATACATGCTTTTTTCACGGTTAATAAAATAGACTTTGTCTCCTGCTTTTAATTCTGTTTTATTTATTATATCTGTGTATCCGTTTTCATCTGCTAATTTTTTTGCAGATTTTATAAAATCTCTTTCTGTTTTTGAATTATTTAAAAATGTCATATATTCTTCTGAAAGTTTCATGATGTCTTGATTTTGCTTTTCATCAACATTTTTCCATCCTTCTTCTCTTTTTAATAAGAGCTTGTCTTTAAGTTCTTCTCCCATTTTCATCTTCCTTTCTTTTAATATTTTAAACATATTATATTGCGATTATAACATTATTTTTATATTTTTGCAATTATTAAATTTTCATTGAGAAAATTATTTTTTTAATTTTTTTATCTTTTTTATTGACTTCTTTATATTTTTCTGCTACAATACAGTTAATAAATCATATATTTGTATGTTTTATTTTTTGTTTATTGAACTAGATTTCTCCTTCGAAAGCAATCTAGTTCTTTTTTTGGAGGTATAGCTATGGGAAAAGATTTTGTTTATAAGAGGAAAATTAACTATTATGAAACAGACAAGATGGGTGTTGTTCATCATTCAAATTATATACGTTTTTTGGAAGAAACTAGATGTAATTGGATGGAGCAATTAGGCATGCCTTTTGAATCATTTGAGGCACAGGGGTTAACTATTCCAGTCTTAGGTGTTAATATTGAATACAAACATCATGTTAGTTTTGGGGATACTATTTTAATACACCCATATATAAAAGAATATTCTGGTGTTAGATTAGTTGTTGGTTATGATGTTACAGATGAAAGAACTGGTAAAACCGTCATAGTTGCTGAAACTAAGCATTGTTTTACTAATGCAAATTTAAGACCTGTTAATTTAAAAAAGGCTCAGCCGGAATTTAGTGATAAATTTCAGTCATTACTTCCTGACGGTTTGGACTAATAGCTAGACAAAAGTAAATTTAAGGTATATAATATTTTTGGAAAGAAGGTGAATAATATGAAAGAAACAACTATAAAAGTTAAAGGTATGGTTTGTGGCGGATGTGAGAATAGAGTTCAAAATGCTTTAAAGAACATAAGCGGTGTTGAAAACGTTGTAGCAAGCCATGACACAGGTATAGTAAAAGTTACAGCAAGAGATGACGTATCAGAAAATACTATGAAAGAAAAAATTGAAGATATTGGCTTTGAAGTGATAAAAGATTAACATCAAGAAAGGAGTGTCAGCATGAAAAAAATAAATTTATCTATTGATGGAATGACTTGTAGTGCTTGCTCTAATGGACTTGAAAAATACTTAAATAAACAAAATGGTATTTTTAACGCTACTGTTAATCTTGTAATGGCAAATGCTGTTATCGAATATGATGAAAAGTTATTAAATCAAGAGAAGCTTGAAGAATTTGTGAAAGAAGCTGGCTTTAAGAGTCTCGGAGAATTTAAAGAAATAAAAATTGAATCAAAAAATAAAAAAGAAAAAGTAAAATTCATAATATTTACAATTTTAGCAATTATCTTAATGTATATTTCTATGGGACATATGGCACATTTACCAACAATTCCTTTTATTGACCCACATACCCATAGTACAAATTATATGTTTGCTTTGCTTATATTAACAATTGCTTTCATGTTTTATGGCTATGACATTTTTAAAAATGGTTATAAAAATCTAATTCATGGAACACCTAATATGGATACATTAGTTGGAATTGGTGCTCTTACAAGTTTACTATATAGTCTTTATAATATGTACTTAGTTTTAACTGGTAAACATGAGTTGATTATGAATTTGTATTTTGAATCAGCCTCAATAGTGATTTACTTTATTAAACTTGGCAGATATATTGACGGTCTTAGCAAAGATAAAACCAAAGAGGCAATACAGAAATTAGTTAAGATTACTCCAAATATGGCAACAATTAAAATAGATGGGCAAGAAAAAACAGTTACTCTTGATGAAATTCATAAAGGTGATATTGTAATAGCTAGACCAGGAGAAAAAATTGCAGTAGATGGTGAAATAATTTTTGGGAAAACACATTTAGATGAGTCTTTCATTACAGGAGAAAGCAAACCTGTTTCCAAAGATATTGGCAGTAAAGTAATTGCAGGCAGTATGAATTATGATGGATATATTGAATATAGAGCAGAACGAATTGGTAAAGAATCTACAATATCAGAAATTGTGCGAGCAGTGGTAGAAGCAAGTAATACTAAGGCTCCAATCGCAAAAATAGCTGATACAGTTTCAGGTTATTTTGTTCCAGCAGTTATAGTAATTGCAATTATCACTTTTCTAGGATATTTACTAATTGGTCAAAGTTTTGAAACTGCAATAATTTCATTTGTAACGGTATTAGTTGTAGCATGTCCTTGTAGCCTAGGTTTAGCCACTCCTCTTGCAGTAGTTGTGAGTGAAGGCTTGTGTGCAAGTAATGGAATATTAGTAAAGAAAAGCGAAATTTTAGAGAATGCCAAAAAAGTTGATACTGTTGTTTTTGATAAAACTGGAACATTAACTTATGGTAATCTAAAGATTTCAGAAATTTTGAATTACAGTGATATTGATAATAAAGATTTACTTCAACTTGTAGGAAGTATTGAAAGTAAGTCAACACATCCAATTTGTAAAGCGTTTTTAGACTATATGAAAGAAAATGAATTACAATGTTTAGATGTTGAAGGATTTGAAAATATTGCTGGATATGGTATTATAGGGAAAATTAAAAATCAAGAAATTATTTTAGGTAACGCTAAAATTCTTGAAAAATATGGCATAAAAAATGAACATTTACAAGATGAAAAGCAATTAGCTGAAAATGGCAGTAGTATTGTTTATGCAGTAAAAGATAAAAAAGTAATTGCACTTATTGGAGTTAATGATATTGTAAGAGAAAATGCCAAAGAAGTAATAAATATGTTAAATAAAAATAAAGTTCAAGTCATTATGCTAACAGGTGATAATAAAGAAACTGCTGAAAAAGTTGCAGAAAGTATTGGTATCACTAAGGTAATTTCAAATGTAGTACCAGCCGAAAAGGTTAAGACTATAAAAGATTTAAAACAAGAAAATAATTATGTTATGATGTGCGGGGATGGTATCAATGATAGCCCAGCCCTAGCAAGTTCTGATATAGGTGTTAGCGTAAATAGTGGAACTGATATTGCAATGGACTCTTCTGATGTAATATTAGCTAGAAATGATTTATCTAGTATTTTAGATTTAATACAAATTAGTAAGAAAACTGTTAGAAATATTAAGCAAAATTTATTCTGGGCATTTTTCTATAATATTCTAATGATTCCAATTGCAATCGGTTTGTTGAAGCCAATTGGTATTTCAATTAACCCAATGATAGCAAGTTTGGCTATGGTTCTTAGTAGTATTACTGTTATTCTAAATGCTTTGCGTTTACGAGTTAAAAAATAGTACTTTTGCAATGTATGGAACTACTTCTTTAAATGGATACCATCCTGAACTTTTTGAATCATTTTTGCCACCGTTCGGGTTAGAAATATATACTAATTCATTATCAGTGGCAAGAAGTACCATATAGTGTGAAGTAGTTGTCCAACGATTTTTAGTAGGCTTGTCCCAAACACAAATTAGGGCAGGTCTATTTTTTTGCAGTTGTTCTTTTATATATTCTTCTGATAAATGTACTGTATCATAAAAAAAGCCACTAGATTGTATTCCATAGTTCTTTGCAAATTCTGTACTTAAATTTTCATAGTCTATTACTGGATAATATTTTTTTCTTAAATCTTCAGGCGTACATTTTTTTCCATATCCACTAAGAATAATTGCCATAGATGTAATTCCACAGCCAGAGTTTTCCATATTGTCGTTCCAATATGAGTTTTTGCTCCATGAGGCATAATTTTGTTTATATTCAATATATGTTTTTTGATTTGTTGTAGTAAATGTGGTAAAATATCCGTCTTTGTTATCAATTTTTTGTTGTCCTATTCCAGAATAATTATTGTTCTGGTCTTTTTTTATGATTTCGTATTCATTAGTGCTTTCCGGGATAAGTGCAGAAAATTGGGTAGTATTTTGAGGTCTGTCCGTTAATTTCATATTTTTTAAAATAAAAATTATGAAAATTAAGAATATCATTAGTGAAATGATTTTTTTCATATTTAATTTTTTCCTTTTCATTATGATTTACTCCTTTCTTAGTTTGCTTTCGTATGTTGTTTCTATTATAGGTCAAATCATTTGAGGAATGTTTTAAGAAAGGCTTAATAAAATCTTAACTTTTTCTTACAATTTGTGGAAAACGTAGAAATAAGTCTAAGTGTATGGTAAAATACATTTGAAAGGTAGGGTTATTAAGTGAATATTTTAGTCTTAGATGATGAAAAAGAAATTGCGGACTTAATTGAGTTATATATGAAAAATGAAGATTATCAAGTATTTAAATTTTACGATTCTCAAAGTGCAATAGACTGTATAAATACTCAAAAATTGGATTTTGCAATTTTAGATGTAATGATAAAAGGTGTAAATGGTTTTGAGATGTGTAAGTATATTCGAGAAAAAGGTTTGAATTTTCCTATTATAATGCTCACAGCCAAAATAGCTGATAAAGATAAAATAGAAGGTTTATCAGTGCGGTGCAGATGATTATATTACAAAGCCATTTAACCCATTAGAGTTAGTTGCAAGAGTTAAGTCTGCTTATAGGCGATATACAAAGTATAATGAAAAAGATGAAGATAATATTATCTATATAGATGGTCTAGAAATAAATCAAGATAAGCATGAATGTAAGATATATGATGAAAAAGTTGAACTAACACCAAGGGAGTTTGAAATTTTGCTGTATCTAGCTCAGAAAATGGGTAAAGTTGTAAGTTCTGAGGAGCTGTTTGAAAAAGTTTGGAAAGAAAAATATTTAGATAGTAACAATACCGTTATGGTACATATTAGAAGAATTAGAGAGAAATTACATGAAGATAGCAAAAATCCAAAGTTTATTAAGACTGTTTGGGGAATAGGGTATAAAATTGAGAAAGAGTGGTAATTAAAATGGATAATCATGAATTTTTAAAGTTAAGAAATAGTTTGTCTAAAAAGTGTGTTTTTAAAATAGTTATATATAGCATAATTGCTATAATTATATTAGAAATACTTGTTGATGGAATTTTTAATGATATTCTTGCAGAAAATACTTTTCAATTTAGTGGTTCTCTTTATTATTGGTTTATAGGGAACAAAACAATAATTATGATTTTTTCTTATTTTATTCTTTTTGTGATTACCTCTTTTTTTGTAATTAGAAATTCCAATAAAAATATTGTTGAAATCATATCAGCTATGGATAAGATAATGAATAATCCTGAACAAGAAATTAGATTGCCCAATGATTTGATTATTCTAGAAAATAGGTTGAATAATATTAGAGTAAATCTTGTGACAAATAGAAATAAGGCAAAAGAAGAGTCTCAAAAGAAAAATGATTTAATAATGTATATGGCACATGATTTAAAGACTCCTTTAACTTCGGTAATAGGTTATTTAAGTTTATTAGTAGACGAACAAGATATTTCTAAAAAGATGCAGGAAAAATATTTGAGTATTGCATTAGATAAAGCTAAAAGGCTTGAAGACCTTACTAATCAATTTTTTGAGATAACTAGGTATAATTTACAAGAACTACCTATTATTAAAAATACCATAGATTTGTCTTTTTTATTAGCGCAATTAGTTGATGAATTTTATCCGATGCTTCAAGAAAAAAATTTGAAGTGTATTTTGAATAAACCTGAACATGTTTATTTTTTAGGTGACGGTGATAAGTTGGCTCGTGCTTTTGGAAATTTAATAAAAAATGCTATTAGTTATAGTTATAATAATACTGATATACAAATTGAATTATCAGAAAGTGATAAAAAAATACATATATTATTTAAAAATAAAGGTGATTCAATTCCACAATATAAATTGGATAAAATTTTTGATAAATTTTATCGAGCTGATGAATCTAGAACTAGCTCTACTGGTGGAACTGGCTTGGGACTAGCGATTACAAAAGAGATAATTGAATTGCATAATGGGTCTATAACAGTAAAAAATGATGATGAGTATATTGAATTTTGTGTTGAATTTTAAGGTTAATTTTATGTATTGCTTTTTATTTTTTCTATATATTCTCCTTTTTTGGGGTTTTTACGATTTTAAAAAATTTTAATTAGAAATAAAAAAAGTCTAAATAATATGCAATAAAATCTTTGGAGATATTTTTTCGCTAATTTAATAGCGTGCACTTTATTTAGACAAATATATATTATCATATAATTTTTAAAATTGCAATAGTTTTTTAAAACTTTTCATCGCAAATTTTGACAAATTTCGACATTGTTTTATAAATTGCTTTTTGATGTGTTAAAGCTATTGCTTCATTATGCTTTGCTAAGCTCATTTTCAAGTTTTTCAATTTCTTTTTTTGGTAGTTGGGTTATCTTTCTGATGTATTCTATATTTGAACCTTGTTTCAATAATTCTTTTGCTATCTCAATTCTAGCTTGTAGTATACCTTTTCGCATGCCCTCCTTTCGTCCTTCTTTTCTACCTTCTTTTCGTCCTGCTTGTAAACCTTCCTTTATGTAATTGTCACGTGATTCTTCTAACATTGTTATAAAATTCATATTTTC
>CANQEM010000023.1 GCA_947594935.1 uncultured Clostridia bacterium | reverse complement strand
AAATCCTAAGCCTTACACGTACTGATATTAGTACCGTGCAAGGCTCTTTTTCCATTTTTTACTGTCAAACTCAGGTTATATCACATATTTTTTATTTGTCAATATTTTTAATCAAATTTGTTAAATCTTTGGTGGCTTTTTGTGATATTTCATTATTTTCGTCTATCATCCATATATGGCTTGCGCCTTCATATTCCTTTATTTCAATATTTTCTGCCCTACTTTTTAGCAGATGAACATCTGGGTTTAAAATGTCATTTGTGCCAGTAAAAATTGTTACATTTTTTAAGTTTTCAACTGGTCCGTTTATTGGGTTTACTAAATAACTGCCCATGCCGTCAAGCCCTGCATACGTAATTCCTGCGACTTTTAGGGTTTCTTTATTAAGCTTTTTGTCCTTTTCTTGAATTTTTTCAATTTCTGGGTTTGACATTGTAACATCTAGCCATGGAGAAAGTAGAATTAGTTGGTTTGGTTGCTGTTTTCCTTCTTCTCCAAGCTTTTCAGCTAGTGCTAATGCTATTCCGCCACCTGCTGAATCGCCCATAACTATTAGGTTTTGTGTGCTTTTTAGTATGTCCTCGTATAGTGGCTCTACCATTTCAAAAACGTCTTTGTAGTTGTTCTTTGGTGCTAGTGGGTAATCTGGTAAGATGATTGTTGCATTTGTTTCTTCAATTATTTTATTCAAAAAGTTCCAATGGTTTTCAGTTATTTCGCCCATATATGCTCCACCGTGGAAATATAGTATGTATTGGTTTGTTTTGCTTTGTTTTGGGGAAATTGTGAATACTTTTCTTTTGCTATATTCTTCAATTTTTATATCATATTTTTCAGATATAGTTTCTGGTACTTGTGATTTAAAGTCTATAAAAAGTATGTAAATTAGTACTAGTGTTGCTAGAAATAGTAAAATTAGCAGACTTATTTTTGTTTTTTTGTTCATAGTTTTTTCCTTCCTCTTTTTTATTATATTTTGGTAAATATTTTTTGTCAAGTAATTTTAATCTTTGTGTTGCTATTTATTAAAAAATGATGTATAATAGGCATATCAAATTTTGTGGGGGTATTTTTATGATAGATATTAAATTTTTAAGAGAACATCCAGATATTGTTAAGGAAAATATCAAGAAGAAATTTCAAGACCATAAATTGGTTCTTGTTGATGAAGTTATCGAACTTGATGAGAAAAGCCGTAAAGCTAAGCTTGATGGGGATAATATGCGTTCTGAAAGAAAAAATTTGAGTAATCAAATTGGGGACCTTATGAAGTCTGGCAAAAAAGACGAGGCTGAATTGGTAAAGGCAAAAGTTCAAGAATTAAATAAGAAGTTGGAAGAAAATGAAGCTTTGGAAGATAAATATTCACAAGAAATTAAATCTAGAATGATGAAAATTCCTAATATTATGCACCCTTCTGTTCCTATTGGAAAAGATGATAGTGAAAATGTTGAAATTCAAAAATTTGGTGACCCTGTTGTTCCAGATTATGATATTCCTTTTCATGCTGAGATTTTAGAGAATTTAGGTGGTTTGGACTTAGATAGTGCAAGGCGTGTTAGTGGTCAAGGGTTCTATTATTTATTAGGTGATGTTGCAAGATTGCATTCTGCTGTTTTAACTTATGCAAGAGATTTCATGATAGATAAAGGGTTTACTTACTGCATTCCACCTTTTATGATTCATTCTGATGTTGTAACTGGTGTTATGAGTTTTGAAGAACTTGATACTATGATGTATAAAATTGAAGGCGAAGATTTGTATTTAATTGGTACAAGTGAGCATTCTATGATTGGTAAGTTTAAAGATCAAATTTTAAAGAAGGAAAATATACCTTATACTATGACATCTTATTCTCCTTGTTTTAGAAAGGAAAAGGGTTCTCATGGCATAGAGGAGCGCGGTGTTTATCGTATTCATCAGTTTGAAAAGCAAGAGATGGTTGTTGTTTGTGAGCCAGAAGATAGCTGGAATTGGTATGATAAGATGTGGTCATATACTGTTGAATTTTTTAGAAGCATGAATGTTCCTGTTCGTACTTTGGAGTGTTGTTCTGGTGATTTGGCAGATTTAAAGGCTAAATCTTGTGATGTTGAAGCATGGTCTCCTCGTCAGAAAAAATATTTTGAAGTTGGTAGTTGTTCTAATATGACTGATGCTCAGGCTCGTAGGTTGGGTATTCGTATTAAGGGCGAAAATGGAACATATTTTGCACATACTTTGAACAATACTGTTGTTGCTCCTCCTCGTATGCTTATTGCTATAATGGAGAATAATTATCAACCAGATGGAAGTGTTATTATTCCTGAGGTTTTACGCCCTTATGTTGGTGGTAAAGAAAAAATTTGCGTTGCAAAAAAATAAATGCTGAAAGGGGTTTTGGTGTATGTTAGTTAAAAATCCTAAGTTTGAGATTTCGGCAGTTAAACCTAGCCAGTATCCTAAAAATGGTTTGCCTGAGGTTGTTTTAGTTGGTAAATCAAATGTTGGTAAGTCAAGTTTTATAAATACAATGATTAACCGCAAGGGGTTGGCACGTACAAGCAGTGAGCCTGGCAAAACTCGTCAAATCAATTTCTATAATATTGATGAAACTTTCTATTTTGTTGATTTACCTGGGTATGGGTATAGCAAAATGTCAAAGAGTGAGCAAGAAAAAGTAGGAGATTTTATCGAATATTATTTACAAAATCGTAATCAGATTGCTCTTGTTGTTTTCTTGGTTGATATTCGCCATGCTCCTACTGAAAATGATAGAATTATGTATGATTATATTATTCGTTCTGGTTTGCCTTGTATAATCTTGGCAAATAAAGCTGATAAAATTGCGGTAACTAAGGTTTTTGATGCAGTAAGTGATATTCAATCAGCTTTGAACCCTTTAAAGGATATTAAAACTCTTCCTTTTTCTTCTGAAAGAAAAATCTATTCAGAAGATGTTTGGAAATCAATAGAAAGCACTATTTTGTAGTGCTTTCTATTTTTTTATAGATTGTTATTATTGCTATAATTATTAGCATTCCTATTATGACCCCAGATGTATCAATTAACACATCTCTTAGTTCGGCGCTTCTTCCTGGTACAAAGTACTGGTGGAATTCGTCTGACATTGCATATAGTGCTCCTATTCCAATTGTTATGCCTATTCGCTTTTTTTGATTTATTTGATATGTACTTACAAGTGACATTGTCAATAGTCCAACAACTGTGTAGATTGAAAAGTGTGCTATTTTGCGTATGATTGGCTGGGCGTCTTCTACTATTTTTTCTTTTTCTTCATTTGTTAAATTTTTTGTTCCTGGGAATATATCAATAATTTGCCTCATTAGGCTGCCACTTCTGCTTCCTGATTCTGTTGCGTCTTCACCAGATAGTTGAAAAATTGTGTAAAATGTAAGTCCTAGCAAAATTATCAATACTATTCTTAAAATTGTTTTTCTCATTGTTTCTCCATTTCTTTTTTCGTGATTGCTTTTATGGCTTTTTGCCTTTCTAACATAATTATATGCCCACAGCCTTGGCATTTTAACTTAAAGTCTACGCCAATTGAAACAATCTCCCAAAGTTTACTGCCACATGGGTGTTGCTTTTTTGTTCTAACAATATCTCCTATTTTATATTCCATTTTCATTTTTCCTTTTTTAAATCTTTGCTTTTTGAAAACGTTTTTGGATAATTCCTTTTCCTAGCACTTTCATAATTTCATACATGTCTGGTGTGTTTGTTCTTTTTGTAAGTGCAACTCTTAGAACTGTGCTTGCATCGCCAACATGTGCTGTGTATTTGCCTGGGTTTTCTTTGAATTCTTTTACTTCTTTTGCATAGCCCATTTCACCTGCTAGTTCTTTTATTTTGTCAAACCATGTTTGCTTATCGTCATTTTCGTTATAGTATTTTGTGATATATGTATCTAAGATTTTGTTAATTTCTTCTTTGCTGTTGATAACTTGGTATAGATATTCGCTTGTGTCTTTTGCAAATAGTTCTTCATACATATATGCAATGTTTTCTTTGACATCTGACCATTTGCTGATGTCTTTTCTTGGCTTTTTATTGCCTCTTTCAATTCCGAATACTTTTAAAGAATATTCTTTTTGGGTTTCTAGTAGGTTTGCTAGTTCTTCGTCATGTTTTTTTGCCCATGCAAGTGAGTTTTCGTATACTTCTTCTGCTGACATTTTTGAAATTACTATTTTTGAAACATCTAGTAATTTTACCATGTCAAATAATGCCCCACTTACGCTCATTTTGTTTAGTTGTAAATCAAATTCTTTTATTGGTTTATCTGGATTTGCACGTCTCCAATTTTCAAAGGTTGAGTTTGCAATGTTTAGCAAATATTCTGTTACTGCTTCTTTTGGAATTCCTTCTTCTGCATAGTAGCTGACTGCTGCTTCTGGGTCTTTACGTTTGCTTAGTTTACGCTTTCCGCCTTCATCGTTTTTCATGATTGGTGCAATGTGTGCGTATTTTGGTGCTTTGAAGCCTAGTTCTTGGAATAGTTGCAAATGTAAAGGTACTGATGATAACCATTCATCTCCTCTGATTACGTGTGTTGTACGCATTAAGTGGTCGTCAACTGCGTGTGCGAAGTGATAAGTTGGTAATCCATCTGCTTTTATTATGACTATGTCTTGGTCATTTTCTGGGAATTCTACATTTCCTTTTATTACGTCTTTGTGCTTGATTTTTCTGTCCTCTCTGCCTGGTGATTTGAACCTTACTATCCATTTTTCACCTGCTTTGATTTTTTCAATCATTTCTTCTACTGTTAAGTTACGGCATTTTGCCCATATTCCATAATATCCTGGTCTGATTTTTGCTGCTTCTTGCTTTGCTCTGATTTCTTCAATTTCTTCTGTTGAGCAGAAACATGGGTATGCTTTTCCTTGTTCGATTAGGTATTTTGCATAAGCTTGATAAATTTCTTTTCTGATTGATTGTTTGTATGGTCCGTAATTTCCTTTTTCTTCTGTTTCAGATGTCATGCCTTCATCTGGCTCAAAGCCGAATTCTGTAAGTGAATTTACGATTTCACTTATTGCGTTTTTTACTTCTCTTTTTTGGTCTGTATCTTCTATTCTAACAAAAAATACACCTTCTGTTTGATCTGCTACTTTTTTTGCGATTAAGCCTTGGTACAAGCCCCCTATGTGTGTGAAGCCTGTTGGGCTTGGAGCAATTCTTGTTACAATTGCTCCTTCTTTTAGGTTTCTTTCTGGGTATTTTTCTTCATAATATTTTATTTCCTTTGCATCTGGAAACATTAGGTCTGCTAAGTCTTTGTAGTTCATTTTTTACACCTCCATAATAATTGGTATAATCATTGGGTTTCGTTTTGTTTTCATGAAAATATAGTCGCGTAGATTTTCTCTGACTGTTGTTTTTATTGTTGCCCAATCGCGTATTCCGCGTTGTTCGCATTTGCTGATTTCGTGCCTTACAACAGATTTTACATCATCCATTAAGTTTTCTGATTCTCTAACATATACAAAGCCTCTTGAAATGACGTCTGGCCCTGCTATTACTTCGCCGGTTTGTGAGTTCATTGTTAATACTATAACTATTAAGCCGTCTTGTGATAGGTGCTGTCTATCTCTTAATACGATGTTACCTACATCCCCTACTCCTAGTCCATCAACTAGCACTCTACCGCTTGGAACTGTGCCGTTGAATTTTGCTTCTTCTTCATCAATTTCTAGAACTCTACCGTTTGACATATATATGATATTTTTAGGTTCTATTCCCATACTTGCAGCGGTTTCGCCGTGTGATATAAGTTGCCTATATTCGCCATGCACTGGGATAAAGTATTTTGGTTTTGCTAGTGCTATTATTAGTTTTTGTTCTTCTTGGCAAGCGTGTCCTGAAACGTGGACATCTGCCAAAGCGCTGTAAACTACTTCTGCTCCTATTTGCATTAAGTCGTCTATTACTTTTGATACGAATTTTTCGTTGCCTGGAATTGGGTTTGCTGATATGATTACTAGGTCGTTTTGTGTGATTTTGACTTTTCTGTGGTCTCCTGCTGCCATTCTTGTTAGTGCTGACATTGGCTCTCCTTGGCTACCTGTTGTGATGATTACTAGTTGTTCATCATTATATACGTTTATTTGGTCAATATCGATAAATGCGTCCTCTGGACATGCAATGTATCCTAGTTGTCTTGATGTTTCTATCATGTTTATCATGCTTCTTCCGCAAACTGCGATTTTTCTGCCGTATTTTACTGCTGCGTTTACTATTTGTTGAACGCGGTGAACGTTTGACGCAAATGTTGCAACTACAATTCTTTTGGTGCAGTGGATAAATAGTTTGTCCAATACTTCCCCTACTGAGCTTTCTGACATTGTGAAGCCTTTTCTTTCGGCGTTTGTGCTGTCTGACATTAGTGCAAGGATGCCTTTGTTTCCTAGTTCTGCAATTCTTCCGAAGTCCATGATTTTGCCGTCTATTGGTGTGTAGTCAACTTTGAAGTCGCCTGTGTGTAGTACTGTTCCTACTGGTGTTGTGATTGCTAACATTACAGAGTCTGGTATGCTGTGTGTGCTTCTTATGAATTCGATTTTGAAGTTGTTGCCTAGGATGATTGTTTGACCTGCTGAGACTTCTGTCATTTTTGTGTCTCTTAGTAGTTTGTGTTCTTCTAGTTTGTTTTGAATTAGTCCGACTGCTAGTTTTGGTGCGTAAATTGGCACATTTATTTGTTTTAATAGATATGGTATGCTACCTATATGGTCTTCATGCCCGTGTGTGATTACTAGTCCTTTTACTTTTTCTTTGTTTTTTAGTAGGTAGTTTATGTCTGGTATAACTAGGTCTATTCCTAGCATGTCGTCTTCTGGGAATGATAGTCCGCAGTCTACGATTATGATTTCGTTTTCGTATTCAAATACTGTGATGTTTTTGCCTACTTCGTGTAGTCCTCCTAGTGGTATGATTTTTAGTTTTGATTTTTTGAAGATTTCTTTTGGTTGCTTTCTTGTTTCTGTCATTCTCTTTTCTTCTCTTTTTGCGGGTAGTTTTTGAGATTGGTCTTTTACATAGTTACTTGCAATCTCTTTACTTGTTTTTGGTTTTGTACTTCTTTTTTGCGTTGTTCTGCGCTTTGTTGTGTTTGGTTGTTTTTTTTCATTTTCTCTTGTCATTTTTTCCTTTTCCTTTCTTATTTATAAATTTCTTTTGAATTTTCTAAAAAACGAACTAAAAAACTATATGTATCTGTTTTGCTACATATAATACTTATTTTTTGTATAAAATTGCAGTATCCCTTTTCCATTTTTGGTATTTTGCTATTCTATTCCGTTCTTTTTTATTTTTTTATCTCTTATATTTTTCCCCTTTTTTGGGGTTATAAACCTGTTGTCCGTCTTTTTAGAATAATCTCATCCTTGCCCTCTTGGCAAACTTTGGTACTATTATATACCATTTTTGTTGTTTTGTCAAATGGGGCTCTGCTGGTGGGGTGGTAAGTTTAGGGCAATTTTTTTTGCTATTGCGTAAGCGTAGTGGTGGGCTTTGCAGTGATGTTACACATTTTTTTCACTGCGTAATCGTTCATACATGGTAGGCTTTGGAGCAAGGTGTTTAGGTGTTTTCTGAAATATTTTATTATGTAAAAATCATAACCACACGTAAAATGTACTGAACCCAAAAAATATCCATTTTTTGAGTTCAGTAAAAAGCAGTGGGTTTTCGTTACACAAAAAAGAATGTCAACAAAAATATTTTGTCAACATTCTGGGTTTGAAGGTTTTGTTTCCTTCCTTATTTATATTGTTAATTTGTATCTATGGTCAAGTTCTTTCATATATTTATCATATTTCTTGATTTCTTTTTGCCTGTAATAGTCATATATATCGCCATAAATATTTATTGTTGTTTGTATATTGCTATGCCCTAGCACTTTTTGTAAGACTGTGATAGCAACTCCCGCTTCAATACATCGCGTGGCAAATGTGTGCCTTAACATGTGGACATTTACATCACTTATTTTAGATGTGATTGTTTTGCCTCTTACTTGCTTTTTCTTGCTGATGACTTTTATTCCTGCGTTTCTGCACATGCGCTTGAATGCGCCGTTTACTTGGCAATCTGTGTAAAACTTACCATCTTCACGTAAGAATAGCATTTTGTTTTGCTTGTTCACTTTGTTTTCTTTTATTACATTTTCTATAACTTTGCGCGATTTCGGTATCAGTTCTAGTTTTCTCCTGCCGTTTTTTGTTTTAGTGGTTTTGCCCATTATTATTTTGCCGTCTTTGTCTCGGGTTAGAGATTTTGTTACATAAATTGACCCATGCCCTTTGTCGAAGCTTATGTCGTCTATTGTTAGGGCTAGTACTTCGCCTATTCTCATGCCTGTGTATAAACATAGCAAAATTATGTTGTTGTATTGGCTTGGGTGCTTACTGATGTATCTTTTTAATGTGCATTCTTCTCTATTTGTGAGAGCTACAATGTCTCTATCTTGCTTGAAACTTTTAGGTGGTCTTAGCCTATCATATCCTACAAAAAAATTTTCTTTGATGAGTTTTTTGTATTCTGCATATTCATATACGTTTTTTAGGATTCGATATTCTTTGTCAAGGGTTGAATTTGATTTCACTCTTTCTGCATCTAGAAAGCGTTCGATTTGTGCTTTTGTAACATTTTTGATTGGTATTGTGGTAAATCCATAGCTTTCACATGTTCTGATTGTTTGTACGTTTCTGGTATATGTGTTTTCAGATGTAACTCCCTCTCTTAATTTCTTGTCTTCTAGTCTTATTGCTATGTCTACAATTGTGTTTGGCTTGTTTTGAGATACTTTTTCTTTGATTTCTTGTACGTTTTTTCCTATTACGTTTTCCTTTATTCGAGAAAGTTCTTGTTTTATGTTTGAATATAAAAAAAATTTATCGTATTTTTCTTCTGATTTTTTTGAATTTTCTTTTCGCATAATATTCCTCCCTTTTTGTTTTACACTCGAAGTTATTAGCAGTATTAGTTGTTATGTTTGTTCTTTTGCTTTGCTGAAATTCTGCTTCTTGCAGGGTTTATGCAGTTTTATCCCAAAATTCAAATTTTTGTACTTTTTTATTTTGTGAATGGTTTGTGTTTGTTTCATCGATTGATGTGATTTTTTTGTGTTGTTTGCTTTTTTATAATTTTTTGTTTAGTTTGTGCTTTGGTGTTTTTTTCTTTATGCGTTACTTATATTTATGGTTTTGGTTCTTTGGTATGGTTGTTTGCATATAGCTTATTTATCTGCTTGTCGCTTTTGCTTGTGTTTTATTTTTAAATATAACTATTTTTTATTTATTTTTCTTTTGTGTAATTTGTTTTTACTTAGCTTAGCCTTTTTTATGTTTTGCATGTCTTGTTTTTGATATAGCTATTGCTTGTCTGTTTGTTGCTTTTTAATTTTTGCATGATTTTACATATAACTCTTGGTTTATCTATTTTGCGTATTTTTACATATAGCGCTTATTTTTCCCTATTTATTTTTTGTGTATTTTTTTTGCATGCTCTTTATACAACTTTGCTTGTCTGCCTATTGATTTTACATGTGCTTGCATATTTTGTTTTTACACATTGTTTCCTCTTTTGTCTTTTATGTATTTTGTTTTTTGGATATTTTTTACATATAACTTGTTTTTTCCCATTTTTTTATTTTGTGCGTTTTTCATCTTACATATAAACTCGAAGTTATTAGCAATAATCAACTTTTGATTATGCCTTCTGCAATGTCGAATTCAATTCTGCCAATTTTAGGGTATTACGCAGTTCTCCTAAAATTCAAAATTTAATAGTTTTGCATTTCTATGCCTTGCTTTGACATATAACTCTTTTTTATCCCTCTTTATCTTTTGTGTATTTTGTTTTTTGCATATTTTTTCTACATACAACTTGCTTTTCCCCATTTTTTTATTTTGTGCGTTTTTACCTTACATATAAACCCGAAATTATTATTAGTAATCAATTTTTGAGTTGTGTTTTCTACATATAGTTTAAATTTTACTTGTTTTTTCTTCGTGCATTTTACATCACATATAAACTCGAAGTTATTAACAATAATCAACTTTTGAATGCCTTCTGCAATGTCAAATTCAGTTCTGCCAATTTTAGGGTATTACGCAGTTCTCCTAAAATTCAAAATTTAATAGTTTTGCATTTCTATGCCTTGCTTTGACATACAACTCTTTTTTATCCCTCTTTATCTTTTGGATATTTTTTTGCATATTCTTTATACAGCTTTGCTTGTCTGCCTATTGATTTTGCATACTTATTCTACATATAACTTGCTTTTTCCCATTTTTTCTTTTATGCGTTTTTACCTTACATATAAATCCGAAATTATTATTAGTAATCAATTTTCGAGTTGTGTTTTCTACATATAGTTTAAATTTTACTTGCTTTTTCTTTGTGCATTTTACATCACATATAAACTCGAAGTTATTAGCAATAATCAATTTTTAATTATGCCTTAAGCAATATCGAATTCAATTCTGCCAATTTTAGGGTATTACGCAGTTCTCCTAAAATTCAAAATTTAATACTTTTGCATTTTCTACGCTTTGCTTTGACATACAACTCTTTTTTATCCCTCTTTATCTTTTGTGTATTTTGTTTTTTGCATATTTTTTCTACATACAACTTGCTTTTCCCATTTTTTCTTTTGTACATTTTGCCTTACATATAACTCAAATTATTCCTTCGCGTATTTATACAAATTTGTTGTTCCATTTTAAGATATTTATTGAAATTCGCTTACTTTGACCGTAAACTTCAATCTCTTAAAATTAAAGCGAAAACTCGTTATTTTCGGTGTTTTCGTTAATTTGCATTTTTGTATAAATCGCTTCAATTTAATTTTATCATAAATTGTCATTTCTTGTAAATATATTTTTTGATTTTTGTACATTTAATATCAATTGTCAATTGATTATTTCTACAATTTTTTGATGTTATTGCTTATATTATTAAATCAGTCGGATTTTTCAATTTATTTGAGATACAATTCTTTTGAATATCTTGGATTTCATATTGCTTTTTTCACTTAATATATACTTCTCCCACAATGTCTCCTGCTCTTTACTTCTATTTTTTGTATATTGATTTAAATAATTAGTTGTTTTTTTACTAATATTTTTGTACCGCCATACACTTCTTTATTTATATATTTTTTCTATACTTATGTTTCTAGCTAATTACTTAATTTTGTATCGTAGAAAATGCTTTCTTTCAATATTAGCGTTAAAAACATTATGTCATATTGGCATTTCTTTTATATATATCAGTTCCATAATCTATTGTAGCTTTATAAAAATATGTATTTCCTTATCGCTTTTCAGTTTTTTACTATTTCAGAATTTTTTTATTTGAATCATTCACTTTTACTATGTAGTATTTTTTCTATTTTATGTAATTCACATCTTTCGCCGTAAATTTCTGATTTTTTGATAGTTCTCTTATTTTGGCTTGTTTGCGTCTTTGCTAATATTGTTTTTATGTTAAACAGATTATCCACCACAAACTTTTAATATTTTGTTGATATATTTACTTTGTTCTCTTGCTTATTTTTCCATATATCCAGTCTTGTTTTTACAATTATTCTTGATATATTTTAATCTTTTATATATTCTTATTTATCATTTCAGTTTATCTTTTAAGATTCTTATTCTGTTGTTGCAGCGCCTTTCTTTATTGATAATTATTACGTCGTTTCCTTATGCTTGTTGTTTACCTTCATCATTATGAACTTTAACTTATTCGGATTGATTAAATTTTTACAAAGTTCTTTCCTTACAATTTTTATTTAATTATTGCAGTTTTTTATTATTTTTTATTTAATTTTTATCACCTTCATCTTGCTCTGGTTTGATTAAGTCATTGCTGACCACTTATTCTGTTATTATAAATTCTTTATTTTTTGTTATTTTATTAAGTTCTTTTGATTATTGATTATTTTTATAACTTTAATGTTTTTTACTTATTTCTTTATTTTGTAACCGGTGTTTTAATATATTGATATTTTTATTATTCGCTTCAAAAAGCTTCTTTTGTTTATTCAGTTATTCACGTTTTGTCATACTTTTGTAAATTTAATTATTGGCTTCTTTATTTATATTATTGGCTAGCTTAATAATATATATTACTTTTTACTTAATTTGTTTTACGTCTTTTATAATTATGGTTTCAAAGTTATTATATTTTTTTATTATTTGTTTTGATATCTTTATAAAACTTCTTTATATTTAATAAATAGATTTAGATTAAATTTTATTTTTTGTAGCTACTCCCTTTTATTTATAATGAAAACGTTTTTAACATTTTAAATTTTTGTATGACTGCGAACTTTGTTGCTTTTTTATATTATTATAATTATATACAAGCCTATTTGACATTATTTCAACACATTTCAAGGTTTTATATTTGCTTTTATTTGTTTTTTATGTTAATCGATTTTTTCCACCGTATACTCGCAAGTTTTATTAAAATTTTGTATGAAAAAATTTTTATTATTTTTTAGCTTTTATTTTTTCAAAGATTCTCTTTTCTTACTCTCTTAACCTTTTCTTCTCCATACATTTTTCTAAAAATTTTAATAAGAATAAGACCGTATACGCCCGACAAAAAGAGAAAAACGGCTCACAAGAGAGCGCTACGACAGGTCACCCATTTAATATAGACACACAAGATCCAGTTGTAACTAATCCCTCTTCAGCAGAAAATAGCGTAACGTTTAGCGGAACAGATGATCTAAGTGGAATAAATGGGTATCAGGTGTCTATTGCTACCTCAGCACCGACAAACGGATACACAGAAGTAAAGCCTGCCACAACCAATTTATCAAATACAACAGTATCATCGCTTAGCGAATTGACCCATTATAATATATGGCTTCAAGATCAAGCTGGTAATGTAGGGTCAAAAGGAATTGATACATTATCTTCATCACGTAAGGGTCTATTTGCTGATATCGACTCAGATGGTAAAGAAGATGGACTTATAGTAGCTGATTTCTCAGAAGATGGAAGCGGATACTGGGGTGGAAACGGCGAATGGACAGACCAGGGATTTGGTTCTTATAGCTGGACTAAAAGAACAAATTTAAAACAATATACAACGTCTACAAATGAAACGTGGGCTTTTGAAGGATACATAGAAGGACCGATTGTATCAGTAAATAAGCGGTTCAAGTGGAAATGACCGATACTTGATTTTGGCGTTAGATGATGTCGGTGCAGCGGGATACGCCTATGCTACGAATGGGTATGAAAATCGACTTCTAACGAACTACCATACACCTGATTTTAATGATTTTGGATATGGAAAGCAGTGGACAAGGACATATATCGATAACTGGAATTCTTCTAAATTTGGTAGTCATGGTAGACTTGAAGTTGGAGATATATTACAGAACTATCCGCTCTACTCAGTATACAGTTCAAAAAATACGAGCGGACAATGGTATCTTCCTTCAAGAGCTGAACTTTCGGCTTGTATGGACTACCTGTACAGTGAAATGGGATTAACAGTTAGAGGCAACACGAAATACGGTTTGGAGGATTACTATATCACTTGTGCTACATATGATAATCGATACGTATATGAAGCGAAAGTTAAATATGGAGAAATGGACACAAAGGGATGCGATGTCCTATCAAATATTCGACTTGTAACAACTTTCTAGTAATAAAATAAACATAATAGTTTTTTATCACTTGTATTATATAAAATAAGAGCTAAGACATCTAAAAATGAATTTTAGAGCTTAGCTTTTATTTTATTATCTAAACTGTTTTTATTTTTTTCATTAAGAACTTCGATTTTGAAAAGTTATTTTAACCAAACTTATTTTATATGTTATTCACATGAGATTACTTTTTAAACTAATTTTTCATTTACAATATAAAGTTTGTACTTTTGAAATTTAATTTGCTTATTTTTGATTTTTATAAATTTAATGCGAATAAGAAAATATCAAAAATCTCTAGTGTAAATAAACATGGATTTCGTCAAAATGTTGGAAAAGTGTAATAGGTCAGAAACCTCACGGGTTCGCATTTAGTTATGTACCATTTATGGCTGTTTTCTCCTCCGGCTAATGTAACCTCAGAAGTAGGAATTTCGTGATCTTTGTCACTCATAAACCAGAAATAACATCTATTACCAGCTACATCATCAACATAAAATGGCGATGTACCATCGGTCATCACTCGCTCAACTTTTGCGATGCCTTTTGACGTACCGAAGCTTCTCAGTCCTGTAATCCTTGGTTTCTACTTCTGATTTTAACGTTAACTTTTGCATACCTCTTGTAACAGTGTCTGCATACGACACAGGCAACACAGGGAAAATATCGCTACCGTTAGAGACACTTGTTTGTATCTTCAACTCCAATCCAGATATGTTTATACCAGTTAGATTAAGTCCAGAATTCACGTCTGTTTCTGTGTATGTCACAGAGAGTTTCTCATTAATCACGTTAATGTCTAAATTTAAGTCTGGATATTTTTTATCCACAAGAACAGTTATAAAATCAGATTGTTGCTCTTGTGTGCCGTTTTTCTCCTTTTGACGGGCGTATACGGTCTTATTAAAATTGGAAAAATATTTGAAATAATAGGTAGTGAAAGGCATTGATATGAGTGAGGTTGTAAGTAATAAACATTTAGATATATTTTTTATCTAGCTGTGTTTTTGCATGTTTAATATGTGAGGATTTATTGAAAGTTTTTTTGTAAAAGTTTCATAAAAAATATTTATAGATTGTTAACTCATTTTTGAAAAAAGGATAATAATAATTAAATGGAAAAAATAAAAGTTAAAGTCTAAAAATTTTTTAGATGATTTAACTTTTATTTTTTTAAGATTGATATCAAAACGTGTTGAATTTTTCACCGCGAGTATATTTTTGAAACGTTTTTTAAGTTCGTTTTGCTTCATTTAAGCAAAAATAATGCACTATATCATATTACGGAGTAATATATAAACAAATATGTCCAGGAGCCCAACCCGGATACTGGTCGTAGACCCACCTGTCTATTTCCCTCGCGATACCTGTTACCAATCGTCTGTCATAATACAGTCGCGCGTACTGGCCCCAATTCGTCATGAGTGCCCAGTTTCCGACATCCAACTAAGTCGTAAATGTTATAGGCACAATCCGTCTCATCAGACCCGGTCACTAGACTCTGATTTCCTTGACAGAACTCTCCAACGTTAGGCTTTATTTTTAGGCTCGGCTGATTTGGAGCATAACTATTAGCCAAGAAGCATTTTAGCGCTGATATGTTAAATCCCCAGCACAGCCCCGTTGCAAAGTAGCCATTTTCTTTCGCCGTAAGCGGATAACTTTTAGCTAAGTTGTAAGCATCTATCCACTCCTGATATTGTCCAAGTCCGTAATCATTATAGCTTGGCACCATGATATTCGCCTTAGACTGGGCATTGCCTGTATTCATAACACTATTTGCAGTTGACCCTACTCGTGAACATTGATATCTACTGATGTAAAACCCTCCATACTCTGTAATAGATTCAATAGCTATTCTGTAATCTTCGAGTAATTCTTCCTCACTTACTGGGTTTGGTTTCATCTGACCGTCGTCGCTATCATGTATAGGCTCATCAAGTACGCCAGGCTCCCATCTACCCTCATATTGACCACCAAAAGTTGTCGCTCCGCTAATGTAACTAATGTCATATTGATACTTTGATTCGTCTCCTCTACCCACTCTGTCCGTAAATGTGTAAAACATAGTAGTTTTAATATCACTCGAATCTCCGGTCCGCATTAGCAAACAAAGGAGGTATTACTAAGTACTCTCCTGCCTTTAGTGGTGTATCGGATCCGTAAGAATAATTTCCTGCTCGATCCCTGATTGTGAAGTGTACTAATGGTTCTTTTAAATATTCAGTTCGCGGGTCACCTAGTATGGTCATAGAAGTAGAGTCGATAGTACTAGTTCCATTACCCAATCTTATACCACTCTCCTTGTCCTGTACTGCGCAGACAGCAGTCATTTCTCGCAATTCGTAGTTTTTGTTATATGTTAAATTTTCATATGAATAAAGTTGTGGAACAGGTATCCAAACAAACTCAGATCCTTCTCTTTGGTTTTTAATAACATATCCCGTGTATATGTTGGTTGTACCCTCTTCTCCTAGTGGGCTGAAGCCTGAAGGAATTGGTATACGGATCCCATTATCATCGTAGGACGCCCTATTTACGCCATCGTATGACTCATAACCAGTTTTAAACTGCCCAGATGTTATTTCTTCGACATTCAAACTAGGTGCTTTTCTATCAATACAAGTTACATCCGAATGTCCATAATTGTTTAAACCTTGCTCGGTTTCATCGAATTGTCTGGCGTATACGGTCTTATTCAAATTGGAAAAAATAAAAAAATGGTAGGAAGGAAAATATATTAGTATTAGTGAGGTTGAAAGTAATGAATTTTTAGTTATGATCTATTATTTGGTTGTGTTTTACATGTTTAATATGGGTTACTTTTTGAAAAATCTTTTTTAAAATTTTTATAAAAAATATTTATAGATTGTTAACTATTTTTTCAAAAAATACAGCATAATAGAAATAACAATTTAGCGTTATAATTATCCCCCAGTATAATGTACTGAACCCAAAAAATTGGACATTTTTTGATTAGGTACTAGGCAACTTGGGAATGGACTCTGTATTGTACAGGGCTCATTTCTTTTAATTTGCCCTTTATCCTTTTATTATTATAATAATCTATATATTCTTTTATTGTTATTTGATACGACATCATATCTTCTTTTAATTGATTTTGCACATAATTATATACTGCCGACTTGTTATTTCCTACTGTACTTACATAAAATCTTATACATCAAAATGTTCTATTGCTATATTTATACTTTAAATTTGCATGCCTTTTAAATATCCTATGAATGATGATACGCTTGTTTTGGGTGATATACTCACATACATATGTATGTGGTCGGGGCATGCCTCTGCATTTGTTACTTTTACCTCTTTTCTTCTACATAATTCTCTCAATATCATTCCTATCTCTCTTCCTTAATGTTCCATATATTTCTTTTCTTCTATATTTTGCTGCAAATACTATATGATACTTGCATTCCCATGTCGTGTGTGATAAACTATCTGCGTATGGACTTTTCATACGTCCCACTCCTTTCATTTTTTATATTTTAAGCTGTCAAACTAAAAATATTATATCATGTTGGAGTGGGATTTTTGCTA
>CANQEM010000022.1 GCA_947594935.1 uncultured Clostridia bacterium | reverse complement strand
TTTATTTTTTATAGATAGCTCTTACCAATTATTTTTACGAAAATTTCTCTATCGCGAGTTTTTTCAAACTCTTTTTGCGTATCTATTTTTAACTGCTTTAGTATTTCTTCGTTTGAATGACAATTTCTACATAGCATTTTAACAAAGCCGTATTTTATACTTCTTTTTCGATTACTGCCACCATATACTTCATGAGGATCTAAATGTTTAAATTTTTTGTGGCAGCAATCACATTCTCCATACTTGTTGAGGTTTTTATCTCGTTGTCGTTCTAATTTTGCTAATTTGCTACTTTTCTTTTTTGGCTTTTCACATTTCTGCTCAGCTCGTTTTAAATCTTTGGGTTTTGGGCATGGATGAAAACTATTGCTTAAATCTTTGACTATCATTTTTTATCCCAGCTTTCTATTAAACTGTCTATTTCTGCCTGTGATTTGGTTTCTATTCCATATTCTTTGCAGTCTTGTACTACACCATCTATTAGTCTACTCATCTGTTTTGAATTAAATGAACTTGAACCATAATATGCGTTTATAATCTTAAATTCTTTATCTCCTATTATTTCTGTATCAAATATTTCACAAAACCATGCTATACCTTGTGCATTCCACATTTTTTCAAATGTCTTAACGTTATCACTCTCGATTCTAAAACGTCTGAATATTCCTAACTCTTTAACACGTCGCTTATATTCTTCTATGGTATCTATTTCAGCCAATTCGCATATTTCTTGAAGTAATTTCCAAAAATATTTATTAGCATCCAAGCTCCTTTTCTGTCTGTACTTTTTTAGTTCAATATTAAGCTTATTTTCATTTTTTAGTTGTTCTACTATTTCTAATTCTTTCGTGTCTAAAAGTAGGCTTATTTTTGCTTTTCGTGTTTCATAATCTATATTCATATCTTTAATTGTTCCTGTAGTCTGCATATTTATAACCTCTTTACATTTATTCTTGTTTCATCTCTTGCTGGTACTAAATATTCTTTTTTATGTATTGTTTTTTTCTCAAAAATATATTTGTTGCTTAATACTTTTTCTCTTTCCCCTATAGCTTTTTTTATTTGTTCGTTTACTTCTGAATATTCTTTATAATACTTTGATAATTCTTGTTTTTTATCTACTAGTTCATCTAGTTCTCCTGATATATCTACATCTGTTTCAATTCTTTTTATATTAGCTGTACATACATGTGCTAAATCACAATATTCACAAACACTTATATCTTCACAACTATCTGGCAATTTTTCTTCTTCTAAGCATTTATATATTCTTTCTGCTTTTTGTAATAATTGTTCTGCATATTCATAATCAAATTTGACTTCTATCATTTTTATTTCTCCAGTTAACTTATTACATAAAGCAAAATAACCTTTTTCTTTTCCGAATTGAAACATATAAATATACAATTGTGCTGGATAACCTCTTACATAATATCTTTTACTATTTAAAAAATCTTCTACTGAATTTAATTTTTCCCATTCCTGTGGACTTAGTCCTTTTACTTCCACAGGATAAAATTGTCCATCTTCTAGTTTTATTCTTAAATCTTCTCTTCCTGTTATAAGTGGCTTTTCAACTTTCCAAGCTCTTACTGTTGGTGTTATAACTTCAAATCCTGCATCTTTTAATGTTTGTATTACATATTCTTCTATCTTATTTCCTAAATCAAAAATACATTGCGTTGTTTCATTGTGAAGTTTTTTATCTTCCCAGTTTTTTATAGATAGATATAAGTATCTTTCACAAGGATGCCCTATATTTGAAGCTCTTAAATTATTGCAAGGGTACAATTTAATTTTGCTTTGTTTGTTCTCCTTGATTTTGTTGTTCATTTCCTGTATTTCCATCTAACTCTCCTTTCTTAGCAAGAGTTTGGCATTTTCTGCATAATTCTTTTTTATAATTTGCTTTACTATAACTTGCTTCCTGCGAAGTTATATTTGCCCCACAATGTTCACATTTAAAATCCCCTGTTATTGTTGTAGCAGCATTCTTACTATATCCTTTAAAACCATAACCCCTCATCTTATTGCAATCTAACCCAGCACTTGCCATATCTTCTACTGTTAAATTTCTTAATCCTGGCAATATTCTTTTTATTCCATTGTTGATACAATTTGTATAAGCTGACATTTTTACATCTCTTTTATCAATATCTTGTGGTTTTTTAGCTACTTTTCCTTTTTCTTTATCTTCTTTTCCTGTAAAAAACTCGTCTCTACTACTTCTACTTCCTGTTGCTTCTATACTTATTCCTCCCATAATAAATTTACCTTTATATGTATATGTAAAATGTCTATCTGTTTCTGTTTCTAAAATAGGTTCACTTATACTCCATCCAATTCCAAATAATCTTGCCACCTTAGTTGCTCCACTTTCTTGCAAATATGGTACTCCTCCGATTAAAACCCAATCATTTTCATTTGTTATTCTTAATGAGGCATTCATTATTCTTTTAATTGCTTCTATTCTTCTTTCTGCTTGTTCTGCCATTGCTAGTAAATTATCATTACTAAGCATACTTATTTCTGTATCTAATTCATTTGTATCTACTTCTACTAAATCTTGATTACTCAATTCCTTCTTCCTCCCTCCATTTATCATCGTAATAGCATTCTTCTGCTATCAATTCAAAAACATCTCCATCATAGTCTTGAAATTCTTCATCATCTTCCATTTGACAGATTGCTCCTTTCGTGCTATAATCTAAATAAAATCATATATTTATGTGTTTTTATGCTATACATTTTCAATTGCAGTTGGGATGTATAGCATTTCTAATTCTTTGCGTATTCTGTCTAAAAATTTTCTTGCTTCATTTTCTTGTCTTTCTGTTGTTGCATTAAATAACAAGTCTTTTCCATAATCTTGCATAATAAACATTTGTTGTATATATTCAAATAAATTTTCTCCCATTTTTATTCCCCCTTTCATCTATAAATTGTTATGCAATTTTCTACTGACCAAACTAATCCTAATACTACTGTTGCCCACGCACTTGTAAAAACTACTGCTCGTCCTATAAAAGCATATATTTTGTTTTTGTCAATTTTTTTCATTTACTTCACCCCTTTTTATACAACTTTATTTAATACTCTATTGATTCTTATTTTTTCAAAATCAACATCTAATGTTTTTGATTTTCTTTTCTTTTTGATTGGATATATTTGTATAAACTTTTCTTGTTGCTGTTCTTTTAAATTTTCTTCAAAATCTTCAATATCTTTTAAATCAAATCGATACTTATTTCCTATTTTGATAAACTTAAGCCCCATTTTTGCAAATTTAACTGTTATTGTTCTAGTATCTTTTATTTGAAATCTTTCTTTTACTTGTTCCATTGTTAGCCATTGCATTTTCTCATCTCCTTTCTATTTGATTTTTATCTCTTTTTGTGATATATTATTTTTACACATAAACCCTTATGGGTAAATTTAATTATGGAAGGACTGATGTATTATGACAAAAATATTGAGTTTACCCTGTTTCTTAAAGATTAGAGTTCTATATAATGAGAGATTATATAGTTCAGTTGGATAGCTTAAAATCTAAAATTCTAGTTGCTATGGGGTAATTTGGCATTATATACATATCAAAATCACTACTGATTAAGTACTAGAGCTTTCATAGAAATTATGGGCGTCAAACATAAAGAACTTCGTAGTGATATTAAGAAAAAATTTAAAGACGAATAATTTCTATTAAGGTTTTAATAGTATCAAGCATTTCATCACTTGGTACTATTTTATTTTCTTTACATTGTTTTAATTGTTCTTTTACTATCTCAATCAACTCTTTTTCTACTTCTTCCATATTTCCCTCCCTACTTAGCTTTTTAAAAAATTTTATTTTACGTTGTGTTGCGTTTCGCGACTAATGAGTTAAAAAAAATAATATGAAATTTTTTCTTTTTCTATTCCAATAAATTCTGCTATCTTATTGACTTCTAGTATATTAAAAATAGATTTTCCATTTATCTTATTGGATAGAGCACTCAAAGACATTTGCAATGTTGTAGCTAATACTTCATAATTGATTTTTTTCTCTCGCAATAAGCCTTTCAATTCTACTAGTTCTCGATATTTTTTCATTTTCTTCACCTCTTTCTTTTTTGCGTTTCGCAACTATATAATACATCATAGTTTTTTAATTGTCAATAGCTTTTTGCAAAAAAAAATAAAAATTTTAGTTGCAAAACGAAAAAAATTAGTGTATAATGCTATTGAGGTGTTTTTAATGAATGATGAAATTATATTAACTAAGTTTTCAGAAAGACTTTTTAAGTTGGTAAAAGAACATAATACAGATGTATCTATTTTGGCAAAAGCTATGGGAATAAAAAGTAAGTCAACTATATATAGATATATGAACGCTGAAATGTCTCCTAAAATATCAACTGTGAAATATTTGGCTGAATATTATAATGTAAGTCCAGCATGGCTTATGGGTTATGATGTACCAATGGAAAGAAACTTTGATAAAAATATTCAAGGTATGGATAAAAAATCAGAAGGTTCAGCAGTAGTACTTATATATGGTTCTATTCCTGCTGGTGTTCCCATGGAGATAATTGAAGATATTATTGATACAGAAGAAATACCTGCTGATATGCTTAAAGGTGGAAAGCAATACTTTGGACTTAGAGTAAAAGGTAATTCTATGAACCCAGAATATCTTGATGGAGACATTATAATATTAGAAAAAGTACAAGACTGTGAAAGTGGTCAAGACTGTGTTATTATGGTAAATGGTAACGATGGTACTTTCAAAAGAGTAATAAAAAATGAAGAAAAACAAACTATTAAATTGCAACCGCTTAATACTACATTAGATGAAAATGGCAATTTTTTATATGAACCTAAGACATATTCTAAGGAAGAAATAGAAAACTTACCTGTTAGAATTATTGGTAAAGTAGTGGAGTTGAGAAGGAAGAAATAAATAATAATATTAGTAAATTATTTAAATAGGAGAATGAAAGGAGAAAATAAATGATGAACAAAGAAAACGAATTGATAAAACAAACTGAAAAAACTTTTGAAAATATTAAACATATTGACGAAAACGGAAATGAATTTTGGTATGCCAGAGAATTGATGATTGTTTTAGGATATAAAGACTGGAGATATTTTGATAGTGTAATTGAAAAATCAAAGATAGCTTGTGAAAATAGCAATATTACAGTATTAGAACATTTTGTTGTTAACAACAAGTTGTCAAAACGTGCCAATAATGCAGAGGTTAAAATTAAAGATTATAGACTAACTCGTTATGCCTGCTATTTAATAGCACAAAACGCTAATCCTAAATTAAAATCAGTTGCTTTTGCACAAACATATTTTGCTGTAAAGACAAGACAACAAGAGTTGACCGAAGAACAATACAAACAACTTCCAGAAGATGAAAAAAGGCTATATAATAGAACCGTAGTAAAAAATAGAAACAAGTACTTATTTGATACTGCTAAGGCTTCTGGGGTAAAAAATTATGGAAAATTTAATAATGCTGGCTATATGGGATTATATAATGGAGAAACAGCTGAAGCTATCGCTAGAAGAAAAGGCATCAATTCAAAAAAACAAGATATTTTAGATTATATGGGAAGTGCTGAACTTGGTGCTAATATATTCCGTATTACACAAACAGATGAATTGTTAAAAAGAAATAACGTAAACAATGAAAACGAAGCTTGTTCTACTCATAACAAAGTTGGTAAAGCTGTAAGAAGAGCCATTGAAGAAGTTGGTGGAGTTATGCCTGAAAATTTACCAACACCTGAAAAAAGCATTAAAGAATTAGAAAAAGAAAAGAAAAAAAATCTTCGATTAGCAGAAAAAAATATAAAAAAATTAAAGTAAAAATTTGTATATTATACTTGACAATGAGCATATCATATAGTAAAATAAAATTACAAGGTCGAGTAACTTATGTTAACTGTGGCACAAAAAGAAGACAAAAAAAGATAGCTCATTTGGGCTATCTTTTTAATACAAAAATAGATAACATACTCCCTCGCCAAAGTTAAATAATTAAATATAAATCCTAGTATAAAAAAATAAAATTTGACATATTATAAAATATGTGTTATTATAATTATAGCTAGCAACTAACCAGTCTAGTAAATGAAAAACACATAAAAAGACTAGGAAGCCTGAACAATTTCCTAGTCTTTTTTCTATGCTATTCACTTAATTTCTTTATTATGCAATAAAGAATAATAAGCTTTAGCACGTCTAACCAGTTTTTCAACAAAAAACACCTCCTTTCTCCCTTTTGGTGAAAGGCATTTCTAATATAACATTATTTATAATATTTTGTCAAATTTAATAGAAAAATAGACAACATACTCCCCGTCCAAAGTTTGTATGTTATCTATCCTATATCTACTTGTATAAGTAGTTTATATTTATATTATACAATATATCCTTCTTATACAAGTACCAAAAATTTGTTTAAGGAGGTTTTATTATGGCAGGAACAAAAAGAAAAAGAGGTAAAAATAGCTATTACTTGGAATATATGTTTGACGGCGAAAGATATTCTCAAACAATAAAAGCATCTTCTCCCACAGAAGCTAATAGAAAATTAGCTTTATTTGTAGCAGAAGTAGAAAAAGGAAATTATAGTAATCAAAGCAATATTACCTTTACTGAAATGGCTCAAATGTTTTTAGACAAATACGCAAAAAATAATTTATCAGATACAACCGTAATCAATTATAAATGCCAACTAAACAAGTATATATTAGATGAAATTGGTTTTTATAAATTATCTAAACTTAAAAAACTCCATATTCAAGATTTAGCCAACAAATTATATGAGGAATATAATTTATCATCTAAAACTATAAAAAACTATATAAATTTAGTTTCATCAATTTTAGAGAAAGCTATTGAGTGGGGTTATATAAATACTAACATTGGTAATAATATAACTATACCAAAAAATTATAGCAAACCAAAAAAAGAACAGGAAATTTATAATAACGAAGAAATAAAACTGTTATTTAAAGCATTGGAAAATGAAGAAGAACCATTTAAAACCATGGTATATATTTCATTTTACACTGGTGCTAGACGTGGAGAAGTATTGGCGTTAAGATGGAAAGATATAGATTTTAATAATAATATTATACATATTGTCCAAAATAAAATTAGAAAAGTTGATGGTACAAAAATAAAAGAAACCAAAAATAAACGTTCAAGAAGTTTTGTTGCTCCACATGTTTTGATGCAAAAAATAAAAGACATTTATACTAATCAAAATGAAAATGATTTACTTTTCAATTATTATCCTTCTACTTACACAAGAATGTGGCAAAAATTTATAAAAATAAACAATTTAAAATATATTACTTTACATGATTTAAGACATACCAATGGAAGTATTTTAGCTTCCAAAGGTGTAGATATTGTAACAATAGCAAACAGATTAGGACATCTTCCTGCTACCGCTTCTGCATATTATTTACATGCAGTATCAGAAGAAGATATAAAAGCAAGTGAAAAACTAGATAACTTGTTTTAATTTTTTATACTAATTACGTCAAAATTACGTCAATTCGTAAAAATAGAGATACAGCCAGTCGCTGTATCTCTTTATTTTCAATGGAGCGGGTAGCGGGAATCGAACCCGCGCTATCAGGTCGGAAGCATGACATTCTACCACTAAATTATACCCGCAGTACAAATATATTATATACTGAAATTAAAAACAATGCAAGGTATCAATACAAAAAGATTTGTTATTTAAATATTCTAGGATTCCACTATCAGAAGAAAAGCAAAACTTCAATTTATATGCACATAAAGTCTGCATTTTTTGGTTGAAAGCTTTGTTTATCTCATTTTTACCGTATTTTCCATCGCCAATAATAGGCAATCCGATATGAGCTAAATGAGCACGAATTTGATGAGTTCTACCAGTTTCAATGACAACATCTAAAAAACAAGTTCCATCAGCTTTTTCCTCAATCACTTCATAACTAGTCACAATTTTTCTATATCCTTTTTTTGGAACATCAGAAATATATACAAGAGATTTCTTATTGTCTTTAAACAAGTAGGCGGTTAAAGATTGCTTTTTCAATTTTGGAACAGAAGCAACCCAAGCATAATAATGTTTTTCAATTTCATGATTTTTAAACTTTTCAAGCAAAATATTTAAAGCTGTTTCTGTTTTAGCAAATAAAACCAAGCCACAAGTGTTTCTATCTAGCCTATGGCAAGGCATTGGCAAAAATTCAGAAGACGCATATTTTTCATGAACATAACTAGTAACAGAATTTGCACCAGTAATTTCAATTCCACGTGGCTTATTCAATACAAGAATATTATCATCTTCATATACAGTTTCAAAAGATATTTTTTTACTAGAAAGTAAGTCATCAGCAATATAAACTAAAACAACATCGTCTTGATAAACAACAATATTTTTATTTGTTCTTTTATCATTTACCTTTATATCCTTTTTACGTAAAGTATTGCAAAATAAAGAATAGGTAAGACTATCAAGCTTATCTACTAGAAAATCATATAACTTTTTTCCATCATTTTTTTTATCAACAATTAACTTTTTCATAACAACATTATACGAAAAAAATATTAAAAAATCAAATCTTATTTGTAAACACTTATATAGATTCTGAAAAATATTTAACAATTTGTATTGATAAATTCTTGATATTATGTTAAAGTAAAAGTGATAAATCAAATTATATAAAAAGTGCGGAATATTTTTCTACATAACAGTTTTGACATCATGCCAACCAAGACGTTGATTTAAATACAATTAAATAGTAGAGGTAGAAATGTTAAACAAAATATATAAATTAGGTGAACTGACACTAATGAAAACTTTCAAAGAAAAAGAAAGAAATACTCATGAGTTAAAAGAATTGTTTTGTGAATGCACATTGAGTTGTAATGCAAAATGTAAGCATTGTGGAAGTTATGCAGAAAAAAGAAAATATGAAGATGAATTAACAACCGAAGAAATAAAGCAAGCTTTCAATCAAATAGCTCATGATATGAATGCCAAAAACATAATAATATATGTGACTGGTGGCGAACCATTAGTTAGGAAAGACTTATTTGAAGTAATGGAATATGCTACTAATGAATTGGGTTTCAGATGGGGAATGACAACAAATGGAATTTTGCTTAATGAAACAAACATACAAAAGCTAAAAAAATCTAATATGGAAACAATATCAATAAGCATAGATGGACTAGAAGAAACACATGATAAATTCAGAGGAGTACCCGGCTCATATAAAACGATAATAAATAATATTAAAAATTTAAAAGAAGCCGGATATGTTAAGCATTTGCAAGTTACAACAGTTTTCCATAAAGAAAATATAGGACAAATAGAAGAATTATATCAAGTAATGTTAGGATTAGGCTTAGATTCATGGCGACTAGTATCAATGGATCCGATTGGAAGAGCACAAGAAAATGATAATCTACTCTTAAATGGTTCAGAAATAAAACAAATTTTGAATTTTATAAAATCTAAGAAAAAAGAAAAGCATTTAGATTTAATGTATGGATGTCCCGGTTTCTTGGGGTTAGATTATGAGAAAGAAGTAAGAAATCAATATTTTTATTGCAGAACAGGAATAAATATAGCAAGTATTTTATATAACGGCGATTTGTTTGTATGTCCCAATGTGCCAAGAAGAAAAGAATTATTGCAAGGTAATATAAGAAAAGACAATTTTAAAGAAATATGGGATAATAAATATGAAATATTTAGAGACAAAAATAGAACAAAATGTGAAGAATGTGAAAATTGTGAATATTGGGAATATTGCTTAGGTGGTGCTTTTCATACATGGAATTTTGAAGAAAAAAGTCAAAATAAATGCACATATAAAATGATGCAGGAAAGGTAGTTAAATGAAAAATTTAAAAAAGAAAATTAAAAAAATAATATTAGGAATAAGTACGCTTTTAATTGCAGTACAGACAAAGGTTTTAGCAATTACACCTCTATATGCACCAGCAGCACCAATAGAAGAAAAAAGTTTTATGGATAAAGTATTTGAATTTGTAAAAACATTTTTTATTCCAATAATAGCAATTATATCATTGTTAGTAGGTTTATTTGTGTACTTTATTATAAAAAGAAAATCTAAAAAGAAGAAAGATAAATAATTATTTTATAAGAAAGACTAGGAAATCTGAGCAATTTCCTAGTCTTTTTGCTTGTGATATTCTCTCAAATATTTATGGTATTACACAGTTCCATAAGCAGAAGTAGTTCTCCCCCACTTTCCCTGCAAATCCACCTTCGTAATGATGGATACCTAATGGCACAAACAGTAATAATAAAATAATTACCACAAAATACAGCCACTTTTCTTTTGCTGTATTTTTCTTGATGCAGGTAAGTAATAAAGAAAAAATCATAATTAAAGTAATTGCAACGCAATTAAGAATTGATAATGTGTCTTTTGTGTACATTCCATCTATTACATCTTTATCAGTGTTTTCATATATTACCATTGATGGTGTTACTCCCTTTGTAAAAATCATTAGCATACAAAGTATTATGATTATAAAATAGATTATTCGAAACTTCTTCATAATTATTCTCCCTACAAGTTTATCTCTTCGCTAGTACTAGTATCCATATTTCTTGCTTCTTGAAATGATTCTTCTAAATTTGCGCAACATCCGTTCTTATTTGGGTTTAATTGAATATTTTTATTATGAAAGTCTAATAATTGTTGAAGTAAAAGTTGTGATGTTGGTGTGTATTTTGAATTAAAAATATGTTTATGATCTGCTTCTCTTAATATTATCCCTTCTATATCTATTCCGTATTGATTTATTGATTTCTATTGCTTTTTTATACCTTTCGCTCATTGTTTGCCCTAATAATTGACGTTGCCTTTTTCCAACTTCTTTTGGTGTTGTTAAACTTCTAAATGACATATCGTGCATTGGAGCTCTAATTTGAGTTTTTTCGTCTACAAACATATTCCCTTCTGTATCCCATACGCCAGCATCTTGTTCTTCTTTTTCTCCAACGTAATAACCAAATTTGATTTTTTTATATTCTTCTATATCAAACTTCTTTCCAAAAAGTTCTTCATAGTCCTTTATTCCAATTGGATATTCTATTCTAAGTGTTGGAACAGGAATTGTACCTGCCGCCCCACCTATTAAACATCTGCTAATAACTTCGGGATAGATTAAAGCCAATCTTTGAGCAAAAACTCCAGAGGCAGAGTATCCATTAAGGAATATTTTTTCTTGTACAGTTTTCTTTGTAATATCTTCAATTCTAATTTTAGCGTCTTCAATACATTGTAAAACTTTTTCATGTATTTTGAAATCTCTAACTGATTCCAAAGATAATTGT
The DNA here is from genome assembly GCA_947594935.1 of uncultured Clostridia bacterium. Classification (GTDB taxonomy): domain Bacteria; phylum Bacillota; class Clostridia; order TANB77; family CAG-508; genus CAG-269. The sequence goes on along the minus strand of CANQEM010000022.1, from coordinate 8,453 downwards.
TGAAAGTCTGGTAAGCCCTTAATATCTGGAACTATTGGTAATACAACAGGAAATTCTGTTATTGCGTCCATAAGAGTTTTCTCTATGGCATTCCCATTTTCAGCCATGGCATCTTGTATGTTTTCCGCATAGCTCTCCCTTTGACGACCACCTGAATTGTATGTTTCAACAAACATTTCTGCGTTGTTTTTCATATTTTCTGGAATTGCCATTATGTATTTGCCCTCTCCCGCTTCACACACATACATATCAATATTAACATTTAACCTGTTTTTTATATTTTTATACTTTTCCATACCTACTCCTTTTTACATTTTATCATAAAACCAAAATGGTTTCAACTTATTAACTTCAATTTGACAACTTAGCTATTCTATGCTAATATTTTTTATTATAGCTAGGAGATTTAAGTATATGGATTTAAATGAAGAAATTAAAAAATATTTAGAAATTTTATCACCAGAGTTTCCAAAGTGGTTGTTAGAATATATCCATGCCCCAGAGATGATGAGACTTAACGGTATCGGTATGTCTTGTGGAACACTATATACCAAAGTATATAATGATAAATATTATTATTCTTCTCTTACTCATAGTGTTGCAGTTGCTTTAATCATTTGGCATTTTACAAATGACAAAAAGCAAACTATTTCGGGCTTGTTCCATGACATTGCCACACCTACTTTTAAGCACTGCATTGACTTTATGAACGGCGATTCTGAACATCAAGAGTCAACAGAAGAAAGAACTGAGCAGATTATACGAAACTCAAAAGAAATCATGAGCTTGTTAAATAGAGATAATATTAAAGTAGAAGAAATTTCTGATTATCATATTTATCCAATTGCAGATAATGATACTCCAAGGTTAAGTGCCGATAGGTTTGAATATACTTTGTCAGGTGGGCTTTATCAAACACGAATATTTGAGCTTGAAAATATTAGGGAATATTATAATAATATAACAGTGTTAAAAAACGAGGATAATATTGATGAACTTGCATTTCAAGATTTAAAAATATGCGAAAACTTTATACATGATATTTCAAAATTATGGCCTCGTTGGATTGAAGATGAGGATAGACTTTGTATGCAGTTTATTGCTGATATTGTAAAATCTATGAATATAAAAGGATATATTTCTGTTGATGATTTGTACAAATATTCAGAGCAAGAAGTTATACAAATTATACAAAGCTGTGATGATAATTATATAAAAGAGGCATTTTTGAATTTTCAAAATGCTTCTAGAAATTCAGTTTATAAAAGTGATGTACCCAATAATGATATATATTGCACCAGTGTAAAAGGAAAAAAGAGATATGTCAACCCATTAGTAAATTTGAATGGTAAAACTTGCAGAATAAAAGATGTTTCTGATGTTGCTAATACTGATATTACCAATTTTTTGAATAAAAAATATCATAAATTTGTTGGTTTTAACTTTGATTTTAAACCATACCAAAATTAGCTTAAAGAGCCGATTATCATTGATAATCGGCTCTTGCTTTTGCAACAAATCTTTTAGTTGCTTTACCTTTCGGTGTTTCGTAGTAACATGTTATTAAAGTAACTTCAATGTTTCCGTTTGTTAGTTGACTTGTACATGAAGTGTCGTTTGGGTCAACAATTGCAGTTTCATATACTTTATAATCTAATGTTCTACCTTTTAAATCTGTTATTTGTATTATCGCATCTTTTTGAATTGTTGATAATTTGCCAAACCATTTTGCATTTTTATAATTGTGTCCTAAAATACATAGATTTCCTACTTCGTTTGGCTCTCCACCCCAATATTTTGCTACTGAAACTTTTAATAATTCATCAGAAAGAGTAGCTAATATTGGATATTCTATATTTAAGCTTGGAATTGCTACTGTTCCTATTTTTTCATAAGTTTGACCATTTTCAGCAACAAATGGAGCTGTTTTAGGTGCTTTAACTTCTTCTACTTCTTCGGTTTCTTTATTAGGTGTTTCGTTTTGCTCTAATGATTGTTGAACTTCTAGGCTTTCCTCTTTATTTTCTGTTTCTTTTGATTGAATTACTGCTGTTTCATTAGAATTCATTTTTATGAATAATATGCTTACTGCAACAATTATTATTATAAAAAGAAAAACTATTTTATGTTTTAATATTTTTTTCATGTTCTACCTCTTTTAGGGTAATTTTATATTTCTTTTAGCCTTTTATATCTAATATAGGCATATCCCCCACCAACTGTTACTAATGCAATTACTACAAATATTCCTGTGCTAAGTCCTGCATAAGGTAATGTACCTGGTGCTGTTGTTTTATCTTCTCCGTGCTGTTGTTCCTTTTGGAGTTTCTTTTTGTTGCTCTCCTGGTTTTGTTGCTGGTCTTGGTATATACACATATTTTATGTCATATCTTTTTGCATATTCAGCAGGTAAAGAGTCTTCATAGCAATAGAAAGTTAAGTCTTTGTTTTTAGTATCAAAAGCTGTATTTTCTAATTTTACTGACATTGTATCTCCACCAATATTTGTAATTTCGCCTAAAAATGTGACTTTTTTCAATGAAGAACAATTGTAGAAAGCATATATGCCAACTGATGTAGCATTTTCTGATAATGTAATCTCTGATGCAAGTTTTGGGCAGTTATTAAAAGCATATCCACCTATTGATGTTACAGATTCTGGAATATTTATTTCTTCCAATCCAGCCATATCTCTACAAATAAATGCTGGTATTGCTGTAATTTCTTCTTCAAAAGTTACTTTTTTTATGTTATCACAGCCTTCAAATACTGCGAATGCTGAACAATCTTTTGTTAGACTTTTTGGTATGTTCATTTCAGTTAAAGATGTGCAATTTTGGAAAACATTGGCTCCCAAATATTGAACCCCTGAGCCTAAGTTTATTTCTGCTAGATTTGTGCAATCTGCAAATGCAAAGCCATCAATTTCTTGTGCTGAATTAGGAATTGTAATTTTGGTTATATTTGTTAATTTTTCACATATAAATGATGGTATTCTAGATATTCCATCTGCAAATGTTACAGTTTTTATTCCTGTGCATCCTTCAAATGGATGGTTGCCGCAATTTTCTGTTAGGTTTGCTGGTATATTTAGTTCAGTTAAAGCTGTACAATTTTGGAAAGAATCTATTTCTAATCTTTTAACACCAGAGCCAAAATTTATTTCTGCTAAGCTTGTACAATCTGCAAATGCAAAACTACCAATTTCTTGGGCTGAGTTAGGAATTGTAATTTTGGTTATATTTGTTAATTTTTCACATATAAATGCTGGTATTCTAGATATTCCATTTGCAAATGTTACAGTTTTTATTCCTGTGCATCCTTCAAATGGATGGTTTCCACAATCCTCTGTTAGGTTTGTTGGTATATTTAGTTCAGTTAAAGCTGTACAATTTTGGAAAGAATCTATTCCTAATTTTTTAACACCAGAGCCAAAATTTATTTTTGATAATGCTGAACAATTGTCAAATGAGAAAGCACCAACTTCGCGCAAAGTATTTGGTAGTGTAATTTCTGTAATTGTGCTTGAGTCTTTGAAAGCATTTAATCCAAGTGATACAACTTGTTTTCCTTCAATTGTATCTGGTATAGTTACATTTCCAGATATTGCTTGAACATTTTTACAAACTAATTCTGTAATTTGTCCATTGACTACTTCATATTCCCACTGTGCATCTACCCCATTTATTTGTGATGTTCCACTTTGTTTGTCTGCTGCATTGACAAAATGTGGTAATGCCATAATTATTGTTATTGATAAAATCATTATTATAAGTTTATTTTTTGTCATTTTATATATCCCCCTCTTATTCTTTTTCTTCTGCTGCTTTTAAATATTCTTCTATCATTTTGTTTAAATCAGAAGTTTTTGTGAATTTTGATGTTTTGTTTTGCTTTACTTCAAGTTTTTCTGCCATTTCTAAACTTTTTCCACCAAAATATGTAATTTCTTGAAGCTGCATCCATTCTCCATTTTCCTCAGATTTTCGTGGCATTATTTCAACATCAATACTAAAATTATCATTGTCAAATATTAACTCTAAATTTCCATCTGCTGGATTTTGCATTAAATATCTGTAATATGTTGGTGTTCCGAATTGTTCAAACAAGCAGTCTAACATTTCATGGTTGTATGTAAATTCTTCTTTGCCTAGGTATTCAGCACTATATAGACCAAATGTAAATTTAGTTACTGTTATTGAAATATCTCCATCTTCAAAGCATTCTTTTGCTGTTCTATCTTCGCTCTCTCTATTCCATAATAGAGCATATCCAGATGCTCCTCTGTCTTCTACTAAAATGCCTAATTTATCCCCTGCCTTAACCGTTTCTTTGCTATTTAATAAATCATCCCATGTTTGATATCTATTATCATCAGAGTTTAGCTTACCAGAAAAAGGTCCTAGTTTATTTAATGTCTCGGTAGTAAGTGGTACTGGTGCTGGATAATATTCATCTTCATTTACTATATTGATTTTTAGTGTTTCTATTTCTTTGTGTTTTTCTTTCAAATTTTGGAAATATTCTACATTTGTTTTACTCTTGTTTTTTTCTTTACTGCTTTCTTTTGAGGTGTTGCTAACTGTAATATTAGAATTGCTTTGTTCAGTGCTTTTTTGTGATTTATTAGTAAATAAAATGATTGCTACTATAACAGCTATAAGTATTGCTACAACTGCGATTGCAATATATATTTTGCTTTTTGTTTTCAACTTTTTCACCTTCTTTCCTATATCATATCCTTTTGTAATGTCAGTATATCATTATTCAACAAAATTGTAAATACTTTTTTGCAAAAAATCTACTATATATGGTAGGTAAAATATGAAGCTATAAACAGTTAAAAACTTTATACATATTTAATATAATAATTGATATAGTAATATGTAGATTGGATGTGATTTTATGCAGGCTGGTTTTTATAGATTTTATCCAAAGGAAAAATGGATAAATAAAAATGTTGAAATTGAAGAAACTTTATACAGTAAATTAAAAGATTTATCAGAAAATGAATTAGATGCTTCTATAAATAAGTTGATTGATGCTTGTGTTGAAAACTTTAAAATAGAAAATAATACTGTAATATATTACAAAAAGCCAGAAAATGAAATATCTATATCTCGCAGTATTAGGTTACGCGAATCTATGTGGAATAAGTTAGAGAAATTTAAAAATGAATATGATATTTCTATTTATAAATTGATAAATATGTCTATAAAGTACACTCTTAGTAATAATTAAAAATTAGGAATTAACTTTTATGTTAGTTCCTTTTTTCTTTGGTTTGTAGGATAACATAAAATTTTGGTCGGCAAATATGCAACAAATTGGTCTTTTCTTGTTTGTAATGCTTGAATTTTGCAAATATTTCTGATATAATGTAAACAACTAGCTACGTGCTATGTATATAAATGTTTCTTACTATATATGAAAGGAGGTTTACTACGTTTTTTTGTAACTCGTTGACTTAGCACACACCTTTTAGGAGGGATATTATGAGTACCATTCTGATTCTTACATTTTTCATTGCAATTTTAGGAACAGTCTACGCGTTCATCAATTATTTTTTAGTTGCTGCTGTTGACGAAGGAACAGAGGAAATGCGGTCAATTGCAGTCGACATTCGCACAGGTGCCAATGCTTTCCTGATTAAGGAATATAAAGTGTTGATACTTGTGGTAATTGTTGTTGCTGTTATTGAAGCAGTCATGTTCTTTCCACCAAGTGGTTTCGCACTTATTATTGGAGCAACTTTTAGCTCTTTAACTGGATTACTGGGCATGCAGGCCTCAACTCATGCAAATGTGCGTGTTGCTAACACTGCCTTAACTACTGGTAGTATTGGTAAATCGCAGAAGCTTGGGCTTCGTGGCGGTTGCGTTATGGGTTTAAGTGTAGCATCTTTTTCCCTGGTCGGAATTGTAATCTTGTATCTGTGTTTTGGTTATGATTTTTTATACAATATTGAAACACAGACCAATTGGCTGGGAGTTTCATATACTCCTATGTCGATTATATTCAGTTCCTATGGATTAGGATGTTCCATGGTAGCTATGTTCTTCCGTGTCGGTGGCGGTATCTTTACAAAAGCCGCTGATATGGGCGCTGACTTAGTTGGCAAAACCGAGCTTATGATTGATGAGGATGATCCTCGCAATCCAGCCGTTATTGCCGATTGTGTTGGCGACAATGTTGGTGATACAGCTGGTTTGGGTTCAGACTTGCTGGAAAGCAACGTTGGAGCTATTGTTAGTGCAGCAATCACACCTATCTTTATTTTCCTCAGTTTTCAGTCCTCTGGGTTGAATTTATCAAAAGACATGATGAAAATAATGATAGAGTATCCTATTGGTTTTTCAGCAATAGGATTGTTATCATGTATAATCGGGCTCATCTTTGCTTTTTTCAAAAAAGACAGTGATGACCCTGAGAAGGAACTCGATTTGGCTACTTGGGTATCTGCTGGATGTACTGGCATTTTAAACCTTATCTTCACTAGCGTTTGTTTTGCTGGTAAAGATTTTGGCGATTTGCCTTTCAGGTTCGGCTTCATATCTCCATGGTTAGCAGCTCTTGTTGGTATCCTTAGTGGTATTGTTATTGGCTTAGTCACTGCATATTATACTAGTGACAAGTATAAGCCTACTGCAAGTATTGCAAAAGCTTCCAAAATGGGTGTAGCCTTGAATATTACACAAGGTATATCTGTTAGTATGAAGTCCATTTTGCCTTCTTGCCTTATAATTGGAATAGGCGTTTTTCTCGCTTCTAGCATTGCCGGTAATTATGGCATTGCTATGGCTGCGGTTGGTATGCTATCCTTTGTTGCTATAACGGTTTCCGTGGATACCTATGGTCCGATTTGCGACAATGCTGGTGGTATTGCTGAAATGGCAAAATTACCAGAAGATATTCGCAAAATAACGGATAAGCTGGATGCCGTGGGTAACACAAAAGCAGCTATCGGGAAAGGCTTTGCCATAGGTTCTGCTGCGTATGCTACAATTTCACTGCTCAATTCATATATGCACTGCTTTGTGCCTGTTGATGTAGTGGATGCGGTTTTAAATGTTCTTAATCCTCGAATTCTCTTTGGCGTAATCGTTGGAGCAGCTTTCATTTACTTCTTCTCCAGTATGCTGATTAAATCTGTAACTGTATCGGCTGAAAAGATGGTCGAGGAAGTTCGGAGGCAGTTTAAGATGATTCCTGGTCTTAAAGAGGGTTTTATCATTGAGAACGGAAAACGTATTGCAGTTAAGCCTGATTCCAAAACTTGTGTTGAAATTGCCACACAGGATGCTTTAAAGGAAATGGTCGCACCCGCTTTAATCTCCATTGTAGTACCAGTTGTTGGTGGCTTCTTATTTGGTCCTGAGTTCATCTCAGGCGTGTTATTCGGTGCTATTTTATCCGCCATAATGTTAGCTATATTTTTTGGCAATAGTGGCGGTGCATGGGATAACGCCAAAAAGAGCATCGAAGCCAACGGTCTTAAAGGTTCTCCTGAGCATATAGCAGCAGTAGTTGGAGATACTGTGGGCGACGGGTTCAAAGACACTGCCGGGCCATCTTTGGACATTTTCATCAAAATAATGAACAATGTATCGCTCGTCTTTGTCAACTTTTTTAAGACCTTTTATTTATTGTAAGATTCATTTCTGCCATTATGGCAGAACAAACACAGAAAAGAGCAATCAGTTGAGAATTCAACTATTGCTCTTTTCTTATTATTTTACTTGTTCTTTTTTTGAATACATCTCTTCGTAAATTTCATAGTTTGGTTCATATTTTGCAATCATTTCATAAAAGCTTCTGCAATGATTTTTGTATTTTAAATGACAATATTGATGTAATACTGCATATTCAATTAGTTTTCTTGGGTATTTTACAATTTCTGGGTTGATAGTGATCTTTTGGTTCTCGCATTTTCCAAAAGTGTTTTTCATTTTTTTGATTGCATAATCTTCTGGTGCGAAGTCTAACATAATTCTAATTTTTTCCATTGCATTTTCTACTTCTACTTTTGCAATTTGCTCATACATTTTATCTATTGCTATATCTAAAATTTTCTTACTATCTTCTTTTTTGTATTTGTTTGGAAGTGATATTTTGATAGTTGTATTTTCTACATCTAATTCAGCTATTCTGATGTTTTTGTATGCAATTCTTACTCTATAATCTATGCCTAGTACTGGAACTGGATGTCTCTCAATTTCTTTCTTCCCTAGTGTTATAGCTTTTAGGTTTTTTCTTACTTTTATCATTTTAATCACTCCTTAGCAAATTTTCGTTTTACAAAATATTGTTCGCTTTTGTTGTTCTAATTTTATAATCTTTTTTTATTTTTGTCAATACTTTTTTGAAAAAAAATAAAATTTTTGTTCGTAATATTTCTTAGCCTTAGAGTGAGTAAGAAAAAAATTATCAACTTTTTTTGTCGATAATTTTTT
>CANQEM010000021.1 GCA_947594935.1 uncultured Clostridia bacterium | reverse complement strand
TATACAATTTCATGGATGGCTGCAATTATTGGTGCTTTAATCTATGGTGTTATTGATTACTTTATACCTGGTAATCAGAATATGTAGTGCCTTGGCACTAAAAAAGGTTAAAATATTGAATTTCAATACTTTAACCTTTTATTTATTGTTTTATTATTATTTCATTTTGATTTTTATATATACTATTCTCTGGGATAACTCCTCTGACTGATGAAAGTGGATATATATTAGTTCCTTTTCCTATGACTGTTCCTGGGTTTAGAACACTTCCGCATCCTACTTCAACATTGTCGCCTATCATTGCTCCAACTTTTTTTATGTTTGTTTCGATTGCTTCACCTGTTTTTGAGTTTTTTATCACAACTAGTTTTTTATCTGATTTTACATTTGAATTTATAGATCCTGCACCCATATGTGCTTTGTATCCTAAAATTGAATCTCCAACATAATTGTAATGTGGTACTTGAACATTGTCAAATAAAATTACATTTTTTAATTCTGTTGAATTTCCTACAACTGCGTTTTTTCCAACAATTGCATTTCCACGTATAAATGCACAGTGCCTAATTTCTGCTCCTTCGCAGATAATTGTTGGACCACTAATAGAAGCTGTTTTAGCAATTGTGGCTGTTTTAGAGACCCATACATTTTCATCTATTTCATCATATTCATCTTTTGGTAAAGTTTTTCCTAGTTCTATGATATAGTCATGAATTTTTGGCAAAACTTCCCATGGATATATTACATCTCTAAAAATACTTTTAGCTATTGTATTTTCTAATGAATATAGATTTTCTACTTTACATGATTCCATTTAATTATCCATCCTTTTAAGTTATTTCCAAAATTTTTCATATAATTCTTTGGCTGTTTTTGGGCTGTCTATTCCTTCTTTATTCTTAACTGGTGCAAAGTCTTCTTCCCTTTTTCCTCTAAGAATTGCAATATCATCAAAAAATGGGAAAGCATCAAATATAAATGATTCAAACTTATATGAATTTTCTGTTTGTGGAATTATTTCCTTACCAGTTTCATCTAAATACGGATTTTTTTTCAAAGCTTTATGATATATTAGTGGTTCTTTACTTATTTTTTCTACTGCATCAATTGTAAATAAATTGCACATGATGTGAGATTCTCCATATTTTAATTCTCCATTGCTATTTACTTCTTCTGCCATTTTTTCTGGTAATTCTGAATATTCAATAACTTTTGGATGCCCGTTCATTTTGCAAAATACCCCTACTCTCTCTTTTGGGTTTGCTTTTACAATTGATTTTGATGCAATTTGAACATTTTGCTCTATTGCTAAACCTAGTAAAGTTGTATCTGCCATTTTTAGTAAAACATTATCTACACCACCAATAAACACCCATTCTATTCCACGTTCTTTCATGTTTGCTAATGCTCCGCTTGTTCTTAGTGATGCAAATGTTCCACCATTTCCGTCTGATGCTAATTTTACTAATTTGTTTTTGCCAATTAGTAGCTTTCCTTTTAAATCTATCAATGGTAGTTCGCCTTGTTTGAATAAAATAACACTGTTTTTATCATAACCAAAATAAGCATGTTTTTCTAAGAAGCTTTCAGTTTCTTCATGGTTTTGCTTACTTGTCATGATATACCATGGAATTATTACTCCATATTTTTTGTTTGCTTCTTTTAAGTTGTCTATTAGAATTTCAAAAAGATATTTTCCTTTTCCATAAACATCTAATTTAAATGTTCCTTTTGGTCCTGGATGTTCTAACCTTGTTCCTTGACCTCCTGCCATTGTTACAACTGCATATTTGCCTGATGAAATAATTCTTTCGCCTAAATCATCTAAATGCTTTTTTTTGCTATTTCCAAGTTTTTGCTTGTCAAAATAAGTTATTTCTTCAATTTTATTTTCTTTTATTTCAATTTTCTTTTTTGTGCTTTCATATAGTTCTGACATTTGTGAGAAGTCAATAGATAATATTTGATTTTCAATTAGTTCTTTTTCTTGTTCTGTTAAATTCTGCATATATTTTATAATATGGTTTTGGTTGTGTTGCTTCAATATTTCTACAACTTGCCTAGTTTTTTCAGTACTCATAAGCCTCAGTCCCTTCGGTAATTTATATTATATATTATTCAATTTTTATTTTTTTGTCATTTTATCATAAAGAGCTTTTTTTTGCAACTTTTTTTATTAAACTTGTCATATCAGCTTGAAATTGTCAATATATTTTAATAAAGCAATTCGTACAAACATGTTGTTTGTGTTTTAGAAAGGAATGTGAGTGTAGATGGAAAATATCAAGTTATATGAAGATATAGCAAAAAGGACTGATGGAGATATATATGTTGGCGTTGTTGGTCCTGTTAGAACTGGTAAATCGACTTTTATCAAGAATTTCATGGATTTATTAGTTATTCCTAATATTGATAATGATTACAAAAAAGAACGTGCAAAAGATGAGTTACCGCAAAGTGCTGGTGGAAAGACAATTATGACTACTGAGCCAAAATTTGTTCCTAATGAGGCTGTTGAAATAACTTTGGATAATAACTTAAAATTTAAAACTAGATTAGTTGATTGTGTTGGATATTTAGTTGATAATGCTATCGGATATTTAGAAGATGACATGCCAAGGATGGTAAAAACTCCATGGTCTGATGATGAAATGCCATTTGAAAAGGCAGCAGAGATTGGTACTAAAAAAGTAATAGAAGAGCATTCAACTATTGGCATTTTGATGACCTCTGATGGCTCTATAACAGACATTCCTCGTTCAGATTATATCAAAGCAGAAGAACGTGTTGTTCAAGAGCTAAAAGCATTAAAAAAGCCTTTTGTTATTATTTTAAATTCCGATGCTCCAACTTCTCCTGATACTATTCAATTGGCTGGTGCTCTTGCGGAAAAATATAGGGCTAGTGTTCTTCCTTTAAATTGTGCTGCTTTAAATTTAGATGATATAAATACTATTTTTTCTACAATTCTGTATGAATTCCCAGTAGAACGCCTTGCAATTAAATTTCCTAAGTGGGTTGATGGTTTAGATTTCAATCATCAATTAAAATCTCAGTTATTACAAGAAGTTCAAGATGCTTTTAAAGATATAAATGTTTTAAAAGATGTTTCGAATTGTGTTTCTAAAATTAGCAAAACTGAAATTATTGAAAATACATCAATTCAGGATATTCAATTGGGTTCCGGTTTTGTGAATGTAAAAATTGATTTGAAAGAAGAATTGTTTTATAATGTTTTATCTGAGATTACTGGCGTTGAGGTGGAAAATGAGGGCGATTTGTTTGGAATTATAAGCAATCTTTCTTACACAAAAAAGAGATATGATAAAATTGCTTCTGCACTTGATGAAGTAGATAGAAAAGGCTATGGTATTGTAACTCCTTCTATTGATGAATTAGAACTTGCTGAACCAGAGATGGTAAAACAAGGTTCTCGCTTTGGTGTTAAGTTAAAGGCAACTGCACCTTCAATTCATTTGATTAAAACTAATGTTACAACAGAGGTTTCGCCTATTGTTGGTTCTGAAAAGCAGTCTGAGGAGTTAGTTAATTATTTGCTATCTGAATTTGAAAGTGATCCTAAAAAAATTTGGGAGTCAAATATTTTTGGAAAGAGCTTACATTCTTTGGTGAACGAGGGGTTGCAGACAAAACTATCTAAAATGCCAGAAGAAGCTCAAATTAAATTACAAGAAACCTTAGAACGTATTGTAAATGAAGGTAGTGGCGGTTTAATTTGTATTATACTTTAAAGTAAAAAGAGAGAATTATTATTTCTCTCTTTTTATAGGTTTTTGCGTCTTAGTTGTCCACAAGCTGCATCAATGTCTGAGCCTAGTTCTCTCCTAATTGTTGCAACAATTCCATGGTCGTTTAAATAGTCTCTAAATTTCATGATGTTTTCATTTGTTGCTTTTGTATATATCCCGTTTTCAATTTTATTTATTGGAATTAAGTTCACATGGCATAACATACCTTTTAATAATTTCACTAGTTCTTTCGCATCCTCTAAGTTGTCATTATTATCTTTTGCAAGTGCATATTCAAATGAAATTCTGCGATTTGTTTTTTCTATGTAATCTTTACAAGCTTGAAGCAATTCTTCAATTGGGTATCTGTCATTTACTGGCATCATTGCACTTCTTTTTTTATTATCTGTTGCATGTAAAGATATTGACAAAGTACATTGAATATTCTCATCAGCTAATTGATAAATTTTTGGCACTAAACCACTTGTAGACACACTTATATGACGTGCTCCGTATGTTCAGGCATTTAGGGTGATTTATAAGCCTAATTGCCTTTACAACATTTTCATAATTATCCAATGGTTCCCCTATTCCCATGAAAACGACATTTGATATTTTAATATTTGCATCTTGTTCAACAGCTATAATTTGTTCGATGATTTCACCAGCTGTTAAATTTCTAATAAATTGTATCCCTGTTGAAGCACAGAATTTACACCCCATTTTACAGCCGATTTGTGAAGATATGCAGATACTGTATCCATGATGATATTCCATTAAAACTGTTTCAATTGCATTTCCATCTAATACATCAAATAAATACTTTTTCGTGCCATCTTTTGATTCTTGTTTTTTTATGATGTTATAGTTACAAATTGTGTAATTTTGTTTAAGCTTTCCTCTTAACTCCAAAGAGAGATTTGTCATCTCATCAAAAGATTTCACTTTTTCTTGATATAACCATTGAAAAATTTGCTCTGCACGAAATGGCTTTTCTTGAAGATTTTTCATTTCTTCTTTTAGTTCTTCTATGCTGAAATCTTTAATATTTTTCATACATTTATCCTCTCGCTACTATATTAGATTTTCTCCAAAATTTTCTAATTCCTTTTCTACACTTTCATCTGGTGTCCACATACATCTATAACCATCATTTACAACTTCAAAGCCAGATGTGTTTAAGTAATCTGTAATTTGTTTTACAGCTTCACCGCTCCAACCATAGCTACCAAAGGCTGCTGCCTTTTTATTCTTTAATTTCATTCCTTTAATCATCTCTAAAATTCCTGCAATAGAATGCAAATATCCATTATTAACTGTTGGAGAGCCTACTAAAATCATTTTAGATTTAAATACTTCTGTTAAAACATCTGTCTTATCATTTTTAGCTGTATTTAGTAATTTAACAGTTACATTTTTATCTTTGTTTTGTATTCCTCTTGCTATTGCTTCTGCCATTTTCCTTGTATCTTGCCACATTGTATCATATATAATTGTAATTTGATTTTCTTGATAGTTGTTTGCCCACTCTAAATATTTTGTAACTATTTGTGTTGGGTCTTTTCTCCAAATAAGTCCATGGCTTGGGCATATCATGTTTATTGGTAAGTTCATCGCTAAAATATCATTGATTTTTTTAATTGCAATCATTCCAAAAGGTGCTAATATGTTTGCATAATATTTTAATGCTTCATTATATAATAAATCTTGATCTATTTCATCTGCATATAGAAATTCAGATGCTAAGTGTTGACCAAAGCCATCACTACTGAATAATATATTTTCTTTATCCATATATGCAAACATTGTATCTGGCCAATGTAACATTGGAGCTTCAATAAAAGTTAGTGTGCTTTCCCCTATTTCTAATTTATCTCCTGTTTTCACTACTTGAAAATTCCAATCTTTGTGGTATTGACCTTTTATTGATTTTACACCATTTGCTGTGCAATAAATTGGAGTGTTTTCTGGCATTTCTCTCATAAGTTCTACTAATGCACCTGAATGGTCTATTTCTCCATGTAGTGCAATAATTGCGTCTATTTTTGTTAAATCTATTTCATCTTTTAAATTTTTCACGAATTCTTTATCATAAGGCAACCATGCTGTATCAATTAAAACTGTTTTTTCATCTCTTATTAAATAGCTATTATATGATGAGCCATTTACTGTTGTAAACTCATCTCCATGGAATTTTTTTAATTCCCAGTCTTTTTTACCTACCCATGTTACTTTATCGTTAATTTTCTTTGACATTACTAAATTCCTCCTTTTTTGAACTTTCCATATTATATCATGAGTGTGCTTTTTTTGCAATTGGTTTTTTTTACAAATTATGCTAAAACTCTTCCTATTTTTTAAATTTTATGATACAATGACTAAAAATATTTCTGAGATGAAATAATAAGGGAGGAATAACTATGGAATTTAATAAATGTGCTAGATGTGGTAATTTTTATTTATCAGAAGGAAATGTTTGCCCTAATTGCAAAACAAAAGATAATTTAGAGTTCTCTACTTTCAAAAATTATATTCAAGAAAATGGCTTAGGTGGCGGAGTTGAAGACATTTCTGGTAAAACTGGAATTTCTGTTAAAAATATTAACCGCTTCTTAGGTTACGAAGGTTTAGGTGAATATTCTGATAAATTAGGTAATATATCTTTAAAAAATGGGAAAATTGACGTTTAGAAAGGTGGATATAAAATGAAAAATGCGTTGGCTTTACTTGAAGAACGCGGATATATTGAGCAATTAACTCATCCAAAGGAAATGGAAGAGCTTTTTAGTAGTGGAAAATCTATTCCTTTTTATGTAGGTATTGACCCTACTGCTGATAGCTTACATGTTGGGCATTTTATTTCTTTGATGGTTGCTAGCCTTATGCAGAAGTGTGGGCATAAGCCTATTATTCTTGTTGGTGGTGGAACAGCCTCTATTGGAGACCCTTCTGGAAAAACAGATATGCGTAAAATGTTATCAAGAGAAGAAATTGATAAAAATGTTGAAGCTTTGAAAAAGCAAATTTCTAAATTCGTTACCTTTGAAGGTGAAAATGCTGCAATAATTGTAAATAATGCTGATTGGCTTTTAAACTTGAATTATATTGATTTTATGCGTGAAATTGGAAGTTTATTTTCTATTAACCGTATGCTTGCTGCTGAGTGCTATAAGCAACGTTTAGAAACAGGTTTAACTTTTTTTGAATTAGGTTATATGCTTATGCAGTCTTATGACTTTTTACATTTATATAATACTTATGACTGTAAATTGCAAATTGGTGGAAATGACCAATGGTCTAATATTATTGGTGGAGTTGAGTTAATTCGTAAAATTGGTAAAGATGATTCTTTTGGTCTTACTTTTAAATTACTTACAACAAAAGAAGGCAAAAAAATGGGTAAAACTGAAAAAGGTGCTTTGTGGTTAGATGCTAATCGTGTTTCACCTTATGAATTTTATCAATATTGGAGAAATATCGAAGATGAAAGTGTTGAAACTGTTTTATCTTTACTAACATTTTTGCCAATGGATGAAGTTAAGCGTTTAAGTAGCTTGAAAGATGAAAAAATAAATGAAGCTAAAAAAGTTGCTGCTTTTGAAATTACAAAATTAGTTCATGGTGAAGAAGAAGCTAAAAAAGCCGAAGAAGCTACAAATGCTTTATTTGGTGGTCAAGGTTCAATTGAAAATATGCCTTCTACTAAAATAGAAAATATAAATATTTCACTTGTAGATGCTATTGTTTTAGTTGGAATTGCCCCTTCAAAAGGTCAAGCTAGAACTTTGATTACTCAAAATGCAGTTACACTTAATGATGAAAAAATTACAGATTGTAATTATATGCTTTCAGATAAAGACTTTTCAAATGGTTATGCTATTATAAAAAAAGGAAAGAAAGTTTTTCATAAATTAGAGATTTAAGTTTGTAGGCTTCGGTTTACAAACTTTTTATCTGCTTTTTTCAACTATTTCCACTATATCTGATA
The DNA here is from genome assembly GCA_947594935.1 of uncultured Clostridia bacterium. Taxonomy (GTDB): domain Bacteria; phylum Bacillota; class Clostridia; order TANB77; family CAG-508; genus CAG-269. Next base: position 14,852 of record CANQEM010000021.1, on the reverse strand, counting down.
TATATTCTCCTATCACTGGAATATTTAATGTTACTATCCTCTGCATAATAAAAATAAGTATTGCAGTTATTACTGTTACACCTATTCCAACTCCAATTCCTCTGAATATTCCAGAAATCAAGTTTCGTTTTATCATCTCTTTTTTATTCCCTAGTAATTCATAGAGCTCTTGGATTTTGCTCTTTTGTAAAGCTTCATTTAAATTTTCAATTTGCTTTTCTAATAAACTACTTTCTTCTTTTTTTATAAACATAGAAAAATCCACCTCAATATTATTAAGATGGATTTTTATTTGATTTTTATACTATTGAAGTGTATTTTCTTGTTCTACCAAAGTGTTTTCAACTGTGTTTGTTTGTTCATCACTTTCTTCGTTGTTTTCCTCCTTCTTAGCATCTTGTTCAGCTTTCATAGTTTCAAGTGATTTAATTAAATCTTGTAATTTCTTTATGTCCTTTCCTACCATTTCCCAATCGTCATTTCTATTTGATTCAATTAAATTATTATTTGCCTTAATGATTGATTCAATCAACCCATCTATATCTTCTGTATTTTCAATTTCTATATCTACTGCATATTTAGATAGTAAATTAGATAAGGCTTCATTTAAGTTATCTCCTATTGCCACTTTATTTCCAGATGATACAACGATTTTCTTCAATAGCGGAATTTGTGATTCATTTAATCTAGTTTGATAAATTGGTTCTACATACAATATGGTATTTTCTAACGGAACAGCTATCATGTTTTTAGTAATTCTAGTTCCAGTCATATTTAGAGTTTCAATTTCTTGTGCAATTGCCTCATCTTGCTCGATTTGTTCTTCTAACTGCATAGGTCCTACAACATTGCTATCTTCTGAGAATTTATATAGATGTAGGCGATTTTGACCATTTTCTGATGTTCCTATTAGATAAGAAATAAGATTTTGCTTTTCGTTTGGTGTGTATGTTTGCACAAGCCCTAACTTCTCTTTTTCATTTACTGTTGTCATGATATAATATGGCTCTAAGATTGCCCCTGAGCTTTGAGATATTTTTGTATTTTTGTTTTTTGCAAAGTCCCAAATATCATCTGCTCTATATAAAATATCTGCTTTTGCATTATGATATGCTTTTATAATTTCTGCTTGTACTTTATACAAATATTTTGGATATACAAGATGTTCTAAAACATCTGCTGGCATATCTTCTTGGAATAGACCTTCATATAAAGTGTTATATGCCATAATTATTGGGTCTGTTTTATCTGTTATATAATATGTAATTGTGCCATCAAAAGCGTCAATTAAAACTTTTACTGAATTTCTGATGTAATTTATTTTTTGCTTTTTATTGTTGTATTTTATTGTTGTATACTGTGAATATGGATAATTTGCAGATATTGTGTAAGCATCTATAACCCAAATTATCTTTCCTTCGTCTGTTACAACTGTGTAAGGTTCTTCATCATATAGTAAATATGGCATTGCTTTTTGTGCTCTTTTAATTATGTTTCTATTCATCAAGATTTTGCTTTCTTCTGTGATTTCTCCTGAAAATATTAAGTTCATATCGCCTTTTGTAATTGCTAAGATAAGCCTATCAATATAACTTAGGTTTAGACCTGCTTTTCCGTTATAATTTGAACTATACTCTCTACCAGTTGAATCTGTATAATCATATTCTTTGCGGTCTTTTGCATTTGTTGCAACTAAGTTGTTTGTTTCTTGCCCAAAATAAATTCTTTGTTCCTGTGTTCCAAGTTTATCGTCATTTCCTTCTAGTTCCTTTTGTAGATATGTGATTTCCCCATTTTCTGTTACTTCTGTTGCTGATGTTACAATTTGACCAATTCCGTGTGTGTATTCATAAGTTTTATTCCCATAAGTTCTTCCTGAATTTACAATTTCACGTGGTGATATATATACAAGTTGATTTTTTTCATTAACGTTATATATAGCTAAGTTTGCATTCCTGTAAGTGTAATACCCTGTGCCTGTTTGTTTTTCTGATAAAGTTGCTGTTACCGCTTCTTGCTTTACTAATGGTAAATTTTGTATCAAGTTTTCATTTTTCTTTACTTCAACATCTGTAATTGTTCCGGAATAGTCTAAACTTGTTTCTGTCATATCAATTCCGTACGCATTTACTGTACTTTGAATATTGTTTTCTATATATTTCTTTTCTTTATCTAGTTTATTAGTATTTACAAAAATTAAGTCAAAACCTACCATTATTATAAATAAGCCTACTAAGTATGTTGGTATTGCTAATAAACTTCTTAATACTTTTGATGTATTTTTTTGTTTGAAATATTTAATTGCTAAAATAATTGAAATAACTATTACAACAGCAAAGATTGTGTAACCCCATCTCTTAATTGTTGCATCTGTGTAACTTGCACCAGTTAGTTCTAAATTATCTGTTACTCCGTCAAATCTTGTTGTTGTTGAATTTTCAATTGTTGTAATTTTTCCAAATAGTATGTTTTGGGTGTTTAATATTGTTACTAAACCTAGTAAAACAGAAATGATAACTGCATTACGCAATAGCTTTTTTACAAATTTGCTTTTTCTAAGCATTTCTCCATCAATTCCGTCAAAATATCTGTTAAATACTATTATGTAATATAAGCCCATATAAACTGTTAAGCCAATAATTAGAATAAATAGATATTGTATGCAGGTTTCAAGTAATGGTTTTTGGAATATATAATAACCAATATCTAATTGGAAAATCGGTTCAGTTTTTCCAAAAGAAGCTTGTCCCATACATAGAAGAATTTTTTGTGTTAAAGTATTTGATACAATTAAGCTGACTATTGTTGCTATTATAAATGCTAGTGATTTGTTTAAAAGTTTTGGCATTTCTTTTTTCTCTTGGTCAAAAAATTCTTTTAAACCTTTTTTTATACCTCTGTTTGTCAAATATATTATGATATAAAGTAAAATAAATATGACAAACATCAAACTATACTTAACTTGGCTGTTTACAATAAATTCATGAATATATGCTTCTCCTAGTTCTTTATATTCTAAGTAGCTTCCTCTTAGTAGTACTGCACTTAAACCTATAAAAAGTAGTGTAAATACAAAAATAAAAATTGTTCTTCCGTGTTTTTTTCTTAGGCTGTTTTTCCGCCAATATGCTCACATCCTTTCTTTGCTATATAATAGCTTTTACAAAATCGTCTGCATTAAAGATTTCCATATCATCAATTTTTTCTCCAATTCCAATAAATTTGATTGGAATTTTATTTTCTTCTACAATTCCTATAACTGCTCCGCCTTTTGCAGTTCCATCAAGTTTAGTTAATATAATTCCAGTTATGTCTGCCTCTTTTTTGAAAGCTTGTACTTGGCTAATTGCATTTTGACCTGTTGCACCATCAATAACAAGTAAAACTTCTTTATCTGCCTCTGGCATTTCTTTGTTTATAACTTTTTGAATTTTATTTAATTCATCCATTAGGTATTTTTTGTTGTGTAAACGACCTGCTGTATCAACAATTAAAACATCTGCATTTGAATCTTTTGCTTGTTTTATTGCATCATACACAACAGACGCAGGGTCTACACCTTCCTCTCTTTTTACTATTCCAGCACCTGCTCTATTTGCCCAGATTTCAAGTTGTTCAACTGCTGCTGCACGGAAAGTATCTGCTGCTGCTACAACAATTTTTTTGCCATCTTTTGCTAGTCTGTTTGCTATTTTTCCAATAGATGTGGTTTTACCTACTCCGTTAACCCCTACAACTAGAATTACTGATGGCTTTGTGTTGATGTGTAGATTTATATCTGTTACTTCTAAGATTTTTTTCATTTCTTCCCTTAAAGCTGTCTTTACTTCCTCGCTGTCCTCGATTTTTTCTTTTTTCATCCTCTCTCTTAAAGAGTCTATTATTTTAGTAGATGTTTCTATTCCGATGTCAGATAAAATCAAAACTTCTTCAAGTTCTTCCAAAAAATCTTCATCTACTTTTCTAAATGTACTGAATACATTGTTTATTTTATCATTAAAAGATTCCTTTGTTTTATTTAAACCACTTTTTAATTTATCAAAAAAGCCCATGTAAAATTCCTCCTTGGCATGTTTTGTGCTTATTATATCACATTTTTTAATTCTTTTCAAATTATTTACTATTTTTATTTTTTTTGTGCTATAATATATTAGAAAGTTATAAAAAGGTTAATTATTTACCTTAGAAAGGATAGTAATAATGGATATTGATAAGGTTTATGGTAAAGAGTGCTCTTTATCAAAAGAAGAATTTTTAAAAAATTTTGCAGTTTCTAGCTCTGGGTTGTCTTCACAGGAAGCTGAAAACCGTATTAAAAAATACGGTTTAAATGAAGTTAAACAAGCTAAACCTAAAAAATGGTATAATTATTTTTTTGAGAGCTTGTTTAGCCCTTTTAATAGCATTTTGATTGGTATTGCTTGTATATTGTTTTATACTGATGTATATTTAGCTGAAGTTCCTAGTTATGCAAATATTATTGTTATTGCAATTTTAGTTACTGCTAGTACTCTTTTGGAATTTTTTGAAGAATATCATTCTAATAAAGCTGCTCAAAAATTAAAAGAACTTGTTGCAACAACTACTACTGTATTGAGAGATGGCAAAGAAATTCAAATTCCTATAAATCAAATTGTTTTAGGTGATGTTGTTATTCTTTCTGCTGGTAGCCTTGTTCCTGCTGACCTTAGAGTTATAGAGGCAAAAGATTTATATGTTGGGCAATCTTCTTTAACTGGTGAATCAGATGCTGTAAAAAAAGTTGTTGATATTGATGTAAACTTAGATGAAGTTGATGGTATTTCTGATTTAGATAATATTTGCTTTATGGGTACAAATGTTATAAGTGGAACTGCAAAGTGTGTTGTTATTAAAACAGCTGATGACACTTATTTTGGAAAAGTTGCTCATACTATTTCTACTTCTAAACCTAAGTCTGCTTTTCAATCTGGTATTGAAAATATTAGTAAATTACTTATTCGCTTTATGTTGGTACTTATTCCTATTGTATTTATTTTAAATGTTACAAAACATAGCACAGTTACAGCTTTCACTTTTGCAGTAGCAATAGCAATTTGTATTACTCCACTTTTACTTCCAGTTATATTGTCATCTAGCCTTTCAAAAGGTGCTGTAAGGATGTCTAAGAAAAAAACTATTGTAAAAAAACTTGATTCTATTCAAAGTTTTGGTGCTATCAATATTTTGTGTACTGATAAGACTGGTACTTTAACAGAAGATAAAATTGTATTGGAAAAGTACTTGGATATTCATGGTGATGAAGATTTTCGTATTTTGAAACATGCTTTTTTGAATTCATATTTTCAAACTGGTTTAAGAGGTAATATTGATGAAGCGGTTGTTAATCGTGGTTTGCAAAACGATATGCAGCAATATACTGAAAAGTATAAATTGGTAGATGAAATTCCTTTTGATTTTTCACGTAGACGTTTATCTGTTATAGTAACAGATGGTACTAAAAAGCAACTTATTACAAAAGGTGCTGTTGAAGAAATTTTGGATATTTGTACATTGGTAGATTATAAAGGTACTGTATCTCCTATCACAAATGAAATAAAGAATAATATTAAACAAATTTCTAAAAAAATGAATAAGGACGGTTTGAGAGTTATAGCGGTATGCCAAAAAAATGATATTTTAGATGTTACTAATTTCAGTGTTGATGATGAAAAAAATATGGTTCTTATGGGCTTTATAGGCTTTTTAGACCCTCCAAAAGAAAGTGCAAAATCTGCTATTGAAAAATTGAATCAAGCTGGTATCCGCGTTATGGTTCTAACAGGTGATAACATGGAAATTTCAAGATGTATTTGTAAAAAAGTTGGTATAAATGCTGATAGAATTGTAGAAGGAAAAGATATTGAAAAGCTTTCTGATTACGGTGTTCTAAGGCTTTTAAAAAAGTGCAATGTTTTTGTTAAATTATCTCCTATTCAGAAAGCCAGAATTGTAAGGCTTTTACATGAATCTAAGAATATTGTAGGATATATGGGTGATGGAATAAATGATGCTCCTTCTCTTACAAATTCAGATGTAGGTATTTCTGTTGATACTGCTGTGGATATTGCAAAAGAATCTGCTGATATAATTTTATTAGAAAAAGATTTACATGTTTTACTTGATGGTGTAACTGAGCGGAAGAAAAACTTTTGCGAACTTGATGAAATATATTAAACTTTCTACAAGTTTTAACTTTGGTGAAGTTGTTTCTGTAATTATTGCTAGTGTTATTTTACCATTTTTACCAGAAACCCCAATACAATTACTAGTTGAAGGTTTGCTTTATGATTTTGGTCAATTAACTTTACCTTTTGATAATGTTGATAGTGATTACCTTAAAAAGCCTAGAAAATTCAATATTAAGAGTTTGAAAACTTTTATGCTGTTTATGGGGCCACTTAGTTCTTTGTTTGACTTAATTGTTTTTGCTATTTTGCTATGTTTCTTCAAGTTAAATGATGCTGCAACTTTCCAAACAATTTGGTTTTCATATAGTATTGTTTCTAATTTGCTTGGTATGCACATCATCAGAACAGCAAAATTGCCATTTATTCAGAGCAATGCACATAAATTTGTATATGCTTCATCTTTCGCACTTGCAATTATAGGTGTTCTTATTCCATTTACTTTCTTAGGAAAATGGATTGGGCTTGTACCTATTCCAGCTATATATTTACCAATTATTATCTTAGTTCCAATTCTTTACTGCTTTGTAGCTTTAATTGCTAAGAAAATTTATATTAAAAAATTTGGAGAATGGATATAATTTTAAAAGGAGCTCTTTTTGCAGAGTTCCTTTTATTTTACCATCATATATGAAAATATTCATATAGCCATACAGACGGAAACCCAATATATTTTATATGGAATACATATACTCCCTTTATTTGTTCCACTTGCACTAGGTCTCTATCAGCCATATTGTTTCTATCCCCTTTGGTTTGATATTGAATTATACCATTTTCATTTATTTTGTCTACTATTCTGTGTGCGATATTTTTGCCATCAGTTGAATATATTATGATTGAGCCAATTGGAATTTCTCCGAGTTGCTTTTCGTCTATTTTTTTGTAGATTACCACATCTGCACGTTCAAATGCTGGTTCCATGCTGTTTGAAAGTATAGTGATTGGCTCATATTTAAACATCCCTAACATAAAACAAACTAGCAATATACTTATCAAGATTACTATTAAATGGCTTGCTCCTAAGAGTTTATTAGTTTTTACATTTTTTCCAAAACTATATTGGAATAATATAGCTATTATTGTTACTGAAATTGCTTCTATTGAGCCCTGCATAAACCAGTCCATGTTTGGTAATATTGGTAATATCAAAATTGAAATTTGCTTTATGCTTCTGAATATTATTGGAAGTAAGCATGAACATTTGGCTGTTAAATATGTGTACAGACAGCTATACATCACTAATGGTATTAGACTTTTGCATACATACTCGAAAAAGTCCTGTTTGTCCTTATATGCGTTTATCATTGCATGGTAGTTAATTTCTAAAAGTATAAAAAGTATTGTAATTATTATTAGATTTCTTTTGTTGTTTCTATTTTTATTTATTAGGACTGCTCTTGCTAGTTCGATTCCTATAATTGGCAATATTTTTACAATCACATTTTTTAAAATGGCTAATATATCATGGTTGTATGGGCTTCTTGCAAACCCGCAGAAAAAGCCAAAACTAAAATTTATGAGAATATATATGATTGAAATTATTAGCATATAAATGCTGTTTTCTTTTTTCACTTTTTCCATTGCCATCACGTTCCTTATTTTTGAACATATTCTATGATGCCTGTTATTGCTTTTGTTTTAATTTCTGGCACTTCTGTTGAATCAGCATCATATTTTACTTTTACATTAAAGGTTGTCTCCTCTCCTGCATTTAGTTCTTTTTTTAGTTCTGTTGTTTCATAATCAATTGCATCTGAACCTTCTTCTGTTTTAAATACAACTGTATCTAATACTGCATCAATTGTTCCTGCATTCTTTACTGTTATTTGGTATAGAATTATATCTCCTGGCTTTTCTAGTTTTGAATTGAAAGATACTGTTGTATCATCGTGTTGTGGGCTTCCTGCATCACATCCATTACTAATTTCTATTGCTTCAATATTCGTTATTTTTACGTCCCATTCTCCTGTGATTTCTGCCACTCCATTTACGTTTAATTGGGTTGCGAAAGCTGAATAAGCAACAGTCATTAGTAATATTATGAGTAGTAAAGTTCCAACTATAATACCCCTTTTATTTTTCATGTTGTCATCCCTTTCTCAGTATAAATATAAAATTTTATACTTAATATATTATATGTATTTAACATAAAGTTGTAACGATTATTCCTAGTTTTTTATATAATTATACTATTGCAGAGTTATAAAAAAACTCAACTTTAAAGTTGAGCCTTCTATCTTAATTTTATCCAAAATCTTTGGTCTATTTTTCCATCTTCTGCTGGAATTTCGTTTTCTAATATCCCGCCGTTTTTTATTATGCTTTTTCTTGAACCTATGTTATCTTTGTAACAAACCATTAAGACTTCGTAAATTCCTAGTTTTTTGCATTCTTCTAGTGCTAGTCTTATCATTTCTGTTGCATAGCCTTTTCTTCTTTCTGATGGACGTACACCATCTCCAATATGCCCTATATTTTTTAACAGTCTTTCAGTTAATTTATGCCTTATTTGTATTGTTCCTACTACTCTATTATCTGATTTTCTTACTCCTAGAAATAGTGTTGATGGTATTTTACCTTCTTCTATTGTTTCTTCTGATATGTCGTTTCTTATTTTCCTAAGCCACTTGTCAAAGTCTTTTAGTTTGTCTAAACCTCCATCTCCTGCTATTTCGTATTCGCCGTTTTCAAAGTGTTCTTGCAAATATTCTTCCATTTGATTTTTGTATTCTTCTGTTGGAAATACTAATTTTAGTTCATCTTTTGCTTCCATTTTACTTCTTTCCTTTCTGAGACTGTATTATAAAAAGAAGGAATAAGATGGTTGGTCTTATTCCATGATGATGTGAATTAACTTTTAGTTTCTAGTTTCTGGAGTTCTTCAAGTGGATATTCTTTTTTTACCTTTTCGGATACGAGGTAATGCACGTTGGGCCAAGTGTTGTAATTTACTTGGTCGTTTTTCAATACATGAAACTCTCCGATTGGTACAGATAGTCCCTCCCATCCTACTGGGCTTGCATCCACCATGTATATCTTTGTTTTGTGCCGATTTGTTCTTTTGTATCTGACACGCACGCAGAAGTCTCCAATCCCTGTTATACTAATGTTTCTCTCACTCATCTTCTGGCACCTCCTGTCAGTTGACATATTGATGTGTTGAAGTGTTACGTAAACATTATATCATATATTTATAAATTGTCAATTAAATATGTATTAACTTTAAAAAGAAAAAAATCAACCATTTTACTGATTGATTTTGGTATCTATCTGTTCTAAAAGTTCGAACAGATACATCATTGGTGCAGATGGCCGGAATCGAACCGGCACGGTTTATTCAACCGCAGGATTTTAAGTCCTGTGCGTCTACCAATTCCGCCACATCTGCATATTTTTTGGAATTGGATATTTTGTTTGCAACAATTTATATTATAATAGTTTACGCACAGTTTGTCAATATTTTTTATAAAATTTTCAGATTTTTTTGAATAAATTTTGACTTAGTATTGCTTTTGAGCTAATTCAATTAGTTCATCTAATAATTCAGAATATGATATTCCAGACGCCTCCCAAAGTTTAGGATACATACTAATTTGTGTAAAACCTGGTATTGTGTTTATCTCATTTATATATATCTTATCTTTTTTATCATCGACAAAAAAGTCCACTCGTGAAAATCCTTTTCCGTCAATAGCTTTGAAAGCTTTTATTGCCATTTTTTGAACTTCTTTTTCAAGATTAGGTTCTATTTGAGCTGGAATAATTGTCTTAGATTCCGCATTTTTATACTTTGCATCAAAGCTATAAAAAGCATCACTTGGCAAAATTTCTCCAACACATGAAGCTTTAACTTCATTGTTTCCTAAAACTGAACATTCTATTTCTCTACCAACAAGCTGTTCTTCTAATAAAATTTTATTATCAAATTTTGCAGCATATTCTATCGCTAACTTTAATTCTTCATCTGAATTTACTTTGCGAATTCCAACTGATGAGCCTGAATTTGAAGGCTTTACAAATATTGGATATTTTAAAGCCTTCGCAATTTCACAAATGTTATCTAATGAAACTTTTTTCTCAGAAAAGTCTTTTTCGACCAACACATAGCCATCATTAACTGCTTTTATGTATAAGTATTTAGCTTGATTTAGCCCTGCTTTTTCAAAAATAATTTTTGTATATGCTTTATCCATTGCCACACTAGATGCTAGTACATGGCACCCAACATAAGGAATTTTTAGCAACTCGAATAATCCTTGAATTGTTCCATCTTCCCCATATAGTCCATGTAAAACTGGAAAAATTACATCTAGATTTTTTAAATAACTAATTACATCATCAATCTTAGTAATATTAGAAATTTTATCTCCAACTTGATATACTTTGTTTGTATTTGTATATACATACCAGTCTCCATCTTGGTCTATATAAATTGGATAAATCTCATATTTTTCTTTATTGAGGTTTGAAATAACAGCTGTACCAGAAACTATTGATACATCATGTTCTGTGGACATACCACCAAAGATAACTCCTAATTTGATTTTTTGCATTTTTACTACCATTCCTTTCTAAGGCACGAATTTTATTCAATATTTTTTACGTTAGCTTTATTATATATTATATTCGAGTATAATGCAAATATCATTTTTAATTCTAATTTACTTTTTCTTTTATTAAATTGCAAATATATTCTGCTGTTTTTTCTACTCCTAGAATATCACTATTTAAGCAAATATCATAATTGCTATAATTTTTCCACTCTCTATCTGTATAATATTTATAGTGGTTTGCACGTAATTTATCTATTCTCTTAATTTCCTTTTCTGCTTTATTTTCTTTAATTCCATAAATATCTGTTGCTCTTTTTATTTTATTTTTCATATCACTATATATAAATACTTTTATAACATTTTCTCTGTCTTTTAATATAAAATCTGAACATCTACCAATAATTACACAAGATCCTTGGTCTGCTAATTTATTTATCAATTCTGTTTCTTTGATAAATAGTTCATCTGCTGTGTTAATTCCAACAGAATATCCTGTATTTAAGCTCTCCAATTTTTCTCTTTTTTGCTCTGTATTTTCAATATATTCTTCTGATAGCCCTGTTTCTTGTGCTAACTTGATAATCAAATCTTTGTCATAAAATTTAATTCCTAATTTATCTGCAATTAGCCTTCCAACATATCTTCCACCTGAGCCATATTCTCTTGCAATAGTAATAATAGTAGGTTTGTTTAATTTATTGTCTGTGCTTGTATCATCAATAAGGGCTGTACTTGGTGTTTTAGCTTTACCAAAACACTTGATTTCGAAAATCAACAATACACTTGAAATTAAAAATGCTAAGCCGTCAGCAACTGGTCCTGCACATAAAATACCAGTTAAGCCAAATACTTCACTAAGTAAAATCATTGCTGGTATCAAAAATAAAATTTGCCTTGATAGTGAAAGTATTGCACTTTTTACACTTTTTCCAATTGCTTGGAAGAAAATTCCAGATGGAATTTGAATTCCATTACAAATACATAACATCAAATAAATTCTAAAAGCCATGCAGGCAAATTCCATGTAGTTTTCGTTTCCACTACCGAAAATTGCAATCAATTTATCTGGTATAGTTTGGAATAAAATAAATGCTATTGTGCTGATTATAACACTAATTCCTAACACTCTTTTTAAAGTGCTTTTAACTCTTTCATATTTTTTTGCTCCATAGTTATAACCAACAATTGGTTGTGCTCCTACTGCAATACCAATAATGATGCTATTTAATATCTGATTGATTTTCATTACTATTCCTAGAACTGTTATTGGTATTTCTGACCCAAATTTGCTCTCTGCTCCGTATTTTGCAAGTAAGTTATTTTCAACAGCTACAACAAACACAAAGCTCATCTGCGTAATGAAACTGCTAACTCCCAAAGCAGATACTTTTTGAGCCACTTTTGCTTGAAATTTAAAGTTATTTTTTGATATTTCAATAGATTTAAATCTTCTTAAATATAGTATATTAAGGATAAAAGTTAATATTTGACTTATAATTGTTGCAATTGCTGCACCTTCTACACCCATTTTAAATATGAATATAAAAATTGGGTCTAATATAATGTTTAAAACAGCACCTAAAACCATTGAAGTCATAGCATATTTAGGTGTTCCATCTGCTCTAATAATAGAGTTCAAAGTTGTTCCTATCATCATAAAAGGTAATCCTGCTGCTATAATAAATCCATATTTAAGAGCATATTCTTTTAAAGCTTCTGTACATCCAAAAATCATTAAAATGTTTGGTAAAAATATAAGTGTACCAGCACATAAAATTATTGATATAATAACAGATACAATTATTCCATTGACTACACCTTTTGTGGCTTCATCTTTTTTCTTTTCGCCTAATTTTAAACTTAAATATGCTGATGCTCCATCACCAAGCATTAGTGAAAAAGCAAGTGCTATCATTGTTATTGGGAATACTACGTTTGTAGCCCCATTTCCTAGGTATCCAACTCCCCAACCTATAAATATTTGGTCAACAATGTTATATAATGAGTTTACTAACATTGATATTATACAAGGAATTGAAAATTTACGAATTAACTTTCCTATTTTTTCTGTTCCTAAAATGTTTTCTTCTTGTTCCAATTTATTCCTTCCTTTCTCTATACAAAATTAAAAATACCCTAGCAAACTAGCGTATTTTTAATAAACATTAGTCATTTGTTCCTGTACTATCAAATGGTATGAATTTATTTACAATACTTTCTTTATCAATTTCATCTGCTCTAAATGTCATAAATGATGTATTGATTTTATTTTCTACTAATTGCTCAACTTCATCTTGTGTAGCATGTTCTGCTAAAACTAATTCGCTAACTAATATTTGCTTTGCATTGTTTAGCATTTTTTTCTCACCTGTTGAAAGCCCCTTTTGTTTTTGCTTGAAGCTTAAATTTCTAACAACATCTGCTACTTCATATATGTCTCCACTTTTCATCTTTTCCATATTATCTCTATAACGTTTATTCCAATTTTTATCCATTTGTGTCTCATCTTGTTCTAGTATTCCAATTACTTTTTCTGCTGACTGTTTATCAATTATATTCCTAACTCCTACCTCTTCCGCTTTGGCTGTTGGAATCATAACTTTTACTTCACCAGGCATTCTAAGAATATAATACGATTGTTTCTCTCCTAAAATATCTTTTTCTTCGATTGAATCAATAGTACCTGCGCCGTGCATTGGGTACACAATTTTGTCTCCTACATTGAACATAAAAGTCAACTCCTTTCAGATTTCGCAGCAAAAAAAATATTATAAAGTTATGTCAATAATATATAACTTTATTAGATTTTTTAACCATTTCTATTATACTACAAAAATTGGTAAAAGTCAAAGGCTTTTACCAATTTTTTTCCATTTTTTATTACTTTTTATGTTAAGTTTTTAATTTCCAGTTGAGCCGAAACCACCGTTTCTAACACCTGTTGCATTATCTCCATCAGCTACAAAATATTTTTGAAAAACTGCTTGTCCTATGCAGTCACCTTTTTTGATTTGCACATCCTCATCTTTGATATTATAAAAAGCAAACATAATATGCCCGTCATTATCTACATTGCCATAATAGTCTTTATCAATAACTCCTACACTGTTAGCTAAAATCAAGCCTTTTTTCTTAGGGTTGGAACTTCTGTTGTATAAAAATAATACTTCGTCATCCTGCATATATGCTTTCAAACCTGTTTTTACAAGTGTTGGTGCCATACCTTTTTTAAAACTTGGAATGACAATATCTTCTGCTGCCTCAATATCATATCCAGCTGAATATTGAGTTTTACGAACTGGCATGTTTATTCCTTTATCTTCAAACCCTTTTGCTACTTCAAAACCTCTTACTTTTTCCATGTTTACATCATTCCTCTCTAATTGATTTTTTCGCATACCATAAAAATGAGCTGTTTTATAGCTCATTTTTATTATTTATTATAAACTTTTATAATCTTGTATTTTCTTATACGCATAAACAGCTGAGATTGCAGAAATAACAATCAATACTACAACTGGAAGAGAATCTGCCATACCAGAATTAGGTAAATTCGTATTTGTATTGTTGTTTGTGTTTGTAGGTGTTACAGCTGTTGTTGGTGGGTTATTGTTAGTTCTTAAAGCAGATGTATCTAAACCTCCATTGCCATTACCACTACCGTTTCCAGTTCCATTATTGCTATTGTTGCTACCACTTTCGCTTAATGCTTTTGATAAATCATCATATTCTCCATCAGATGTTGCAGCTAGTACGCTTGTTGCGATTGATAAAATCATTGCTCCTATAAGTATAAGTAAAACTACTTTTACAAATTTTGAATTCTTCATAACTTTCTCTCCTTTAAAATGTTTTTTTATTAGTATTCTACAAATATCATTATTTATACGTTTTTTACAAATAATTGCAAGAATACAAAATAAACTTTTACTTTTGTTTAACTGTAAATATTTTATACTTAACTTTTAAATATGTCAATACTTTTTTTAATTTTTTTTAAATTATTTACTAACCGTCAAGTGAAAAAGTAAATGCAATTCTGTAAATATATAATATATTTTAGTCTTACATATCTTCTTAATGTACAATT
>CANQEM010000020.1 GCA_947594935.1 uncultured Clostridia bacterium | reverse complement strand
AATTTAAAAATTGCAATTTTTCAAAAAAATATTACAAACCCCAGAAAAAATATCTGGGGTTTGTCAATACTCTGAGAGTAGTATAAACTACTCTATATCATATTTTTATATACTTCTTCTGGGTTTATATGTTCTCCATTTACTCTAATTTCTAAATGTAAGTGAGGCCCAGTTGAATTTCCAGTAGAACCTACTGTTGCAATTATATCTCCGGCTTTTACACTCTGACCAACTTCAACTTTCATAGTGTTTGTATGTGCATACCAAGTTTCTACTCCATTGCCATGGTCAATCTTGACTAAATTCCCATAAGAACCTGAATATTCTGCACAAATAACGGTTCCGTCTGCTACTGCCTTAATTGGTGTTCCCTTTGTAATTGCTATGTCTAGCCCAGTATGGCTAGAAGAACGAAGTCTACTACTTTCACCATATCTTGCTGTAATTGTTCCTTCTACTGGCAAAGCTGATAACTTAATTCCATTTATTGTTGTTTTTTCTTCTCTTTCTTTTTCAGCTTCAATAATGTTTAACTTTTGATAAGCATTTGTTTTTGCAACTTCTAAGGTGCTTGTTTGAACCAGCATTTCGTCTTGTGTTTCACACTCAACTACTCTGATATTGCTTGTTTCATCTTTTTGCTTTAACTCTGCAACTATTTCATCTGCTTGTTCTTTTGTATCAACTGCATCAACTTTTTCATCATCTATATAAATATCAAAATATTGATAAGTAATTACCATATCTTTCTGCAAATTCATAACAATTTCATCTTCATTTGTTTCTTGTTCTTTTGAAACAAGTGTTAAAAGATATTCTGGTTGCTCGGCAATTTTAACATCATATACATTTTTTGATTGATAATTTTCAAGTTGTGCTACAATACTTTGGAATTCAGCTTTATTATCTATATATCCTACTTCTTTTCCGGAAAGCTTAACTTCATAAATTGGTTTATATTTAATCATAATAATTCCTATAATTAAAGCTATTGCCAACAACATAAGGTTAAAAACTTTCAGTGCTTCTTTCGTATAAAATTTAAGTCTTGTCTTTAAAATAAAATTCACTCTCCTTTTTTATGCACCAAACTCTATTATACTATATATTCTTACCAATTTCAAATTATGTATACATGATTTGGCAGATTTAACACATTTTAAAAAGATTTAATTCCATTTGTTTCCAGTGTTAAACATTATTTCTCTTTTATACTCGTTTTTTCTCTCTTTTTCTCTTTATTTCATCAATTGGACATATTAAATTAACTAATAGGTTCTATTTTTAATTTTAAGTTACTTCAAAACTTATAAGTTAAATGATATATTATTTCTAGAAAGGATGATGACGTATGGCTATTGATTATTCAGTAATCGGTTCAAGAATTAAAGAAGCAAGACTTTCAAAAAATTTAACACAAGAAGATTTAGCTGACCAAATTGATATATCTGTTGCTTTTTTAAGTAGAGTAGAAAGAGGAAACTCACACATCAACTTAAAAAGATTAAATCAAATTTGCGGTTTACTAGATGTTTCAGAAGGTTATATATTAAATGGTGCATCTAATAATTCTAATAATTATTTAGAGCATGAATTTGCAGAATTATTAAAAAAAGTTTCACCTAAAAAACAAAAATTGATATATAATGTAGCGAAAGCTATTGCTGAGACAGAGGATGAATAAATAAAAATAAAAAAGCCTAAAAAAGGCTTTTTTGTTGCTTTTGCAACAGATTTTTTTAATTTTTATTTCTATTATTGATATTGTGATATATTTAATAAAGTTGGTTACAATATTTATTATAAATTATTTTAGAAAGGAACGTGATAATGATGAAATTTGAACAATGGGAAGGTTTTAAATGTGGAGATTGGCAAACAGAAATAAATGTAAGAGATTTTATTCAACACAACTATACTCCTTATGAGGGAAATAGCGACTTTTTGGCAGGACCTACTCCAAAAACAGAAAAACTATGGAAAGAAGTATTAGAATTATATAAAAAAGAACATGATTCAACAGGTGGAGTATTAGATATTGATACAAAAACAATATCAACTGTTGCTTCACACGAAGCAGGATACATTGATAAAGAATTAGAAACTATTGTTGGACTACAAACAGATGCACCTTTAAAAAGAGCAATTATGCCTTTTGGAGGTATCAGAATTGTAGAAAAATCTTGTGAAGCTTATGGAAGAAAAGTTGATGAAGAAGTAAGAAACATTTTTCATAATTATCGCAAAACTCATAATGACGGAGTTTTTGATGTATATACTCCTGACATTAGAGCTGCCCGTTCAAGCCATTTAATCACAGGCTTACCAGATGGATACGGACGTGGAAGAATTATTGGAGATTACAGAAGAGTTGCACTTTATGGAATAGACTGTTTAATCGAAGAAAAGAATAAAGAATTAGAAGTATTAGATGTAGACAATTTCACAGAAGAAGTTATCCGTCAAAGGGAAGAAATTCGTGAACAAATTAAGGCATTAGAAGCTTTAAAAGTTATGGCTTCTAAATATGGCTTTGACATTTCAAAACCAGCTAAAAATGCACAAGAAGCAGTTCAATGGCTATACTTTGGATACTTAGCAGCAATCAAAGACCAAAATGGTGCAGCAATGAGCATTGGTAGAAATGCTACTTTCTTAGACATATATTTTGAAAGAGACTTAAAAAATGGAACATTAACAGAAGCAACAGCACAAGAAATTATGGACCATTTTATCATGAAATTACGTATGGTTCGCTTTTTAAGAACACCAGAATATAATGAACTATTTAGTGGAGACCCAGTTTGGGTAACTGAAAGTATTGGCGGAATGGGTGTTGACGGAAGAACATTAGTTACAAAAAATTCTTATCGTTTATTGCACTCTTTGGAAAACTTAGGACCTGCACCAGAACCAAATTTAACAATTTTGTGGTCTACTAGACTTCCAGAAAACTTTAAAAAATATGTAACAAAATTATCAATAGAAACATCTTCTTTACAATATGAAAATGACGATTTAATGAGAATTACACTAGGAGATGACTACGGAATTGCTTGTTGTGTTTCACCTATGAAGATAGGAAAACAAATGCAGTTCTTTGGAGCAAGAGCAAATCTAGCAAAAACTTTACTTTACGCTATAAACGGCGGAAAAGATGAAATCTCAGGCAAACAAGTTACTCCAAAATATGAGCCAATTTCTTCTGAATATCTAAACTATGATGAAGTTATGGAAAAATTTGACCAAATGATGGAATATGTTGCAAAAATCTATATTAAAGCTCTAAATGCTATTCACTATATGCACGACAAATATTCTTATGAAGCAATTGAAATGGCTTTACATGATAAAGATTTTATCCGTACAATGGCATGTGGAATAGCAGGACTATCAGTTGTTGCTGATTCTTTATCTGCAATTAAATATGCAAAAGTAAAAGTAATTCGCAATGAAGCTGGTTTAGCAGTTGACTATGAAGTTGAAGGAGACTTCCCAAAATATGGAAATGATGATGATAGAGTTGACCAAATTGCAGTAGACATTGTAAAAAGATTTTTAAGCAAGTTACAAAAACATCAAACTTATAGAAATTCAAAACATACACTATCCATATTAACAATCACTTCTAATGTTGTTTATGGAAAAGCTACTGGAAACACACCAGATGGAAGAAGTGCAGGAGAACCTTTTGGACCAGGTGCAAACCCTCTACATGGTAGAGACACAAACGGAGCCCTTGCTGTTATGAACACAATTGCAAAACTACCATTTCAAAATGCGGAAGACGGTATTTCATATACATTTTCAATTACACCTAACACCCTTGGTAAAACAGAAGAACAAAGAATAGAAAATTTAGTTAATATGTTAGACGGATATTTTAAACAAACTGGACATCACATAAATGTAAACGTTTTTGATAGAAAATTATTACAAGATGCTATGGATCACCCAGAAAAATATCCTCAGCTTACAATTAGAGTTTCTGGATATGCAGTTCACTTTACTAAACTTACAAGAGAGCAACAGCTAGATGTTATTAACCGCACTATCCACGAAAGGATATAAACTATGGAAAAAGAATATTATGCTAATGTGCACTCAATCGAATCTTTCGGGACCGTTGACGGTCCCGGCATTCGTTTTGTGCTTTTTTTACAAGGATGCAGTTTAAAATGCAAATATTGCCATAACAGAGACACTTGGCCAATAAAAGGCGGAACACCTAAATCTTTGGATGAAATATATAATAAAATCATGAATTACAAAAACTATATATGCCCTTCAGGTGGTGTAACTGTTACAGGTGGGGAGCCACTTCTACAAGCAGATTTTTTGATTGCGCTATTCAAAAGATTGAAAGCTGAAAATATACATACTTGCATTGATACTTCTGGAATGGTTGCAATTAGCAAAGAAATTCAAGAATTGCTTAATTTAACAGACTTAGTCTTATTAGACATCAAGCATATCAACAATGAAAAATGCAAAGAACTTACAGGAATGGGGAATAGCTTAGAATTGAATTTTGCAAAATATTTAAGTGATAACAACATTCAAATGTGGATTAGGCAAGTTATTGTTCCAGGCATTACAGATGGAGAAGAAGATTTAAAACAACTAAAAGAATTTATAAAATCTTTAAAAACAGTACAAAAAGTGGAATTATTACCATATCATGATATGGGAAAATATAAGTGGAAAAATCTTGGAGATTTATACACTTTGGAAGATATTCCTACTGCCACTTCCAAGGACATAGAAAGAGCAAAAAAGCTATTAGAAATAGAATAGTTCTCTTGACTTTTGTTTATAATATTTATATAATTGGGTAGAATAGTACTAATGAGAAAGGAATGATAGTGAATATGGAAGATACTGACGAGCAAGAAAGAATTAAAAAAATGATAAATGATTTAGTTGAAAAAGCTAAAATTGCATCACAAGAATATCTAAAACTAAATCAAGAACAAGTAGATAACATCGTAAAAGCTATGTCTATGGCTGGTCTAGAACATCACATGGAATTAGCAAAACTAGCAGTGGAAGAAACAGGCCGTGGAGTATATGAAGATAAAATTACAAAGAATATGTTTGCAACAGAATATATCTATCATAGCATTAAATATGAAAAAACAGTAGGTGTAATTAGTGAAAACGAGGAAGAAGGCTATGAAGAAATTGCAGAGCCTGTTGGTATTATTGCAGGTGTTACACCAGTTACAAACCCAACATCTACTACAATGTTTAAATCAATCATTTCAGCCAAAACAAGAAATGTTATAATCTTTGGCTTCCACCCATCAGCACAAAAATCAAGTAGTGTAGCTGCAAAAATTCTAAGAGATGCAGCAATTGTAGCCGGAGCACCAGAAAACTGTATTTTATGGATTGAAGAGCCATCTATAACTGCAACAAGAGAATTGATGAACCATCCAGATATAAATCTAATCTTAGCAACAGGTGGAACTGGTATGGTAAAATCAGCATATTCATGTGGAAAACCAGCCTTAGGTGTAGGACCAGGTAATGTTCCATGCTATATCCATAAATCAGCAAAATTAAAAACAGCTGTAAATGATGTAGTTTTATCAAAATCTTTTGACAATGGAATGATTTGCGCTTCTGAACAAGCAGCATTAGTTGACAAAGATATTTATCAAGAATTTGAGAAATATATGAGAGAAGCGGGAAGCTACTTTGTAAACCCAGAAGAAAAGAAAAAACTAGAACAATCAATGTTTGACTATACAGATGAAAACGGATACAAACTAAAATCAAATATACCAGGAAAATCAGCTTATAAAATTGCACAAGAAGCTGGTTTTGAAGTTCCAGAAGACACAAAAATATTAGTTGTATATGAAGAAGGAATAGGTAGAGAATATCCATTTTCAAGGGAAAAATTAAGTCCAGTTTTAACTTATTATATTGTAGAAAATGCAGAAGAAGGAATAAACAAATCAGAAAAATTGCTTGAATTCGGCGGGTTAGGTCATTCAGCAGTTATTCACGCAGAAGATAAAGACGTAATTGAAAGATTTTCTAAAACAATGAAAGCAGGAAGAATTATTGTAAACTCTCCATCTACTCATGGAGCAATAGGTGATATATATAATACAAACATGCCATCTCTAACACTTGGATGTGGTTCATTTGGTGGAAATTCAACAACAGCAAATGTATCATCAGTAAATCTAATCAATATTAAAAGAGTAGCAAATAGGAGGGTTAATATGCAGTGGTTTAAAGTTCCAGAAAAAATATATTTTGAAGCAGGTTCAATATCATATTTAGAAAAAATGCCAGACATCGAAAGAGCATTTATTGTAACAGATGAAGACATGGTAAAACTAGGATATGTTGATAAATTACTATATCATCTAAGGAAAAGACAAAAATATGTACATTCAGAAATATTTAGTGATGTTGAATCAGACCCATCTTTTGACACAATCCAAAAAGGTGTTAAAATGATGGAAACATTCAAACCAGATGTAATTATTGCAATTGGTGGAGGTAGCCCAATTGATGCAGCAAAAGGTATGTGGCTATTCTATGAACATCCAGATGCAGATATAGAAGGTTTAAAACTTAAATTTATGGATATTCGTAAACGTACCTATAAATTCCCAAAACTAGGTGGAAAATGCAAAATGGTAGCAATCCCAACAACATCAGGAACAGGCTCAGAAGTAACATCATTTGCAGTTATCACAGATAAAAACATCAACAAAAAATATCCTTTGGCAGATTATGAATTAACACCAGATGTGGCAATTATTGATCCAGACTTAGTAATGAGCTTACCAAAATCTGTAACAGCAGATACAGGCATGGATGTTCTAACACACGCACTAGAAGCCTATGTTTCAAATATGGCATCAGATTACACAGATGGTCTAGCAGAAAAAGCAGTCGAATTAGTCTTTGAAAACTTAGAAAATGCGTATGATAATGGAAATGATAAACATGCAAGAGAAAAAATGCACAATGCAAGCACAATAGCAGGTATGGCGTTCACAAATGCGTTCTTAGGAGTAAACCACTCTATTGCACATAAAATAGGTGCAGAATTCCACTTACCACATGGACGTATAAATGCAATTCTATTACCTTATGTAATAAAATATAACTCAGAAGAACCAACAAAATTTGTTTCTTTCCCAAAATATGAATATTTTATTGCAGATAAAAAATATGCAAATATTGCTAAAAAAATGGGCTTGAAAGCAGATACAAAAGAAGAAGCAATAGAAAGTTTAATAAATAAAGTTAAAGAATTAAATGAACATTTAAATATGCCAAAATCATTTAAAGATGCTGGAATTGATGAAGATGACTTTTTAAGTAAAGTGGATATGCTTGCAGATAGAGCTTTTGAAGATCAATGCACAACAGCAAACCCAAGAGTTCCACTCGTTTCAGAAATCAAGCAAATTCTGCTAGATAGCTATTATGGAAAATAGATTAAAAACCTTTTCTTAACCGAAAAGGTTTTTTCTTTGCAAAAAGTAAAACTAAAAAAAGGATTTATGTAAAATTCGTCGAATAATAATAGTGTAGCAAGAAAAAAGAAGAATAAAAAGGAAAGTGGGGTAAAATGGCTAGATATAGTGATGAAATCATTGAAGACGTAAGGCAATCAAACGACATTGTAGATGTTATATCACAATATGTGGGACTAAAAAGAAGTGGCAGAAATTATTTTGGCTTATGCCCATTTCATAATGAAAAATCACCATCATTTTCCGTTTCACCAGACAAGCAAATATTCCATTGCTTTGGATGTGGCGCAGGAGGTAATGTCATTTCTTTTATAATGAAAGTAGAGTCAGTTGGTTTTATAGAGGCTGTGCAACTACTTGCAGAAAGAGCAAATATTACCTTACCAGAGCTACAAAACAGTGGAGATGCTCGGAAAAGAAGCATTAAAAGCAAAAGTGTACCAAGTAAATACCTTTACAGCAGATTTTTACCATAAAAATCTATACACACCAAATGCAAAAATAGCACAAGAATATGTAAAAAAGAGAAAACTAACAAATGATACATTAAAAGCTTTTCAAATAGGTTTTTCTGGTAAATTTGATGAATTATACAAAGCACTTAAAGAACAAGGCTTTGGAGACACTGAAATTTTAGAATCAGGTCTAGTAAACAAAAACGAAAAAGAGCAATTTATTGACCGTTATCGCAACAGATTGATGTTTCCAATTTGTGATGTACGTGGCAGAGTAATTGCTTTTGGTGGTAGAGTATTAGATGATTCTAAGCCGAAGTACATAAACTCGCCAGAAAATATTGTGTATAGTAAAGGAAGAAACTTATTTGGGCTAAATGTCGCAAAAAAAGTAGACCTAAAAAAGCTTTTAATTGTAGAAGGCTACATGGACGTAATATCTTTGCACCAAAGGGGGATAAAAAATGTTGTAGCACCATTAGGAACAGCTCTAACTGAACAACAGGGCTTTTTATTACGTAAAAATGCAGAGCAAATCATTCTAAGTTTTGACGCAGATGAAGCTGGCTTAAATGCAAAAATCAGAGCCATTGATATTTTACAAAATATGGGATGTGATATGCGTATATTGCAAATGGAAGGTGCGAAAGATCCAGATGAATATATCATAAAATATGGAAATGCGCGTTTCCAGAATTTGATAGAAAAAGCAATTTCTGTTCTAGAATTTAAGGTTAAACTATTAAGAAATAGCTTAAATGTAGACAATGTTAATGACAAAATCAAGTTCTTAAATGAAATAGCAAAACTTATTGCAAAAGTCCAAAACACAATGGAAAGAGAAGTATATATTGAAAAAATTGCGCAAGAATATCAAATTTCAAAAGAAGCAATTTATGCAGAAGTGAACAAATTGCTATATTCAAGTTCACAGGGGCAAAAAGCCTTAGAAAAAAAGAAAGCAGTAGTTCACAAATCAATAGAAAAACAACAAATTTTACCAAACATAAAGAAAAGAGAAAATATGATTTTGTCAATTTTGCTAAAAGGGGACTTAAATCTCTATGAGATTATAAAGCAAAATATAAATGCAGATGAATTTCAAGATGAGCAAAATAGACAAATTGCAAAAAAGCTGTATGAAGAATTTGAAAAAGGAAATAGTAATATTAACGGAATTCTTG
This sequence comes from uncultured Clostridia bacterium, assembly GCA_947594935.1. Lineage (GTDB taxonomy): Bacteria > Bacillota > Clostridia > TANB77 > CAG-508 > CAG-269. Next base: position 15,673 of record CANQEM010000020.1, on the reverse strand, counting down.
ACAATTTAAATGAAGAAGAACAGAGTCACATTACAGCAATAATGGCAGATGACGACAATATTCAAGATATGGAAAAAGCAATAGATGATGTTATACATGGTTACCAGAGAGAAAAGCTAAATGCCAGAAAAATGCAAATTTTAGAAGCATTAGATAAAGAAATATCTCAGGAAGAGAAAAAGCAGTTAGAAAAAGAGCTAAGCGAATTAGTTATTCAATTAGCAAAGATGAAATAGGAGTGAAGCAAATGCCAACAAAGAAAAAAATAACTGAAACAGAAGCAAAACCAAAAGTAGAGAAAAAAGAAAAAGCTAAAAAAGTAGAAACCAAAAAAGCAGAGCCAAAGAAAGTAGAAACTAAAAAAACTGAAAAAACTGAAACCAAAAAAACTGAAACCAAAAAAACAGAACCAAAAAAGGCTGAAACTAAAAAAACAACAGCAAAAAAAGAAGAACCAAAAAAAGTAGAAGAAAAGAAAAAAACAGCCAAAGCAAAAAAGGTTGAAAAAGAACCAGAGCAAGTCAAAGAAGAAGTAATAGAGCAAGTTAACGAAGAACCACAAGAAGAAAAAAAGGTTGATGAAGTAAAAAACGCAACAATGCAAAATCTTTTAAGAGAAGTTAAAGAAAAAGGCAAAATTACTTATGAAGACTTAGCAAAACAGTTAGATGAAGTAAATCCAGATCAAATGGACTCTGTTTTTGATGCCTTTGAAGAAATTGGCGTAGACTTAATAGATGAAGACTTTGATGAAGAACCAGACATCGAGGACCTAAAAGAAGTTGAAGACTTAGCAATTGAAGATTTTACTGACAGCAGTTTTGAAGGTATAAATGTAGATGACCCAGTACGTATGTATTTAAGGGAAATAGGCAGAATCCCATTATTAGCTTATGACCAAGAACTAGAACTAGCTAAAAGAATATTAAAAGGTGATGAAGAAGCAAAACAAAAATTAGCTGAATCTAACTTACGTTTAGTTGTAAGTATCGCAAAAAGATATGTAGGTCGTGGTATGCTATTTTTAGACCTAATACAAGAAGGAAATATGGGCTTAATGAAAGCAGTTGAAAAATTTGATTACACAAAAGGCTTCAAATTTAGTACTTATGCAACTTGGTGGATAAAACAAGCAATCACAAGAGCAATAGCAGACCAAGCAAGAACAATCAGAATTCCTGTGCACATGGTAGAAACAATAAACAAACTTATACGTACATCAAGGCACTTACTACAACAATTAGGTAGAGAGCCTACCACAGAAGAAATTGCACAAGAAATGGAAATTACAGTAGAAAAAGTTGCAGAAATTCAAAAAATTGCACAAGACCCAGTTTCTTTGGAAACGCCAATTGGGGAAGAAGATGACAGCCATTTAGGAGATTTTATTCAAGATGAAGACAGCCCTGCACCACATGATGCTGCATCATACACTTTATTAAGAGAACAATTAGAAGAAGTTATGAATACATTAACACCAAGAGAAGCCAAAGTTTTGAAATTAAGATTTGGGCTAGAAGACGGAAAATCAAGAACATTGGAAGAAGTAGGCAGAGAATTTAATGTAACTCGTGAAAGAATTAGACAAATTGAAGCAAAAGCACTTCGCAAGTTAAGACATCCAAGCAGAAGTAAAAAACTAAGAGATTATATGGGATAAAGCATGTAAATACATGCTTTTTTCACAAAAAGAACACATTTATACTATATAATTAAAGCATAAATTTATTAAAGAGGGTGGAAAAAATGTTACAAGAATCTATTTTAGTTGTTGATGATGAAACTAGGATGAGAAAACTAATAAAGGACTTCTTAATGGCAAAAGGGTATAACATACTTGAAGCAGAAGATGGAGAAAAAGCAATAGAAATTTACGAACAAAACCAATCACAAATAAAACTAATTTTACTAGATGTTATGATGCCAAAATTAGATGGTTGGTCTGTGCTAAGGCAAATAAGGCAACAAAACAAAAAAGTACCGATTATAATGCTAACAGCAAGGGGAGAAGAACAAGACGAGCTATTCGGCTTTGAATTGGGAGTGGATGAATATATTGCAAAACCATTTAGCCCTAAAATATTAGTTGCAAGAGTAGAAGCAATTTTAAGAAGAACAACAGAAGATGAAAGCCCAGTAAAAGACTATGGTGGAATTGAAATAAATAAAGAGGGCAGAACAATTTCAATTGATGGAAAACCAATAGAGCTAAGTCTTAGAGAATATGAACTTTTAACATATCTAGTAGAAAATGAAAATATTGCATTATCAAGGGATAAAATTTTAAACAATGTATGGAATTATGATTATTACGGAGATTCCAGAACAATTGATAGCCATGTAAAAAAACTAAGACATAAACTAGGTAAAAAAGGAAAATATATTAAAACTATGCGTGGCGTAGGCTACAAATTTGAAGTAAAGAATTGAAAGGAAAATATATGGGAAAATTTTTTTCAAGAATTAAAAGTAGCATGAAATCTGTTAAAGTTAAGCTATTTCTAACTTTATCTATTACTGTGCTAAGTATCATCTTCTTTCTAATTTTCCTAAACAATTTTGCATTAGAAAAATTTTATTTATACTCTAAACAAAACACATTAAAAGATATATATTACCAGATAAATGAGTACTATAACGGAAAATTACCAAACTTAGATTTAGAGAAAGAACTAGAAAGAATATCAGTACAGAACAATTTTGATATTATCATAGCAGATGATGATAATATGTACGTATATAGCTCAGACAAGAGCTTCCGCACATTTTTTCAAAATGATAGAGGAGAAGAATTAGAATCAACAGAAAAATTTAAAATTATTAAGCAAGATGACTTTAAAAATGGCTTAACATACATCATCTTAACCGGAAAATTTGACAACGGCTATTATTTACATATTAGAATACCAGTAACGTCAATTCAAGACAGTGTGCGAATTTCAAATCATTTTCTACTACTAATGGCAGGTTTTACAATACTCGTTTCCGCACTATTAGTAATAATAATTTCTAAAAAATTCACAGAACCAATTTTAGAGCTTAACAAAATTGCAACAGCCATGGCAGGACTAGATTTCAGCCATAAGTATAGGATAAAAGACGCAAATGACGAAATTGATAATCTAGGTAGAAGCATAAATATAATGTCAGACACATTGGAAGAAACGATAAATCAATTGCGTAATACTAATATTGAACTTGAAAAAGACATTGAAGAAAAATCTAAAATAGATGAAATGAGAAAAAGCTTCATTTCAGATGTATCTCATGAATTAAAAACGCCAATTGCGCTAATACAAGGATATAGCGAGGGACTATTAGAAAATGTAAACACAAGTGAAGAAAGCCGAAAATTCTATGCAGAAGTTATTTTAGATGAAACAAATAAAATGGATAAACTAGTTAAACAACTATTAGAATTGATGAAACTAGAATATGGCAAAAGAGAGTTTAACAATAAAAACTTTAATATAGTTGAATTAGAAAAAGAAGTAATCAAAAACTCAAAATTGCTATTAGATGAAGCACAAATAGACGTAAAAATCGATAAAGACAAAGATATTCAAGTATTTGCTGATGACTTTTATATTGAGCAAGTTATAACAAATTACCTAACAAACGCAATTAAAAATGTAAAAGAAGTAGGCAACAAAAAAGAAATTACAATAAAGAATGAAATATTGAAAGACAAAGTTAGAATTAAAGTATTTAACACAGGAGAGCAAATTTCAAAAGAAGATTTAGAAAATATCTGGAAACGTTTTTATAAAGCAGATAAATCTAGAAACAGAGAATCCGGAGGAAGTGGCATAGGTCTAGCTTTTGTCAAAGCAATAATGGGACATTATAAAAATAAATATGGTGTAACAAATCAAAAAAACGGTGTTGAATTTTACTTCGATTTAGATAAAGGAGAGAAAGAATAATTCTCTCCTTTTGTCGAATTTTGTCGGATTTTGCGATGAAAAGTTCTTTACAACAGCAACTTTTTATGTTATTATATCATAAGATTATCTAGATAATTTTTTTTTTCGAAATTTATTTCTTTTCAAATTCCCAAAAAAAGCACAATTGAATAAGGCGGTGAAAAACATGTATGTATAAAATATATACTACAAAATACGTTAATGCAATTAGTCTAATCTGTACTATAATTGTATTTTCTTTAATGTGCATTATTAGCACACAATTTGAAAGTGTTGATACTAAGAATATCATAAAAGTTGAATTCAAAAATGTAGAAATAGATAAAACTTCCCCGAAATATATTGAAAAAAAATCAGAAAACGGATATAATAAAAGCAACTAATTGGACATACTAAATATCAAGGAGATTGATATATGGAATTTATATTATTACTAGTGCTGATTTTAATCAATGCGTTTTTTGCGGCAAGTGAGATAGCTTTTATCTCTTTAAATGATGCCAAAATTGAGAGACAAGCCAAAGACGGAGATAAAAGGGCAAAACAAATCGAAAAAATGTTAAAAAACCCAAGCAAATTTTTAGCAACAATTCAAATAGGAATTACCTTAGCAGGTTTCCTATCAAGTGCATTTGCATCTGACGCATTTGCAAGTGAACTAGCACCAATATTAAATAAGATAATGCCAATTTTCAGTGTTGGAGTATGGAACACCATTTCAATTATTTTAATAACAATTATTTTGTCATTCTTCACACTTGTTTTTGGAGAATTAGTTCCAAAGCGACTTGCAATGAAAAACTATGAAAAAATAGCATTTGCTACAATAGGCATTATCAGATTCCTAGCAACAGTAACATCACCATTTGTACGTTTCTTAACTTATGTAACAAACAAAATATCAAAATTGTTCGGAGTAGATGAACACGAAGAAGAAACGGTTACAGAAGAAGAAATTAAAATGATGATAGACCAAGGCGAAGAAAAAGGAACAATTGAAGAAGAGGAAAAAGAGCTATTAAATAATGTATTTGAATTTGACGATATAACAGTTTCAGAAATCATGACACACAGGAAAGATATTTTTGCAGTAGATATAAACATGAGCATGGATGAGCTAATGCAAATCATCTCAAAAGAAGATTACAAATATAGTAGAATACCAGTATATGACGAAACAATTGACGAAATAAAAGGTATTTTATATGTAAAAGACATCTTAAAAAATGTCAGCAAAAAAAATTTCAGAATAAAAAGTATTATCCATGAACCATATTTTGTACCGCAAACTAAGATGATTGACGATTTATTCCGCGAAATGCAGAAACATAAAACTCAAATGGCAATTATACTAGATGAATATGGCGGAACAGCTGGTTTAATTACAATGGAAGATATTTTAGAAGAACTTGTTGGAGAAATTTATGATGAGTATGATGAAGAGGAATCACAATATGAAAAAATAGACGAGTCAACTTACATTTTATCTGGCAACATGACAATTTATGATGTAAACAAATTGTTAAATGCTGAAATTCCAGAAGGCGACTATGACACTATCTCAGGTTTCTTGCAAGATGAACTAGATAGAATTCCAAAAGAAGAAGAAAATCCAATAATAGAAACGGAAAAAGTAACTTATAAAATTGAAGAATATGAAGATAACAGAATTCTAAAAATTAAAGCATGTAAAAATTGCTAAGAAAGGGAGAGGAAAAATGAAAAAAGGAGTCATCATTGCGATTATAGTTATCCTTATACTGCTAATAGTAGCTGGCGCAACATATTTTATATTTGAACAAAAAGCAATGCAGGAACGAGAATATGAAATTGAAAAAGTTGAAGAGTATAAGTATTTTGTATCAAAAGCAAAAGATGAAACAAAATTTGGAGTAATCAATGCAAAAGGGGAATTGCTAGTAGATGAAAAATACGATTCCGTAGAAATACCAAACCCTTCAAAAGAAATATTCTTATGCACAAATAATGAGAAAAATGTAGTTCTAAATAGTGAAGGAGACCAGCTATATACAGAATATGATAATATTGAATTATTGCAATTAAAAAATGTTGCAAGTGATTTAATGTATGAAAAATCAGTCATGAAGTATGAAAAAGATGGCAAGTATGGCTTAATCAATTTAGAGGGAGAAGCACTTACAGAGCCAATCTATGAAGAAATTGATACCTTACAATATAAAGAGGGAGAATTGCTTGTTAAAAAAGACGGCAAATATGGTGTTATAAATCAAAAGGGCTATGTGCTAGTAGAACCACTTTATGACAAAATCACGGCAGACACATTTTTTGATGATGAAGAAAAATACTATCATGATGGTTATGTTGTAGCAAATAAAACTGATAATGGTTATAGATATGGATATGTCGCATATAATGGCAAAGAATATTTAGACACCCTATATAATGATTTACAACGTGTTACAGAAGCGGGAAATAAAGATGAAGTGTATCTTATAGTAGCAGAAAATGGAAGATATGGAATATTCAAAAATGACAAACAACTAATAGAAACAGATTATCAATCCATAAGTTATGATAGCAATGTTTCAATATTTATAGTACAACAAGGCAAGCTTTATGGAGCAATAGACCTTGAAGGAAAACAAATTTTATCATGTAAATTTGAAGAACTAGATGTAAAAGGAAAATATTTATACACAATAAGTGGAGAAAATCAAGAAGTATATGATGTAAATGGTAATTTAACTAATATATCACCTAATACTACTATTGTAGCTATTCCGGAAAATGATGAATATACAATAAGAGTGGACACAGAGGAAAATCAAACAAATTATCAAATTTGCAAACAAGATACACCTATAAATGGTGAAAGTTATAAATATATAGCATATTTAAAAGATAATTTATGTATTGCCTCTAAAACTGGTGAAAAATTAGGAATAATTGACTTGCAAGGAAATGAAAAGTCAGAATTTAGTTATACATCTATTCAAGTAATTCCAAATACTGAGCTAGTTCAAATGGTAAAAGATGAATCAATTGCAATAGCAGATAAATCTGGAAATATAATCACAGAAATGGAAAATGGACAGTTGATTCAAAAAGATAATTACTTACGCATTTACAATGAAACAGACCAAAAATATATATCACTTGGAGGTCAAATCATCTCAAACAAAGAAATATTTAAAGATAACAAGCTATTTGTAACAATAAAAGATGGTAAATGGGGCTTTGAAGATGCAGAAGGTAATATAATAGTAGAGCCAATTTATGATAGAGCCACTGAATTTAATAAATATGGTTTTGCAACAGTTTTAAAAGATGGAAAATGGGGTATGATAAAACAAGATGGAAAAGTAGGAATAGACCCAAGTGAAAGTGATGTTACCTTACAAGCAGAGCCACAATTTATAAGTGAGTATCATCAAATACAACTAAGTTCTGGAAAAGCATATTACACAAAATAACATTATAGCTAAGAAGGGAAAAGCAAATATGAAATTGGGAATTGCATTAGCTGGTGGTGGAGTAAGAGGCATTGCACACGCAGGAGTTTTAAAAGCATTAGAAGAAAACAATATTGATATTGATATAATAGGTGGAACAAGCTCTGGTAGTATGGTTGCAACACTATATGCACTAGGCTATACTCCATATTATATATATGTTCTATTCAAAAACTATGCAAAAGACTTATTAACTGTTGATACAATGCCAATCATCAACACTATTCGGGAATTTTATGACAAACAAGAAATTGCAAGTTTGTGGTTTTAATTCAGGTAAAATTGTAGAAGAGGCATATAACACAATTGCTTCAAAAAAAGGAATTAAAACGATTGGAGAAATAGAAAAACCAATTGTTATACCAACAGTCGATATAAATGAATCGGAAAAATATATATTCACAAACAGTAAGAAGAAAGATAAAAAATATATTTCAGAAATATCAGTAGGGAAAGCAGTCAGAGCAAGTAGTAGCTTACCTGGATACTTTTGTCCATGTGATTTTCAAGGTCATAAATTTGTAGATGGTGGTATATTAGATAATATTCCGATACAAGAGGTAAAAAATCAGGGTGCAGATAAAGTAATATGTGTTAATTTTAAGAAAGATTATATTGATGAAACTAGCAATTTCTTAGACATCTCTATGCGTACGATTGATATTATGGCAAATAAAATTTCAGAAGAAAACATGCAAGAAGGCAACTGCATTCTAACAGTAGATACAATAGGAACAGGCATGTTAGACATAGAAAAAATAGATATGTGTTATCAAGCGGGATATAAATGTGCAATAGAAAACATGGAAAAAATAAAAGATATGTTGAAATAACTTGTACCTTAGAAAGGAATAGAAGAAAGTATGAAGAAAATAAGGACACATATATTGAAAATATTTTTAATATTTTTTGTAGGTAGTATTTTTGGTTTCCTAATAGAAATCTTATATGGTTTAGTAATGGATAAAATTCTAATTTTTAGGAAAGGGCTAATATACGGACCATTTATACAAGTATATGGAGTAGGGGCAGTTGCATTTTATTTACTAATTTGTAAAATTAAAGAGCCCAAAAAAGTATTTTTTGCTGGAATGATAATGGGAGGAGTTCTCGAATACATATTTTCATTTTTACAGGAAGTTATTTTTGGAACAATTTCGTGGGACTACTCACACCTATTATTTGACATCAACGGAAGAACTTCTTTGGTATACTGCTTTTTTTGGGGTGCAATCAGTGTTGCTTACTTAAAATTGATATTCCCACTAATTGATAAAATTGATATATTATTGGAAAACACAGTTGCAAGAATAATTACATATTGTTTATTTGCCTTTATGATATTTGATATTACAGTTTCATGTATTGCTGGTATGAGGCAAGATGCAAGGAAAAACAACATCCCACCGCGTAACAAGATTGAAACTTTCATAGATAGCCGTTATCCGGATGAATTTATGGATAAAGTTTATGTGAATAAGAAAGAAATATAATTATGAAAAGTCTAGCAAAATAACTAAAAAAGCTAGACTTTTTATGTTAAATGATATATAATATGAGTGCTAAAAATTTGCAGCATAAAGAAGGAGGACTATTATGAAAGAAAAAAACGGTAATTGCCTCTTCTTGTATGGAGGAGGGCTGGTTGATTCTGCAAACTTGTTTTTGCGGACAATCATGGAGAAGGTAGAAGAAAGGGGAATCTTTAAGCACATCTATGTGGGACGCTATTCTTTCGAAGCATTGTTGGAGAAGCGTTTTATCATGGAGTGGACGCCTTCGCTCAAAGCGGCGGCTGAAAAGGAACATGGCGGGTACTTCGGAACCTGCCGAGGAGTTGATCTTACAAAACCGGAGTTGCAGGAAATTGCCATTCAGCAGTGCAAAGCCCGTAATATCAAGTGGGTGTTTGTAGCTGGTGGCGACGGGTCGTCACGACAGGTAGCAGAAATTGCCGAAGATTTTCGCTCAAAAGGTGTCATGGTAGCATTTCTTATGCCGTGCACAGTGGACGGAATCGAAGGCGGAGCAAGTCTTGGTATCGACATGGCCATCCGGACGTATGTAGATTTAATTCGGAACTTTGCCAATGCCACATTATGTACAAGGGATAACAGAGCATTTTCGGTTTCGGCAATAATATTACAAGGTCGCAACAGAGATGACTTACTGGCACATGTATTAAAAGCAATTGTTTCCAGTCCTGTTGCAGGGTTAGATCAGCAATACATTGATGTATTTGCAATTCCTGCAAATTACGAGTGGGACAGAGAGCGCTTAATCAAGAGCGTAGAAGCATCAGACAAACCTGTATTGATGCTGATTAGTGAGGGAGCCACCCTCATTAAATCTGAGTTACACACGACATTTAGCAAGAAAAAGGTCCGCATATATTCTGTGGCGCATCTTGCCCAGGTGAATGGTGGAACAACAGAAAAGGATATTGAGGGCATCAGTCAGCTTGTTGACAAGTTAGTCCCGTATCTTGAAATTGGAATAAAAAAAGATGAACCATTTTCATTAGTGGTATCACATGATTTCACCTCCGTGAGAGTGGAAAAAGTGGACTACTATGCAAAACTTAACCCAAGGGAAGGACAACATCCAACCCTGAAACCGTCATTGGAGATACTCTTAAAACAGTATTTACCGTGATCCCGAAACCATATTCAAAAAAGGGTGCCAGCTTTGTAAAGCAGGTACCCTTTTAAAACAATATGAGAAATAGCAAAATTGTAAAAAAAGTGGAATTTACTAAGAGTGTATCTTCCATTTTCATTATTTTTATGATATAATCCAATAAAATTGATTTTTTATAGGAGATAATGCCAATGCCAAATATAAATTTTTTAGAAAATGAAGTTATAGAATTTAAGAAAACAACTGGAGAATTAAAAGAAGGAATAATATCTATTGTATCAATTTTAAATAAACATCAAGGTGGAAAATTATATTTTGGAATAAAAGACAATGGTGAGATAATTGGACAAAATGTATCAAGTAAAACAATAAGAGAAGTTTCAAAAGCAATATCTGAAAATATAGAGCCTAAAATATATCCCGTTGTGAATAAAATTAAATTAGATGATAAAGAATGTATATTGATAGAATTTGAAGGAGATGACATTCCTTATTTAGCTTTTGGACGAGCATATATGAGAGTTGGAGATGAAGACAGACAACTTTCAATGAAGGAAATTAGGAAGTTAATTTTAAAAGATGAAAATGAAATAGGTAAATGGGAAAGAAAAGTATCAGATTATACTTTAAAAGATATAGATGAAGAACTATTAAAAGAGTTTATAGAAAAAGGCAGAAAGGCAAAAAGAATTAACTATCCTTATACAAATAAAGAGGAAGTATTAAAGAAATTATCTTTAGTAAATAAAAACAATGAATTGCTAAATGCAGGTTATATTTTATTTGCAAAAGAAGCAAAACTAGAAATGCAGATGGCTATTTTTGCAACAGAGACAAAACTAACATTTTTAGATATAGACCAAGTTTTTGGAAATGTTTTTGAATTAATAGAAACTGGAGAAAGTTATATAAGAAAAAATATTAAATGGCCTGTTAATTTTAAAAGTGGAAGTATAGAAAGGGTTGAAATACCAGAAATACCTTTGGAAGCTATAAGGGAGGCAATAATAAATTCACTTATTCATAGAGATTTTAAAAATCCAAAAAGTAATGAAGTTGCAATATACAAAGATAGAGTAGAAATTTTTAATCCTGGAGAATTTCCAGAAGGATACAAGCCAGAAGATTTTATAGAAGGTGCAGGTTCCATTCCAAGAAATCCATTGATAGCGAATACTTTGTATTTATCAAAAGATATTGAAAAATGGGGCTCTGGTTTTAGAAGAATTACAGAAGCATGTGAAAAAGCAAATGTCAAAGTAAAATTTGAAATTAGAAAAAATGGGTTTATGGTTATTTTCTATAGAAAAAATGACAAAGAATTGCTTGATTTAACAGAAGAAAGTAAAAACATACAAGAAAAGACGTATGAAAAGACGTATGAAAAGACGTATGAAAATATTGAAGAAAAAATACTACATTTTTGTAAAGAAGCAAGAACAGCAAAAGAAATATCTGAATACTGTGGATATAAAGGTGTAGATAGATTTAAAAGAAATTATTTAAAATCATTATTAGAAAAAGAAAAAATAATTATGACCATACCGGACAAACCAAAAAGTAAAAATCAAAAATATATAGCAAATAATGGAACTGGAGATCATACTAAAAAAGTATAGTAATGGTATTATAAAAATAGTTAGAGTAAAAAATCTATTCCGAAACGGAGTGGATTTTTTGTGATTTTTAAAAATGTAACAGAATGCAAATCAAGTAACTAAAAATTAAAAATGAAATTAGTCAAGTACCCTTTTAAAACAATATAGTTCTAAGAATATTCCTAGTCGAATACAATTAAACAAAAGTATTTTGGCTAGGGGGTTTTTCATTATGAAGCAAAAAACAATAGAAGATAGGGCTATCGATTTAGCACATTATATTATAGATTCGAAAGATACAGTAAGAGGTGCAGCGAAAAAATTTGGAATTTCCAAAAGTACAGTACACAAAGACGTATCAGAACGATTAAAAAAAATTAACCCAGCATTAGCAAAAGAAGTAAGAGGCATCCTAGATGAAAACAAAGCTGAAAGGCACATAAGAGGAGGCATGGCAACAAAATTAAAATATGAACAAAAAAGGTTTGGATAAACTCCAAACCTTTTCATTATGCTTGAACAGCATTCTTTTTTCTTTTTGTCTCAACAGGAGGTGGAACCAAAGGACTATAAGTGTCAAAATCAAAAACCTCAACTGTACGTGTTAAAACATCGGTGTAGCTATAAGTAGCATTACTATTTTTTTCATCAAATCTTACCCTAAAAAATGAAGGATAAGCTTTTTCTAATGTAGCTTCTTTTTCAAAAGATTTGCTTCTTCCAGCAGACCCTTTTACTATTATCTTTTGACCCACTTTCTCTAAGATGTCAGTTTTTAGACTTGCAATATCATTTTTACAAATCATGTCATCACCTACTCTCATAAGATAACTGAATTATAGCATTATTAGGGTAAAATGTCAAAAGATGTAGAAGAAGATAAAAAACGGCAAATTCTTTAACGCCAAGGGTTTTAACAAACAGAAAAGTCAATATTACATTTAGATTACAACTTTATTACAATTATATTACAATCAAAAATTTCAAGAATAAAAAAGCAAAGTGGACATATATATGTATAAAGAAAAAAACAAGGAGGTAAAAAAATGGAAGGAATAAGCAAAGAAAGTTTATGTATCAATAAAATAATTGCGGAAAAAACAGAAATCATATTTGTAGAAGGGGATATGATTGTACCAGACTCAAAACCAGATATTTTAAATGCAGTCAATACAAGCGGAATTGCTTATGTATATAAACATGAATTGCAAGATGAAAAATTAAAAATCGATGGCGGGATAAACACATATATCATGTATATGCCAGAAGGTATGGAAGAAGGAATTAGAGGAATAAACACAACCCTTGACTTTTCACAAGCAATAGATTTAGAAGGAACAAATCAAGACATGCAAACAACAGTAACTACAAATATAAAAAGCATCGAAACAAAAGTAATCAATGGCAGAAAAATAGGTATAAAAGTAGCACTAGAAATGAATATAAAAGCTTTTGCAAAAGAAGAAATCGAAGTAGTAAATGATATTACAGAGCAAGAAGATATACAAATTTTAAAAAACGAATTTGAAATGAATTCTTTACTTGGCATAGGAAGCACAAAAATATATGCAAAAGACACAGTTCAAATTGACAATATTGATCAATTAGCAGAAATTTTAAAAGTCACTACGAATCTAATAGAGAAAGATGTAAAAATCAGCTATAATAAAATACTAACAAAAGCAGAGGTAGAAGTAAAAATTATATATTTAACAGAAGATAATAGAATAGGTATTGCAAAGTCCAAAATACCAGTTGTTGGATTTATAGACCTTCCAAATGTATCAGAAGAAAATACTTATGACGTATGTTACGAATTAAAAAATATTATCATAAAGCCGAATTCGCAAGAAGAACACTCAATTTATGTTGAACTAGAATATGAAGTTAGTTGCAGAGTATATGAAAACAAAAAAATCAACTTAATTCAAGACTTGTATAGCCCATATACGATTTTCAAAGTTGATAGAACAGCAGTAAATACAATGAGCAATAAAATGCTTATCAAACAAAGCAAAAATGTTCAAGAAACGGTAAATTTAAAAGACATAGAAGGCAAAAAACTCATAGATGTAGATTCATTTGTAGTAATGCAGAAAGAAACAAAAATCAACTCAAAAATTCTCTATGAAATGGAATTACAGCTGAAATTCATGTTTTTAGGGAACAATATGCAAACAGAAATAAAAGACGCAACAATACCTTTTGAATACGTAGTTGAAAATTTAGAAAGAGGGGAAACCTTGAACACTCAAAATGATTTTGAAATTACAACACAAGATTTTGTATTACAAGATGGCGGAAATATCGCATGCCACATCAACATGAAAGTACAAACTGATATGTATCGAAAAACAAATGCAAACTTAATTTCTTCGATAGAAAAAGAAAAAGACAGAGAAGAACAAGATTACAGCCTAATGTTGTACATTGTTAAAAAAGATGATAAATTATGGAACATTGCAAAAGAATTCGGAAGTACAACCAACGCAATTATTAAAACAAACAATTTAGAAAATGAAGAAATCACAATAGGACAAAAACTTTATATTCCTAAATATGTAAGGATGCAAGCAAATACGTATGTATAAAATCTATTCAAGAAGTCGTTTTAGGGTGCCAAAAACAAACCCGCTCATAAAAATGATTTTGATTTTGGTCATTGCATTTTCAACCGCATTGCTCATACTAAAAGCAATAGAACCAATTTTTAAAAGCTTATGTAAAGAAAAAGCCAAATCTATTGCAACAATAGTTTCAAATCAACAAGCAACAGAAGTAATGAAAAAATATTCTTATGATGATTTATTCTCAGTTGAAAAAGATGCAGACGGAAATGTTAAAATGATAAAATCTAATATTGTTTCTATGAACGAAATTATTTCAGAAGTGCCAAACAAAATTCAATCAGAGATAAACGAAAAAGGAAAAGACAATATAGAAATTTCATTGCGGAAGCTTCACGGGGATAAATCTATTTGCAGGGAGTGGACCTAAAATTCATATACAAATTTCATGTAATGGCAGTGTTGAAACAAATTTAAAAAGCGAGTTTACGTCAAAAGGAATAAATCAAACTCTACATAGAGTTTACTTAGAAGTAAAGTGCGAAGTGGTCATATTAACACCATTTGAAACGATTTCCGAAATAATCACGAATCAAGTTATTTTAATGGAAAATGTAATAATAGGAAATGTACCAGATACATATTATAATCTTGAAGGAATAGAGGGAAGTGGAGATACTTTGAACGTTTTACAATAATTGACATTTACATAAAATAATAGTATAATAAAAATAAGCGTAAGCTAATAAAAAGAAGGGAGAGGACATCATGGAAAGATGGGAACTAGAAGGAAAAGCCTTTGAGGAGGCACAACGGTTGATTGATGAGAAGTTTTCATTTTTCAATCCGTACACCGTTCAAATTGATGACGACGGTGTGCCATTTGCACAAGCTGAAGAATTTTATAGCCTGGTAGAAAAAGAGCTACTGGCACGAGGCGAAGAGATTCACCGCCCAGTAGGCAGCCCGTACTTCAAGATCAAGAAGTACCAGGCGAAGTAACACCCTTCCCACCTTGCCAGTTTACTGGTAAAGGTGGTTTTTTATATATAAATAAATGAGTAGGTTACTACTCATTATTTGGTATATATTCAATAATATCTTCAACTTTACAATTTAAAGAATAGCACAATTTAGCTAAAACATTAAAATCAATTCTAGAAGCGGAATCATCACACAAAGCTTGAATTGTTTGAAACCTTATATTAGTAGTATTATTTAATTGATAAGTTGTAATATTTCTATTATTCATTATTTTATCTAAATGTATTTTTATTTTCCCATATTGAATTTCATGTACTATTGGCTTCAAATTATTATTGTTCATATTTTGCCTCCTAAAATTTATAATTCAAAATTATTTTATAATAGGTAGTACAAAAAAATAATTACATCAAAAGTACTACTTTACAAACAGGAATATTTATGATATATTACTAATGAAAATA
>CANQEM010000019.1 GCA_947594935.1 uncultured Clostridia bacterium | reverse complement strand
TTGTACATTAAGAAGATATGTAAGACTAAAATATATTATATATTTACAGAATTGCATTTACTTTTTCACTTGACGTTTTGAAAAAACTACAAAAAAACTTCAAGAAAGCATTGACATAAACGCAAAAAAGTGATAAAATATTCGAGTATATGTTATTACGGACATATACTCACATCGTTTCAAAAAAAAAGTAAAAAGAAGGTAAATACGGAGGTGCATGCAAATGGCAGCAAAAGGACCAAGAGAAAACATCATATTAGAATGTACAGAATGTAAACAAAGAAATTACACAACATCAAAAAACAAAAGAAATAACACAGATAGATTAGAAGTGGTTAAATATTGCAAATTCTGTAAAAAACGTACAACACATAAAGAAACAAAATAATGCAAGCTATTTTAAGGAGGAAATAAAATGGCTAAAAAAGAACAAAAAGAAAACACAAAAAATAAAAAAAGTTTTTTCAAAGGTTTTAAAGCCGAACTAAAAAAAGTAAGTTGGCCAACACCAAAACAATTAGTTAATAATACAGTTGCAGTTATTACTATTGTAATATTAACAGCACTTATTGTTTTTGTACTAGACCTAGTATTTGAAACAATAAATAGCCAAGGAGTTGACAAACTAAAACAAATGGTAAGTAACAGTGTAGCAGAAGACACAACTTCTGACGAAGATACAACAACAGAAGCAACAGGAGAGGTAACAGCAGATGAATCAGAAGAAGGAACAGAAAGTTCAGAAGAAACACCAACTGACGAAACTGAAAACACACCTGAGGGAGAAGAATCATCAGAAACAACACCAAATGAATAAAAAAGAGGGAGGCTTATAAAATGTCTCAAAAAGATTATGACATGAACCCAAGATGGTATGTAGTACATACATATTCAGGGTATGAAAACAAAGTAAAAACAGACTT
The DNA here is from genome assembly GCA_947594935.1 of uncultured Clostridia bacterium. Classification (GTDB taxonomy): domain Bacteria; phylum Bacillota; class Clostridia; order TANB77; family CAG-508; genus CAG-269. The sequence goes on along the minus strand of CANQEM010000019.1, from coordinate 26,180 downwards.
AGAAAAAACAATAAAAAACAGAGAATTAGAAGAATACTTCTTTGACATTATTGTACCAATGGAAGAGCAAATTGAAATAAAAGACGGAAAGAAAAAAACCAACTTAAAAAAAGTATTTCCAGGATATGTTCTTATCAAAATGATTGTTACAGAGCAAACATGGTATATTGTTAGAAATACAAGAGGAGTTACAGGCTTTGTAGGTTCTGGAACAGATCCAATTCCATTAACTGATGACGAAATCAGAAGTATGGGATTTGAAGATTTAAATATCAATGTTGATTATGAAATCAATGACCAAGTACAAATAATGAATGGAGCATTTGAAAACTTTGTTGGAACAGTACAAGAAATAAACAAAGAAAAACACAAAGTAAAAGTATTAGTTTCTATGTTTGGTAGAGAAACACCAGTAGAACTAGAATTTTCACAAGTACAAAAAATAAAATAATACAAACAAAAAAAGGAGGTGCCATTTAAAATGGCAGAAAAAGAAATTAGCAATATTATTAAATTGCAAATAGAAGCTGGAAAAGCATCACCAGCTCCACCAGTAGGACCAGCATTAGGATCAAGTGGTGTAAATATCATGCAATTTGTTAAAGAATTCAATGATAGAACAGCAAATCAACCAGGTATGATAATACCAGTTGTTATCACAGTATATCAAGATAAATCTTTTGAATTCATCACAAAAGTACCACCTGTTGCTGTATTGATTAAAAAAGCTATCAAAATCGAAAAAGGTTCAGGTAAACCTAACAGAGAAAAAGTAGCTAAAATAACAAAGGAACAAGTAAAAGCAATAGCAGAACAAAAAATGCCAGACCTAAATGCTGCATCAATCGAAACAGCAATGCGTATGGTTGAAGGAACAGCAAGAAGTATGGGAGTTGTAGTAACAGAATAGTATGCAATTAAAGCATAAATATATTTTGGGAGAGATTAAAAATCTCGTTAAAACCAAGGGAGGTAAAAAAATGAAAAAATTAGCAAAAAGATACGCACAAAGCATAGAACTTGTTGAAAAAGGCAAAGAATATGCAATCAAAGACGCATTAGAATTAGTAGAAAAAATGCCAAAAGCAAAATTTGATGAAACAGTAGAATTACATGTAAAATTAGGTGTAGATTCAAAACATGCTGACCAACAAGTAAGAGGAACAGTAGTATTACCACATGGAACAGGTAAAACACAAAAAGTATTAGTATTTGCAAAAGGACCAAAAGCAGAAGAAGCTACAAAAGCTGGAGCAGACTATGTTGGAGCAGATGAATTGATTCCAAAAATTCAAAATGAAAACTGGTTTGATTATGATGTAGTTGTAGCAACACCAGATATGATGGGTGTTGTAGGTAGATTAGGTAAAGTATTAGGACCAAAAGGTTTAATGCCAAACCCAAAATCAGGTACAGTTACAATGGATGTAAGCAAAGCAATTGCAGAAATTAAATCAGGTAAAGTAGAATACAGATTGGATAAAACAAACATTATCCACTTAGGTTTTGGAAAAGTATCTTTCGGAACTGAAAAACTATTAGAAAACTACGAAACAATAATGAATGCAATCATCAAAGCAAAACCAGCAGCTGCAAAAGGACAATACATCAAGAGTGTAGCAATCACAACAACAATGGGACCATCAATGTTTATAGACCAACACTAAAATATATGCCAAAGACAGTAGGCAAAAAGTAAGCCCTACCTAGGTAAAGAATAAATGTGCAAAAGCCATTTTTATTACCTATGGAAGGGAATGAAAATGGTTTTAATTTTTATTATATAATATAAACGTGGGAGGTGAAAAAACAAATGGCAAGTGAAAAAGTATTAAATCAAAAGAAAGAAGAAGTAACAAAATTAGCAAGTGAATTAAAAGAAGCAAGCTTAATACTTCTAACAGATTACAGAGGAATTACAGTAGATGCAGTTACAAAACTAAGAACAGAAATTAGAAACGCAAATGCAGAATATAAAGTTATCAAAAACAATATTACAAGCAGAGCTTTAAAAGAAGCTGGAATTGAAGGTCTAGAAGACAAACTTGAAGGACCAACAGCAGTAATATTCTCAAAAGGTGATTATTTAGAACCTGCAAAAACAATCTATAAATTCACAAAGGACAATGATTTTTACAAAATTAAAGGTGGAGTAATAGAAGGCAAAGTAATGTCAGCAGAAGAAATCATTACAATTGCAAAACTACCATCAAGAGAAACATTGTTATCTATGCTTGCTGGTGCATTACTTGCAAATATTCAAAAAGTTGCAGTTGCACTTGATCAAGTAAGAATTCAAAAAGAAGAACAAGGCGAAAAAGTTGCAGTAGCAGAACCAGTTGCAGAAAGTGCAAATGAAACTACTGAACCAAAAGCAGAGGCAGAAGCCGAAGCATAAAATAAGGTGTAAAACCAAAAAAATTAGGAGGATTTTAAAATGGAAAAAATTGAAAAATTATTAGAAGAAATCGACAGCTTAACAGTTGTTGAATTAGCTGATTTAGTAAAAGCTATTGAAGAAAAATATGGAGTATCAGCAGTAGCAGCAGCTGCACCAGTAGCAGGAGCGGTTGCAGGAGCAGAAGTTGAAGAAAAATCATCATTCAACGTTGTATTAAAAGAAGCAGGAGATCAAAAAATCAAAGTTATCAAAGTTGTAAGAGATGCAACAGGATTAGGACTAAAAGAAGCAAAAGACTTGGTTGACGGAGCTCCAAAAACAGTTAAAGAAAATGTAGCAAAAGAAGAAGCAGAAGACTTAAAAGCTAAATTTGAAGAAGTTGGAGCAGTTATCGAATTACAATAATTCAAAGAACGTAAAATCTGGTGTGAAATATCACTAGATTTTTTTTATTCAAAAGCTTCAAAAAATATTCTTGAAAAATTACAAAAAATGTAGTAAAATGCAGTTAGAAGGAAAAGGAGGGATATATATGCAATTTGGTATTATAGTAGCTGAACCAGAAGAATATGACGCAATAGAACAAATAATAAAAATCGAAAAAAGGACAAAAATTTATGAGCTAAACTTCACAGAAGGAATAATTGAAAACAAAAAATGTGTTGTTGTAAAATGTGGAATAGGTAAAGTAAATGCTGCAAGAGCAACACAATTACTAATTGATGTATATAAACCTAAGTATATCATAGATGTAGGTGTTGCGGGAGCATTAAACCCAAATTTACAAATTGGAGATCTAGTTATAGGAGATTGCTTAGTACAACACGACTTTGACATTACTGCATTTGGACATGCAAAAGGATATATAACAGGAATAGGGGACAAAATCTATGCTGATGACATGTTAATTCACAAAATAGACGAAGCGGTAGCTAGTGAAGAAAATTTAAAATACAAAGTCATGAAAGGAACAATCGCATCTGGCGACATATTCTGCAACAAAGTAGAAATGAAGGACAAGATTTACGCAAAATTCAATGCCCAATGTGTGGAAATGGAAGGAGCGGCAGTAGCACAAGTTTGTTATTTATGCAATGTGCCATTTGCTGTTATTAGAAGCATATCAGACACACCAAATGGAAAAAATCAAAGAATGTATGAGCAATTTATTAAACCAGCAGCAGAAAGATGCTGTAATGTAGTAAGAAAATTGATAAATAGCATAAATAATTAAAAAAATCACGTAAAACCCTTGCAATTTTCCAAAAAATAAGGTATAATATTGCTGTAAGCAAAATGATAGAAGAGTGGGAGCAAATCCCACTCTTCTAAGGTTTAAGAAAGGAACTTAAATATGGCAAGCATTGTAGAAAAAGTAGAAAACCTTGTAAAAGGGAAGATTCAAGAAATAGGCTATGAACTATATGATGTTGAGTATGTTAAAGAAGGCAAGTCAAATTATTTGAGAATATATATTGACAGCCCAAAAGGGATAGACCTAAATGACTGTGAAACAGTTAATAATGCAGTTGTAGACATGTTAGACGAAGCAGACTATATAAAAGAACAATATTTCTTGGAAATTTCATCACCAGGAATTGAAAGAGTATTAAGAAAAGACGAACATTTACAACAAAATATTGGTGTAGAAGTAAAAGCAAAGCTATTTCAAAAAGATTCAGAAGGCAAAAAAGAATATCAAGGAATCTTGAAACAATTTGATGAAACACATATTACGATAGATGAAAAATCGATAGAAAGAAAAAACATTGCACAATTAAAAACAGTATATGACTGGAATAAAGAAAGGGAGGAATAGGAAAAATGAAAGCAATTGATAACAAAGAACTAATTTTATCATTGGAGGAATTGGAAAAAGAAAAAGGAATAAAAAAATCTTATGTAATTGAAGCAATCGAAACAGCACTTTTAACAGCATATAAAAGGAACTTTGATTCATTAGAAAATGTAAAAATTGATATAGACCATGAAACAGGTGCCACACATGTATATGCAATAAAAGAAGTAGTAAAAAAAGTAGAAAATGATGCAACAGAAATAAGCTTAACAGATGCACATAAAATTAACAAAAGCTTAAAAGCAGGTGAACAAGTAGAAATCGAAATAGTACCAAAAGACTTTGGTAGAATTGCAGCACAAACAGCAAAACAAGTAATCATACAAAAACTAAGAGAAGTAGAAAGAGACTTAATATTTAATGAATTCAATGATAGAAAAGGTGAAATTGTATCAGGAATTATCCAAAAAGCAGACAAAAACATAGTAGTAATGGACTTAGGTAGACTAGAAGGAGTTATGCCAGGAAAAGAGCAAGTCCCAACAGAACATTATCATGTAAATGATAAAATAAAAGGATATGTTTTAGATGTAGAAAGAGGGCAAAAGGGAGCTCCACAAGTAATTGTTTCAAGAAGTAATGCAAACTTTGTTAGAAAATTATTAGAATTTGAAATACCAGAAATATATGAAGGGCTAATAGAAATCAAAAGTGTATCAAGAGATGCAGGAAGCCGTAGCAAAGTAGCAGTATATTCACCAGACCCTAATATTGACCCAGTAGGTTCATGTGTTGGTCAAAAAGGTGTCAGAATTCAAAATGTAATAAATGAGCTAAATGGTGAAAAAATTGATGTAATAGAATGGGACGAAGATCCAAGCATATTTATCGCATCAGCACTATTACCAGCACAAATAATGGCAGTAGATATAAAAGAAGAAGAAAGATTTGCACAAGTTATAGTACCGGATAATCAATTATCTTTAGCAATTGGAAAATCAGGGCAAAATGCTAGATTAGCTGCAAAATTAACTAATTGGAAAATTGATATAAAATCAGAAAGTCAATTCAGACAAATGCTTGAAGAAGCACAAAATGCAGATGATGTAGAAGAATAAAACCGTGATAAAACAAAGACAAACAGCATACAATAAAGGGGGAAGTTCGATGATAAAAAAACAACCACAAAGAACTTGTATGGCATGTAACCAAAAAAAAGATAAAAAAGACTTATTACGAATAGTAAAAAATAAAGATAACGAAATTTCAGTAGACGAAACTGGCAAGCAAGAAGGAAGAGGGGCATATATTTGCAAAAATGAAGAATGCTTAGAAAAAGTGATGAAAAGTAAACGCTTAGAGAAAAGTTTAGACACAAAAATATCACAAGAAATATATGAAAGTATAAGAGGTGTAATACTTGGAAAATAATAAAATATTAGGCTTTTTAGGACTATCAGCAAGAGCAAGAAAAATATGCTTTGGAGCAGATAGTGTAGAACAAGAAATAAAAAATAAAAAAGTAAAATTAGTAGTTATTGCACGGAGATAGTTCAGAAAGAACAAAAACAAAATTCCAAAACTTGTGTGAAACTTATGAAATTCCAAGCATCGTAATAGGAAACATTGAAGAAATTAGTAAAGCAATAGGCAAAAATAATAAAGCAGTTATAGGAATAAAAGAAGAAAATATAGCAAAACAAATTCAGAAAATCAATTATGGGGGTGAAGATATTGGGTAAAGTCAAAATACATGAAATTGCAAAGAAATTAGGGGTAACAAGCAAAGAAATTATTGATGTAGCAACTCAATTGAAAATTGATGCAAAAAGTCACATGAGCAGTATTACAGAAGAAGAAATGTCAAAAATCGAGAAAAAATTTAAAAAATCAGATACACCAAAAAAAGAAGACAAAAACGAACCCAAAGCACCATTTATCATTAGAAGAGAAGTTATTATAAGTGAAGAAAAACCAAGAAAAGAAGAAGTAAAAAAAGAAACAAAAAGGGAACATGTTGGCTTTGTAGAAAGAAGACAAAACTCAGATTTCAACATTGTTTATCGTAACAAACCAAATAAACCTAAAACAGTTAGTGAATTATTTGGTTTAAAAACAAGCAACAAAGAACCAGAAAAAGAAGAAAAGAAGCCAGAAGTTGTTGTTGCAAAACCAGAAAAGAAAGAAGAACAACCAAAACAAGAGCAAGGAGAAAATCGCGAAAATATGCACTTAAACACAAAACCAAGACCACAAATACAAAACAAAAATCAAGTTCAACAAAACAGACCTAAGGACAATTTCCATCATCAAAACAATAGATTTAATAATTATCAAAAACGTCCATTAGATGAAAAGGGAATTGAAAAAAACATCAAAAATATAATGGCAGCAGATATTGGCGAAAAAGAAGTTGTAAGAGAATACAACAAAAATATAGATAAGCAAAAGAACAATAGTAGATTTGACGAAAATCGTGGTAAAAAGTCTAAATCAAGAAGAAATGGAAATGAAAGTTCTTTTGACGAAGGAAAACTAAAAAGTTTAAAACAAGCAAATAAATTATCACACATGTTTAATGACCAAGAAGGTGGCATGTTAGACTATTATGACCTAACAACAGAACGTGGAAGAAAAGGCAAGAAAAAGCCTAATAAAGATAATGAAGAAAGAACAAAGCAAAAAATCTTTAAGCTAACAGAAATTGAAATACCTGAAAGTGTTACAGTTAAAGACCTAGCAGCAGAAATGAAAAAGACAACAGCAGAAGTTATTAAAAAATTGCTAGGCTATGGAGTTATGGCAACAATAAATAACGAAATAGACTTTGATACAGCATTTTTAGTAGCAGGAGAATTTGGAATTACTGCTAAGAAAAAAGCAACAGTAACAGAAGAAGATATTTTATTTGACGACTCAGAAGATAATCAAGATGAATTACAAGAAAGACCACCAGTTGTAGTTGTTATGGGTCACGTAGACCATGGAAAAACATCATTACTTGATGCGATAAGAAAAACAAATGTTATTGAAGGAGAAGCAGGAGGAATCACACAAGCAATTGGTGCTTATATGGTCAATGTAAATAATAGGCAAATAACATTTCTAGACACACCAGGACACGAAGCTTTTACAGCAATGAGAGCCAGAGGTGCACAAATCACAGATATTGCAATTCTAGTAGTTGCAGCAAATGACGGAATTATGCCACAAACAGTAGAAGCTATAAACCATGCAAAATCAGCTGGTATCCCTATAATTGTTGCAATAAACAAAATAGACTTACCAGATGCAAATGTTGACAAAGTAAAACAAGAGTTAATGAACTATGAACTAGTACCAGAAGAATGGGGAGGGGAAACAATTTGTGTTCCAATCTCTGCAAAGAAGAATATAAATATTGACCAATTATTGGAAATGGTACTATTACAAGCAGACGTATTAGAACTAAAAGCAAACCCTAATAAACAAGCAAAAGGTGTTGTAATTGAAGCAAGACTTGATAAATCAAAAGGAGCTATTGCAACTATGCTTGTTCAAAGAGGAAGACTTGATGTAGGTGATACAATTGTTGTAGGTTCTTCAATAGGAAGAATCAGAGTTATGACAAACGAAAAAGGCAAAAAAGTAAAATCAGCAACACCATCAACACCAGTTGAAATAATGGGCTTAACAGATGTACCAGAAGCAGGAGATACATTCTATGAAGTAAAAGATGAAAAAACTGCAAAACATCTAATTGAAAGAAGAAAACGCCAAGCAAGAGAAAAAGCAATAAATCAAGTTACAAAAGTAACACTTGATAATCTATTCTCACAAATGGAAGAAGGAAAACTTAAAGTATTAAACTTAATAGTTAAAGCAGATGTACAAGGCTCTGTTGAAGCAGTAAAACAATCTATGGAAAAACTATCAAATGAAGAAGTAAAAGTAAAAGTTATCCATAGTGCAACAGGTGCAGTAAATCAATCTGATGTTACATTAGCAAAAGTATCAAACGCTATAATCATTGCATTTAATGTTAGACCAGACTCCACAGCAAAAGAAATAGCAGAAAAAGACGAAGTAGAAATCAAACAATATTCTGTTATTTATCAAGCAATTGAAGATGTAGAAATGGCAATGAAAGGTATGTTAGATCCTAAATTCGAAGAAAAAGTTATCGGTAATGTAGAAGTAAGGCAAACATTTAAAATTTCAAATGTTGGAACAGTTGCTGGAAGCTATGTTATAAGCGGAAAAGTTGAAAGAAATGCCGGAGTAAGAGTAATTCGTGATAATGTAGTTATCCACGAAGGCAAACTTGCAACATTAAAGAGATTTAAAGATGATGTAAAAGAAGTATCAAAAGGTTTTGAATGTGGTATACAAATTGAAAATTATGACGATATTAAAGAAGGAGACATTATCGAAGTTTACATCATGGAAGAAATTAAGAGATAACTTTGGAAAGGAAGAAAAATTATGCCAACAAGTAATAATAGGCTAAATAGAATTGACGAAGAATACAGAAAAGAATTAAGCAACATCATAGATAGAAACTTAAAAGGCCCAAATATCACAGGGATGATTAGTGTTACAAAAGTAAAAGTAACAAATGATTTAAAATATGCTAAAATTGCAGTAAGTATTTTAAATTCAAAAAACGTTAAAGCAACATTAGCTGGGCTAAAAAAATCATCTGGATATATAAGGTCAGAATTAGCTAGAAGAATAAACCTACGCAACACTCCTGAACTTATATTTGAGCTTGATGATTCATTGGAATATGGAGCAAGAATTGACTCAATTTTAAAAGAAATTTTACCTGAAAAAAATGAAAAAGAATAAATTCTTTTTCACCAGAAAGGAATGGAATAAATATGACATTAGATAAAATTTTAGAAGAAATAAAAAAAGCAAATACAATTGCAATTTTAACACATGAATCACCAGATGGAGATGCAATAGGAAGTGTACTAGCAATGGGAATTGCCTTAGAGAATCTTGGAAAAAAGCCAGATAGAATTATAAGAGAATTCCCTAGAAAATTCAAATTTTTACCAAGTGCAGAAAAAGTGCAACAAGAACCAAGTCAAGAAAAATATGATTTAGCAATAGCCTTAGATTGTGCAGATTTAAGGAGACTAGATGGAAAAGAAATTTTTGAAAATGCAAAAGAAACAATTGTTATAGACCATCATGGTTCAAATACTATGTTTGGAGATGTTAATTTTGTAAACCCAGTTGCACCAGCTTGTTGTGAAATCTTAATCGGAATATTTACATATTTTGAATTAGATATACATCAAGACTTAGGAAGCTGTATTTTAGTAGGGATTATAACAGACACAGGTGGCTTTAAATATCAAGGGGTAACACCAGAAACTTTTGATTTTACAGCAGAATTATTGCGTAAAGGTGTAAAAGTTTCAGAGATTTATGAAAAAGCACTAGAAACTAGAACAAGATCTAACTTTGAATTATTAAAAAGAATTTTAAGCAGAATGGAAATCTTAGAAAATGGCAAAGTAACTTTTACATACATCACTAGCCAAGATGAAAAAGAAGTTAAAGCAGAAGCGGGAGACCATGAAGGACTAGTAGAAATTGGTAGAGGAGTAGAAGGAGTAGAAATTTCAATTTTCATTAGACAAATTGATAATGAGCAAAAATATAAAATATCAATGCGTTCTACAAATGACATCAATGTATCAGATATTTGCTATTTATTCGGTGGTGGAGGACATCCAAGAGCGGCTGGTTGCTTAATTCAAGGCACATTAGAACAAGTAAGAGAGAAAATTTTGTCAGAAGTACATAAAGCCTTAAAATAGGAAGGAAAACAAAAAATGTATGATGGAATTATAAATATTTTTAAGCCAAAAAATTGGACTTCGCATGATATAGTTGCAGTCATAAAAAAAATCACAGGAAAAAAAGTAGGACACACAGGAACACTAGACCCCTTAGCACAAGGGGTTTTGCCTATTTTAATTGGCAAAGGAACAGAAACTGCAAAATATTTAAACAATCATGACAAAACCTATCAAGTAGAGCTGCAACTTGGCAAAACCACAGAAACGCTAGATGAAGAAGGAAAAGTAATAGAAGAAAAGCAAGTACCAGTAGAAATTTTTGAAGAACAGAATATAAAAAAATGCTTAGAAAAATTTGTTGGAGAAATTATACAAATACCACCGATTTACTCAGCAATTAAAGTAAAAGGGAAAAAACTCTATGAATATGCCAGAAAAGGTCAAAAAGTAGAAATACCAGAAAGAAAAATTACGATTTATGAAATACAGCTACAAAATATTGACAGAGCTAAAAAAACTTTGCGATTTCAAGTAAAATGCAGTAAAGGTACATATATCAGAACACTATGTGCCGATATTGCACAAGAGTTTGGAACAATAGGGTATATGAAAAATTTAATTAGAACTTGTGTAGGAAATTTTAATATAGAAAAATCAATATCGATTGAAGAAATAAAAGAAAATGAAAAGCTTTTAAGTGAAAAAATAATACCGATAGAAAAAATATTTGAAGAAAAAAATCAAATAGAATTAGAGCAAGAAAAATTACAGCATTTCTTAAATGGAGTAAAATTAACAAACCAAAATCAAGATGGAGCATATCGTATATATTGTGCTGGAAAATTTATAGGAATTGGCGTAGTTGAAAAAAAACTTTTAAAAAGAGATATAATTTTATAAAATGCCTCATATATTTGCTATGTGAGGTGTTTTTATGTATTATATTTTTGAAAATGACAAGCCAAATTTTATTAGCAAAATATTCAACTTAATCAAAATAGATGGCAACAAAATTATATTACCACAAGGGGAAAAAACGGAGAAACAGTTACTAAAATTGGCTGACAAAACAGCCAAAAAAATGCAGGAAATGAATAATAATAAAATTGTGTTAAGTAAAAAAATGCAGAAACAAAAAACATATTTAAATAGACTGCATGAATATCCATTAGACATTATAGATGGCAGATGGCTATTTTTCATGCTTATTCCAGAAATACTAGAATACATACTAAAAAAACAAAATACGCAAGTATCAGAAACTACAATACATTTATTAGCAAATGATATAAACGAAAATGTAATCAATTTAATAAAATTATTAGCCACACAATATAAAACAATAAGCATTGTAACAAAACACTCAGAACTTTTGAGAAAGATTGAAAATCAAATTTTGGAAGAAAATGGAACAGCGATAGTAATAACAAACAACAAGCGAAAAAGCTTGTTAAAAGCCAAATTTATAATAAACATAGACTTCCCAGAAGAATTTGTTAATCAATATGTAATATGTGAAGACGCGATTTTTATAGATATTGACGGAAGTACAAAAATACATAAAAAACGTTTTAATGGTATCATTATATCGAACTATGAAATAGAATTTACAAATAGATTTGAATATGCAGTTGAAGAAAATTTATTTTGCAAAAAACATTTATATGAAGCCGAATTTTACAAAAGACAGCCATATATCTATGTTAGAGATAAAATAAAAAAAGATAAAATACAAATTTCCGCTCTATATGGCTTAAATGATAGCCTCTTAAAATTTTCTTAAAATTAAGCTTAAAGCCTTTATTTTTTCTAATAAATGTAATATAATATAGATGTCTAATTTTAAGGAATAGAAAAACTATTTCAGAAAGGGAATAAAAATATGCCAAGTAACGGAAAAGATAAAAGAAGACGAGCAGAAGCAACAAGACAATATAAAACAACCAGAACAAGAAAACCATCTAGGAGTGATGATGGCAAAACAAAGAGAGTATCAACTAGTAGAAAAGAGGAAAAAAGAAGAAAAAAGAAAGACAAAAATAAATTTTCTTCAAGACATCCAAAGTTAATGCTAATAATAAAAATATTGATAATTCTTATATTACTACTATGCGTAGTAGGAGCGGGAATTGTAGCAGCATTATTCTTTGGAGTGTTTGGTGACGACTTTGAAATAACAAAAGAAGAATTAGAAATAACAACAGCCAATTCAGTTGTATTAGACATCAATGGAAATCTGATTACAGATTTAAGTAAAGACCAAAGCAGAAAAATTATCACATTAGATGAAATGGCAGAATATTTGCCAAAAGCCTATGTTGCAATAGAAGACAAAAGATTTTATGAACATGACGGAGTGGATTTAAAAAGAACAGGTGGAGCAATAATCAACACAATATTCAAAGGAAGTTCATCTTATGGTGGTAGTACAATCACTCAGCAATTAGTAAAAAATATAACAAATGAAAAAGAATCAAGCGGTATGGCTGGTATTTTAAGAAAAGTCAAAGAATGGGCAAAAGCATACCAAGTAGAAAGAATGATTTCAAAACAACAAATTCTAGAACTATATTTGAACATCTTATTTGTTGGAGGTAGAGACATACACGGAGTAGAGCTAGGTGCACAATACTATTTCAGCAAGAGCGCCAAAGATTTAGACCTAGCAGAATGCGCATTTTTAGCAGGAATAAACAGCTCACCAGCTAGTTATAACCCATTTACAGAAAGAACAGATGAAGAAAAAGCAAAACTAAATGAAAACATCAAAAACAAAGTTTTAACAGTTTTAAGTGAAATGAAATCACAAGGCTATATTGAAAACGAAGAAGACTACACAGCAGCAGTTGCAAAAGCAGAGGCAGGTTTAGAATTTAAGAAAGGTGATGTAGAAAGCTCAGCAAGCTATTCATATCACACAGATGCAGCATTAAAGCAGATTATAAACCAAGTCATGGAAGAAAAAAATGTTACAAGAGAGTTCGCAGAAAAATATGTATATAGTAGTGGATTCACAATTTACACAACAATGAACCCAGATATACAAGCAAGAGTAGAGCAAGAATTTGCAAAACCAGTTTATCAAGTAAAAGGACATGAAAAAAATGCAGATGGAAGTTTAAAAAATGAACATTCACAAGCTGGTATGGCAATAATAGATTATAAAACAGGGCAAGTTGTAGCTGTTGGTGGAAATCTTGGAGATGCAAAAGCAACTGGATGGAACAGAGCAACACAAATGGTTAAACAAACAGGTTCTTCTATCAAACCAATAGCAGACGTTGCACCAGCTTTACAAGAAAGAGTTATAACAGCAGCAACAAAATATAATGATGTAAAGACAGACTTTGGTGGAGGATATTCTCCAAAAGATGATGGCGAACACTATCTAGGCAAAATCAATGTAAGACAATTTATTGCATCATCTCAAAACGTTCCAGCAGTTAAAATTATGAGAGAATTAACACCAAAAAAATCTATTGAATACTTAAAGAAAATGGGAATTTCTACATTAGTTGAAGATGGAGCAGAAAATGACTTACAATTACCATTAGCAATTGGTGGTTTAACAAAAGGTATTAGCCCATTGGAAATGGCAGCAGCTTATGGAACAATTGCAAATGATGGTGTATATATAGAGCCAACATTCTATACAAAAGTTTTAGATTCTAGTGGAAACGAAATATTAACACCAAAACAAGAACAACAAAGAGTACTTACAGAGCAAGTTGCATATATTACAAGATCAATAATTGAAGAACCAGTTAAAGCAGGTGGAACAGCACCATATTGTGCAATAACAGGAATGGAAACTTGTGCAAAAACTGGAACAACAGATAAATCTTATGATAGATGGCTATGTGGAATGACACCATACTATTCAGCAGCAACATGGTTTGGATATGATAATTCAGAAGAAGTTAAATGGAGTGGTTACCCAACAAACCCAGCAGGAGCAATTTGGTCAAATATCATGAAAGATATTCATAAAAACTTGAAAAATGCAAACTTTAATACACCATCTGGAATAGTTCAAGAAACAGTTTGTAGACTAACTGGATGTTTAGCTACTTCAAGTTGTTCAGATACATATTCAGAAATGTTCACACAAGACAATTTACCATCAAAATGTGAAGGACATGGAATACAAAAAATCTGTGCAGAAACCGGAAAAGAAGCAACAGAATATTGTCCAACAGTAAAAAACAATAGCTATGGAGGAGTTCTTCCAAAAGAAAGCTTAGGACTATGGACCCCAAGTTCAAAAGATGCTGGCGGTAGAGTAACTGAAAAATGCCCAGTTCACACAAAACCGGCAGAACCAGAGAAAAAACCAGAAGAAACACCTAAAAATGAAACAAACAAAACAAATACAACAGGTGGAAATAATACAACAAGTGGTGGAAATACGGCAGGTGGAAATACCACAGCTAAGCCAAGTGGAGGCAATGAAACAACTAAGCCATCAGAAGAAAAACCATCAACAAATACCACAGAACAAGGAAATACCACACAATAAAGGACAAAAGCGCTTCGGCGCTATTTGTTCCTTAGAAAGGAATGAAGCAAATGGATATATATTTTAGTAATACATTAACAAAAGAGAAACAGCTTTTTAAGTCAATTAACGAAAAAGAGGTTAGAATGTATTCATGTGGTCCAACAGTCTATAAAAATGCGACAATTGGAAATCTAAGGACAAATGTTTTTCAAGATGTATTAAGAAGAGTACTAGAATATAATGGCTACAAAGTAAAACAAGTTATGAATATAACAGATGTAGGACATCTAGTTTCAGATGGTGATGAAGGCGAAGACAAGATGATAAAATCTGCAAGAGAAGAACACAAATCACCGCTTGAAATTGCAGAATATTATACTAAACTATATTTTGAAGACTTGAAAGCTTTAAACATTGAAATGCCAGAAATTGTTTGCAAAGCAACGGATCATATTCAAGATATGCTTGAATATGTGCAAGCACTAGTAAAAAACGGATATGCTTATGAAACTTCAACAGCAATATACTTTGATATATCAAAACTAGATAAATATCCAGTGCTTTCAAACCATAATTTAGAAGAGCAAAAAGCTGGTGCAAGAGTAGAAGTTGACAGTGAAAAGAAAAGCCCTTATGATTTTGCACTATGGATAAAAGCACCGGAAAATCATTTAATGAAATGGGATAGCCCATGGGGACCAAGTTATCCTGGCTGGCATATTGAATGTTCAGCAATGGGTCAAAAATATTTAGGAGAACAATTTGATATACATACTGGTGGAATTGACTTAATACCAACACATCATGAAAATGAGATTGCACAAAGTAAAGGAAAATGTGGAAAGAACCCAGCAAATTATTGGATACACGGCGAATATTTATTAGTAAATGGTGGGAAAATGTCAAAAAGCTTAGGCAATGTATATTTACTAAATGATATTGCAGAAAAAGGTTATGACCCACTTGTTTATAAACTATTCTGTTATTCATGCCATTACAAAAACAAGATAAACTTTACTTGGGAAGGAATCGAGGCAACATCAAAATCATTAGAAAGGCTAAGAAAAAGTTATCAAACTCATTTAAAAGGAACTGATATTTTAAGTGAAGAAGATATGAAAAAATTAGCTGAGCTTGAAGAAAAATTTCATAGAGCTATAAATGATGATATGAACATGCCAGTAGCTTTAAGTTATGTATGGGATGTAGCAAAATTTGATAAGAAATCAAAAGATGTAGCAGAAGTTCTAAGTAAATTTGACACAGTTTTAGGAATAAAAATTGACAAAGAAGAAAATCAAGAACTTCCACAAGAAGTCATAGATTTAATAGAACAAAGAGAAGAAGCAAGAGAACAAAAAGATTGGGCAAAATCAGATATTCTAAGAGATGAAATCAAGAACTTAGGCTATGAAATAAAAGATACAAAAGACGGTTTAGAAATTAAAAAAATATAGAAGAAAGGATGATGTATATGGCAGTATTATTACCAGGTGGAGCAGGCTATATAGGTAGCCATACAGCGATTGAACTATTAGAGGCAGGAAAAGATATTGTAATAATTGATGATTATTCAAACAGCAAACCAGAAGTATTAGAAGAAATTAAAAAAATAACAGGAAAAACTTTTAAATCTTATGAAATGGACTATCGCGATAGAGAAAAGCTTGAAAAAGTTTTTGAAGAAAATGATATAGAAGCGGTTATCAATTTTGCAGGGTTTAAAGCTGTTGGAGAATCTGTTGCAAAACCATTAGCATACTATGATAACAACATAGGTGGAGCAGTTATCATGCTTGAAACTATGAAAAAGTATGGAGTCAAGAAGTTCATATTTAGCTCATCAGCAACAGTTTATGGCGACCCAGAAGTAATACCAATTACAGAAGAATGTAAAACCGGTGGAACAACAAACCCTTATGGAACAACAAAGCTATTTATCGAGCAAATTCTAAAAGACTTATACACATCTGATAATAGTTGGGACATCTGCATTTTAAGATACTTTAACCCAGTTGGAGCACATGAAAGTGGAAGAATTGGGGAAGAGCCACAAGGAATTCCAAATAATTTAATGCCATATATTGTTAGAGTTGCAGCAGGGCAATTAGAACAACTATCAGTATTCGGAAACGACTATAACACACCAGACGGAACAGGTGTAAGAGATTATATACATGTAGTAGATTTAGCAAAAGGACATGTACTTGCATTAGAAAAATTAGAAAAAGAACAGCAAGGATTATATATTTATAATTTAGGAACAGGAACAGGTTATAGTGTGTTAGACATGGTAAAAACTTTTAAAAAAGCAACAGGTCAAAAAGTGCCATACAAAATTGCACCACGCAGACCTGGCGACATCGCAGCATGTTATGCAGATCCAAAAAAAGCAAAAGAAGAACTAGGTTGGGAAGCAACTAAAACCTTAGAAGATATGTGTAGAGATTCATGGAATTATATAAAAAACCGAAAGGGTGAGTAAATTGATAGACTTTAAACAAGAAATAGCAAATACTATTTCAAATGCAATAGAAATTGAAGCAAAAGAACTAAAAGAATATATTGAAATACCAAAAGACTCAAAAAATGGAGACTATGCTTTTCCATGTTTTCGTCTTGCAAAAGAATTAAAAAAATCACCACAAGCCATAGCAGAAGAAATAAAGGAAAAAATAAAAATAGATGAAAAATACATTGAAAAAGTAGAAATAGCAGGTGGATACTTAAACTTTTATATCTCATCAACCCTATTAACAAATGAAGTGCTAGAAGAAATTGAAAATCAACCACAATATGGTTCAAGCAAAATAGGGAAAGGCAAGAATATAGTAATAGACTATTCAGCACCAAATATCGCAAAACAGTTCCATATTGGTCATTTACGTTCAACAGTAATAGGTGGAGCATTATATCGAATATATAAATATTTAGGCTATAATGTAACAGGAGTAAATCATTTAGGTGATTATGGCACACAATTTGGAAAGTTAATTGAAGGCTATAAACTATGGGGAGAAGAATATGATATAGAAAAAGACCCAATAAATGAACTAACAAAAATTTATGTAAGAATTAGTGACTTATGCAAAAAAGATGAAAGTGTTTTGCAAGCATGCCGTGATAATTTCAAAAAATTAGAAGATGGTGATGAATACTGCGTTTCTCTTTGGACAAGGTTCAGGGAATTAAGTTTAAAAGAATTTCAAAAAGTTTATGACTTATTAGGTAGTGAATTTGATTCATGGAATGGTGAAGCTTTTTATTCTGATAAAATGCCAGAAATCATTAGTATATTAGAAAAAACAGGAAAACTAGTGGAATCTGAGGGGGCTAGAATTATTGATTTAGAAGATAGTGGAATAAATACACCATGTATTATTGAAAAAACAAATGGTTCTACTACTTATGCAACAAGAGATTTAGCAGCTATTTTATATAGAGCAAGAAATTACGATTTTGACAAAGCTCTTTATGTTGTATCTTATGAGCAAACTTTGCATTTTAAACAAGTTTTTGAAGTCGCAAAATTACTAGGAATTGACGAGAAATATACAAACGGCTTGGAGCATGTTGCATTTGGCATGGTTTTATTACCAACTGGAAAAATGTCAACAAGGGAAGGAAATGTAGTAAGCTTAAATGAATTATTACAAGAATCAATTTCAAGAGCAAAAGAAATCATAGAACAAAAAAATCCCGACTTAGAAGATAAAGACGAGATTAGTAAAAAAGTAGGAGTAGGAGCAATTGTTTTCAATGATTTAGCAAATAGCCGTGTTAAAGACGAAATATTTGATTGGAATCAAATATTAAATTTCCAAGGGGAAACTGGACCATATATTCAATATACTTATGTAAGAACAAAAAGCGTTTTAGAAAAAGCCGGAATTGCAGAAAACATGAAATTAGAAGGAGTACAAGCTACTGCTTTGCAAGATGAATTTTCACAAAATATCATTAAGTTATTATATAATTTTACAGATGTTTTAGTGCAAGTTACGGATAAAAATGAACCATCTATATTGTCTCGTTATTTAATAGATCTAGCAAAATCATATAGTGTGTTTTATAATGAAAATAAAATAATGATAGAAGATGTAAATGTTAAAAATGCTAGGCTATATCTAACTTATGCCGTAGGAAAAGTTTTAAAAATAGGATGTAACTTGCTTGGTATTCAAATGCCAAACAAAATGTAAAAAAATTCCAGTGAGAAATCACTGGAACTTTTTATGTAAGATTATTCTTTTCTAGATTCTTTTTTGTCTGTTAAAACTTCTTTAACTGCACCTAAACTAGCAAGAGCTTTTGTAGCTTCAAAAGGAATAAATACTTTATTCGCATCGCCTTTTGCAACTTCTTGTAAAGCTTCCAAAGATTTTAATTGAACAAGTTTATCATTTGGATTAGCATCTTTCATTGCATTGTAAACCATTTCAATTTCCTTAGCTTTTGCTTCTGCAACTTCTTTTATAGCTTGTGCCTCACCGGCAGCTCTTCTAATTTTAGATTCTTTGTCAGCTTCAGCTTCTAAGATAGCAGCTTGTTTTCTACCTTCTGCAATTGTAATAGCAGATTGTCTTTCAGCTTCTGATTCTAGAATTAAAGCTCTTTTATTTCTTTCTGCGTTCATTTCTTTTTCCATCGCATCACGGATGTCAGTTGGTGGAGTAATATCCTTAATTTCCACTCTGTCTACTTTACATCCCCATCTATCAGTAGCTTCATCAAGAACAACCCTTAATTGAGTATTGATACCATCACGAGAACTGAAAGTTTCATCTAAGTCCATTTTACCAATTATATCACGAATTGTAGTGATAGCTAAATATTCAATACCTTTTTTCAAGTTTTGAATTTCATAAACAGCCTTTGCTGGGTCTGTAATTTGATAGAAGACAACTGTATCAATTGTAATAGTAACATTATCTTTTGTGATAACTCCCTGAGGTGGTACGTCCATAGTTTGTTGTTTTAAGCTAACAACACTTCTAACATGGTCGAAGAAAGGAACAATTACAGTAAGACCTGCGTCAGCAACCTTATAGAATTTACCTAACCTTTCAATAATATAAACCTCAGCTTGTTTTACGATTTTGATAGAGCTAAATGCAATTACTAAAATAATAACAAGTAGAACTAATAAAAACCACATAATTTCAACCTCCTTTATATTTTTGCTGCAACTTCAATTTGTTGCACAATAGCTTTTACGCCTTCAATCTTCAAGATTTTAACTTCTGCATCAACAGGAATAATTTTATCATTTTCACACATAGCAGACCAAGTTTCGCCACCAACTTTTATCTGACCAGTACCTTTTACATTATCAATTTCTTGAATAACAATGGCTTTTTTACCGATAAGAGAAAAAGCATTTGTTATTAAAATTTCTTTTTCCATAAACTTTTTAACAAAAGGCTTTGTAGATAAAATAAGAATGACAGAAGATATGATAAATACAGTCATTTGAATTATTAAGTTTGAGATAAAAAAGCTAACAACCATTGCAATAAGACTTGCAACACCTAACCAAAAGATTAGGAACCCAACTGTAAAAATCTCTCCTACAAAAAATATACCAGCAGCGATTAACCAGTATTGCCACATAATAATATCATTCCTTCCATAAAATACTACACTTCTATTATACTATATTTTTGCGTAAAAATCAAATTTTTACTTGTAATTATCCGAAAAAAATGATATAGTAAGGGAGAATATGATTTTGAAGGGGGAAAAGATATGCAAATCGAACAACTAATAAAAACAGCAAACTTGTGCATACCAACTGAAAGAATACATTATCAAGAACCAATGAAAAATCATACAAGCTTTAAAGTAGGCGGACCGGCAGATGTATATATAAGAGTACAAACAGAAGAAGAATTACAAGAATTGCAAGAATTTGCAACTAAAAATAAAATTCCAACAACTATTATAGGAAATGGGAGCAACATATTAGTTACAGACAACGGAATAGATGGAATAGTTATTCAAATAGATATAAAAAAAGAAGAAATAGAAAATATGCCAAATAGTAAAAAAATAGTTACACTAGGAGCAGGTAATAAAATAGCAGAAGTAACACACAATTTATGCAAAAATGGCATTTCAGGTTTTGAAGAATTGGCAGGAATACCAGGAACAATAGGCGGAGCAGTAAAAATGAACGCTGGTGCTTATGGGAAAGAAATCAAAGATATTATTAAGGAAGTTAAAGTTCTAACAAACGAAGGAAAAGTTGAAACATGGCAGAAAGACGATTTAAAATTAAGTTATAGAACGAGCATATTTTCAGAGAACAAAGCAATTATTTTAGAAGCTCAATTCATTTTACAAGCTGGTAATGAAATAGAAATCAAAGAAAAAATGAATGAATATATGAAAACTCGCAGAGAAAAGCAACCAATTGAATATCCAAGTGCAGGAAGTACCTTTAAAAGGGGAGAAAATTATATAACTGCAAAATTGATAGATGAAGCAGGTTTAAAAGGGTATCAAATTGGTGGAGCACAAGTTTCGGAAAAACATGCAGGATTTTTAGTTAATAAAGGTAATGCAACAGCAAGTGACCTAAAAGCGTTGATTGAATATGTACAAAAGACGGTATATGAAAAATGTGGGGAAAAAATCAATTTAGAAATAGAAATTTTAGGTAAATAATGGGAAGGATGATATAGATGAAAGGCTTTTTTAGATGGTTATCTTCAAGTTCAAAAATGAAAAGATGGATGTTTTTAATAGTTATAGGTATTATTTTAGCATGTTATGGAATAGCAGAAATACTTGTGTTAGATGATGTTTCACTTACTTTCCAAGGAATAGGAAAGATTATTTTAGCATTTGTTGTTGGTTTCCTTACTATTGTAATTGGGCTAGTAGGGTTAAATAAAAGAACACTTGAAGTTCTTGTAGAATCTACCGATAACAGGATGGACAATAAGAAAAATGTTAATGTGAAATCTTTAATTTTTAATAAAACAGTGTATGACCAAGGACCAAATATTGTTGTAATAGGTGGCGGAACGGGCTTAAATACTGTATTAGCAGGATTAAAGAAATATACAAATAATTTAACAGCTGTTGTTACTGTTTCTGATTATGGAGAAGAAACTTCAAAATCTAAACAAGAGCTAGGATTAAAACCAACAGATGATATAAAAAATAGTATAATTGCATTATCAAATCAAGAAGAAAATATGAAAAACTTGATGAACTATAATTTTAAAACTGGAAAATTAAAGGGGCTATCTTTTGCAGATATTTATTTTTCAGCAATGAATGATGTAAATCATGATTTTTCAAAGTCAATTATGCAGAGTAATGGAATTTTAAATATTGTTGGAAAAGTTATTCCAGTAACACTAGATCAGATGAATATTGTTGCAGAACTTGAAAATGGTTATGTTGTAACAGAGAAGGCAAAAATTCCAGAAATAGTATATGATAAGGTAACAAAGATAAATCGTATTTATTTAAATCCATCAAATTGCAGACCCGCACCAGGTGTTACAGAAGCAATTAAAAAAGCTGATTGTATCATAATTGGTCCAGGAAGTTTATATACAAATGTAATTCCAAATTTACTAGTTAATGGAGTAACAAAGGCAATAAAAGAATCAACAGCAATCAAAATTTATATTAGTAATATTATGACTGAATTAGGTCAAACCGATAATTATACAATTGCTGATCATATTAACGCAATCGAAGAACATTGTGGAAAAGGTGTTATTGATTATTGTATCTATGATACTGGCGAGATTGTTCCTGAAATGATTAAAAAATATAATGTTGAGGGTCAAGATGTGGTTGACCAAAATATTGATAAAATCAAGGGAATTAGATTTATGCAACGTGATTTAGCGATGGTTACAGAGGGCTTTATTAGGCATGATCCAAATAAAGTGGCTTCTTCAATTATTGAATTGATTTGTGATGATTTAAAATATCAAGATAAGCAAAATGACCCACAATATATGATGTTGAACAATAAACTTAGAGAAGATAAGCGTATTCAAAAGGTTCAAAAGCAGATGAGGAAAAAGGAAAAGAAGCGGAAAAAAAGTTGGCAAAGAAAATGACAAGAAGAATATGAGTAAATTCAGCAATAAATATCGTGAAAGAATTGATTCAATTAGAGAGGCTGATGAGAAAATTACAAAAAAGAAAAAGATGAAAACAGCCTTAGAGCAAAGAGATGAGATGTTGAAAAAATTGGAGAAAAGTAAATTTAATAAATAGTTGGAATACGAAGGGAGAATTTTATGAAGTACACGGAAGAAGAACTTACTTTGGAAAAAGGGCTAGAAAAAGAGTGGATAATTACAAATGGGATAGGAGGCTTTGCAAGTTCAACAAGTCTTGGAATTAACACTAGAAAATATCATGGCTTGTTAATTGCACCACTTACACCACCAGCCAGAAGGTTTTTGATATTGTCAAAAGTTGATGAGAGTTTACAAATTGGCGATAAAAATTATGGCATTTTTTCAAATATGTGTGAAAACTATATTTCAAGAGGATATGAATATCAAACAAGTTTTGAAAAAGATGTAGTTCCAATATTCACATACAGTGTTGAAAATGTGAAAATAACTAAAACAATTTGCATGGAATATGGAAAAGATACTGTTGGAATTCAGTATAAGATTAAAACAGGTAATAAACCAGTAAAACTAACTCTCGCACCAATAATGAACTTCCGCGATTTTCATACTATGAGCACAGGTCATCAATTTGATGTAAGGCAGAAAATAACTGGGCGAAAAGTAAGGATAATTATTGATAATATGATACAATTTCCAATATATTTGAATGTGTCAGAGGGCGAATATATAGAGCATAAAAATGATACTTTTTCTAAGATGTTTTATATTGAAGAGCAAAAACGAGGTTTTTACCCAGAAGAAAACCATGTTGTTGTGGGAAGATATGAAGTTGAAATACCAAAAAATTCCAGCAAAGAAATTTCTTTTGTATGTTCATTTGAAGAAAATATTGATGAAATTGATGTAGGCAAGTTGATTCAGAAAGAGAAGAGAAGAATTCAAACACTCGTTAAAAAAATGGACTTAGTAGATAAAGTAAAAAATGAGAATAAAAAAGAGCTTATAAAGAATTTGTGTGTGGCGTCAGACAGTTTTATTGTGTATCGTCCAACATTTAGGTTGCACACAATAATTGCGGGTTATCCTTGGTTTTTAGACTGGGGTAGAGATAGTTTGATTTCATTTGAAGGTTTACTTTTGAAAACAAAGAGATTTGATATTGCAAAAGAAGTTTTACTTACAATGGTAAGAGATATAAAGTATGGATTAGTTCCTAATGGATATTCAGGTTTTGATAATAGACCATTGTATAATAGTGTTGACGCGTCTTTGCTCCTATTTGAGCAAATTCAAAAATATCTAGATTATACAAATGATATTGATTTTATAGAAAATGAAATATTTGAAAAATTAGAAACTATTATTGAGAATTATATTAAGGGAATTGATGTAGATAACAATAATATTTATTTGGATACAGATAATTTAATTGTATCTGGAACTGAAACTACTCAAAACACTTGGATGGATGCAAAAGTAGGGAATAAAGCGATTACGCCTAGAAATGGTAAGGCTGTTGAAATCAATGCAATGTGGTATAATAGCTTGAAAATCATGGAAAGTTTATGCAAAAAGTTGAAAAAAACAGCTTCTGCCAAAAAATATGCTGCACAAGCAAAACTTACAAAGAATTCTTTTGAAGATAAGTTTTATAATCTTCGTAGAAAATGTTTATTTGATGTTTTAGGGGATAGTAAGATAAGACCTAATCAATTATTTAGTTTGAGCCTTACATATCCAATTGTTGATGTAACATCAGAAATGGCAGAAAATATAATTCAAACAGTAGAGAAAAAGTTGCTAAATTCTTATGGATTGCAAACTTTGGCAAAAGGGGAGAAAGACTTTATTGCTGTTTATGAAGGTGCACCAGAAAAGCGTGATAGTAGCTATCATCAAGGAATTACTTGGACATGGCTTCTAGGTTTATACTACAATGCGTTGGTAAATATGGAAAAGGGTCAAAAATCAAAAACAAAAAAGGAAATGTATTCGAAAAAACTTAAAGATTTACAAAAGCAAGTAGAAGAAACTTTTTCAAAGGAAATATCTGAAAGAGGCTGCATCGGTAGTATTGCAGAAATCTATGATTCAACAAAACCTTTTTCTCCAAAAGGTGCTTTTTCCCAAGCTTGGAGCATAGCAGAGGTTTTAAGAATAATGACAGCAAAGAAGGTTTAATTTTAGAATAATAGTAGAAAGAGTGTTGAAAAATGGAAAGTAAATGTCAAAGGTGCTTCTATTATACTTTATGCACTCAACATGATTATATTGTAGAAAATGAAAAAGAAGTTGCAAATAATTATTGTGGAATATATGAAAAAGGTATTCCATTAAAATATTGGAATGAAAAAGACAAGTGTAAAAATTTTATAAAGAAATAAAATATTGATAATCTAGTTGATTTTTATGGTAAAAGTAATAATAAATAAAAAATCAACTAGATTATTTTATATATGAACAATGTATAACACAAAATTATTTTATATATCGGTTAGAAAAAGTGTGCTAATAATATAAAAAAAGATAAAGGCTTAAAATATATATGATACACTGAATAAATATATAAAATACCAAAAAAATGATAAAATGTTTTTAAGAACAAAAACTTTATCTAATCAGATGTATTTCCTATAAACAATGCCTAACACTTATATATCGATTAGAAGAAGTGCACTAATAATACAAAAAAGGATAAATGTAAAAAAACAATATTGAACATACATCTGTTGGTATATTTTAATTTCAAGATAGATAACAGTTTATGGAAACTCATAAAAATAATAATAAAATTATGTAAACAAAATCCAAAAAACAAATTTCCATTTTTTGGAAACACACAATTTAATTTCCAAAAAATGGAAATTAAGCAAAGTAACCAAAGAACAATAAATTTCCAATATTTGGAAATAAACAAACCTAAAAATTTCCATAAAATGGAAAAATATAAAACAGTAAAATTGGAAAAAAATGGAAACTAGAAGTAACTAAAAAAACGCAAACTCAGGCGAGTACGGAGAATAAGACCGTATACGCCAGACAAAAAGAAGCAAATCGGCTCACAGGAGCACTTTGCTCAGGAAGACATAGATAAAATAGACACAGATCCTCCATCAACACCAATAGTAAAACTTAATTCAAATAGTACTATAACTGCAACTTCGTCTGACTCTGGGAGTGGTATAGTTCGGATTTCTAGTTACAAATGATTCAAATATTCTTAACATAGAGGACCCTCGGTTGGGTAGAATATCTTTCTAACTCGTGGACAAGTGGCGCTTTAGCTGATGGGACATGGTATGTTTTTGCAAAAGATTTGGTTAATAATATTTCAAAACCTTCAGATGCCATTATTATAGAATCATACTTTAAAGAAACCAAAACTATAAATGGAGAACCAGCTAGTGCCTACAATCCACCAATACCATTTGGTTATAAGCCATTTGAAGATGAGACAACCCGGAGACGCCCATTGGAGAGATGCCGGCGATGGACCGTCAATGGCATCAGTAAACTCGGGGCTCGTGATCAAAAACAGAGATGGTGATGAATACGTATGGATACC
>CANQEM010000018.1 GCA_947594935.1 uncultured Clostridia bacterium | reverse complement strand
GATATAATTTAACAGTTGATATAAAACCAGAGCATGAAATGGAAAAAATATTATATGCAACTGATGAACTAACAGGACTAATCGGAGCAGTTGCTATTATGAGACCATCTAAAAGTGTACAAGACTTAGAATTAAAATCAGTAAAGAAAAAATATAAAAACGAAAAATTTGCGGCAGGATGCTCAAGAAAGGTAATAGAGGATGGAGCAGAAATGCTAGGATGGGAATTAGATAAACTAATTGAAGAAACAATATTAGCAATGAGAGTAGATGAAGAGAAAATAAATGATTTTATGAGAAATGTATAATACATTCTTACAATTAGCATATTGATACTGAAAACTATATATTTTTTAAATCAAGATATAAAGTTTCAATTCTTTCTAAATGAGCACTTGACAGCATACTCTCATATTTATGTAGGTTTTTATAAAAACTTTCTATTCTTTTGCTTTTTGCAGTATCAGTTTTTAAAGAATTGATTTCAGATATAGTTTTATCGTAAAATCTAGTTATAAAATCATTTATAGTATATTCTTTTTTATTTAAAATTTCTTTTAAATTTGTAGAAGGTTGTTGTTGCTTAAAACAATGAAATTTCTCTAATTTCGATAATTTTTCAAGTTCTTCTATTAAAAGTGAATATCTATTAAAGAAAACATCTACATTACTTGTTGAATTTACCAAATTAGCAGAATCATTAGCAATTCTCATCCATTGCTCAGCCATAAACAGTGCCTCTTTTTTATTATGAATATTGATTATTGTGCCATTTTCATTTATTGTAACAGTTTTATTAAAAAATCCCATAAAAAACAACTCCTTTTGTTCATCATAGAGCAAAAACTTGAAATTGTCAAATAATTAAAAAAAGCAACTGACAAAAAATATCGGGCAAGCTATAACTTGCTCTTTTTATAACAAATAAATAGTTGATAATTCTTAATTTTTATGATATAAGATAAATAATAATTATTTTTGTTTAGCATTATTTTTTGCAAAGTATTAAATATATCATATCAATATAAAGATAAAAATCTAAAAATACAAAAAGCTATGAAATTAGAATTATTAACAAGATACAAAGAGGGAAAACTATCATTAAATAAGTTAAAAGAATTTGGAGTAAATACAATTAGAAATCAAAGATATATGCCAACAGATTTAAGCAAATATATCAACAGCAAAAATTTTTCAAAAAATATTGAAATTGTGTCATAACTAATGTATTATGATACTGAAAAAGAAAGGATGATGTATTATGGAAAAACAAGAAGAAACTCATGGAGGTGCATTTGGAATAGGAGAACCAAATGTAAATTTCGCAAAATATTTTATAGGAAACTCATATTTGAAACAACTAGCACAAACAGAAAATGGCGTAAAATTTGCCAATGTAACATTTGAACCAAGATGCAGGAACAATTGGCATATTCACAAAGCAGAAAAGGGAGGTGGTCAAGTTTTAATTTGTGTTGAGGGAAAAGGCTGGTATCAAGAAGAAGGCAAACCAGCACAAAGCCTAAAAGAAGGAGACATAGTTGTAATTCCTGCTAATGTAAAACATTGGCATGGAGCGCAAAATTGTTGGTTTAGCCACATTGCAGTTGAAATACCAGGTGAAAACACATCTACCGAATGGCTAGAAGCAGTTGAAGACGACGAGTATAATAAAATTTAAGAAAGGTGAATGTTATGGAAAAATCAAAAGTATATTATGCAAAGGAGATAACTCCTGAAAATCTAATTAAAATATATGAAGCTCTTGGCGTGGAGCTAAAAGGAAAAATCGGAGTAAAAGTTTCAACAGGGGAAGACGGAGCAAGAGGATATTTAAAAGCGGATTTAATAGAACCATTAGTAAAAAAATTAAATGGGACAATTATTGAATGCAACACAGCTTATGATGGCGCAAGAAACACCGCACAAGATCATATAAAAGTAGCTGAAAAGCACGGCTTCACATCTTATGCAGATGTAGATATTATGGATGCAGACGGAGAAATGAAAATACCAGTAAATGTTGGCAAACATCTAAAATACAATTTAGTAGGAACACATTTAGATAGATATGATTCAATGATAAATTTAGCACATGGAAAAGGTCATGCTATGGGTGGCTTTGGAGCAAATTTAAAAAATCAATCAATAGGAATTGCATCAAGAAACGGAAAAGCATATATTCATACAGCAGGAATTACAGAAGTTCCAGATGAACTATGGGAAAATTTACCAAAACAAGAAGACTTTATTGAATCAATGGCAGAAGCGGCAAAATCTGTTTCAGACTATTTTGAAGCAAACAATAAACAAATAGTTTATATAACAGTGATGAACTTCTTATCAGTCGACTGCGACTGTGATGCACATCAAACAGACCCTGTAATGGGAGATTTAGGAATTGTTGCATCATTAGACCCAGTAGCAAATGACCAAGCATTTATTGATATGATATGGGCTTCAAAAGATGAGGGGGCTCACCTTCTACAAGAAAGAATAGACCGTCAAGTTGGAAGACATATATTACCTTATGCAGAAGAAATTGGACTAGGTACAACAAATTATGAATTGATAAAAATTGATTAGAATAATTAAAATGGAGGGTATAAAAATGACAGAAAAAGTTGAAAGTGTAAAAAAAGAAAATCGCTTAATTCAAGCTTTAACAAGTACAAAAGGAAAATATGTTGTAGGAACAATACTTCTAAGTGGAATAGGTATAGCTTTACCTAGAATATTCCACGTGTTAGTAGGACCAGCAGCTGGTCAAACATTATTACCAATGCACATTGCAGTTCTAATGGCAGCATTGATATTTGGAGGAATTAGCAGCAGTATAGTAGCAGGAAGTTCAGTAATATTTAGCTATTTATTAACTGGAATGCCTAATTTAGCTAGACTTCCATATATGCTTATAGAACTTGTAATTTATGCAGTTTTACTAAGTGTTTTAAACAAAAAATTTAATTCATATATATCTTTAATTGCAACAATCATTTTAGGAAGAATTTTATATGCAGGAGTGCTATTTGTTGCAATAAATGGACTAGGCTTATCTACTTATGGAATATCAGTAATAGACAGCATTATTACAGGTTTACCAGGAATAGCAATTCAATTAGCTATTATACCATTTTTAGCTAAAACAATAAAGAAAGGAATTCACTTAGATGACTAAATTAGAAGAAGTAAAAGACATTTTGCATCAAAAAAATGCCTCATTAGTTGTAGCTTACGAAAATGGAGAAATAAAAGAATATTATGGTAGAAGAATTGAAGATATAAAGAACATTTTGAAAGAAAATGAAAACGCTTTAAAAGGTGCTGTAATTGCTGACAAAGTAATTGGAAAAGTAGCAGGAAGTATTTTAGCCTTGGCAGGTGTTAAAGAAATTTATGCAGAAGTAATTAGTCAATATGCAGTTCCTGTTTTAGAAGAAAATCATATTAAATATGAATTTGAAAACGAAGTTGAATATATTATAAATGAACAAAAAACAGGGATGTGCCCAATGGAAAATAAATATAAAGATGAAAAAGATATAAATGTGATTTACAAAGAAATGCTAAATTAAGTAAACAATATAAAATAAACATTGAAAAATCAATAGATATGTGCTATAATATTGACGACACTTACAGTCAGCATTGAAAACAGCAAGGAGGAGAGTATCATGTTTAATGTCTTTGTAAACCCAATAGGAGTTAGTGTTCTCAAATTGCATGGCTTCAGCTTCGATTATTCCGACGAGAAAATGACATTTCGGAACATTGATGGAGATGCACTTTTTGAAATCATTCCAAATGGGGAAGAAAGCATCGTTTTAACGCGCGAAAGCGTACACTATGGGGAGTTCATCCACATCTTGTTTACAGAAAATTTAGAAACAAAGATTCATCTGAGAAAACTTGTCAACAACTTTATCAAAGATGAGTTGGTGCATATTGACGAAAACGGATATGAAAAGAATTGCTATTAAGAGAACGAATTGAATCTCTAAACAGGGCCACCATTTAAGCAGAATTGTTTACTGGTGGCCTGAAATCTATAAAAGGAAGGAAAAATTATGAGAAAAGGAAGTACAATTTATTTAATAATCATTGTAATTGTTATAGGAGCGATTATAATATTTGCAGGAAATTTTAGACCATCAAAACTAGAAGAAAATGTTGAACCAACTGAAAATGTCGCAGAAGAAACAGAAAATGTTACAGTTCCAGAAGAGGAAGAAAAAGAAGAAAGAGAAGAAACACCAGTAGAAATTCACGGAAAATTAAGCGTAGAAGGAACTGATATAATAGATGAAAATGGAGAAAAATTTCAGCTAAAAGGTATAAGCACACATGGTTTGCAATGGTTCCCACAATATGTCAATCAAGAAGCTTTTATATACATGAGAGATAATTGGGGAATAAATGCAATAAGACTTGCAATGTATTCAAACCCAAATGACGGTTACAAAACCGAACTACATCAAATAGTAAAAAATGGAGTTCAATATGCAAAAAATGCTGGTATATATGCAATCATAGATTGGCATATTTTAAATGATGGAAACCCAAATATCAATAAAGAATCAGCAAAGAATTTCTTTATGGAAATGGCAAATCTATATAAAGATGAAGAAAATGTTATATATGAAATTTGCAATGAGCCAAATGGTGATGTTCAATGGCTAAGGGATATAAAACCTTATGCAGAAGAAATGATCGGAGAAATCAGGAAAATAGATGATGATGCCATAATTGTTGTAGGAACACCAACATGGTCACAAGATGTTGATGTAGTTGCACAAAACCCAATAACAGGCTATGATAATATTATGTATGCACTTCACTTCTATTCTGCTACACATAAAGATTATTTAAGGCAAAAATTAACAACAGCTTTAAATAGTGGCTTACCAGTATTTGTCACAGAATTTGGAATTTGTGATGCCTCAGGAAACGGAAATTTAGATATAGAAGAAGCAGACAAATGGATAGAATTTTTAAATTCTCATAATATAAGCTGGATGAATTGGAACTTATCAAATAAAAATGAAAGTTCAGCTATC
The DNA here is from genome assembly GCA_947594935.1 of uncultured Clostridia bacterium. GTDB lineage: Bacteria > Bacillota > Clostridia > TANB77 > CAG-508 > CAG-269. The sequence goes on along the minus strand of CANQEM010000018.1, from coordinate 26,818 downwards.
TTGAAAAATACTGAAAAAACAACAGGTTGGACGGAATCTGAATTATCAGAAAGCGGAAAATGGTTAGTAGAAGCATTAAAAAAATAAATCAGAAACCAAGTGGAATAGTAAAAGTTGGAATACCGCTAGAATAAGGCGCTATATCATATTGTTGATAATAAACATCAATACCACCATCAACTAGATAAAATTGGTCAACTTTAAAATTTTCAACCGCTAATTTTGCATAATCTTCGAAAAAGAAATTTTCTTTATCTTTTGACTGAATCTCAATTTGATGGAAAATTTCTTTTAAGATTAAGATGATATAAGAACAGTCATTATGGAATAGTGAAGAAAGAGAAATTTGAGAGCCAGTAGAAAGATTCCAATTTTGAGAAAATCTGATAGTAGAACCATGTGCACCACCAGCATATACATATTGGTCACTATATAGACCAATTAAGTTATTGTTGTTATATGTAGTGGTAAAAGTATAAGTAAGCTCATAAGGTGAAAAGGTAAAGTTGTTTGCCATGTTATAATCAAATAACTTTTTAGCATCTTCAAACAACTCTTTTTCAGCATAAAACCTTAAATCAAAGGCTTTCACTTGATTAAAATAATTAAATTTATTTACAGAAAAAGAATTTGAAGCAATATGAGGAAACTCAATTCTGTATTTAAGAATCAAATTATTTTTGTAATATAAATTTTTTTCGATTGTAAGAACTTTAATATCAAACATAAAACCACCCACTTAAAATATATGCAGTAAAGTAAAAAATGTTCATATGTAAAGGAGGAGATAAAATGAATTTTCCAGAAAACTTGAAAAAAGGTGATACAATAGGAATATGTGCACCTTCTGACGGAGTTGTATATTACGAAGATGAAGAAAAATTAGATAAAGCAATTGAATACTTAAAAAATCTAGGATATAAAATAATAGAAACAGAAAGTGTAAGAAACAGCGAACATGGAAGAAGTACAACAGCTAAGCGAAGAGCAGAAGAATTTACCAAACTACTTGAAAATGACGAGGTCAAAATGATTATATTTGCAGCAGGTGGAGATTATTTATTTGAAATTCTTGATTATCTAAACTTAAAAAAAATCAAAAAACTTAAACCTAAATGGATGCAAGGTTTTTCAGACATAACAGGAATAGAATTTTTATGGAACACTGTTTTAGATACTTCATCAATTTATTGTGACAATGTAAAAAGCTTTGCAAATGAACGCTTACAGGATAATTTGAAAAATGCTTTAAAAATCGCATCAGGCGAAAAAGTAGAACAAAAATCTTTTGAAAAATGTGAAAGAAGTTATAATGTAGTTGGAACAATTTTTACATTAGTAGGAGAAAACCCATATACAGAAACAGTTAAATGGAAAAATTTAAAAAACGAAAAAACAATTGAAATGCAGGGCAGAATGCTAGGCGGATGTATAGATTGTGTGCAAAGATTTTTTGGAACAGAATATGATAAAATTTGTGAATATATTGAAAAATACAAAGATGACGGAATTATTTGGTATTTAGAAGCCTTTGAAATGACTAGCTCAGAATTAACTAGAATTTTATGGCAAATGAAACATGCTGGATATTTTAAAAATGTTACAGGGATTATTTTTGGTAGGTCTTTTGCATTTAGGGAAGATTATGGGATAAGCTTTAAAAAAGCGGTAAAAGATGTTCTAGGAAATTTAAAAATACCAATAATTTATGATGCAGACATAGGTCATGTTGGACCACAAATGGCGATAGTAAACGGTGGAATTATGCACATAACTTCACAAGATGGAAAAGGCTCTATTAAGCTAATATAGAAATAGAAAAAATAAGCAAATGCAAAAATTTGTTTATTTTTTTTTGAAAAAGTATTGACAAAAAAATTTTAAAGTTGTAAAATACAAACATAAGTTCAACAAACAAATGAACGAGGAGGAGAATTATGATTACAACTTTACATATTAAAAATATAGGAATTATCGAAGAAATCAGTATTGATTTAAACAAAGGCTTAAACGTTTTAACTGGTGAAACTGGTGCAGGAAAAACTTTAATGATAGATGCACTTTTAATATTATCAGGAGAAAGATTTTCGAAAGAAATGATACGTAAAGGCGAAACAAATTCTTTTGTCGAAGCAAATATATATTTACCAAACCATCCGCAATCAATTGACGGAAATATTATAGTATCAAGAGAAATAAACAACAATGGAAGAAATCTATGTAAAATCAATGGAAGAATGGTAACTGTAAATGAATTAAAAGAATTTATGGAAAGTATAATTGAAATACATGGACAAAATGACAATCACACATTATTAGATAATCAATATCATCTAGAATATTTAGATGGCTTTATAGGCGAGAAATTAACAGGTCAAAAGGAATATAGTGCATATTATGAAGCCTATTGTAAAATTGAAAAACAATTAAAAGAAAACTATGGAGATGAAAAAGAAAGAGAGAGAAAATTAGATTTATTGCGCTATCAATATGAAGAAATAGATGAAGCAAATCTTAAAGTCAATGAAGATGAAGACTTAGAAGCCCAAAGGAAAATCATGTTAAATAGCGAGAAAATAGCAGAAAATTTAAAAGAAACAGATATGGCACTTAGTGAAAATGCGATAGATAGTATAAGCATTGCTATTAGAGCATTAGAAAAAATTGAAAGCTTAGATAAACAATATGAAGAGACATCTAGTAATTTAAAAAATATATATTACGAACTTCAAGAAATTTCAAGAGATATTGCAAGTAAAAGGGAAGAAACAGAATTCGATGATGAAGAAAGGAATCAAATAGAAGAAAGGCTAGACACAATACATAATTTAAAGAGAAAATATGGAAATACAATTCCTGAAATATTGGAATATAAAGAAGAAATAGAAAAAGAAATAGAACATATTGAAAACTTGGAAACATACACAAAAAGCTTAAAAGAAGAAAAAAAGCAGATAGAAGAAAACATGCAAAAACTAGCTAATCAAATGCACTCTATAAGAACCAAAAAAGCTATTGAATTAAGTGAAAAAATCAACCATGAATTACAAGACCTAGAAATGAAAAATGCTCAAATAAATGTAAAAGTAGAAAAACAAGATACATTTTTAAAAAATGGAATTGACACAGTAACTTTTTACATAAAAACAAATTTAGGAGAAGATGAAAAACAATTATCAAAAATTGCCTCTGGTGGAGAAATATCAAGAACCATGTTAGGAATAAAAACAGTCTTAGCAGATACAGATAAAGTTCCAATACTTATTTTTGATGAGATAGATACAGGTATAAGTGGCAAAGCTGCAAACAGTGTTGCACAAAAGCTACATCATATTGCAAGCAAACATCAAATATTATGTATCTCACATTTACCAAACATAGCAGCAATTGCAGATGAAAATTACTTTATTGGAAAAACTGTTACAAATGAAAGAACAAATACACATATTAAAAAATTAAATGAAGCTGAAACTTTGCAAGAAATTGCAAGAATTTCATCTGGCGAAGTTAATGAAATAACTTTAAAATATGCCCAAGAATTAAGAAATAAAAAAGTTTCTTAAATTATTTAAAATTGGTATAAATTAACAAATATAAACACAAAATAAAATAAAAAGTGTTTAGAAAGGAAATTTGATTATGAAAAATTTTATACCAATTCAAAATGTTAGAGCATTAGAAATATTAGATTCTAGGGGCAACCCAACAGTTCAAGTAGAAGTTGCACTTGCTGATGGTTCCTTAGGTGTTGCTATGGTCCCATCAGGGGCTTCAACAGGAAGTTTTGAAGCAGTTGAACTACGAGATAATGACAAAACAAGATACATGGGCAAAGGTGTTCAAAAAGCAGTAGAAAATGTAAATAAAAAAATTGCGAAAAAAATTATTGATATAAATGGATATGATCAACGAAGAATAGACAAAGAGCTAATATTATTAGATGACACTTTAAACAAATCAAACCTTGGTGCAAATGCAACACTTGGAGTATCTTTGGCAGTTGCAAAAGCAGCAGCACACTCCTTAGGATTAGAACTATATCAATATTTAGGTGGCATATATGGAAATGAATTACCAATACCTATGATGAATATTTTAAATGGTGGCAAACACAGTGATAATAACATAAATATTCAAGAATTTATGATTATACCAATTGGTAGTATCACATTTGCTGAACGTCTAAAAAGAGGAGTAGAGGTATATCACAGCTTAAAAAAAGTTTTAAAAGAAAAAGGATATTCAGTGGCAGTAGGTGATGAAGGTGGCTTTGCACCCAATTTAGAAAATGAAGAACAAGCATTAGACTGCTTAATAGAAGCAATCAAAAAAGCAGGATATGAGCCTAAGAAGGATATATGTTTAGCATTAGATGTTGCAAGTACGGAAATGTTTGAAGAAGCAAGAAAAATAGGAAAATCAGGTTATTACTTTTGGAAGACAGATATATTTAAAACACAAGATGAAATGATTGAATATCTAGTAGATTTATGTGTAAAATATCCTATTATTTCAATAGAAGATGGACTAGCAGAAGAAGATTGGGAAGGATGGAAAATATTAACAGACAAATTAGGAAACAAAGTGCAATTAGTAGGAGATGACTTATTTGTTACAAATTTAAAACGCTTAGAACGAGGCATAAAAGAAGGAGTAGCAAATGCAATATTGATAAAACCAAATCAAATTGGAACTTTAACAGAAACATTAGATACAATCAAAAGAGCAAAGGAAAAAGGCTATAAAACAATAATTTCACATAGATCAGGAGAAACAGAAGACACCACAATAGCAGATATAGCTGTTGCAACAAATAGTGGTCAAATAAAAACAGGAGCACCATGTAGAACAGATAGAGTTGCAAAATACAACAGATTACTGAACATAGAAGATATGAAATAGCTATTGTAAAAATTTTTTTCAAATGATATAATGAATAAAAACTATGGGAATAACTTTTCCCATAGTTATGTTTCCAAAAAGGATGATTTATATGAAAATAAAAAAGATACTAATAGCATTTTTCCTACTTTTAGCAATTGCTATTCCTAGCTTTGGAGCCGATTTAACGGAATATAATTTAGAAAACATAGGAATGAAAATACGGAATTGATAATAGCTTAATAGATGTAGTTTCAGGGCTTAAAAATAATGATGAAAAATTAAGTAAAATTGACAAGAAAGAAGAAAGAATTGCAAGTTATCAAAATACTGGTGTTGAATTAGACGCTGTAAACAACTTAGAGGGAAATGCCACACAAGAAATTCTAGTTGTAAAAACAACAAATTTAAATTATGCAACAATGCCTAATTTAAATGAATTACCAGAAGAAGACCTTACAGCATATAAAACTCAAATGATAGAAGCAATAAAAAATTCTATGCAGTTGCAAAAAGAAGAAGTTACAACTACCCAAAATGGTAATAAATACATACATATAATAACGCAAGTTAAAAATGAGAATAATGTTTTAGATATGTCAGTTTATTATACAATAATGAATGGGCGTTTAATAACTATAAGTTTTAGGTACTATAATCAATCTGACCAAATTGTAAACGATATGGAACAGCAAACATTACAAGGAATTCAATTTTATGAAATTGAAAGACCAAATGTTACTCTAAATAAAACAACATATTTAGCAATGGGCATTACAGTTGCAATGATGCTTATCATAGGCATAATCGTGATAATTATCAGAATAAAAGATAAAAGGCTAATTGATAACAATATAAAAGATAGGCAAACAAAAACATATAGTAAATTCGGCGGACTAACTTTCTTTTTCTGGGCATTATGTTTTTATCAAGTTCTACTAAGAGTTATAGATATTGATAACGCTACTAAAATTCCAAACATGGAATTTTATACAACTAATGTTATAATACAAAGCACGATATTAGCTTTAATTGCAATGTATCAAATTTATATAACTTTGAAAAGAAAACAAAACACACCTAAAAAAATTATTATAACAAATTTAATATTTATGATTTCAGGTATTATAATGACTGTCGCAAGAATTATCTATGCGTTGATAGTTCCTATGGAAATATATACACAGCAATATTTTAAAGAGGAAATATCTATATTGCTATTTAATATTATATACCCGCTAATTTGGATATTATATTTTAAATTTTCAAAGAGAGTTCAAATTTACTATTATTTACCAGAAAGAAGGAAAAAAGTTAAAAATGGAAAAAAAGAAAAGTCTGATACATAGCTTTGGTTATGCAATAAGAGGTATTCTGACAGCACTAAAAAAAGAAAGAAATTTAAAAATACATGTTGTAATTATGTTGCTTGTTATTTTAGCTGGAATATACTTTAAAATAAGTGTAACTGACTGGATAATCTGCATAATATTATTCGGCTTTGTAATTTCATTAGAAATGGTAAATACAGCAATCGAAACAACTGTTGATATAGCTATGCCAGAATTTAATGAAAAGGCAAAAATCGCAAAAGATGTATCAGCTGGTGCAGTGCTAATTTCAGCAATTACATCAGCAATAATAGGCTTAATGATTTTTATACCAAAAATAATTATGAATTTTCTGTGAAATTTGTTGATAAAACAGATATAAGATGATATAGTATAGCAGTAATATAGAAGAAAACTATATTTGTGCCTTAGAAAGGAATGGAATATATATGAACAAAAAATCTGGAATATTAGTTGTACTTTTAGTTGTAATAGCAATTATTGTAATAGCTTTTTTTGCAATGAACTCACGGAGATAGACCAGAAGCAGTTTTAGAAGAATATGTTGCACTAATAAATGAGAAAAAATATGAAGAACTATATAGCAAAATTACAGAACAGTCAAAAGAAAAAATATCACAAGCAGATTTTACTGCAAGGAATAAAAATATTTATGATGGGATAAGTGCAGCAAACCTAAAAAATGAAATAAAAGAGATAGAAAATGAGAACGGCATTACAAAAGTTTCATACACACAAACGATGTCAACAGCAGCAGGCACAATCACATTAGAAAAAACAACAAATATAAAAAAAGAGGGAGAAGAATATAAAATTGAATGGGCTTCAAGCCAGATTTTCCCACAATTACGCGAAACAGACAAAGTAAGAATATCAACAATCAAAGCAACAAGAGGAAAGATACTTGATAGAAATGGAGTAACTTTGGCAGAAGATGGACAAATTTCTTCTGTTGGAATAGTTCCAGGTAAATTAGGAGAAAACAAAGCAAGTTCAATAGCACAAATTTCAAAGATAGTAGGAGTATCAGAAGAATATATCAATACACAAATATCGGCAGAATATGTTAAAGACGATACTTTTGTACCAATCAAAAAAGTTGCAATGAATGCCACAGAAAAGAAAGAAGAATTATTGAAAATACCAGGAGTTATGATAAACTCAGTTGATGGTAGAGTATATCAATATGGTAAAGAAGCAGCACACATAACAGGTTATGTTCAAGCAATAAGCCAAGAAATTTTGGAGCAAAAGCAAGGTCAAGGGTACAATAGCAATAGTGTTATAGGAAAAACAGGAATTGAATCAGCTTGTGAAGAAGAAATCAGAGGAATTGACGGTGTTGAAATATATATCATAGATGAAGAAGGCAATAGAATAAAAGACATTGCAAAACAAGATAAGAAAGACGGAAAAGACATTAAATTAACAATTGATATAAACTTACAAAAACAAGCATATCAACAATTAGAAAAAGACAAAGGCTTTTTTGTTATAATGGAACCAGAAACTGGTGAAATGCTTGCATTAGTTAGCACACCAACATTTGATGCAAATGATTTTGCAGTAGGCTTAACAAATGCACAATGGGATGAATTAAATAACGATACTGCAAAACCGCTATATACTCGCTTTTTACAAACATATTGCCCAGGCTCAACATTTAAACCAATAACAGCAGGAATTGCACTAACTACTAATACAATTAACGAAAATACTACATATTCATATAATAATTTAAGTTGGCAAAAAGACGAAAGCTGGGGAGACTACCATGTAACAACTTTAACATCGTATGCAGGAAACAAAAACGTTACAAATGCTTTAATACATTCAGACAATATATTTTTTGCACAAGCAGCTTTGAATATTGGAAAAGATAAGTACACAGAAAGTTTGCAAAACCTAGGTTTTAACAAAGAAATTGATTTTCCATTAAGTATTAAAAAATCTCAATATTCAAATGGAGAGGCAATTGAAAGAGAAATCAAATTAGCAGATACAGGATATGGTCAAGGAGACTTATTAGTAAACCCAATTCATATAGCATCTATTTATTCTGCTTTTGCAAATGAAGGCAAGATGGTTAAACCATATTTATTGTATGATGATAAGAAAGTAAGTTATATAAATGAAAATGCTTTTTCAAAAGAAGCAACAGATATTGTAAAAAATGCACTTATCCAAGTTGTAGAAAGCCCAACAGGAACAGCAAATGATATGAAAATGAGTAACATACAAATTGCTGGAAAAACTGGTACAGCAGAATTAAAACAATCAAGTGATGATACAGAAAGTGGAACATTAGGATGGTTTAATTGTTTTACAACTAATAGAGCAAATGGAAATTTACTTATAGTGGGCATGGTAGAAAATGTTCAAAACAACAGCAGTGGAGGTAGCCATTACGTTATTCAAAAAATTAGAAATATATTATAGGAAGGATTGATAGGAAAAAATGTTAAAATTAAAAGACATCACAAAAGACTATGTTTCAGGAGATAGTGTTGTTCATGCTTTAAAAGGCATAAATATTGAATTTAGAAAAAGCGAATTTGTCTCTATTTTAGGACAAAGTGGTGGTGGTAAAACAACATTATTAAATATCATAGGTGGACTAGATAGATACACACATGGAGATTTAATTATCAACAACAAATCTACTAAGCAATTCAAAGACAGGGATTGGGACGCGTACCGTAATTACTCTGTTGGTTTTGTATTTCAAAGCTATAACTTAATACCACATCAAACAGTACTAGCAAATGTTGAACTAGCACTTACAATTTCAGGAGTTTCAAAAAAGGAAAGACGTGCCAGAGCAATAAAAGCACTAGAAGATGTTGGGTTAAAAGACCAAATACATAAAAAGCCAAACCAATTGTCAGGTGGTCAAATGCAGAGGGTGGCAATAGCAAGAGCATTAGTAAATGACCCAGATATAATTTTGGCAGATGAGCCAACAGGAGCATTAGACACACATACAAGTGTGCAAATAATGGAAATTTTGAAAAAAATTTCAAAAGATAAATTGATTATAATGGTAACACACAACCCAGATTTAGCAGAAAAATATTCTACAAGAGTTGTTAAAATATTAGACGGGGAAATTACAGACGATTCTAATCCATATACTAAGAAAGATGAAAAAGACGAAACAAACCAAGCAAAAACAGGTAGAACTGTTATGAAATTTTTTACAGCTCTACGTTTAAGCTTAAATAACTTAATGACTAAAAAAGGAAGAACAATATTAACATCTTTTGCTGGAAGTATTGGAATTATTGGAATTGCACTGATTTTGGCAATTTCTACTGGTGTAAACAACTATATAAGAAAAGTAGAAGAAGACACACTTTCTTCATATCCAATCATGATTGAAAAATCAACGATAGATATGGCAAGTATGATGGAAATAATGATGGGAGAATTAGATTCAGATGAAGAACATGAAGAAGGAAAAATTTATTCAGCAGACATCATGAACAAAATGATTTCAACACTTTCAAATAAAAAGGAAAACAATAATCTAACTGAACTAAAAAAATACCTAGAAGAAGAAAACAACCCAATTGCAGAAAACAGCAATGCAATAAAATACACATATCCATTAAAAATCAATTTATATAAAGAAGACACATCTGATGGAATTGTTCAAGTAAATCCAAGTACTGTTATGGACGCTTTTGGAATGGGAAAAATGATGGATGCCCAAGCAAATAGCCAAATAACAGACGTAATTGGCGGAAGTTCTGTTATGGTATCAAACACAGATGTATGGACTGAATTATTAGACAATCAAGAACTATTAGAATCACAATATGATATGGTTGCTGGAAATTGGCCAAAAGAATATAATGAAGTAGTGCTTATTGTTGGTGAAAACAACGAAATAAGTGATTACACATTATACACCTTAGGATTAAAAGACCAAAAAGAATTAAAAGAAAAATGGCAAGCAATACAAAATGGCGAAACAGTAGAAGAAGATGAAAAAATTACATATACTTATGATGACTTACTTGGACTATCATATAAACTTTTATTAAATACTGAATATTATGAAAAACAAAACAATATTTGGCTTGATAAGAGTGAAGATGATGAATTTATGAAGCAAAAAATTGCAGATGCTGAAAGCATTAAAATTGTTGGAATTGTAAAACAAAACGACCAAAGTGTTGCAACTAATATGCAGGGAATGATTGGTTACACAAAAGAGTTAAAAGAATATGTAATCAATAAATCAAATGAACAAGAAATTGTTAAGGAACAAAAAGAAAACCAAGAAGTCAATGTGTTTTCAGGTTTAAACTTCCCAACAGAAGAAAATCAAACAGATTATAGCCAATTAACAGATGAACAACGTTTAGCAATGAGCAAATTAAGTGCGGAAGAAATTGCAAAAATGATGGAAAGCTATGCAGCAAATCAAGATTCTAGTTACGAAAAAAATCTAGAAAAACTAAGTGCAATAGACTTGTCAACACCAACAGCAATTAACATATATCCTAAAAACTTTGATGCAAAAGATGCAATTACAGAAGAAATTGAAAACTACAATAACAAACAAAGAGATGACGGAAAAGAAGAAAATGTTATCAATTATACAGATGTAATTGGAGTGATGATGAAATCTGTTAGCCAAATTATCAACACAATTAGTTACGTATTGATTGCATTTGTTGCAATTTCACTAATTGTATCAAGCATTATGATTGGAATTATCACATACATCTCAGTATTAGAAAGAACAAAAGAAATAGGAATTTTAAGAGCAATCGGAGCATCTAAAAAAGATGTATCAAGAGTGTTCAAGGCTGAAACCTTTATAATAGGCTTGATTTCAGGGGAAATAGGAATAGGAATAACAATATTACTAACAATACCAATAAATGCGTTAATCTATAAAATAACAAATGTTATGGTTAATGCAATGGTGCCACCAGTTGCAGGAGCAATCTTAATTTTAATCAGTATGGCTCTAACAATAATTGCAGGTCTTATACCTTCTAAAATGGCAAGCAAGAAAGACCCAGTAGAAGCATTGCGCACAGAATAAATAAGAAAAAGAAATTACACTTTATGTAGTTTCTTTTTTTCATAAAAAAAGTAAAAAATATCTTGCTTATACTCGAAAAATGTAATATAATAGAAATGCACTTGATTTTTACGAAAAAAAGGTGAAAGGAAGAAAAAAATATGGAAAAAAGTTTTAGTGAAAGCTATAAACAAGCAGGAGTAGACGTAACAGCTGGGTATAAATCAGTAGAACTAATGAAAGAAGCAGTAAGAAGCACATACAATAAATCAGTCATATCAGACCTAGGTGGGTTTGGTGGACTTTTTGCACCAGATATTAAAGGAATGAGTGAACCAATTTTAGTTTCAGGTACAGACGGAGTAGGTACCAAATTAAAATTGGCTTTTTTGATGAACAAGCATGACACAATAGGTCAAGACTGTGTTGCAATGTGCGTAAACGATGTTATATGCTGTGGAGCAAAACCTTTATTCTTCTTAGATTACATGGCACTTGGAAAAAATGTACCAGAAGTTGTAGCAACAATTGTAAAAGGTGTTGCAGATGGTTGCAAACTTGCAGGATGTAGCCTAATCGGTGGAGAAACTGCCGAAATGCCAGGATTTTACAAAGAAGGCGAATATGACTTAGCAGGATTCAATGTTGGTATTGTTGACAAAGAAAAAATAATTGACAGCAACTCAATAGAAATTGGAGATAAAGTTATAGGAATTGCATCATCAGGAGTACACTCAAACGGCTTTTCACTTGTAAGAAAAATCTTTAATATAAACGAAGAAACAGTAAATAAATATTATGATGAATTAGGAACAAGTTTAGGAGAAAACTTACTAACACCAACAAAAATATATGTAAAACCAGTTTTAGAATTATTAGAAAATGTTCAAGTAAAAGGAATATCACATATTACAGGTGGAGGCTTTTACGAAAACATGCCACGTATGTTAAAAGAAGGAGTTGCACTAAACATTTACAAAAATTCATATCCAGTGCTTCCAATATTTAAGCTAATTCAAAAAACTGGCAACATTCCAGAAAGAGACATGTACAACACATTCAACATGGGAATAGGAATGGCAATCATTGTAAAAAAAGACGAGGTGGCAAAAGCAATGGAAATCTTGCAAAAGAATGGAGAAAAAGCTTACGAAATAGGCGAAGTTGTTGAAGGCAATAAAGAAATAAATATTTTATAGAAGGGAAAGTGAAATCATGGGTGTAAAAAGAATTTATGTAAAAAAGAAAAATGGCTTTGACGTAGAGGCAAAAGAACTACTATCAGATATAAAGGAAAATTTGCAAATGAGCAATTTGCAAAACATTATCATTTTGAATAGATATGATGTAGAAAAAATCACAGAAGAAAATTTTGAAAAGGCAAAAAACACTATTTTCTCAGAACCACAAGTAGATGAAACATATATAGAAACATATCCATTTTCAAAAGAAGATAAAGTATTCGGAATTGAATTTTTGCCAGGTCAATTTGATCAAAGAGCAAATTCTTTGGAAGAATGCTTGCAAATTGTTGCAAGTGGAAATAGACCTATTGCAAAATCTGCGAAAATATATGTGCTACAAGGCAATCTAAGCAAAGAAGATGTAGAAAAAGTAAAAAAATACATAATAAACCCAGTAGATTCTAGGGAATGCAGTTTGGAAAAACCAGAAAACCTAGAACAAAAAATGGAAGAACCAGCAGATGTTGCAATTATTGAAGGCTTTACAAACATGACAGATGAAGATTCAGAAAAATTCTATAAAAAATACGGCTTTGCAATGGATTTAGCAGATTTAAAATTCTGCCAGAACTATTTTAGAGATGTTGAAAAAAGAGACCCAACAATGACAGAAATGAAAATGATAGACACATACTGGTCAGACCATTGTAGACATACAACATTTTTAACAAAACTAGAAGTGTTAGATATAAAATGGGAAATGTTAAATGATGTCTATAAAGAATACTTAAAAGGAAGAGATTTAATTTACGAAAATCGCAAAGCAAAAGATGTTTGCTTAATGGATGTTGCAACAATTGCAGTAAAAGAATTGAAAAAAGCAGGATATTTAACAAATTTAGATGAATCAGAAGAAATCAATGCTTGCAGTTTTAAAGCAAATATCTTAGTAGACGGAAAACCAGAAGAATATTTGATTATGTTCAAAAACGAAACACACAACCACCCAACGGAAATTGAACCTTTTGGTGGAGCAGCAACATGCTTAGGAGGGGCAATTCGTGACCCGTTATCTGGCAGAGTTTATGTATATCAAGCAATGAGAGTAACAGGTTGTGGCGACCCAAGAAAAAGCGTAAGTGAAACACTTCCAAATAAATTACCACAACGTAAATTAACAAATGAAGCTGCAAGAGGATATAGCTCTTATGGAAATCAAATAGGACTAGCAACAGGGCAAGTAACAGAACTTTATCATCCAAGATATGTTGCAAAAAGACTAGAAATAGGAGCACTTGTAGGAGCCACACCAAAAGAAAATGTTGTACGTAAAAGACCAATTCCAGGTGACATCATCATTTTATTAGGTGGAAAAACAGGTAGAGACGGCTGTGGAGGTGCAACAGGTTCATCAAAAGCACATACAAGTGAATCTTTAACAACTTGCGGTGCGGAAGTTCAAAAGGGAAATGCCCCAGAAGAAAGAAAGATACAAAGATTATTTAGAAACCAAGAAGCAACAAAAATGATAAAAAGATGTAATGACTTCGGCGCTGGCGGTGTATCTGTTGCAATAGGTGAATTAGCAGATGGCTTAGTAATTGACTTAGATAAAGTTCCAAAAAAATATGAAGGACTAGATGGCACAGAACTAGCTATTTCAGAATCACAAGAAAGAATGGCTGTTGTTGTTGCAAAAGAAGATGTCGATAAATTTGTAAATCTAGCAGAAACAGAGAATATAGAAGCAACTATTGTTGCAGAAGTTGTAGAAGAACCACGTATCAAAATGTTTTGGAGAGGAAAAACAATAGTAGACATTTCAAGAGAATTCCTAGATACAAATGGAGATGTAAAAAATGCAACAGTCAAAGTAGAAAAACCAGATGAAGCAAATTCTTACTTCAAAAAAGAAGAAGTAAAGAACATCAAGGAAAAATGGGAAGAAACTATTTCAGATTTAAATTGTTGTTCTCAAAAAGGTCTAGTAGAACGCTTTGACAGCACAATCGGAGCAAATACTGTTTTAATGCCTTTTGGTGGAAAATATCAATTAACACCAGCACAAGGTATGGTTGCGAGAATACCAACATTAAAAGGTTACACAAACACAGGAACAATTATGACTTATGGATATAACCCATATATTGGCGTATGGAGCCCATTTCATGCAGCTGTATATAGTGTTGTAGAAGCTGTATCAAAATATGTTGCAATTGGTGGAGACTACAACAAAGCATATCTAACCTTACAAGAATACTTTGAAAAACTAAAAGATGACCCAACAAGATGGGGAAAACCTTTTTCAGCCTTACTTGGTGCGTATTATGCACAAAAACAATTACACATTGGAGCAATTGGTGGAAAAGATAGTATGTCAGGTTCATATAACGAATTAGATGTACCACCAACACTTGTTGCCTTCTGCATTGGAGATGTTGATACAACAAAAGTAGTATCAAACGAATTCAAAAAATCAAATACAAAAATAATGCTTTTAAAAACAAAAATGAAGCAAGAAGATATTATTGATTTTGACGATTTAAAAGAAAACTATGAGATTATTCATAATCTTATAGAAAGCGGAAAAGTGTTATCAGCAAGCACAATAAAAAATGGTGGAATTGCAGATGTTATAACCAAAAGCTGTATGGGAAATAAAATAGGTTGTAAATTAAACACAGATGAAAACTTATTTTATCCATATTATGGATCATTTGTGCTTGAAGTAGAGGGAGATATTAAAGAAGAAAAGTTAGAACTAATAGGCGAGACTGTAAAAGAAGAAAAAATTATAGTCAACAATGAAGTAACACTTGAACTAGAAAACTTAATAGAAAAATGGGAAGAACCATTAGAAAAGGTATTCCCAACAAAAGTAAAAGAAACAATAAAGCCAGTAGAAAATATATTAAGTGATAAAAAATGCACAATCACAAGAAAACTACCAATTTCAAGACCTCGTGTATTTATACCAATATTCCCAGGAACAAACTGTGAATATGATTCTAGTAAAGCTTTTGAAGATGCAGGAGCAGTTGTAAGCACAAAAGTATTTAAAAACTTAAAACCAGAGAATATTCAAGAATCAATTGACATATTTGCAAAAGAAATAGAAAATGCACAAATTATAATGATACCAGGTGGTTTCAGCGCAGGTGACGAACCAGACGGATCAGGAAAATTCATCAGCGCAGTATTCCGTAACCCAAAACTAAAAGACTTAATCTATAAACATCTACATGAAAAAGATGGATTGATGTTAGGAATTTGCAATGGTTTCCAAGCACTAGTAAAACTAGGACTAGTTCCTTATGGAGAAATCAAAGAAATGGACGCAACAATGCCAACACTAACATTTAACACAATTGCAAGACACGTATCACGCATGGTAAACACAAAAGTAGTTTCAAAATTATCACCATGGTTTAGTGGTGTGGAACTTGGAGAAGAATTTACAATTCCAATTTCACACGGTGAAGGTAGATTTATAGTATCAGACGAACTAAAAGAACAGCTAATAAAAAACGGTCAAATTGCTACTCAATATGTAGATTTTGACGGAAATGCTTCAAGTGATATTCTATACAACCCTAACGGTTCAGTTTCAGCAATTGAAGGTATCACAAGCCCAGATGGTAGAGTACTAGGAAAAATGGGTCATTCAGAAAGAAGTTACAGAGAAATAATGAAAAATATGCCAGGCAGAAAAGACCAAAAACTATTTGAATCTGGTGTAAATTATTACAGATAGAAAGGATTTATAAAATGGAAAATGATATATATGTCACACCTCTTTCTGGTAGATATGCAAGTGCGGGAATGAATAATTTATGGTCAAACAACAGCAAATATGCAACTTGGAGAAAACTATGGGTTGCATTAGCAGAAACGGAAAAAGAGTTAGGAATTGATATAACAGATGAGCAAATACAACAGATGAAAGAAAATATAAATAATATCGATTATGACATAGTAGCACAAAGAGAAAAAGAATGCAGACATGATGTTATGTCACATGTATATGAATTTGGGTTAAAATGCCCAAAAGCAAAACCAATTATCCATTTAGGAGCAACATCATGCTTTGTTACAGATAACACAGATATAATTCTAATGACAGAAGGCTTACGCTTAATAAAAGAAAAATTGATTGTAGTAATTAGAAATTTAAAAGAATTTGCATTAAAAAACAAAGCAGTAACATGCTTGGGATATACTCATTTTCAACCAGCACAATTAACAACAGTTGGAAAAAGAGCAACATTATGGCTTCAAGATTTACTTGAAGACTTAGAAGAACTGGAATTTGTAGAAGAACATATGAAGCTACTAGGCTGTAAAGGAACAACAGGAACCCAAGAAAGTTTTATGAAACTTCTAAAAGATGAAGAAAAAGTAAAACAAGTGGACAAAAAAATAGCAGAAAAAATGGGCTTCAAACAAGTATATAATGTATCAGGACAAACATATACTAGAAAGCTAGATACAAGGGTATTACATGTATTATCACAAATTGCTGAAAGCTGCTCAAAATTTGCAAATGATATGAGATTATTGCAACACGAAAAAGAACTAGAAGAACCTTTTGAAAAAGGTCAAATTGGATCTTCTGCAATGGCATATAAACGTAACCCAATGAGAAGTGAAAGAATTAACTCATTAGCAAGGCATGTAATGACACTTACAATTGACCCTACAATTACAGCTGCAACTCAATGGCTTGAAAGAACTTTGGACGACTCTGCAAATAAACGTATTTGTGTACCAGAAAGCTTTTTAGCAGTTGATGCAATCTTAATTTTATATGCCAATATATCAAAAGGAATTGTAGTTTATGAAAATGTAATAAAAACAAATATGATGCAGGAACTACCTTTTATGGCAACAGAAGAAATTTTGATGAATGCGGTTTTAAAAGGTGGAGATAGACAAGAACTACATGAGAAAATTCGAGTATATTCTATGGAAGCTGGTAAACAAGTCAAAGAATATGGAAAGCCAAATGACTTAGTAGAAAGAATTGCAAATGATAACAGCTTTGGTCTTACAAGGGAAGAAATACTACATGCGTTAAATCCAGACAATTTATGTGGTAGAGCAGTTCATCAAGTAGATGATTTTATCAATGAAAGAGTAAACCCAATACTTGAAAAATATCAAAATTTAGGAAATGATGTTTCAACAGAGGTTAATGTATAAGAAAGGAACGTGAGAAAAAATGAAAAAATGCCTACTATTGGGAAATGGCGGACGTGAAGCAGTTCTTGCAGAACAAATAAGCAAAGGATATGCACTATATTCAATAATGCCATATATAAACCCATCTATTGAGGAATATGTAGAAAAATCAAATGGAAAATACATAGTTGGAGACCCTTTTGACAAAGAACTAGTAAAAAAGTTTGTAAAAGATGAAAACATAGAAGCTTGTGTTGTAAGCCAAGATAATTTGTTACAAGAAGGTTTAATTGATTTAGCAAAAGAGCTAGGACTAGAAACTTTTGGACCAACTTCAAAAGGCTCAAAAATTGAGTGGAGTAAAACGTATGCACTAGAAATAGTAAAAAAATTAGCACCAGAAATGGTAATAAAAAATGAAGCAATAACAAGCCAAGAGGCACTAGAAAGGGCAATCAGTCAATACCAAGATGATAGCTTTGTTGTTAAGCCAGAAGGTTTAACAGGCGGTAAAGGTGTAAAAGTTGGTGGTATTCACTTCAAAGGAAAAGAAGAAGGGTATGAATATGCAAAATCTTGCTTAGAAGAAGCGGGACGAGTTATTGTTCAAGACAAAGTTGAAGGCAGAGAATTCACAGTTATGGCACTAACTGACGGAGAGCATATAGTAGTTACTCCAACCACTTTTGACTATCCATATCGCTTTGAAGAAGATAAAGGACCTGGAACAGGTGGTATGGGATGCCTAAGCTTTGAAAATGGCAGATTACCATTTTTAGAACAAGAAGATATAGATAAATGTGCAAACCTTATTCAAAAAACAATTAAAGAATTAAATAAAGACAGCTTAGAATTTAGCGGAGTTATTTATGGTGGATTTTTCAAGTGTAAAGATGGAATAAAATTTATTGAATTTAATGCAAGGTTTGGAGACCCAGAAGCAATAAATGTTTTGAACGCCTTAGAAACACCATTTACTGAAATTTTTGAGCATATTCAAAATAAAACATTATCTGCTTCAAATTGCAAATTTAAGAAAAACTACACTTTTACTGTATATGTAGTCAGCCCAAATTATGCAATAAAATCTAGTAAAGAACCATGTACTTTTACTTTAAACAAAGAAGCAATTTTAGAAAAAGGTGCTAAAATATATTTTGCAAGCACAAAGCATTTAGAGGGTAATCAATATTCATCAGTTGGAAATTCAAGGCTATTTGCAGTGCATACAGAAGGCGAAAGCTTAGAAAAGGCAAAAGAAAAAGCCTATAAGGCTATGGAAAATAATATTGATGAAATATTAAGTTACCGTAGAGATATAGGCGAGATATATGAACATTAAGATATTTTACCATTTATAAAATCATCAAGCACTTCAACTAGTTGAATTTTCTCAGCAATTTGAACTCTTTGAGATAAACTTTCGGCTGTGTCACCTGTTTTAACAGGAACTTGAACTTGCCTAATGATAGACCCTTTATCATATTCAGAATTAACAAAATGAACAGTAACACCACTGATTGGGTCGCCTGAATTTACAACAGCTTGATGAACATGCAAACCGTGCATACCTTTACCACCATATTTTGGCAATAAAGAAGGATGCGTATTTATTAAAGTATATTTATCAATCAATTTTGGACCAATCATTTTTAAATATCCAGCAAGAACAATTAAATTGATTGGAACATTTGATAAAACTTCTGATAATTCATTATCTCTTTCTTCAAAAGTTTTTGATTTTATAACATAAGTAGGAATATTGTGCTTTTTAGCTCTTTCCAAAGCATAAGCATTTGAATTATCAGAAACAACTAATTGAATACTGGCAGAAAGTTTGCCATTTTCAATATTATCAATTATGGCTTGCAAAGTAGAGCCATTACCAGATGCAAAAATAACTAAATTATACATAAATTTACCTCCATATTTTGTTAGGAGAAATATATCATAAAACTAAAAGTATGTCAAATTAGATGCTTGAAAGGAAGATAAAGATGTTTAAGAAATTAAAAGAGGAATGTGGAATATTTGGAATATATACAAAAGAAGAAAAAGAAGATTTAGTAGGAACTGTGTGTGTTGGTTTAACAGCCTTACAACACAGAGGGGAAGAAAGCTGTGGAATAGCGATAAATGAAGATAGAAATATATATTTCCACAAAGATGTTGGGCTTGTAACAGATGTGTTTACAAAACATGTTCAAGAAACTTTGCCACAAGGTAAAATGGCAATTGGTCATGTTAGGTATTCTACAACTGGAACAAGTAGAAAAGAAAATGCACAACCTATGGTTGTAAAGCACAAAAAGGGATATTTAGCAGTTGTTCATAATGGTAATTTAACAAATGCGGAAGAATTAAAAAGGCAATTAGAAGATGAGGGGGCAATATTCACAACTACAAGTGATACAGAAGTAATTTGCCATATTATAGTTCGTGAAAGGCTTAAAACTGGCTCAATTGAAGAAGCGGTTAAAAATACCATGAAAATTATAAAAGGGGCATATTCTTTACTTATAATGTCACCACAAAAATTGATGGCAGTGCGTGACCCACAAGGATTTAGACCTTTGTGCATTGGTCATACTGAAAAAGATATTGTATTT
This sequence comes from uncultured Clostridia bacterium, assembly GCA_947594935.1. Lineage (GTDB taxonomy): Bacteria > Bacillota > Clostridia > TANB77 > CAG-508 > CAG-269. The sequence continues at coordinate 6,570 of CANQEM010000018.1, read as the reverse complement.
GCTTCTGAAAGTTGTGCATTAGATACAACAGGAGCAACTTTTGACAGAGATATTGAACCAGGGGAAATGGTTATTATAACAAACAATGAAATGAAAAGCGAGAAAATTTTACCTGATGAGAAAAAAGGTTTATGTGTTTTTGAATATATTTATTTTGCTAGACCTGATTCTACAATAGATGGCTTAAATGTGCATATTTTCCGTGAAAATGCAGGTAGATGCTTAGCAAAACAAGCACCAGTTGATGCTGACATTGTAGCAGGTGTGCCAGACTCTGGAATTGATGCAGCTTTGGGATATTCAAAACAGTCAAAAATACCTTATGATGTTGTGTTTATAAAAAGCAAGTATATAGGAAGAACTTTCATACAGAATACTCAAACTAAGAGAAAGAGATTAGTTGCTTTAAAATTAAACCCTTTAAAACAAACAGTAAAAGATAAAAAAATAGTGCTTATAGATGATTCTATTGTTAGAGGAACAACACTTACAAAAATCATCACAAGTTTAAAAGATGCTGGTGCAAAAGAAGTACATGTAAGAATTGCAGCACCACCATTTATTGATGTTTGTTATTTCGGAACAGATATAGATAAAAAAGAAAACTTGATTGCTAATAATAAAACAGTAGAAGAAATTAGAGAAATAATAGGGGCAGATTCACTAGAATTTTTAAGCTTAGATAGCTTAGAAGAAATCACAAAAGATTCTCATATTCCAGAATTCTGCAAGGGATGCTTTACAAGTAAATATCCAATAGAAGTTCCAGATAGTATTGATAAAAATAGATTTGAATAAAAAAATGGTAGAATATTCTACCATTTTTTAAAACTTTTTACCAGTTAAAATTTCATAAGCTTCAATATATTTTTTAGAAGTAGTATCAATTACATCTTCTGGGATAGGTGTACCAGTTTCTGGGTTATATCCAGTGGATTTTATCCAATCGCGAAGATATTGTTTATCAAAACTTTTTTGAGATCTTCCAACTTCATAATCATCTGCTGGCCAAAATCTGCTAGAATCAGGTGTTAAAACTTCATCTCCAAGAACTAAATTGCCATTTTCATCTAAACCAAATTCAAATTTTGTATCAGCAATAATTACACCTTTTGAAAGTGCGTATTCTGCACAAGTTTTGTAAATTTCAATTGCTTTTGCACGTAATTTCTCTGCTAAATCTTGTCCAATTAAGTTGCAAACTTCTTCAAAAGAAATATTTTCATCATGACCTTCACTTGCTTTTGTTGTAGGTGTAAATATAGGCTCAGGCAATTTTTGTGATTCTTGTAAGCCCTCTGGAAGTTTAATTCCACAAACAGTACCATTTTCTTTGTAACTTTTCCAACCAGAACCAGTAATATATCCTCTTATAATGCACTCAACTGGAATCATTTTTAATTTTTTAACTAACATACTTCTGCCTTCAAATTCAGAGGTTTGAAATTCTTCTGGAAAATCTTTTAAATCAGTTGAAATAACATGATTAGGAACAATATCCTTTGTATATTCAAACCAGAATTTTGAAATTTGATTTAATATCTTACCTTTATTAGGAACTTTGCTAGGTAATATATAGTCAAAAGCAGAAATTCTATCAGAAACTACTAATAGAAGTTTATCGTCATCAACTTCATAAATTTCACGAACTTTTCCACTACTAATTTTTTTCATATTATTTTCCATCCTTTCCATTTAAATATGCTTCATAGCCTAGTTCTTGTAATGTTTCATCTTTTTTAGAAACAGCTTCTTTTAAACTTTGCTTATATTCTTGTAATTTTGCTTTTATTTCTGGATTTCCAACAGCTAGAATTGAAGTAGCTAAAATTCCGGCATTTTTTGCACCATTTATCGCAACAGTGGCAACTGGAATTCCAGAAGGCATTTGTACGATAGAATATAGAGAATCAACACCACTTAGAGTTTTTGTATGTATTGGAATTCCTATAACTGGAACAGTTGGAACCATTGCAGCAAAAACGCCAGGAAGGTGAGCTGCACCACCAGCACCAGCAATAATAACTTTTACACCGTTTTCTTCTAATTGTTTTGCATATTCCATGGCTTTTTCTGGCGTGCGATGAACAGAAAGAATTTTCATCTCATAAGAAATTCCCATGTCTTCTAAGAATTTAGCACTATCTTTCATAATAGGTAAATCTGAATCGCTACCCATAATAATTGCAACATCAAATTGTTTCATAATATCAACTCCTTATAGATAGATTATAATATAAAGAGGTTCATAATGCAACAAATTTTTTGAATTTTAAACAAATTAGTGTAAAGTTGAAAAATAAGTTAAATTATGGTATAATAAAGGTGTAGGCAAAGTCCGCACAATAAAAAGGAGGTGGAGTCAATGGGATGGCTGATCCTATTGATAATTTGGCTTTTTTGCCGGTTGTGCTGGAACATTGTACGCCCAATATGGACGTATGTGTACAGTTCAGCTGTTAGCCTGCTGAGGAGCACCTTAGGGGTGTCAGACGAGGCGGCTCGGGCCATAATATCAGTTATAGGAATCGTCCTGATTCTGATACTGGTGTTTGGCTAACACAGGGAGGCGCAATTTACCTCCGCAAATACCGTCATACATAACTATGTGTGCGGTTTTTTGTTTTTATACATATATTTGTAAATAAAAATAAAAGGGCTATGAAAAAACATAGCGCTTTTATCTATATTATTCAATTGTATTATTAGAACATAGTGAATTTTTTGGGTTCATATAAAATTTTTTCTCCGCTAATTTATCTTGTACTCCACGAAGAGTTTCGCCAAACCTTTGGAAATGCACGATTTCTCTTTGCCTTAAATAACGAAGAGGGTCAAGAACATCTGGGTTATCACGGCATAAATCAATTAACTTTTCGTATGTGGCTCTAGCCTTTTGTTCCGCAGATAAATCTTCCTGCAAATTTGCAATAGGGTCACCTTTACAAGCAATATAAGCAGCTGTAAAAGGCACACCATTTGCAGAAGCTGGGTACACATCAACTCCATGGTCTGTATAATAAGGAGCTAAACCAGACTTTTCTATTTCTTCAATAGAAGCGTCTTTTGTTAATTGATGCACAATAGTTCCAACAATTTCTAAATGAGCTAGTTCCTCTGTGGCAATATCGTTTAGCACAGCCTTAGCTTTCTCATCTGGCATTCCAAATTTTTGTGATAAATATCTTAAAGAAGCAGCTAACTCACCATCAGGACCACCATATTGCGAGATGATAACTTTTGCAAGGCGTGGGTCAGTGTTCTTTATATTAACTGGATATTCAAGTAATTTTTCATAAGTCCACATTAAAAATTCCCCCTTTCCCATGGCCAAGGTCCTTCTAGCCATTTCCAATCATCAGATGGATATTTAATTGTTAAAGGACCAAAAGCTTTTTGGTATTTTTCTTTCAACTCATCAAGTTCCTTGCAATATTTATCATGCAAACAAAGAGCTTTCTTATCAAAAGGATGAGTATCTAAATATAGACTTAATTCAATAATAGCAAAATTCAATGAACGAATTTCATCAATCATTTCACGCCTTGTAGTGCAGTCGTTGGCACAACCGCAATTTCTATTTTCCATTATTGATTGCACCCCTTTCCAATTTGATTTGTTTTTTCAATATATTTTATTTCTTCCATATCTTGGCAAGGCATATATGGGCTGACAAGTTCAGGAAAAATAGTTCCCATCTTTAAGCCCTCGCGAGGCTGAAAAGTTTTATCCATATATTGAATAGGAACATAACTTTGAGCAAGCATAGGATTTTGAGGGAAAATATTTTTATCCTCATCAAACCCACATCCACAATCATCAACATCATTTTCATGCGAATTAACATTAGGACATTTTGGTTCTAACATTCCAGAAACATTTTCACGTTGATAATTATTCATACAATAACATTTTTGGTATCTTCTACACATCTTTATTCCTCCCTTTACTAACAATATATGAGTAAAAATAAAAAAATGCGACAAAATTTAAAGAATTGTAAAAAAACACTTGTAAAAATTCAAAAATGTGATATATTAGTAATATATGCAAAGGAAGGAATTATTAAAATATGGAAAAAAGAAAAAAACAACCGCAAAATTTATCAAAAATTGAAATTGAAAAAAAGAAAAAAAGAATTTTAATTACATTTTTTACAATCGTAGCACTTATTGTACTTATGATAATAGCATTTATTGCAAATGAATTCATAATTACAGAAAACTACAAAACAACAAATTTGATTATAAACAACAGAAATGTAACCGAGTTTTTAAAAGGTCAAGTCTTAATAAAAGACAGCCAAATATATCTATCAAAACAGGACTTGGGAAATTTCTTTGACAAATATATATATGAAGATGAAGAAACTGAAAAAATTATTACAACTTATGACAAGAAAATAGCAGAAATTGGCTTTGAAAAAAATACAATAAATATAAACGGAGCAGAAAAAAGAACAACAGCACATGCAATTAAAGAAAATGACACAGTTTATTTACCAATTGAAGAATTAAAAGATGTATATGACCTTGAAATCTCTAATATTCAAGACACTAATGTTTTAATTCTAGATTCCACAACAAAAGAGCAAATAAAAGCAGTGGTAACTGGAAATATATCAGTAAAAGCATCCAAAAAATTCATAGCAAGAACAGTTGACAGAGTAAAAAAGGGTGAATGTGTAATTGTTATTGAGAAAAATGAAGATGGATATGCTAAAATAAGGACTGAAAGAGGAAAAATAGGATATATTAAAACAAAAAAATTAGCAAATGAAGTTGTAGCACGTCAAAACATTGAAGAAGAAAAACAAATTGCAGAAAAAGTAAATTTAACATGGGATTACTATTCACAAGTGGCAACAGCACCAGACAGAACAGACACACATATTGACGGTGTAAACGTAGTTTCACCATCTTTCTTCGCTCTTAATTCAGATGGTAATTTAGTAGAAAATATTGGAACAAGAGGTCAAGCATATTTAGACTGGGCTCGTGACAATGATTGCAAAATTTGGCCAATGCTTCAAAATGCTGGTGATGGCATGATGAAAGTTACATCAGAAATTATGAACCATTATGAAAAGAGAAAAGATTTAATAGAGGCAATTCTTAGTGAATGTATTAAATATAAACTAGATGGAATAAACCTTGACTTTGAGAACATGAAAAAAGAAGATAAAGACATGTATTCTAGATTTATCATAGAATTAACACCAAGAATGAAAGAGCTAGGACTAGTTCTATCTGTTGATGTTACCGCACCAGATGGAGATGATACTTGGTCATTATGTTTTGATAGACATGTTATAGGAGATGTCGCTGATTACATTGTATTTATGGCTTATGATGAATATGGTGAATCAAGTAATAAAGCTGGAACAACAGCAGGTTTAAACTGGGTAGAACTAAGCTTGAAAAAATTCTTAGAAACAGAAGAAATACCAAGTGACAAAATTATTCTAGCAGTACCGCTATATACAAGACTATGGACAGAAAATGCTAATGGAGAAATCACCAAAAGTTCTGTTGTATCAATGAAAGATATTGATAATACAATTCCAAGCAATGTACAAAAAACATGGAAAGAAGATTTAGGACAAAACTATGTTGAATACAAAGAAGGAAATGCTACTAAAAAAATGTGGATAGAAGATATTAAATCTTTAAAAGCAAAAACAGCTCTAATTTCCCAATATAAATTAGGAGGACTTGCTTCTTGGGAAAAGGGAATGGAAACAGACGAAGTATGGGAAGTATTTAAAGAAGCACTAAAATAAACAGCAAGGAGGACCTTTTATATATGCACAACGAAAATGTATATTACAGCACAGACGAATTTCAGAATAATACTGATGAACAGTTGATAGCTGAAATAAGAAATGGAAATGAGCAAGCACTAACATATTTACTAAATCGCTATAAGCCATTAGTAAATCATAAAGTTGGCAAATATTTCATGGTAGGGGCAGAAAAAGAGGATATTATGCAAGAAGGCATGATAGGCCTATATAAAGCTATTAGAAATTTCGATGAGAAAAAGCAAAATAGCTTTAAAACCTTTGCTAATATTTGTGTTGAAAGGCAACTTATTACAGCAATAAAAACATCTACAAGGCAAAAACATCAGCCTTTAAATTCGTATGTATCTTTAAATGTTGCTGCATATACAAATGATGATGACAGTATCGAACTAATGGAAACTTATGACAATAAATCTATTGAAGACCCTCTTGACACAATGATGAAAAAAGAATTTTATAATGAAGTAAATTCAACAATTCAAAGTAGTTTAAGTAAATTTGAAAAACAAGTTTTAGAAAGATTTATACAGGGTGAAAGCTATGAAGTAATTGCGCAAAAGGTAGATGCACCAGTTAAATCAGTAGATAATGCAATTCAAAGAATTAGAAAAAAAGCAATTAAAAAAATGTCTGATTTATAATCAGGCATTTTTTTGCAGGAATATATACTTTTTCTGGGTTTTATAGTATAATTATAGATATAAATGAGAAGGGAATAGAATAATGAAAAAATCATACAAAATATCACATATAATTCTTGCAGT
>CANQEM010000017.1 GCA_947594935.1 uncultured Clostridia bacterium | reverse complement strand
ACTATCAAATAGTTGCCTTATGTAAGGATTAGCGAGTATACAAACAAGGAGGTGCATTTTAAATGTACGCAATCATTGAAAGCTGTGGAAAACAATACAAAGTAGCAGAAGGAGATGTAGTATTTTTTGAAAAATTAGATGCAGAAGAAGGTAAAAAAGTAACTTTTGACAAAGTTATCCTAGTATCTGATGAAGGAAAAGTACAAGTAGGAGCTCCTTATGTAAAAGGTATTAAAGTAGAAGGAAAAGTACTTTCACACGGTAAAGGTAAAAAAATCATTGTTTTCAAAATGAAAGCTAAAAAGAATTATAGAAGAAAACAAGGACATAGACAACCATACACAAAAGTGGAAATTACATCAATAAAAACAGCAACAACAGCAAAAAAAGAAACAGCTGCTAAATCAGAAGCTAAGACAGAAACAAAAGCAAAAGCAGCAACAAAAACAACAACAAAAAAAGCAGAAGCATAAATCAATAAAACTGGAAGGGAGTGAAAAACATGGCACATAAAAAAGGTCAAGGTAGTAGCCATAACGGTAGAGAGAGTGAATCTAAACGTCTTGGTGTAAAAAGAGCAGACGGTCAATTTGTACTAGCTGGAAATATCTTAATCAGACAAAGAGGAACTAATGTGCACCCAGGAGTTAATGTAGGAAAAGGTAGTGATGATACACTATACGCATTGATAGATGGAAATGTTAAATTTGAAAGAAAAGGAAGAGATAAAAAGCAAGTTAGTGTATATCCAGCAGAAGCAAAATAAATAAAGTCGATGAAACCTATATAATTTATATAGGTTTTTTTAATACGCAAATAGAAAATATAATTTTTTTCAAAAAAAGCATTTACAAATAAAATTTTTTTGTATACAATGTACTTGGAGAAAAATGTCAAAAAAACGAAAGAAAATAAAGAAAGAGGGATATCAATGAAAATATTGATGTTAACTTGGGAATACCCACCAAGGGTTGTAGGCGGAATATCACGCGTAGTATACGACCTATCAAAAACCTTAATAAAAGATGGACATGATGTAACAGTGGTTACATACCGAGATGGTGATGTACCATATTTTGAGGACGACAAAGGAGTAAAAGTATATAGAGTAGATAACTATATGATAAACCCAAATAACTTCATAGACTGGGTAATGCAGTTAAACTTTTCAATGATAGCAAAAGCAAATGAAATAATAGCAGAACAAGGCAACTTTGATGTAATACACGCACATGACTGGCTAGTTGCAAACGCAGCAAAAACACTAAAAAATTCATATAATATACCAATAGTATCAACAATACACGCAACAGAAGCAGGAAGAAACAGCGGAATTCACGACGAAACACAACGCTATATAAATGATACAGAATGGATGTTAACTTATGAATCAACAGAAGTCATAGTAAATAGCAACTACATGAAAAACGAACTACAAAGGCTATTCGGCTTACCTTATGAAAAAATAAATGTAATACCAAACGGAGTAAACGCAAACCTATATAACGGAGTAGAAAGAGACTACAATTTCAGAAGAAGGTTTGCAATGGACAATGAAAAAATCATACTATTTATGGGAAGACTAGTATATGAAAAAGGAATACAACACCTAATAGCAGCAATGCCAAAAATACTAGCAGGATACAATGATGCAAAACTAGTAATCTGCGGAAAAGGTGGAATGCTAGAAGAATTGCAACAACAAGTAAACTCAATGGGAATATCACAAAAAGTATATTTTGCAGGATATATGGAAGGCAAAGATGTACAAAGAATGTACAAAGCAGCAGATGTAGCAGTATTCCCAAGCACTTATGAACCATTTGGAATAGTTGCACTAGAAGCAATGCTATCAGAAAATCCAGTTGTAGTATCAGATATTGGAGGCTTAAACGAAATAGTAGAACACAGAGTAAACGGAATGAAAGCATATTGCGGAAATCCAAATTCATTTGCAGACTCAATTCTAGAAGTACTATATGACCATAAACTATGTGCAGATATGACAAAAAAAGCAAAAAGCAAAGTACGTTCACTATACAATTGGAGCAAAATTGCACAAGACACACACTTTGCATACCAAAAAGCAATTTGCCAATCAATGGCAGAAAAACAAAAAAGACAGCTTGAACAAGAAAGAGCAAGAAAAACTAAAAAAGCAGATAATTCAGAAAAACAAATTGCAAACTTACTTAATTTCAGAAAGCGCCAAGCTTATGCGTAAACCAAAAAGTTCTTTTGGGCAAGATGTCTCAAAAAGAACTTTTTTTATCTAAGTTCTCAAATTCTACAAATTTAGCAAAAAAATAGTGTATAATAGGAGGGAGAACATGTCAGAATTCAAATCTGGTTTTGTAACAATTATAGGAAGAACAAATGTAGGAAAATCAACACTAATCAACTTGTTAGTCGGCGAAAAAGTCGCAGCAATAGCCAACAAAGTTCAAACAACAAGAACAGCAATAAAAGGAATTGTAAATCGAGAAAACTCGCAAATAATATTTATAGACACCCCAGGAATACATAAGCCAAAGCACAAACTAAACGAAACAATGATAGAAACATCATTTTCAAGCATAAAGGAATCAGACCTAACTCTATTCTTAATCGAAGCAACAAGCAAAGAAGTAGGAAAAGGCGATATGCGAATTCTTGAAAAATTAAAAGAAACAAATCAAAAAACAATTTTAATAATAAACAAAATAGAACTAGTAAAAAAAGAAGCCCTATTGCAACTAATTGAAGAATATAGCAAACAATATCAATTTGAAGCGGTAATACCAATATCAGCACTTAAACCGCAATACAAAGAAACAATTTTAGACGAAATAGAAAAACACTTAAAACCAGGCCCAGCATATTATGATATAGAAGAATACACAGACCAAACAGTAAGGCAATTAGCAGAAGAAACAATCAGAGAAAAAGCCTTAACACTACTACAAGACGAAGTACCACATGGAATTTATGTAGAAATTCAAAAAATGAATTTGCGCAAAAACAAGCAAAATCAAGACATATATGATATTGAAGCAACAATTTACTGCATAAAAGAATCACACAAAGGAATCATAATAGGCAAAAATGGTGAAATGCTAAAAAGAATAGGAAAACTAGCCAGAATTGAAATAGAAGAAAATTTTGGTTTAAAAGTAAATTTAAAAACATGGGTCAAAGTCAAAGAAAACTGGCTTGACAACCCAAGTATCGTAAATAAATTTAAACTAAAATAGAATAAAAAAATCGAAAATGCACAAGATAAAAAGGGAGATGATAAGCATGATAAAGAAAATTGCGTGGGAAGCATTTAAAAACACAGGCGACATAAATACCTTTTTAGAATTAAAGCAAATCGAAGGAATAGAAGAAACAATAGATAAAAGCACAAACATAGAAGAAATACGGAAAAATACAAAAAATAACAAATGTAAATTTGGAGGATATATGTCAATAACAAAAATAAGCGGAGTAGTATTATCTGAAAACAACATGGGAGACTACGACAAAATGCTAACAATATTAACCCCAAACTTTGGAAAAATATCATGTAGCGCAAAAGGGGCAAGAAGACCAAGCAGTAGTCTCCTTGCAGGAACTCAAATATTCTGCTTCGGAGAATACTTAATGTACAAAGGAACAAACACATACCATATCAACTCATGCGAAACAATAGAAATGTTCTATAAACTCAGAACAGATTTAGAAAGATTAAAATACGCAATACATATTGACAAAATCATTATAGATGTAACAGAAGAAAATGAAAACTGCTACAACATATTACAACTATACTTAAACACACTATACACAATATCAGAAAGCGAAAAAAACTTAGACCTAGTTTTGTCAATTTTTAAAATGCGCCTACTTTGCCTCTTAGGCTTCACACCAAGAGTGTTAGCATGTACCAACTGCAACACAAAAGAGAATCTAAACTATTTCAGCATAAAAGATAATGGTTTTAAATGCGAAGCATGTGGCAAACAAGATAAATCAAGTATAAAAATGACACAAAGCACACAAAATGCAATAAAATACGTAGTTACAGCACCACCAAAAAAGCTATACTCTTTTGAACTAAAAGAAGAATCACTAGAAGAATTTAAACTAATAAGCAAAATATATTTTAACCAAAAACTAGAAAAGGAATATAATTTAGACTAGAACACTTGACTTTTTTTCAATAAACTTTTAAAATAGAGGTAATAAAGGAAGGAGCGATTTATATGAAAATAAAAATCACAGGAAAAGAATTAAAAGTAACAGAAGCATTAAATGACTATGCTGAAAAAAAATTAGATAGGATAGAAAAATATTTTGAAGATGCAGAAGCAGATGTTACACTTAGAACAGAAAAAAATGCACAAATAGCAGAAATTTGCGTTGTAGCAAATGGAGAAAAATTCAGAGCAGTAACAGAGGACAAAGACCTATATGCTTCAATAGATAAAGATATTGATATTCTTGAAGGACAAATCAGAAAAGCAAAAACAAGAAAAGAAAAAATGATGAGAGACGGCTCTATTCGTAATATGGAATTAGCAACAAACGAAAATGCAGAAATCACAAACGAAATAATCAAAACATCATATTATGAAATAAAACCAATGTTACCAGAAGATGCAATGCTAAAATTACAAGAACAACCAACACATAACTTTTTAGTATTTATCAACCTAGAAACAGGCAAAGTAAACGCAATACATAAGCTAAAAGACGGCAAAAATTATGGCTTAGTTGAACCAGAAGCATAAAATAGAAAAAATTTCCTGTTTATTTTTTCACAAACTGCAAAAGATAGTATTAGAAAAAGCAAATGTTTTTTTCTAGAAATCTATATTTGCAGGAGGTGAATAAAATGGCAAACAACAGTAACAGAAAATTAGTTCCAGAAGCAATGTCTGCATTAGACAAATTCAAATATGAAGTTGCTTCCGAAGTAGGCGTAACATTAAAAGACGGATACAACGGAGATCTTTCTTCAAAAGACGCTGGAAAAATAGGTGGTAACATGGTTAGAAAAATGATTCAACAAGTAGAAAGTCAAATGAAATAGTTTTAACCAGATTGCAGGAAGTTAAATTTTGTTTTTATATACATAAAGGCAGGATTTGATTTCCTGCCTTTTTAATGCCATTATATATTTTTATTAACTTTTTGCTTTGTTGCTTTATATTTATCATTAGGAACTACCTTCAATGTGTAACCGATAGCATTCAAATATCTTAACATAGTTTGCATGGTTGGAGAATGAACACCACTTTCAACTCTTGCAACTACACTTTGGGTTAAACCACTTTTTTTACTGATTTCTTCTTGTGTTATTTTTTTCTTTTTTCGCGCTTCAATGCTGGCTTGCATTATTTCCATCTCAACCCTTATTTCTTCCTCTTGTTCTGGTGTTATTTTTAACTCCTTTTCAAACTCGTCCCAAGTTTTAAACTTTCCCATTATCACCACTCCTTTTTTTATAATCCTCCAATAACCTCTTAGCTTTTTCTATTTCTCTTTTTGGTGTTTTTTGCGTATCTTTCATAAATACACTTAGTAAAACAAATTTATTATTACACCAACTAGCAAATAATATTCTATCTCTTATTGGTCTCAATTCCCAGATTTCATTGTCGATATGTTTTATATAAGGCTCACCAATACTTAACCCATTTTGTTTCAACATCCTTATATATGCTATTATTTTATTATATTTTATTCTATTATCTTTATCCTTTTTTGTACTTAAATCTTTTAAATATTCTTGCAATTCACTTTTTCCATCTTCACTGGAATATATTGTTATTTCATACATTTATTTTTAACTCCTTTATTTACTATATTTATTATAGCATATTTGCTATAATAAAGTCAATAACAAAAATAAAAAAATGAATACCTTCCAAATAACAATATTACAAAAATGTTACAATAATATGAACTTTTTGTAACAACGCAAAAACTTGTTGATTTTTGAATATTTATGTACTAAAATAAATTATAGACCAAAACAATAAAAATAGGGAATTTAAAGGAGGAGTTTTGTCATGGCAAGTAACCCATTACAAAGAAAAGCAAGAAATTCATTTATTTTAGGAATGCTATTGATGTTAATATTAACAGGAATAGTAATAGCATTTTTAATATTGCAATTAAAAAATTATAGAGATAGGGAAGAAGAAGCAAAACAGCTAGAAAAATCAATATGTGTATTAAAAGAAGATGTCAAATCAGGACAAATAATTACAGAAGACATGTTAGAAAAAGTAACAGTAAAATCTTCAACAATACCAAAAAATGCAATAGGAAGCAAAGACTTACTAAAAACATGCTCATTACAAGATAAAGAAGGAAACACCGTTTCAACAAAAACTGAAAACGGCAAACAAACTTTGTCTATAACAATAAATGGAAAAGCATACGAACTAAAAAAAGAAAATGTAACTGGGTCAGAAGGTCAAGTTAACTACTATATAGAAGATAATAATGAGAAAAAATATATAGAACTAAACTCAATTCCTGTTCTTGCAAAAGTAACAATGAACGCAAAAACAATCATAACAAGTGAAATGATAACAAAAGGAAACAACGCAACATCTGACGACATCAGAAAACAAGAATATAATATTATAATTTTACCAACACAACTTCAAACAGGAGACTATATAGATGTTAGGTTAAGCATGCCATCTGGTGAAGACTACATTGTTGTGTCTAAAAAAGAAGTAACAATTCCACAAATTGGAAACGCAGACTCAGCAACAACAATATGGCTAAACTTATCTGAAACAGAAATACTATCAATGAGCAGTGCAATTATGGACGCATTCAGAGTAGAAGGATCAAAACTATATGCAACAACATACACAGAACCAGGAATACAAGCAGCAGCAACACCTACATACCCAGTAAACGCAGAAGTAGTAGCACAACTTAGAGATAACCCAAATGCAGTAGCTGACGCAATAACAGGACTAATCAATCGCTACAACGTAAACCAAAGAGACAGAATTAACTCAAACATCCAAAACAACATAGAAGACGCAGATAAACAAGTAACATCACAAATGTCAGATAGTATTACAAAAACACAACAAGAAAGACAAAAATATTTAGATAGTGTTGCAACAAGTGCAAAAGCAGCATCAAGCAGTAAATCAACATCAAGTAGCAAATCATCAAGTTCAAGCAATACAACAAGTAACACTACATCAAAATAATTTAGCGTACAAATGAAAGGAAGGTAATAGCATGGAAACAATAGGATTTATAGGTACATACGACAAAACAGACTTAATGCTTAACACCGCAAAAATATTAACAACACTAAAAAAGAAAGTACTCTTAATCGACTCAACAGTAAATCAAAAAGCAAAATATATTGTACCAAATATAAACCCTACAACTTCATACGTTACAGAATTTGAAGAAATTGATGTGGCAGTTGGGTTTAATGATACAGAACAAATAAAAAGATACTTAGGAGTGCAAGAACTCCAATACGACATAATAATGGTAGACGCAGACACAGTTCAAAGAATACAAGAATTTAACTTAATAAATGCCAACAAAAACTTTTTCGTAACAGCATTTGATGTCTACTCTTTGAAAAAAGGACTAGAAATATTAGCAACAATAAACCAACCAATGGATCTAATAAAAGTACTATTTTCAAAAGAAGTACTTGCTGAGGAAGAAGAATATCTAAACTTCCTATCACAAGGAATGAAAATGATATGGAGTGAATACAAAGTATATTTTCCAATAGAAAATGGAGACCTAACCGTACTCATGGAAAACCAAAGAGTAGAAAAAATCAAATTCAAAAAACTAAGCACACAATACAAAGAAGGATTGATTTCAATTGTAAATGTCATACTTGAAGATGTAGGCGAAAATGCAATAAGGAAAGCAATCAAAACGATAGAAAAAGGAGTATAGCTATGTCAGTAATTACATTTTTTAATAATGAAAATGTTGAAACAGGAAAAACTTTGTCTTTGGCTGCAATTGCTACATATATGGCTATTGAACACAACAATAGAATTTTAGCAATTTCTACAACAGATAAAAAAGACAGATTAGGAAACTGTTTTTGGGAAGAAGAAAAGAAATTAAAAAAGAACTTAGGAATATTTGGACCAAACGCCAACACCCTTGACACAGAAAAAGGCATAAGAGGTCTAGGAAAAATGTTCAGAAGTAACAAAATCACACCAGAAATAATAACAAACTACACAAAAGTTGTATTCAAAGATAGATTAGAAGTACTACTAGGAAACCAAGACGCACGTTACGATACAGACGCAATGAGAAGTGAAAACTTACGATTATTCGACTTATATCCTAATGTAATTGAAGCAGCAAGCCATTACTACGACAGAGTATTTGTAGACTTAGACTACAACATACCCAAAGCAACAAGAGACGATATATTGAAAAGCTCAGATATAGTAGTTTTAAACATATCACAAAGACTATCATCATTAAGAGAATTCTTACAAAATAAAGAAGAAAACCCATTACTAAAAACACCAAAAACACTACTACTAATAGGAAGATATGACAAATATTCAAAATACAATTCAAAAAACATATCAAGATTTTTAAAAGAAAAAAATCACATACTAACAATACCATATAACACACTATACTTTGAAGCAGCAGAAGAAGCCGGTGTACCAGACTTATTCTTACGTTTCAAAAAGTTATATGACCAAGAAGATAGAAACGTATTCTTTATAAACGAAGTAAAAAGAGCAACAGACAATATTATTTATAGATTACAAGAAATACAAGCAAATCTCGTATAGAAAGGGGCAAAACAAATGACAATTACCAATATTCTATTATCCATAGTGGTTGTTGTTGTAGCTGGAATGACCATATATTACTACATCAAAAAGCAAAAAACAGCAGATGCCGATGACGCATTAAAAACAGTAGATGACTTAACATACACATTAGACACAATGAAAGCATTTGTAAAAAGAAGATTAGACGAAATCACAAAAGTCAATCTTTATGATATTGGTCTTTCAGAAGAAGAATTAAAAAGAAGGAAAAACAAAAAATACGAATTAAAAAAGGCATTAAAAGGATGTACTTATGGAGACGTAAACGACAAGAAATACGTTAAAGAATTGATTTACGATTTACTTGCCAGTGAATACGGAGTTAATGAAACAAACATATCAAAAGCCATCCCTTTTGACGTGCCATCACTACTTACCGCACAAGACAAGTTCGATATTTTAATCTACTTATACAAAAAAGACTTCGGCTATGAAGCACTTACAGAAATGATAAAAAAATACAACCTAGCAGAATTAAAATATGTTGAAGGAGACTCAAAACCTTCTTATGTAATAACCCCAAAAGAAATCGAAGATATATATGAAAATGAAAATGTACAGTTAACATTTCAAGACAAACTAAATGTTGTTGTACAACGTATATACCAACACTACAAAGGGTACAGCTCAATTGATGAAGTTAGGGACATGAACATAGATGGTGTATCTGGTGGTGTATCTGGTTTACCAGAAAGCTTTTTGAGCCAAGTTGCACAAACAGCAGGTGGAGACTATCTAAACCAAGTATCAGAACACAAAGTTCCAAGAGCATGTGATAGTATCTGGATATTCTTCCAAGGTAAATCTATCCGTCTAGCATTTTTATCATTTGGAACAGAAGCAGAACTAAAAAGAGTATGCCAAAACATATATAAATACAACAACCCAGGACAATTGTCAGACACAAATGGTTATAAAATCAATGAAATGAAAGACGGCTCACGTGTCGTTGTTGTTAGACCAAGTTTCTCAGAAACATGGGCATTCTTCGTAAGAAAATTCGACGTAAAACGTTCAACATTAGAGCAATGGTTCAAAGGAGAGCCAGGATGCGAAGAATCAATCGAACTATTAAAATACCTAGTAAAAGGAGCCAGAATTATATCAATAACTGGTGAGCAAGGTTGTGGTAAAACAACAATGCTTATGGGTATGATAGAAAACATTTATGAAACAATGAACATAAGGGTTCAAGAAACTGCATTCGAGTTACATTTAAGAAAAATCTACCCAACAAGAAACATCTTAACCTTCCGTGAAACAGACACAATATCTGGACAAGAAGGTCTAGACGTACAAAAGAAAACTGACGGTTCTGTAAACATCATCCGGAGAGGTTGCAACAGACCCCGTAGCATCTTGGATGATACAAGCAGCACAGGTAGCATCAAAATTCACACTATTCACACACCACGCAAAAACATTTCCAAACTTAGTAACAGCACTAAGAAACTCAATGCTAAGAACTGGTGTGTTCAAATCAGAAAAAACAGCAGAAGAGCAAGTTGTACAAGTATTAAACTTTGACATACACTTACAAAAAGATTTTAGAGGAAAACGTTATGTAGAAAGAATTACAGAATGTATTCCAGTAGAAGACAAAAACGAATACACATTTGACCACAGGAACGAAAAATCATTAGAAGGAAAATTTGATAAATTTTTCGACAATGCTACACATTACTTCACAAAACAAACAGATAAACAACTATTTATGTACCGCAATGTACTAGAATACATAGATGGTGAATATGTAATCACAAACCCAATAACAGACGACAACATCAGAGAAATGCGCAATAACATGGATGACACTGATAGAGCAAGCTTTGATCAGTTCATAGAAAGACATTGGAAAAAGGCAAAAAAGGTAAAGAAAACCACAGTATAACTTGGAGGTGAAAAACAGGTGTCAAATAATTTGATTTTTATCATAATGGGAGTAGCAGGAGGACTGTTTGCTTTAATAATAGTTGCATATATAATAATCTCCAAGAAAATGAAAAAATCTGAATATAGGCAAATACAAAACCTACAAAAGGGAACAAGAGCAAATAAATACTCAGCAGAAGTACTATACCAAAAACTATATATAACATATATAAAGGTACCATTTTTAAAAAGATACATACTAAAATTAAGAAGAAGGCTCGAAATCATCAACATTGATGATGAATACATCACAAGGCGAGACTCATCAAAAATCCTTACAAGAGCAATTCTCATTTTACTACCAATAATTGTACTAACAATATTATTAACACACTCAAACTATTTACTAATGTTCATAATATTGATATTTGAACTATTCATGACAGACACCTTAATAGATGGCTCCGTTGATAAAATAGATGACAAATTACTAAAAGAACAAATAGATTTCTTCTCAGAAATACGCCATGCTTACCACGAGTTCAACATGGTTGAAGAAGCTATCTACCAAGTTTCACAAGATGACGAAAAAGAAGTATCAAGACAAGGTGAAAAAATATATGAAATTCTGATTTCTGATGACCCAGAAACAGAACTAGAAAAATACTACGATATAGCTCCAAATGCTTACTTAAAGGAATTTGCAGGACTTTCATATCTAACAAAAGAATTTGGTGATAGGAAAGTAGACGGAGCATCACTATACTTAAAAAACGTAGACAATATCACACAAGAAATGCAACTTGAAATTTTAAAAAGAGATAAATTAAACTATGTATTCCAAAGTTTATCATTTATCGCCATTGCACCAGTAATTTTACTAGAACCATTAAAAAGCTGGGCAATTTCAAACTTCTCATTTGTAGAGAGCTGGTATGTTGGGAAACCAGGTATGATTGTACAAATAGCAATCATGCTAATCACAATTGTTTCATACATACTAGTTAGAAAACTAAAAGACAATGGTTCAACAGCAAAAAATTCACATACAGAAAACCCATGGCAACAAAAGCTATATAAGAATAAAATTTTCAAAAAAATCGTTGACTTAGTTATGCCAAAAGACGGCTCAAAAGAAGAAAGAAAAATACAAAAATTATTAAAAGACGCGGCATCTCCACTTAAAATAGAGTGGCTGTATGTAAACAGAATTGTAGCAGCAATCTTAGTATTTATCGTATCACTTATACTATTCATGCAGTTACATAGGACTGCAATAAACTATGTATATACTGAACCAACAACAGATTATGACTTGTTAGGTGGCTTATCGGATAGGCAGAAAAAACAAGCAATGGAAGTCACAGAAGAAGATAATGTATTTTTGGACATGTTTAAAGGTAATTTAGACACAACAGAAGCTGACATTGAGGAAGAACTGGTAAAATCAGAATTTTATGTAGAGGCAAAACCAGATGAAATAACTAAAGCAGCAGAAAGAATTTTAGAAAAATTAAAAATAGTTAATAGCGAATATATGCAGTGGTTTGAATTTTTACTTTCCTTTGTATTCGCAATAGTAGGATACATGGGACCAGTTTGGTTGCTATTCTTCCAACAAAAAATGCGTGAATTGGAAATGGAAGATGAAGTAATGCAGTTCCAAACAATCATACTTATGCTAATGCGTATAGAAAGGGTTAACGTAGAAATTATCCTTGAATGGCTAGAAAGATATTCAAATATATTCTATGAGCCAATTACTCGATGTGTAAACAACTATGAATCTGGTCCATGGGAAAGCTTGGAAGACTTAAAAAATGACATAACTTATGAACCACTAATAAGAATAGTTGAAAGTTTGCAGGCAGCAGTTGAAAAAATACCAATTCGTGATGCCTTTGATGAACTAGATTCAGAAAGAGACTACTATCGTGAAAAGAGAAAAGAATCAAATGAAAGGTTGATTAAACGTAAAGGTATGATAGGCAAGGGAATAGGTTTTGCACCAATGATAAGCTTATTTGTTGGTTACTTAATTGTTCCACTAGTATTTATCGGATTAACAAGTATGTCAACATCATTCTCATCAATGTCATCAAGTAATTTCTAGAAAGGAGTGCTTAAATGGAAAACGCATCAAAAGCTCTACTCATCGCAGGTGGAATACTTATCGCAATTATAACATTGTCCCTATTTATGATTATGATTAATCAAGTTTCAGAATATCAAGCATCTTCTTCAAACCGAGCCCAAGAAACAAAAATTGCAGACTTTAATAAACAATTTGCACAATTAGCTCAAAGTGGTGTAAAAGGAATGGATGTAATCAGTGCCATAAATATGGTAATAGACTTCAACCAGAAAAATGATGGTGCGATAGAAATAGATTACAGTCAAAATATAAGAGTTAATGTAAATATGGGAAATTTTAACACTACTGTTGGGGAATTATTATTTGGGGGAGATACTAGTTTTAGAAATATAGAGGATGAAGGTAGTGAGTTTTACGAAATTATCAATGAACAACGAGAGGCAGAAGTCGAATATGGTGGAACCAATGTTTTAAGTGCATTATCTTCAAATGAGCAGTCTATTAAGAACAATTATGACCCAGACGGAGAAGGCGACCCAAATGGCGATAAAATTACAATAGCAGAAGCACTAGGAAGAAGAAATTTATCAAGTGAATTACAAAACTTAGAAAATTTATTTAGAGCAGGTAATTTTACAATATTAGAAGCACATACAGAGTATTCACGTTTCAAAACATCTACTTTTGACGGAGAAGTTACTGGCTATCATGATGACACAGGGCAAATAAGTGAATTGACTTTTACTTATGTAGAGTAAAAAGTATGAAAGAAAGGATGCAGAAATAATGGAAAATGCGTCAAAAGCTTTATTGATTGCAGGTGAAATGTTAATAGCGGTTATGATTTTAAGCTTAGCAGCATATTTATACGCATCTTTTAGTCAACAAGCAAGAGAAACTGCAAGAATAAATGCCGAGCAACAAATAATACAATTTAACACACAATTTACCAAATATGACAGTTACAGGGATGAGGACAATAATTCAACTATAACAATTTATGATGTACGCAATATTATAAACACAGCAAGAAATAACAATCAATTTTATGAAGGTGAAGAAGATAAACAAGTGACGGTTAATATCAATGTACAAACAAATGCACAAGATATAGGTTCAATTCCAAATTGTCAAGATGATGCAACAGATGAAAGATTAAGTGAGTTATTGGTTAAGGATATAGAACTTATAGAAAGAAGAGGAATAGACGCAGAGGGGAACGTTATTGGACTTCCTCATTATGGCTGTGATGTAACCATTGATGATAATACCGGAAGAGTTTCAATAGTTACTTTGACGAGGGAAGCAACAAATTAAAAAAAGATTGAAAAATGTAGAATTATACTTGAAAAAAAAACATAATGATGATATAATATAAAAGGAGTAATATGAAAAAAATAGTAATTTTTATAGGAGTTACAATTGCTATTGTATCTGCAATTAGCTATTTATATATTACATATCGAATAAATAATAGTGAAATACAGCAAGCAAATCAACTATTTGAAAGCTATTATCAAAGACAAGTATATGGCAGAGAACTAGCAACAGCAATAAACAAAGCAATTGATAACAACGATAAAAATGATGTAGACAAAGATGAAAATAATCAATATATAGAAAATGAAACAAATTCAATAAAAATAAATATAAAAATGTTGGATGATGAAAAAACATATCCAATGGAAGTTTTCGCAGATAGTGGAATTCGCGAATTTATGGAATACTATAATTCAATACAATTTAAATGCACAGACATACAATATCACGAAAACACAAAACTTGTAAAAAGCTTATTGTTTGAACAAGTTACAGTATAGTTATTAAAATTTTAAACATATATTTATACAAAAAACTAAGGAGGAAATAGTTATGGAGAACGCATCAAAAGCTCTAATTATCGCAGGAGCTATTCTATTATCAATTTTGTTAATTTCATTAGGTATTATGATTTTTACACAAGCACAGGACGTTGTACAAGGAAGTGGTATGACAGAGGCACAAATTTCTTCATTTAACTCAAAATTTACAAAATATGAAGGTGCAAAGAAAGGTACTTTGATAAGATCTTTAATTCAAGAAGTGTTAGCAACAAATGCTACCAGTGAGGAAAACGATGACATAGAAGTAACAGTAAACGGCACCGACGAACCTGATACAGTTGCAATAAGTAACAATAGGACTTACTTTGTGCAACTTGAATATGGAGATTCCGGAAGAGTTTCCAACATTTTGATATATGAGGGCAATTCGGCAGAGGGAACTGAATTAAATGTAGGTACTACAACAGGAACGACAGGACCTTAGTCAGGGTCTTCCAACTTATGCTTAAGTACACTAGATTCTTAGGCGACAGTTTTTTATAAGAAGGAGATGATTACTAATGGAACATGCAGCAGAGGCATTGAAAATGGCTGGATCAGTCTTTATGTTTGTGATTGCACTTTCTGTTAGTATAGCATCTTTTTCATCAGCGCGTTTGCTAGCAGATGATATTACATACGATATAGATAGAGAAATGGCGTATGTTGATACCGATAACTATTATCACGCAACTGATATAGGTGAAACTGATGCAGGTGCGAGAATAGTTGGTAGGGAGACAGTTATTCCTACTATAAAAAGAGCTCTCAACGAAAACTACATAATTCAATTTGACTTTACACCTACAGGCGATGGGGATGCGAGTGATCCTTTATATACCATAAAACATTTGTCACAAAGTGGTGGTAGCACTCGGTCACGAAAATGAAACTAATGTAACTGAATTAGGTTCACAGATGGAAGGCTGGCAAGGTAAAGCAGAAGGAAAATGGTTGCTATTACATGCGATCATTTATGGAGATACACATACGGTAAAGTGGGATGAATTTGGACAGTCGCACTTGTTCGAAACATATTATTGGAACAATACAAATCAATACTCATTCCCAGAGAGATCATTGTACGAAAGATTAGCAGGTAAAACTATATTAGAAGAAATCGCTACACGAGTAGAAGGAGATTCGGAAGAAGAAGGCACTGGTTCAGAAGTACCAGAAGCAAGCTTAATTGAAACAAAAATAATTAGATATACAGTTAGTTAAAGGAGGAAAAAAATGAAAGATAAGATTGAATCATTTGTCCAAAATTTAAAAACAAACATGGCTTCTGAAAGAGGAGACATAGGTGACGGCTTCATGATGATGATAGCTGTGCTAGCAGCTCTTGGAATAATGTTTCTTTTTCCGATGATGACAATTGCGGATAATGCAGACGAAATTGCAGTTCAAGAAATACAAGCAGCATGTCAAAAATTGATTGATGAGTCATGCTCTGCTGGTCAAATTACACCAGAAGCATTAAATGAACTTCGTAATACAATTATTGCAACTGGTATAGATTGTGACGTAGAATTAGTTGTCGGGGTTTTAGACGAAAACGCTGGTAAAAAAGCAGTACAGGTTCAGAGGGAAAAAATAGGAGAAAACTGGTACTACTATATATATAATGCTCAAATCTTGCATGTTGTAGATGATGAAGGGCGACCATATACTTTAAAGCCGGGTGATAGGGTTGAAGTAAAGTGTAAGAACTCAAGCTTATCATGGTCAGAAAGAGCAGGAGCTTTCGTATGGAGTGTTTTAGGTAAAGACGTTTCTACAATATCATGTGGAGCTTCTGGAATGTCGACAGCTACCGGTAGTGGAACTTAAAACAATGTGAAGCTTGTAATCTTGGAATTACAAGCTTTTAATTTATAAACAAAGGAAAGAAGAATATGAAATTACAAAATTTATCTATAATATTTCTTGTTATAATTATACCTATTTCAGTTGTTTTTTCAGCATATATTTCTACAACTATGAAAACTCTTAATACTCAAGTTTCTTATGATGCTAAACTCCAAGAAGCAACAGCTGAGGCTGTAAAGGCATTTCAAATAAATACTTTAAATAGTAGTCAATCAAATTTAGCAGACTCAAAAAGAAGAGATATTGAATCTGCTGCAAACGCTTTTTTTACAGCACTTCAATCAAAATTTAGTATGAATGGATATAGTCAACAAGATTTACAAAGCTTTGTACCGGCAGTAGCATTTACATTATATGACGGATATTATATTTATGGACCTTATCGTGACTTTGAAAGTAATCAAGTTGACTATGGTTTAAAGCCTTATGTATATTATAGTTGCAGATATGTTCATAATTCATTAGACGTAATTATAACTTATTCATTAGATAGCTATATTTCCATAACTGGTAAAACTGGTCCTGGTGACAGTGATACAATAAATCTTGAAGGGTATTTATTAACAAATGTCGAAGCGAATGACACTGCGGTTAGCTATAGAGGTGTAAATATACAGCCAGAAAATAGTTTGAGTCAAACAATTCTTCTAGATGGTAGTGCACGAGTAGTAAATTATAGAAAAATTATGGGTACAAAATATTACCAATCAGGAAATACAATATATACTATTTCCAATGGAACTTTATCTCAAAATTCATTGCCAACAAGCATACCAACCGGAAGAAGGGACAATTATATAAGTGGGCAAAATACGGATGCACAATCATATTATAGGCAAGCAGCTGAACTTAAAAATACAATTTTAAATTCTCAATTAAGAAATTTAACTATTGGGGATGCGGTTGATGAGGACGGCAATCAAATTTTTAACAATGCAACTCTTTACCCAGATTATGTTAAAAGCGAAGAAATTTTGAATACACCTATATTTGCGGAGTTAAACCGGAGGAGATTTTGAAATAGAAGACAAAAATTCTAATTTTAGTATACACAAAATGGATATTATTAAATATTCAATTGAAAAAAACTTATCTGTTGCAATTCACAATTTTAATACTTTGGTTACGACAGAAACAAGTTTTGAAATGCCAAAACTTAATGATGAAGACTGGGAAAAAATATCAAGAAATATAGGTATAATAAGCTTTCTACAAGGACTACCAATCGGTGGAAAAATATATAGCGGATATTCAATAGTTAACAACAACCAAAATGAAGAATTTGTAGCAGAAGAATCAATCTATATTGAAACAAATGATGATACATATCATAGAATTGATGATGCAAACTTATTGACTTTACCTAATGGAAACATAGTTGGAGCCTTCTTAAATACAGAATATGCTAACAGAACAATGAAATATTCACCACCGGGAGGTGGCTCAGAAATCTTAGGATATTATTACCCTAGAAGTGATCTAGCTTGTTACAATTGTCTAGTGGAACAAACAAGCGTATCACGTGAGTCAAATATATCCACAATCCTTGCAACACCTGAAGCAAGAAATAACGGCTTAGCACGAATATACTACACAGCACTTGGACGTGAACGATATACCCAATTCAGAATAGAAAAAGCATTCTAATTTTATATATAAAAAATAGGTATGAAAATGTTAAAATAAGGAATACTAAAAAAGGTGATAGTATGAAACATTTAATAAAAATAATCATACCTATTTTTATTTTGCTCACTTTATTCATATACACATTATCAATCGACTCAGTCCCAGAAAACATAACAGTATTCCAAGGCGAAGGCATAAAAATACCCATATTATATGGTATGCAAATAAACGGAAAACAAAAAGAAAAAACCATTGAAGTAGCCTCAAACACAGAAAACTCAATAACATCAGAAGTCGGAAAAACAAAACTAGAACTAAAACTACTAGACACAATAAAATTAAAAGAAGTAAACATCGACGTACTCCCAAAAACCAAAGTAATACCAGTAGGAAAAGTAGCAGGAGTAAAACTCTACACAAGTGGAGTTCTAGTAGTAGGCATGTCAGAAATAGAAGGACAAGACAAAAAAATCTACAAACCCTATGAAGCAACAAACATAAAAGAAGGAGACACAATAATATCAGTAAACGAAACCCCAATCACAACAACCGAAGAACTAACAAAAAAAGTCAACGAAAGTAGGGGAGAAGCAATAGAACTAAAATACATGCACAAAGAAGAAACAATGCAGTGTAGCATAACCCCAGTAAAAACAAGCAACTCAGAATACAAACTAGGGCTATGGGTAAGGGACAGCGCCGCAGGAGTAGGAACAGTAACATTTTATGAACCAACAACAGAAAGCTTTGCAGCCTTAGGTCATGGGCTAGTGGACATCGACACAGATGAACTAATTCAAATTTCATCTGGCGAATTCGTAACAACAAACATTTTAAAAGTAGAAAAAGGGGAAAAAGGCATCCCAGGCAAAATTCAAGGAACACTAGACAAGCAAAAAACAATAGGTAACATCGTAAAAAACACAAGTTACGGAATTTACGGGAAGGCAGAAGATATAACAACACTAAATTTAGACGCATCAAGCGAAATGGAAGTAGCCACACGCAGTGAGATAAAAACAGGAAAAGCAGAAATATTATGCAGTTTAGAAAACGGCAAAACTGAAAAATATGAAATTGAAATTGAAAAAATATTCCCACAAAACAACTACGACAACAAAAGCATGAAAATAAAAGTAACAGACAATAAACTCATAGAAAAAACGGGTGGCATTATACAAGGAATGAGTGGCTCACCAATTATCCAAGACGGAAAATTTATTGGAGCAATTACTCATGTACTTGTAAACGACCCGTTAGAAGGATACGCAGTTTTTGGCGACATCATGGTCCAAGAACTTTACAAAGTAAAATAACTATTTTAATAACAAAGGACCTATTTCAGTAACTGTACCAGCACCCAAAGTTAAAATAACATCATTAGGCTGTACATGTTGTTTCAAATAAGAAACGCAAATATCAAAATTAGGAAGATAAATTGCATCTTTGCCAAGACTAACAATTTTATCAGCCAAATCTTTTGAACTAATATTAAAAGTATTAACTTCCCTTGCTGCATAAATATCAAGCAAAACAATATGGTCAAAACTAGTAAGTGCAGAAGCAAAATCATCTAAAAGATTTTTAGTTCTGCTATAAGTATGAGGTTGAAAAACAACCCAAGACTCGCCATATTTCTTGTTTTTCAAAGAATTTGCAGTTGCCAAAATTTCAGTAGGGTGATGACCATAATCATCATATATCGTGGCATCATTAACTTTGCCTTTAAACTCAAAACGCCTATGTGCACCAGTAAACTTAGAAAGGGCAGTTTTAATATATTTCTTTTCAATAGAATAATAATCACACAAAGCAACACAAGCTAAACAGTTGAAAACATTGTGCTTTCCAGGAACAGATAAGGCAATATTATCATAAAATTCGCCATTTTTATAGACATCAAAAGAAGGAAAGCCATTTTCATCAAAAGAAATATTATCAGCAAAAAAGTCCATACTTTTATCTTGCAAACTATAAGTGATAGCTTTTGCATTTGTAAAATTCAATAAATCTAAGCAATTCTTGTCATCGCCATTAACAACAAGAACACCATCATCTGGCAAAAGCTTAACATATTTAACAAAAGCATTTTTAATATTTTCAAAAGTTTTAAAATAATCTAAATGGTCATTATCAATATTTAACACAATTTCAGCCTTAGGGCTAAATTTCAAGAAACTCTCAACATATTCACATGCTTCTATAATAAAATGCTCACTACTTCCAACTCGATAATTTCCATTTAAGGCACCCAAAAACGCACCTACTTGAATGCTAGGGTCTTGCAAAGCTTCTAAAAAACAAAGCGAAACCATAGAAGTTGTAGTAGTTTTCCCATGTGTACCAGAAATGCAAATAGTATCTTTAAAACAACGAGTTAAAATACCTAAAAAGTCAGCCCTTTCAATAGTGGCAATTCCATAAGCTTGTGCTGTTTGCATTTCAGGGTCATCTTGCTTAATTGCAGCAGAATAAACCACAACATCAGCTTTTTTAACATTTTCAATATTGTGACCAATTACAACAGGAATTCCCATTTCATTTAATTTATCAGTTGTTTCAGATTGAGACCAATCAGAGCCAGTGATGTGAAAGCCCCAATTATGTAAGATAGCAGCAATTCCACTCATACTAACTCCACCGATACCAATCATGTGTATATTTTTATATTTTTTTAATTCTTCAATTTGTGGCAATTTAAACCCTCCTTCATAACAAAACCATTATATAATGTTATCTATTAAAATTCAAGTTTTTTTTAAAAAATGAAAAAAATGTAAAAAAAAGAAGGAAAAATGAAATTTATATAGAATAATATAAATGTACATATATAGAAAATGTACAAATTTATACTTTAAGGAAGGCGGTGCACGCAAAATGCAAATAACAGACGTACGTTTAAGAAAAGTAAATTCTGAAAACAGAATGAGAGCAGTTGCTTCTGTTACATTCGATAACGAATTCGCTGTACACGATATTAAAGTTATCGAAAGTCAAAATGGATTATTCATAGCTATGCCAAGCAGAAAAACTCCAAACGGAGAATTTAAAGATATAGCTCACCCAATCAATCCAGAAACAAGAGAAAAAATTCAAAAAGCCATCTTAGAGGCTTATGAAGCTCCAGAGGAAGAGCCAACAGAAGAAACAGCTGAATAATGTTGTAGGCAAAAAGAACTTTCTGAATCAAGAAAGCTCTTTTTTTGTAATTAAACAAACCGTCTTTTTATAATATATGCAGGGCAACAAAAAAGAATTCCAAGGCAAAAAATGAAAAAAATTCCAAAAAAAGTTGCATAAATTTGCCAAACATAGTATAATAGAAAAAGGAGAAAAATATATATAAATTAACAAATAAAAATTCAATCGAAGAAAGGAACAGTAAAAAACATGGAATATCTATATATACTTAGAGAAGCCCTAGTATGGATAGTAACTATATTTTGGCTATATCAACTATTGATAAGTATATGTTCTCTAATAAAACTAAAAGATAAACCACTAAAAATAAAAAAAGATCACAAATTCATGGCAATAATACCAGCACACAACGAACAAGCAGTAATAGGGAATTTAATAGAAAGCCTAAAAGCTCAAAACTATAACAAAGATTTATATGACATCTATGTTATAGCAGACAACTGTACAGACAACACAGCAATGGTTGCAAGAGAATTAGGAGCCATTGTTTATGAAAGAACTAACAGAGAGCAAAGAACAAAAGGCTATGCACTAGACTGGTTTTTGCAACAAAAAATAAAAGAAAACGCAGACTATGACGCTGTGGTTGTTTTTGATGCAGATAATATTGTTCACAAAGATTTTATAAAAAACATGAATAAAAAACTTTGCCAAGGTGAAGAAGTGGTACAAGGATATAGAGATATTAAAAACCCAACAGATAGCTGGGTTTCATCAGGATACGCAATTTTCTATTGGACAATGCACCGTTTCTATCATTTAGCAAGATACAATATAGGTTTATCACCTTTATTAAACGGAACAGGTTTCATGGTAAAATTTGACATATTAAAACCAGATGGTTGGAAAACAGTTACTTTAACCGAAGACATAGAATTTTCATTACAAAGAATTATAAAAGGCAAAAAGCTTGGTTGGGCAACTGATGCAATTGTATATGATGAGCAACCAGTAGATTTTAAACAAAGCTGGTCACAAAGAAGCAGATGGACAGTTGGACATATACAATGTATACATGAATATACAAAAAAATTATTATTAGCAGTAAAAGAAAACAAAACACTAATGAACTTTGATGGTTTCTTATACATTATCGGAAGTATCCCAATGTTCATTATCACTTTATTATTACTAGCAACAAACTTCTTAATGTATGCTGGAAATGGAATAACACAAGCAGAGTTAATTATTGACATTTTAAGATATGCAGTTCCAACATTTTTACTACCAATATTTACAGGTATGTTTGTTATGTGGCTAGATAGGAGACCAATAAAACCAATGCTTAAAGGAATTATGCTTTACCCAGTGTTTATGGGCTCATGGTTACTAATAAACTTCAAATGCTTATTTAAAAGAAAAATCAAATGGGAAAAAATCAATCATGTTAGAAATATAAAAATTGCTGATGTAGTAACAGAAAAAGAGAAAGAATTGATTTAAATCAATTCTTTTTTACTAGGAAAGGTGAATAAAATGAAAAAGTTAAAATTAAAACATGTACATATACTTATAATTATAGTGGGAATTCTATTTATTACACTTTCATCAATTCATGCAAATTTATGGTTTGATGAAAGCTATTCAGTAGCGATTTCAAACAATCACTCTTTCCAAGAAATATGGGGAATTACAGGGCATGATGTACATCCACCATTTTATTATTGGATGTTAAAAATTGTATCAATGATTTTTGGTAATAACATTATATGTTATAGGCTTTTATCAGTTTTAGCAATAGCAATCCTAGGAATTCTAGGATACACACATATTAGAAAAGATTTTGGCGAAAAAGTTGGAGCAATATTTTCTTTATTAGTTTTCACACTTCCAATCAATATAGTATATGCGGGAGAAGTTCGTATGTATGGCTGGGGAATGCTTTTTGTAACAATTATGGGAATTTACGCATATAGAATTTTTAGCGGAAAAGCAACAGTAAAAAATTGGATAATCTTTGCAATATTTAGTTTGATTTCTGCATATACACACTACTATGGCTTAATGGCGGCAGGAATAACAAATGTAATATTGTTTATTTGGGTTCTTGTAAAAGCAATTAAAGAAAAGCAATTCACAAAAAATCTAAAAGCTTTCATCATACAAGCAGTTATTCAAGTTACTCTATATATACCATGGCTTGTGTTTTTAGCTTTGCAACTTTCACAAGTATCAAGAGGCTTTTGGATAGGCTTTACTTTCCCAGATTCTCTTGTGGAAATGTTTTTATTCCAATTCACAGGAAATCTTGGAGATGACCAATATATCAATTCATGGGTAGCTGGAATTTATGGAATTATTTTCACTGCATATTTATTATTGTTAGTAGTTAAAAATATTAAGTCAAAGGATAAAACTGACTTAAAACCAGCAAAATGGTCATTTATTATATATATTTGCGTAATCTTAGGCGCAGGTGTAGTTTCAATTGTTATGAAGCCAATTATTTATGCAAGATATTTTTTGATTGTAACAGGTCTTTTAATATTCACGTTCAGCTATTTAATGGCAAAAGTAGGGAACAAAAAAGCCAATATCTGCATTATAATTTTAACAATAGTACTTGCTACATATTCAAATATAAACTTAGCATTTTTGCACTATGATAAATCAAACCAAGCTCCATTTGAATATTTGAAAGACAATATTCAAGAGGGCGATATACTTATATATGGAAATGAGGGAAGCGGTTTTGTTGTTTCAGCAAACTTCCCAGAATACAAGCAATATTTCTATGATGCAGCTGGATGGCATGTAGATGAAGCATATAGAGCGTATGGTCCAAACATGGAAACAAAGTATGATTTAGAGTTTTTGAAAGATTATCAAGGTAGAATATGGTTCATAAATGCAGGAACACACACAATATATGAACAAGCAAACGAATTATACCCAAATATGGAACTAATTAAACAAGCAAGATTTGATGTAAAATATAAAGGATATATATATACATTTTCATTAGTAGACAAAAAATGGTGATAAAACTTGATTTTTCTAGAAATTTATGATATACTATAAATAGTTTGAAAAGGATGTTTAAATATCGAAGAAAGGATTGGTAAAAGTGAGTAGTGTAGGAACAGCAAAAAAAGAAGGAATTTTAACTTTCTTTAAAATGCTTTTTAAAACAGAAGAAATAGATATAAATGACCAAGCCGAAAGTGTGGATCAAATACAACCAAATGATGAAATTTCAGCTGATGTAATAAAAGAATTACAAGATTCAGAAAAAAGAATTGAATCATTAACAGAAAAATATAAGATAGAAAAATTTGAAACTACACCAAAAGTTAATAAAAAGGCTAAGCAACCGGTTTCAAAAGAACCAGAAAAAACTAAAAAACAAAAACAACCAAAAATAGAAGAAAAAGAACTTGATGGGGAAGAAAGAGAATAAGAAAAATATGCTTGAAAATTTTAATTTGCAAAAATTATATATTTTCTTGCATATTTTTCTTGACAAAAGTACAAACTCAATGTATAATAAATATCGTTGATTTATATGGCGAAGTAGCTCAGTTGGCTAGAGCATTCGGTTCATACCCGACAGGTCGGTGGTTCGAGCCCACTCTTCGCTACCAAAAAATATCATTCTCAAAAGAATGATATTTTTTTAAAAATTCCATTTGACAAAAGCATAAAATGATTGTATAATAGAAATAGGAAATGGAGAAACCACAAACGTGGTTTGCCGATGATATGTAAAAAACGCATCGAACCGGTCAAGTTACAGATGCGTTTTTTTTACGTTTATTTGCTTAAAATTATAACCAATATAATTAAGACAAACACTATAATAATTACTTCAACAAAATATCCAAAATCTCCGGATAAATCTTTGACGCATTAGAATTCCAATTATCCACAATTCTCTTAGCACGTTCACGAGAACCCGCAATAGTCTTAACCTCAAAAATAGTCTCATTATTCTCCACAATCTTACACTTAATAGTATAATTATCCTCACTCTTTGGAGTAAACTCAGCGATAACAGAAGTTTCATTTTCAGCAGAAGACAACTCCTTCTTAAAAATAGAATCAGCCTTTAACTTCACAATTCCAGGCAAAATATCCTTAGTAAGAGAAAAAGCATTTGTACCATCAGAAGTAATCTTAATCACAGCGCCCTCATCCTCATCATTTGTTAGCACGCCAACAAACTTCGTATCAATTAAATCAGTTAGCACCTGCTTAAAATAAAAATAATTCACACCATTTATAGCATTAACAATCTTATACAAACTATTCTCAAAAATCCCATTAGGAAGTTGATTTAGTAGATATAAGATTAACACTTTATTTTCAGCCAAAACCGTAGTATTATCTAAATTTGACATATAATACACCTCTATCATTTTTTTGTATTATATCACAGAAATAGCGAAAAGTAAACAAATTTAAAAAAAATCACATAAAACCATTGACATAAGATAAAAAAAAGTGTATAATAGTTAAGCATGAATAAAGCGATGAAGCCGAATGTGGCTACATTTCCTGCAAAATAGGGAGTGGAGGGAACTTCGGTGGAGTATGTCATGGCAAAGACCAGGCGGTAAGAAAAAGCACTTATCCCCAGATTATCATGCAAAAAATCGGGGAATTTAAAAAGAAAACATACAAAACACCAGAGTGCGTTTTAACTTGCCATGGTAATTTTAGTAGCAAACCAAAGCTACAAGAGGGGAAAACCCAAAAATAAAAAATTAAAAGGAGGGAAAATTACAATGGCAAAAGCAACAGTTGTAACAAGTGAAAAAATCAGAATAAGACTAAAAGCTTATGACCACGTAGTTTTAGATCAGTCTGCTGAAAAGATAGTAGATACTGCTAAAAAAACAGGAGCAAAGGTATCAGGTCCTATTCCATTACCAACACAAAGGGAAGTCGTTACAATCTTACGTTCTCCACACAAATACAAAGATTCAAGAGAACAATTTGAAATGAGAACACATAAAAGAGTAATCGACATACTATACCCAACACAAAAAACAGTAGACAGTCTAATGAAATTAGAATTGCCAGCTGGTGTTGATATAGAAATCAAATTATAATTCGAAAAAACCAAGCTGATATTACATTAAAAAATGCAATACAAAATATCAGCCAATAGTTAGGAGGAAAAAATGAAAAAAGGAATTATCGGTAAAAAAATCGGAATGACACAAATCTTTGACGAAAAAGGAAATGTAATTCCAGTAACCGTTATTGAAGCTACACCAAACGTAGTAGCACAAGTAAAAACAGTAGAAACAGACGGATACAACAGTATCCAATTAGGATATGGCGAAGTTAAAGAAAAACACATCAACAAGCCAGAAAAAGGACATTTTTCAAAAGCAGGACTAACTGCCAAAAAACATTTAAGAGAATTCAGACTAGACACAGTTGAAAACTACAAAGTTGGAGACGAAGTAAAAGCAGATATATTCCAAACAGGAGAAAAAGTTGACATTCAAGGAACAACAAAAGGAAAAGGATTCCAAGGTGTTATCAAAAGACATGGTCAACACAGAGGACCTATGGGACATGGCTCAATGTATCACAGAAGACCAGGTTCAATGGGACCAACATCAACACCAGGTAGAGTATTCAAAGGCAAAAACCTACCAGGTCACATGGGAAGAGAAACAGTTACAATTCAAAACCTAGATGTTGTAAGAGTTGACATGGACAAAAACGTAATTTTAGTAAAAGGTAGTGTTCCAGGAGCAAAAGGAGCTATCTTAAAAATAAAATCAGCTGTAAAGGCTACTAACTAATAGGGAAGGAGGAAACGAAAAATGCCTAAAATAGATGTTTATGATATGAAAGGAAAGAAAGTGAGCGATGTAGAATTATCAGAAAAAGTATTCGGAATCAAACCAAACGAAGCAATCGTTCACAGTGTACTTGTTAATTATTTAGCAAACCAACGTCAAGGTACACAAAGCACAAAAACAAGAGCAGAAGTAAGTGGTGGTGGTAAAAAACCATGGAGACAAAAAGGAACAGGTAGAGCAAGGCAAGGAAGTATTAGAGCACCACAATGGATAAAAGGTGGTATTGCACTAGGACCAAAGCCACGTTCATACAGCTATTCTGTTAATAAAAAAGAAAGAAGACTAGCAATCAGATCAATTCTAAGCTCAAAAGTATTAGAAAAAGAATTAACAGTGCTAGATAAATTAGAACTAAAAGAAATTAAAACAAAAACAATGGTAAAACTATTTGCAGACTTAAAAGTTGAAGGCAAAACACTAATCATTTTACCAGAGAAAAATGATAATGTTTACATGTCTGCAAGAAATATTGAAGGTGTAAAAACAATACTATTAAATAATATAAATGTATTTGACTTATTAAAATATAGTAACCTTATTTTGCCATTAGACACCGTTAAAAAATTAGAGGAGGTGTATGCGTAATGTCACCAGAAGAAATCATTATCGCACCAGTAGTTACTGAAAAAAGTAATGATGGCTTACAAGAAGGAAAATATACATTTAAAGTAAACAAAAAAGCAACAAAAGTTGAAATAGCAAAAGCTGTTGAAAAATTATTTAGTGTAAAAGTTTTAAACGTAAACACAATGAAAGTAAACGGCAAAACAAAAAGAGTAGGTTACCACACAGGAAAAACCTCAGATTGGAAAAAAGCAATCGTAACAATTGACACAAACCCACAAGACACAACATATTTAAGTAAAGGTGGAAAAGAAGAAAAAGTTTCTAAGAAATACAAAGATTCAATTGAAGAATTTATGGGAGCTTAGAAAAAAGAAAATATCTAGAAAGAACTAGGAAAATAAAGAATATCTGCATGCGGAGCAGGAAAAAATCCGTAAATTTGAAAGAAAGCAAAAGCTTTCATAATTTTGAGAGGAGAATAACAATGAAACACTTTAAACCATATACACCATCAAGAAGAAACATGACAGTATCAGACTTTGCAGAAATCACAAAGAAAACTCCTGAAAAATCTTTACTAGCAAAGAAAAAAGAAAAAGCAGGAAGAAACTCTTATGGAAGAATAACAGTAAGACATCAAGGTGGTGGAAACAGACAAAAATATAGAATTATAGACTTTAAAAGAAAAAAAGATGATATGGAAGCAACAATATTGGGAATTGAATATGACCCAAACAGAAGTGCAAATATAGCTTTAATCGAATATAAAGATGGAGAAAAAGCATATATCTTAGCACCACAAGGCTTAACAGACGGAGACAAAGTAATCTCAGGAGAAAACGTAGACATTAAGCCAGGAAACTGCATGCCAATCAGTAGCATACCAGTAGGAACTTTAATTCACAACATAGAATTAAACCCAGGACAAGGCGGAAAACTTGTAAAAGCAGCTGGACAAAGTGCACAATTGATGGCAAAAGAAGGAAAATATGCACACGTAAGACTTCCATCTGGTGAAATGAGACTTGTACTATCAAGATGTAGAGCAACAATCGGAGTAATCGGAAACACAGACCATGAAAACATCAAAATCGGTAAAGCCGGAAGAAAACGTCACATGGGATGGAGACCAGAAGTTAGAGGTTCTGTAATGAACCCAGTAGATCACCCACATGGTGGTGGTGAAGGTAGAGCACCAATCGGACACGCTGGACCATTAACACCTTGGGGCAAACCAGCACTAGGATACAAGACAAGAAATAAAAAGAAAAATACAAATAAATTCATCGTAAAGAGGAGGAAATAGTATATGTCTAGATCAAGCAAGAAAAAACCATTTGTGCAAGAAAAACTACTAAAAAGAATAGAAGCAATGAACGAGACAGGTGCAAAAGAAGTTTTAAAAACATGGTCAAGAGCATCTACAATTTATCCACAAATGGTAGGGCACACAATCGCTGTCCATGACGGAAGAAAACATGTACCAATCTACATCACAGAAGAAATGATTGGTCATAAATTAGGAGAATTTGCTCCAACAAGAACATTTAAAGGTCATTCAGGAGAAAAAACAACAAAAGTTGAAAAATAGAGCGTAAAAATTTGTTAAGGAGGTAAATAAAGTGCAAGAACAAGAAAATACTATAAAAGAAGCAAAAGCAATTCTTAAATACGCAAGAATTTCTTCTAGAAAAGTAAAAATCGTTGCAGATTTAATTAG
Source organism: uncultured Clostridia bacterium (assembly GCA_947594935.1). Lineage (GTDB taxonomy): Bacteria > Bacillota > Clostridia > TANB77 > CAG-508 > CAG-269. The sequence goes on along the minus strand of CANQEM010000017.1, from coordinate 6,095 downwards.
AGGAAAACAAGTTGATGAAGCACTATCAATTGTAAAATTCGTACCAAAAGCATCATCAGAAACAATCGAAAAACTATTAAAATCAGCAATCAGTAATGCAGAAAACAACCATGGAATGAAAGCACAAAATCTATATGTTGCTGAAATATATGCAAACCAAGGACCAACACTTAAAAGAATAAGACCAGCTGCAAAAGGTTCAGCAGTAAGAATTAGAAAGAGAACAAGTCACATAACAATCATATTAAGAGAAAGGGAGGATTAAAAGGATATGGGACAAAAGGTACATCCAACAGGTGTCAGAGTTGGAATCATAAAAGACTGGAATTCAAGATGGTATGCAGATTCTAAACACTTTTCTGATTATTTAATAGAAGACCAAAAAATTCGTAAATTCTTAAAGAAAAAATTATACGCAGCTGGTATTTCTAAAATCGAAATTGAAAGAACTGCAAAAGCCGTTAAAGTTAACCTTCACACTGCAAAACCAGGTATTGTAATCGGAAAAGGTGGAGCAGGAGCAGAAGGTGTAAAACAAGAATTAGTAAAACTTATAGGAAAAGATGTAAACTTAAACATCGTAGAAGTTAAAAATGTAGATACAGATGCACAACTAGTTGCAGAAAACATAGCAGGACAACTAGAAAGAAGAATTTCATTCAGACGTGCAATGAAACAATGTATGCAAAAAGCAGTAAAAGCAGGAGCACTAGGAATTAAAACAGCTGTATCAGGAAGATTAGGTGGAGCTGATATGGCAAGACCTGAATTCTATAAAGAAGGAAATATACCACTACAAACTCTAAGAGCTGATATTGACTATGGATTTGCAGAAGCAGACACAACTTACGGAAAAATCGGTGTAAAAGTTTGGATATATAAAGGGGAAGTTCTTCCAAGTAAAAAAGTGGAAGGAGGCGCTGAATAATGCCATTGATGCCAAAAAGAACAAAATTTAGAAAAATGCAAAAAGGTAGAATGAGAGGAAAAGCAACAAGAGGAAACAAAATAACAGACGGAGAATATGGAATACAAGCAGTAACAGGTGGACTAATCACAGGAAACCAAATAGAAGCAGCTCGTATTGCTATGACACGTTACATCAAAAGAGGTGGAAAAGTTTGGATAAAAATATTCCCAGACAAACCAATCACCTCAAAACCAATAGGAACTCGTATGGGTAAAGGAAAAGGCGCACCAGAATACTGGGTAGCAGTTGTAAAACCGGGAAGAGTTATGTTTGAAATAGCCGAAGTACCAGAAGACGTTGCCAAAGAAGCGCTAAGACTAGCGATGAATAAACTACCTATCAAAACAAAATTTATCGCTAAGGAAAAAGAAAAGGTAGGTGAGAGTGATGAAGATAAATAAAATAAGAGAAATGTCTTCACCAGATCTAGAAAAGGAATTAGGTGAACTAAAAACAGAATTATTCAAATTAAAATTTAGTTTAGCCACAAACGGATTAGATAATCCAATGAAAATAAAAGAAGTAAGAAAAGACATAGCAAAAATCAATACAGTGTTAACAGAAAGAAAGATTGCAGAAACCAAATCTGCACAAAGCTAAAAAAGGAGGATTTGAAGCATGGAAGAAAGAAATCTTCGTAAAACCATGATAGGAACAGTTATATCAGACAAAATGGACAAAACTATTGTAGTAGCAGTAGAAACAAGTGTAAGACATGATGTTTATGGAAAAACTGTAAAAAGAACATATAAGCTAAAAGCACATGACGAAGAAAATGCTTGCAAAATAGGTGACAAAGTTAAAGTCATGGAAACAAGACCATTATCAAAAGACAAGAGATGGAGACTTGTAGAAATCGTAGAAAAAGCAATTGAAAAATAGAAAAAACACCAAAAAGAAGGGAGGAACCACAAAATGATACAACAACAAACAAGATTAAAAGTAGCTGATAACACAGGAGCAAGAGAACTAATGTGCATCAGATGTTTAGGTGGCTCATACAGAAAAACTGCAAACATCGGAGATGTTATAGTTGCATCAGTTAAATCAGCAATTCCAGGTGGAGTTGTAAAAAAAGGCGATGTTGTAAAAGCTGTTATCGTAAGATCAAAAAGAGGTTTACGTAGAGCAGATGGTTCATATATAAAATTTGATGAAAATGCAGCTGTTATCATAAAAGAAGATAAAACACCAAGAGGAACACGTATCTTCGGACCAGTTGCAAGAGAGCTAAGAGAGAAAGAATACATGAAAATACTATCATTAGCTCCCGAAGTACTATAAACAAAATTTAAGAAAAGGAGGCAATCTCTCATGAAAATAAAAAAAGGCGACACAGTAAAAGTTTTATCTGGAAATGATAAAGGTAAAACAGGAGAAGTTTTACAAATCATGCCAAAAGAAGATAAAGTTATTGTGAAAGATGTAAATGTTAGAAAAAAACATGTAAAAGCCAGAAAACAAGGAGATGAAAGTGGAATTCTTTCAGTAGAATGTGCAATACCAAGCGCAAAAGTAAATGTTGTATGCCCAAAATGCGGAAAATCAACAAAAGTAGGATACAGCATGGAAAAAGATAAAAAAGTACGTGTTTGCAAAAAATGCGGTGCAAAATTGAAATAAAGAAAGGAGGACTAATTAAATCATGGAAAAACTAAAAGAGAAATATCAAAAAGAAATAGTTCCAGCAATGATGAAAAAGTTTAACTACAAATCAGTAATGCAGGTACCAAAACTAGAAAAAATAGTTATCAATGTTGGTTTAGGAGATATAAAAGACAACCCAAAATCATTAGAAAACGCAATGAACGACTTATCACAAATAACAGGACAACAACCAGTTGTTACAAAAGCAAGAAAATCAATTGCAGCATTTAAGCTAAGAGAAGGTGTAAACATCGGATGTAAAGTTACACTAAGAGCTGATAAAATGTATGATTTTGCATATAAATTATTTAATGTAGCACTTCCAAGAGTAAGAGATTTCAGAGGTGTTTCAACAAATTCTTTTGACGGTAGAGGAAATTACTCAATGGGCGTTAAAGAACAACTAATATTCCCAGAAATCGAATATGATAAAGTAGATAAAATCAGAGGTATGGACATCATATTCGTAACAACAGCAGAAACAGACGAGGAAGCAAAAGAACTATTAGCACAATTAGGAATGCCATTTAAGATGTAATTCATTGAAAAAGGAGGAAAAAGGAAAACTATGGCTAAGAAAGCAATGAAAGTAAAACAAGCAAGACCACAAAAATACAAAACAAGAGAATACAACAGATGTAAACTATGTGGTAGACCACACGCATATATTAGAAAATACGGTATTTGCCGTGTATGTTTTAGAGAATTAGCACATAAAGGAGAAATACCAGGAATCAAGAAATCAAGCTGGTAAAATTAAAATCAAAGAAGGAGGGAAATATATAAATGAATATTACAGACCCAATAGCAGATATGTTAACAAGAATAAGAAACGCAAACAGTTCAAAACATAAAACAGTAGATATTCCAGCATCAAACATGAAATTAGGAATTGCAGAAATCTTATTTAAAGAAGGCTATATCAAAGCATTTGAAGAGATTAAAGATGATAGCCAAGGGATAATAAGAATCACATTGAAATATGATGAAAAAGGAACAAGAGTAATTGATGGATTAAAGAGAATTAGTAAACCAGGACTAAGAGTATATGCTTCAAAAGAAGACTTACCAAAAGTTCTAAACGGATTAGGAATTGCCATAATTTCTACTTCAAAAGGACTAAAAACAGACAAAGAAGCAAGAGAGCTAGGCGTTGGTGGAGAAGTACTAGCTTATGTATGGTAATAATAAAAACGGCGAAAGCTATTGACATTTAAAACAAAAGGAGGAAAAAACATGTCAAGAATAGGAAATAAACCGATAGTAGTACCAGAAGGTGTAGAAGTAAAAATAGACGGACACAAAGTCTCAGTTAAAGGACCAAAAGGTACATTAGAAAGAGAAATACATAGAGATATTTCTTTGGAATTAGATGGAAACAATCTAAAAGTTATGAGAAAAAATGACGAAGCTATAAATAAAAGCCTACACGGCTTAACAAGAACTCTAATTAACAACATGATTATAGGAGTAACACACGAATTTTCAAAAGAACTACAAATCAATGGAGTTGGTTACAGAGTTCAAAAACAAGGAAACAACTTAAACCTAACATTAGGATATTCACATCCAGTTATATTCGAAGCACCAGCAGGAATAACATTTGACGTACCAAACCCAAACACAATCATAGTAAGAGGAATTGACAAAGAATTAGTAGGTCAAACAGCAGCTGTTGTAAGAAGCAAGAGATTACCAGAAGTATATAGAGGTAAAGGTATTAAATATGCTGATGAAGTTATTAGACGTAAAGAAGGTAAAACAGGTAAATAATTTTCGTAAAAAGAAAGGAGTAGAAAAATGATAAACAAGACAGATAGAAAAACAGAAAGAGCAAGAAGACATCTACGCGTTAGAAAAAAAGTATCTGGAACACCAGAAAGACCAAGACTAAGTGTATATAGAAGCAACACAAACATCTATGTTCAAGTAATAGATGACGTTGCAGGAAAAACACTTGTTGCAGCTTCTACATTAGATAAAGAAGTAAAAACAAAACATGCAAACAAAGAAGCAGCAAAAGAAGTTGGAACTCTAATTGCTAAAAGAGCAAAAGCAAAGAAAATAGAAAATATCGTATTCGACCGTGGTGGATATATTTATCATGGTATCATTAAAGAATTAGCAGAAGCAGCAAGAGAAGGCGGCTTAAAATTCTAGAAAGGGAGGAAAACAAAGACCTATGGAAGATAAAAATGAGTTAAAAGAAAAAGTTGTTGCAATCAACAGAGTAGCAAAGGTTGTAAAAGGCGGTAGAACTTTCAGATTTAGCGCAGTAGTTGTTGTTGGTGACGAAAACGGACACATCGGTGTTGGAAACGGAAAAGCAGCAGAAGTACCAGATGCAATCAAAAAAGCTATTCAAGAAGCAAAGAAAAACTTAATCGAAGTGCCAGTTGTTGGAACAACTGTACCACACGAATTTGTTGGAAAATTCGGAAGTGCAAAAGTTATGTTAAAACCAGCAACTGTTGGTACCGGAGTTATAGCAGGTGGTAGCGTTAGACCTGTATTGGAACTTGCAGGATACAAAGACATCAGAACAAAAGTTATAGGAACAAACAACCCAAGAAACGTTGTTTATGCAACAATTGAAGGTCTAAAATCAATGCAAACAATCGAAGCAGTAGCTAAAAAGAGAGGCAAAAAAGTAGAAGAAATAGTATAGAGGAGGTGTCATACATGAAACTAGACGAATTGAAACCACTTACAAAAAAAGTAAAGAGAACAAGAGTAGGACGTGGAATAGGTTCAGGCTTAGGAAAAACATCAGGAAGAGGTCATAAAGGTCAAAAAGCAAGATCTGGTGGAGGTGTAAGACGTGGTTTTGAAGGTGGTCAAACACCATTATATAGAAGACTACCAAAAAGAGGATTCACAAACATCCATGCAAACACTTACACAGAAGTAACATTAACAATGTTAAACAAATCAAAAGCAACAGATGTTACCGCAGAAACCTTATTAGAAGAAGGAATTATCGGAAAATTAAATGACGGAATCGTTGTACTTGCAACAGGAAAATTAGATAAAAAATTAAACGTCAAAGCTGTAAGATTCACAGCCAAAGCAAAAGAACAAATAGAAGCTTTAGGTGGAAAGGCAGAGGTGATTTAATTGTTTAAAACAATTCGGAAATGCTTTAAAAACACCAGAGGTTAGAAAAAAATTATTATACACACTACTTTTAATCGTAATTTTTAGATTAGGATGCTATATTAGTGTGCCAGGTGTAGATAGTGTTGCATTAAGTGAAGCAATGGGCTCAGTACAAGGCGTAGCTGGATTAATCAATATGATTTCAGGTGGAGCTTTCTCAAGATTCTCAATTTTTGCAATGTCTATTACACCATATATTACAGCTTCAATTGTTGTCCAACTATTAGCAATGATTATTCCTGCATTAGAAAGACTAACAAAAGAAGGTGGAGAAGAAGGTAGGAAAAAGATTAACAGATATACCAAAATCATCACTATT
>CANQEM010000016.1 GCA_947594935.1 uncultured Clostridia bacterium | reverse complement strand
AATGATTGCGTACATTTAAAATGCACCTCCTTGTTTGTATACTCGCTAATCCTTACATAAGGCAACTATTTGATAGTGTTTTGGAGCCTTGACTAAGCGGATTACAGTTACTAATTTTACCATAGTTTTATCTGTTTGTCAACTGTTTTTGTTATATTGATACCAAAAATTTTTATATCCTAGTTTTATTAGTTCTTTTAATTCGTGTTCTTCTAGTTTGATTTTTTTGTTTCCAAGTTTTTCTTGTTCTTCTTGATGTGCTTCTATTTCTTGCTGTACTTTCTCCCATTTTTCCTCGTGGATAAAATGTGAGAGGCTGTTATAAAATGAGGCTCTGAATATATCGTTTTCATACATTTCTGTTGTTACATCTATATGTATTTTGTTTATATCAGAAACTTCTTTTATATATTCCATTGTTTTGATGTCCTTTGCAAGACCCGCATCAATTTTGACTGCGTCTGCTCCAATGTCATTTAAAAATCTGTTGATTTTTTGCACATTTGTTATTTCTGAATATTCTGAAATTATGATTTTGCAATTTGGGTGTTTTTTTCTTAGATAGTTTATGAAAAAGTGGTTTGTGATTGTTACACTGTCTATGCCATAAGATATAACTTGGTCAAGAAGTTTAAACATTTCTTTGCCTTTTGTACTAAATTCAAGGTTTCCAAAGCAAAATGTGTCAAACATAAGGTTTACCTTACAGCCTTTTTCTTTTATTTGTTTAATTATGTTTTCCGCTTCTTCTATATCAAAATACATTGCTCTATTTGTATTCATTGCTGGTATTTGCTTAACATATATATTAAAAATTAAATTTTCTTTTTGCGTTTTAAAGTTTTGTAAGAAATTTTTATTTGGAATAAAATCTATATAATAATTCATGATTAGCTCCTATTTTGCACAATGTCAATAACTTTGTCTTTTATTACATCTAAGTTATATACTACATTTTCTGTGTTTTCTTTATCTATTTTTACTACTTTTTTTGCTATGTCTTTGCAATATCCGCATTTAGAGCAGTCTATGTTTCGGCAGTCTATGTTATTTTTAACAAAGTGTTCTAAGAATTTTAGCTCAGTTAGTTTCTTGTTGTCTATAAATGGTTTTAAGTCCCAATATTTTTTTAGGTTTTGAACTGTTTCTTGTGTGATTTCATTTTTAGAGATTCTAGGGGTTTTTTCTGTTTCTTTTTCAAACGTATCAAAAGAACACAAAATGTCGCTTAAATTTCCATCATATCTGTGGTTGATGTATGCTTCAATGGTATTTAAAAGCCATTTCGTTTCTTTTAATCTATCTATAATTTTAAATTTTTCGAACCCGATTTCTTCGTAATAGTGGACATCTTCCGGTCTTATCCACATTCCTCTTATAAGCTCAAATGGGTCTTTTGCCGTTCTTTGTTTGCAGTTAAATCTGCAATAACTGAAATATTTTAATGGGTTGTTATAATTATCTTGTGAATCATGCCCTTCTAATTGAAAGTGATATGTTGCCCATGGGCAGTTGAATAAATATCCATCATTTACAAGTATTTGAAATTGAACAGAACTGTTTTTTATAATTCTTTTTAGTTCTGGAAAATTTCTATATATATTGTAATCTAATGTAATTTCTGTTGCGCCTTCTTTTTCGTATTCTAGCACTTTTTCTAGGCTATCTACTTTTGCTATTATCGAAATGCTAAATTTTAAATTTGGAAAATTCTTTTTCAAAAGTTTTAATAGTTTTGGGTTTGCTATTGTTAGCATGTCTATTTTGTAGTTTTCTACGAGGTCTGTAACTTGTTCTATAATTTGTTTTTCTTTTTCTTCTTCGATATTTGCTGTGCATGGAGCATTATATAGGTAATTAAATTCTGCTCCCATTTGATGTGTTATTTCTATTGCTTTTTTTAAATTTTCATCATCATAGTTTGCTATATCGTACCTTGCCCTGCCTCCACCGATGACATCTTGAAGCCTTTTTCCATATACTGTTTTTACTGGGTATTTCCTTTCTTTGACTGTTTCTAAAAATTCTAGCTCGCCGTTATATGGTAATGATAAATACATTGTGTATAGTTCACTTCCTATAATTCAATATTTAATTCTTCATTTTGGTTGATACCTGTTAATTCGTTTAACATGTATTGCAAGGTTTCTTGTTGTTCCCCTCTTGCCCCTTCGATTTGAACAATTTTTCTCGCAAAAGCATTTGCAATTTTGAAAGCATCATCAAAATATTTTTTGTTAAGTTTTTCTCCATTTAATATTTTTCTATGGTATGCCATGAGTAACATTGCATGAAAAGCGTCTCCTGCACCAGTTGGGTCAACTGATTGAACTATTTTTTCTGGTGTTTTTTCTATTTGTTTAATTTCTTCATCTTCGCGGTAAGTAAACAATGCTCCTTCTTTTCCTTTTGTTAGTGTGAATATTTGTAGGTTGAGTTTTGAGAATAGTTCTTCTGGTGTGGATATTCCTAGCTTTTGGCTTACTGCTTTAAATGTGTTTTGGTTGCATTGCAATAAGTCTATTTGTTTTAGGTATTCCCACATATATTCACTTGATTTGTTCTCAAAGATTTTTGGGTTTGTTATATCTAGTGATATAACTGATTTTTTACTTTTCTCCCTTGCTTCTTTTATGAATTCTTTTGTTACTCCTTCAAAGTTGCTTACTACTAAAATGATGTTTCTGTTTTGAAATTTTTCTGGAAGTGTTGTACTTATTTTGTCAGACCACTCGATAGAGCTTTTACCTGTGATTGGTGATTCTCTCCCTATTGGTATTTCTTCACTGTTCGCTAGTTCTTGTGGTTTGTAGATATAAAATACATTTGTGGGTTTGTTTACGAATTCGAGATTGTCGGTGTTTGTAGATGATTGTTTTAGTGAGTTTATTGCTTTTATTGCGTTCATGTCTAGCCCAACTCCGCCAACAGCATAAGCTTCTTCGCCAAACATTGCTAAATTATATATTGTATTAAAAGCTGAAACTCCTCCCACTTCTTTTATTATGTGTGTTTCATCATAAGTTACATCTAAGGCTAGTTCGCCAAATGCTATAAAACAATATTTTTCATCTTCCATTGTTTTAATTTATCTCCTTTTGTAACTTATTTTTTTAATTTTATGATTTCTGATAGTTTTTCAAATTTGTCGATTGTATAAGTAGGTTCTGCTTTTGCTAAGTTTTCTGGCTTGTCATAGCCATAAGTAACTGCAATTGTGTCAATTCCTGCGTTTTTACCTGTTAGAATATCTGATTTGCTGTCTCCAATAATAACTGCATCTTCTTTTGAGACATTTAATTGTTCCATGATGTAGTTTACTATTTCTGGATCTGGTTTATGTTTAAAATTACTTTCTTCTGTTCCTAGGACATATTGAAAACCTTCTAGATTGAAATGTGCCATCATTTTGTCTAATATTCTTTTTGGTTTGCTTGATGCTACTGCCATGTAGAAACCTTGATTTTTAAAGTTGTCTATTGTAGTTTTTACATTTTCAAAAAGCTCTGTTGCATCAACATAATGACCTTCATCAATGTAATATTGCTTGTAGTATTTTTCGTATTCTGCTGATGAAGCTTTCATTTCTTCTGGAAGTTCTAGTTCAAACATTTTGCCTAGTGGCATACCTGCTAGTTTTTGAAATTCTTCTTTTGTTATTTCAATTCCTGCATGTTCTTTTAATGTGTGATTAAATGATAGAAATACGTCTTTTTCACTGTCCCATACTGTTCCATCTACGTCAAAGATAAGTAATTTTTTTTCCATAAATAAAAATCTTCCTTTCTTATTTTACTTCTTCTGCTTTGATAATAACTCTTTCTTGGCTATCATTTGTGCATGTTATAAGTGTAACTTCTCTTTTGCCGTTTGCAACTTGGTTTAAACAGCTTATGTCTTCTGGTACAACTTGATATTTGTTGTATATTTTGTATTCAATTGTTTTACCTGTTAGGTCTGTGATGTTGAACGTATCGCCTATTTCCAAAGTTGGCACTTTACTGAAAAATCTATTGTTCCTGTAATTGTGACCTACAACACAAAAGTTGCCTCTTTTGTTTGGTTCTGGTCCTTCTAGCTTACATGGTGATTTTTTTAATAGTTCTTCTATTTCTTTTTCTGTGCCGGTTTCGCCTTCTATGATTGAGTAGTTTACATCAATTTTTGGAATGCTTATGGTTGCTATTGTGTAATATGTATATCCGCTTTCAGTTACGTATTTATCGCCTTTTGGTGTTTCGTCTTTTTTACTTGTTAGTGTTTCAATGCTTGAATCTTCTTGTGGGTTGCTTAGAGCAACAACTAATACGTCACTTTGCTCTTGTTTCTTTTCTTCTAATGCTTTATTGACATTGCTTAAAATTTGCTGTGATACTTCTTCGCTTTTGTTTCTGTCATATTCCGCATAAATACATAGAGAAACTAACACTATTAGTACAAAGACTGATAGCATGAAATTGAATTTATATACTTTTTTCTTTCTTTTTAGTTCTGGGGTTACATATAGCTTTTTATTAACTAAAATCTGATTCATCTTTTTCTCCTTGCTTATTTCTCTATCCTATTATAGCACATTGCATTTATTTTTGGAAGATGTTTAGAGTAGTTTTTCTGTAATTTCTGCAAATTGTTTTAAAGTAAGTTCTTCTGCCCTTACTTGCTCTTGTAAATTTAATTCTTGAAATATTTTGGTTCCTTGTTCTTTGCTTTCAAAGATGTTTGTGTTGTTTAGCGCATTTAACAAGGTTTTTCGGCGTTGAGTGAATGCGTTTTTTATAATGTTAAACATTTTCTTTTCATTTGAAACTTGTACTCTTGGCTCTTTCCTTATTTTAAATTGAATTACCTTAGATGTTACTTCTGGTGCTGGGATAAAGCTTTCTTTTGATACTTCTACTATTTCTTTTGCATCTGAATAATAATATACACTATAAGTTATGGCTCCTGCGTTTTTTTCTCCTGGAACTGCAATTAGCCTATCTGCTACTTCTTTTTGAACCATTACAGTTATTGTTTCTAAGTCTAATTTTTCTTCTAATAATTTCATGATAATCGGTGTTGTTATGTAATATGGAAGGTTTGCAACAATTTTGGCTTGTTTGATTTTCCCTGTTTGCTTTTCTTCTTTTATGATTTTTTGTAAGTCTACTTTTAAAACATCTTGATGTATAATTTCAAAATTTGAATATAGCTTAAATCTGTCTTCTAAGATTTTTATCATATTTAAGTCTAATTCTATGCAGATTACTTTTCCTGCTTTTTCTAATAATTCTTTTGTGAGCGTACCTAGCCCTGGACCAATTTCTATGATTAGGTCATCTTGCTTGATTTCACTATCTTCTATGATTTTTTGCACAACTTCATCACTTATCAAAAAGTTTTGCCCAAGCTTTTTATTTGCTCTTATATGATATTTGCTCATGATATATTTTGTTTCTTCTAAAATTGTTTGCATGTTCGACTTCCTTTCTACATTTAACATTATAGCACAAATTCGGGCTATTTAGCAACCTAAAAAATTTGCTTTATGTGATTAAATTCAATTTTTCCGTTTTTTAATAGTATTTCTAATATGTCAAACCTTGTGCAGGTGTTTTCTTGTTTTGTTGAATATAGATAGTATTTTGCTGTTTTTAAAATATGTTTTTGTTTTGTGAGATTTACCGCTTCTGCTGGTTCTCCAAATTTTTTATTAGTTCTAGTTTTTACCTCAACAAAAACTAAAACCGCGCTTTTCTTCGCAATTATATCAATTTCGCCATAGTTACTATTGAAATTTTTTTCCACTATTTCATATCCATTGTTTTTTAGATATTGACATGCAAGAGATTCGCCAATTGCTCCAATGCGTTTGTTGATATTCATTTATGCTTTCCTTTCATTTATTATATATGTTTTGTTGGGAAGTTCTTCAATATACCCTTCTATTAAAAGCATCGTTATTTCATAATTTATTTGACTAATTTCTAAATTGCTTAGCTGTACTAATGAATTTATATCAATTGGATTTTCACTAATATATTGATATATCTGATAACCTATATCTTGCTTTGCCCTTGGTTTTCTAGTTTTTTCTACATATTGAATTTCAATATCATTTTCAATTTGCATTTTGTTTTCTCGTTGTTTAGCTTTCGTTTTTTTGTTTTCTATTACATCTATAATATCTTTTTCAGATGTTACTAAAAAAGCTCCTTGCTTGATTAGTTGGTTTGGTGTATAGCTTTTTGAATTGTCTATATTTCCTGGGATACAGAATATGGGAATATTGTTTTTCCTTGCATAGTTTACTGTTACAGTTGTTCCTGTTCTGTAATCTCCTTCCACTACAACAACTCCTTTTGAAATATTTGCTACAATTCTATTTCTATCTTTAAAGCTTTGGCTGTTTGCTTCCATATCTTCTGAATATTCGCTGATTACTAAGCCGTCATTTTGCAAAATTTCTTCTAATAGTGTTTGGTTTGTTTTTTGTGATATTTTGTTAAAACCTGATGGCAATATTGCAATTGTTTTGCCTTTTCCTAACATGCCACCAATATGTGCAAAACTGTCAGTTCCTTCTGCTAAGCCACTTACAATTGTATAGCCTTCTTGGCTGAGTTTTTTTGAAAAATTTAATGCCATTTTTTTGCCATATTCACTGTATTTTCTGGTTCCTACAATTGATATTTTTTTGTTTTCTAATAATTTTTGGTTTCCATAGATATATAATGTTTTTGATATTCCTTTTAGTTCTTTTGGAAATATTAAATCATTTTCAGTTATTTTCATACTTTACCTTTCTAATGGTTCATACGATATTGAATTGCCTCTGCTATGTGTTTTACTTCTATCCTTTCTTTTTCATCTAGGTCTGCAATTGTTCTTGCAACTTTTAAAATTCTAGTATATGCTCTTGCACTTAGTTGTAAAGATGTAAAAGCTTTTTCAAGGAGTTTTTTACTTGGTGTGTCTAATTTGCAGTAGGTTTCTAATAGTTTTGGTGTTAAGTTGCTATTACATAAAATTGGGTAATTTTTGTATCGTTTTTGTTGAATTTCTCGTGCATGGTTTACTCTTTCTTTGATAGTTGCTGAGCTTTCTCCTTTGGAAAATTTTTCGAGTTTTTGATATTCTACTGGTTTTACATGTATTTGAATGTCAATTCTGTCCATTAGTGGTCCACTGATTTTTGCTAAATATCTTTGAATAGCTCTTTGGTCACATGAACATGGTCGTATTTTGCTTCCATAATATCCGCATGGGCATGGGTTCATACTAGCAATTAGCATGAAATTAGATGGGTATGTTAAACTTGCCATAACCCTAGATACAGTAACTTCTCTATCTTCTAACGGTTCTCTTAAAACTTCCAAAGTTTCTTTTTTAAATTCTGGCAATTCGTCTAAATACAGAACGCCATAATGTGCTAAGCTGATTTCTCCGGGTTTTGGAATACGCCCTCCTCCTATCATAGAGATTGGTGATATTGTGTGATGTGGTGTTCTAAATGGTCGTTGTTGGATAAGTCCGTTTTCGCTTTTTAATATTCCGGCTATGCTGTGTAGTTTTGTGATTTCCAAGGCTTCTTCAAAAGTGAGGTTTGGCAATATCGTTGGTATTCTTTTAGCTAACATGCTTTTCCCACTGCCGTGGATTGCCTACCAAAAGGCAGTTATGCCCACCTGCTGCTGCAATTTCTAGGGCTCTTTTTACGTCTTCTTGACCTTTAACATCGGCAAAGTCTAGTTCTTCTTTTACTTGTTCATTTTCAAATAAATTTATTTGAAAGTTTTTGCTTGGTTTTGCTTTTTTTCCATTTAAATATTTAATTGCTTCTTTTAAATTTTCAATTGCTATGATGTTTATTCCTTCTGTGATGTTTGCTTCACGTTCATTTTCTTTTGGAACATATATTGTTTTTATTCCTAGCTTTTTTGCTTCTATGCAAATTGGCAATACTCCGTTTATTTTATGCACTTTTCCATCTAAACCTAGTTCTCCTATGAAAATTGTTTTTTCTGTTTTTGGTTGTTCAATTATTCCTATTGCAACTAAAATTCCTATTGCTATTGGCAAGTCGTAACTGCTTCCTTCTTTTTTTGTGTCTGCTGGTGCTAGGTTGACTAGAATTTTTTGACTTGTTAATTTTACATTTGAATTTTTGATTGCTGCTTTAATTCTTTCTTTTGATTCTTTTACACTGACATCTGGTAACCCTACAATGTCAAAGCTTGGTAGCCCGTTGCTTATATCTGTTTGTACTTCTACTAGGTTCCCACTTAATCCCATAAGTGAAACCGTTTTCACGATTGATAACATTTTTACCTCCTTTTTTTGTAAAATGATTGCTTTTTAAAATTGTTTGTTATAAAATATTTATAAATCTATGTGAAAGGATATTTTTGTGAGTATGAAAAAAACTGGTAAGAATAAAAAAGTTGTGAAAATGAATTCTTCTTTCACTTCGCAAAATTTTATTCATGCAAAAAGTTTATTAGTAATATTTGTTTTAGCGTTGGTGGCCTTCATTCTTTTGATTGTAAGGCTTGGTTTTATTCAATTTGTTGATGGTGATTATTTAAAAGAAAAAGCATATTCACAACAAACTATAAATCAAATTATAAGCCCTAAACGTGGTAATATCTATGCGTCAACTGGCGAAGTTTTAGCTAGTAGTGTGCCTGTTGATACTATCACCATAAATCCTTTTAAATTCCAAGAAGATTCTGATGAGGAAACAAAGGCTTTAAAAGAAAAAGTTGCAAAGGGTCTTTCTGATGTTTTTGAATTGAAATATGAAGAAGTTTTAGAAAAAGTTAATAGTTCTTCACAAGTTGAAACTATTGTTAGGAAAGTTGACCAAGATAAGGTCGAGAATTTAAAAAATTGGATGAAAGAAAATGACATTTCTGTTGGAATAAATATTGATGAAGATACAAAAAGATATTATAGATATAATAATGTGCTTTCAGGTGTTCTAGGCTTTTGCGGAACAGAGAATAATGGTTTAGTTGGTATTGAATCAACATATAATTCTACCCTTCAAGGAACTCCTGGTAAGATTATAAGTTCAAAAGGAAGCGACCAGTCTGAAATTCCTAATGCAGAGGAAACTTATATTCCTGCTGAAAATGGTAGTGATATTACTTTAACAATTGATTATAATATTCAATCTACTGTTGAGAAGTTTTTGGCTGCTAAGTGCTCAACTTTGAATCCTAAAAATGGTGGAACTGCAATTGTTATGGATCCAAAAACTGGAAAGATTTTAGCTATGGCTTCTTACCCTGATTATAACTTGAACTCTCCTTCTACTCCTAATGAGAGTTTAGCTGCTACTTATGAAATTTTGTCACCAGAGGAGCAGAATAATGCTTTACACTCTATGTGGAAAAATAAATGTGTTGCTGATTTATATGAGCCTGGTTCTGTTTTCAAACTTATTACTGCTTCTGTTGCTCTTGAAGAAGGCATTACAACTCCTGATGTAAAAGGCGATTTCTATTGTAAAGGATATGAAATTGTTGCTGACCGTAAAATTTATTGTTGGACTGATAAACATACTGGTTCTCTGACTTTACGCCAAGCTTTGCAAAATTCTTGTAACCCTTCTTTGATGCAGTTAGGCAAAAGAATTGGTGTTTCTACTTTATATAAGTATTACAGAGCTTATGGGCTTTTTGATAAAACTGGAAGTAACCTATATGGTGAGTCAAATTCAATATTTACAAAAGAATCTTCTGTTGGTGATGTTGAATTGGCAACTATGTCTTTCGGTCAGAGGTTAAATATTACACCTTTGCAGATGATTACTGCTGTTTCAGCTATTGCAAATGATGGCGTTTTAATGAAGCCTACAATTGTTGAAAAAATTACAAATACTGATACTGGTGCTGTTACAACTGTTGAACCAACTGCCGTAAGACAAGTTCTTTCAAAGAGTACTGCTGATACAATGAAAGAGTTAATGCAGTCTGTTGTTGAGCATGGTTCTGGTTCTCGTGCTGCTGTTTCTGGTTACACTGTTGGTGGAAAGACTGGTACTTCTGAGCCAGTAGAAGGTCATGAAGCAGATGGTTATGTTGCATCTTTCTGCGGTATCTCCCCTGTTGAAGATACTCAAGTGGTTGTTCTTGTATGTTTCTATGGTGTTAAAAAAGGTGAGCAAGGTGGTGTGGTTGCTGCTCCGGTTGTTTCTCAGATGTTAACTGAAATTCTTCCTTATTTAAATGTACCGGCAAATGCAACTGAAACAGATAATTCTACGAATTTAATAACTTTACCTGATATAAGAAATAAAACTTTTGCAGAGGCTGAGAAGGTTCTTCAAGCTAGTGGATTTACTGTAAAATGTATTACTGGACAAGATAAAAATTCTGTTACGGTTTCTGACCAAGTTCCAAAACCTGGTGTGTCTCTTGCTAAAAATTCAATTGTTATGCTTTATGATGATACAAATCAAGCTAGAACCTCAGTAACAGTTCCTGATTTAACTTACAAAAGTGCTTCACAAGCAATAAGTATTTTACATGATTTGAATTTAAATGCTTCGATTGATGGTACTGGTGTGGTGGTTTCACAGGATCCACCTGCAAATTCAAAAGTTGAGGAAGGCACAGTTGTAAATATTGCTTTAAAGAAAAGTTCTAATGTGACACAATAAGATATGTTAAAGTGGACTCCACAAAATGGAAGTCCACTTTTCTCATTCATTTTTAAATTGTTTCACGATCCCAGTAATCTTGTACCATCTTATCTAGCTTTTCAATGTATTTATTCTCTTTCTTACTTTTTTCTACTAATTCTAAATCTGCTCCTTGTATATATGAAATCCATTGTTCTTCCCTTGTTAATTTTTTTGGATCAGATACTTTGAATTTTGGTAGTTCAATCAGATGTGCTTCTGCTTCTTGTTCTTTGAAGTCAAGTGTTTTAAAGTCATTTAGTATTGTAACTTCATGATATGTTTTGCTCTGATATGGGAAATCGAGAATATTAACCGTAATAGTTTTCACTATCTTCCTATTATCATCATAACTAGTTTGATTAGAATGTATGTATAAATAGTATAGTGCGATTTTGGTAGCTATGTGTTTACCATCTAGGAACTGTACCCCTACATTATAACTTTCGTGTTCGCTAGTTTTTATTCGTACATCTACTACCCCAAAATTTTCTTCCTTTGGTAAAAATCTTTCGTTTTTGAAAGCATAAGGATTTATTGATATGCTTTCAATTTTAATATGTAAAATGCTTTCAATTAAATCACGTACTATTTCTTTACTTTCTTCGTTGTTTAACATTTTCCTCAAAACGTAGTTGCGATTGTAATGCAATACATGATTCATTTGCTTACCTCCTTTCTTTTTTTAGTATTGCTTACATGGTCTTTGCGAAATAATTTTATGAATTGAAAAAAGAATTATAATTCTTAATGCTAGTATAATTTTTTTTTCGACATTTGTCAATGTTTTTTCCTTATTTTTCAGACTTTTCATCGCAAAATTCGACAAAATTGGAATGGCTATATTCTATTTTAAATTGTAGGTTCTAGCACTAATTGTTTCCTTTTGACTGAGAGGTTTATTTTACTACTCCAATTATTTGATTTATATCATCAATTTTTTGGTTTTTCATATATTCTTCGATTCCTTCTACTGTTTTTACACTTGTATATGGGTCTATAAAGTTTCCAGCTCCTATTGAAACTGCTGTTGCACCTGCTAGCATAAATTCGATTGCGTCTTCTCCGTTTATAATTCCGCCCATTCCTAAAATTGGAATATTAACTGCTTGTGCAACTTGCCATACCATTCTAACTGCTACTGGCTTGATTGCTGGTCCAGATAATCCACCTGTTTTGTTTGCCAAAACTGGTGCCTTTTTATAAATATCAATTTTCATTGCTAATAAAGTGTTTATTAAAGATACACCGTCTGCACCTGCATCTTCAACAGCTTTTGCAATTTCTGCAATGTTTGTAACATTTGGTGTTAGTTTTACAATTAGAGGTTTGTCTAGGACTTTTCTTACTTCTGTTGTTACTCTTTTTACTCCGTCATAAGAGTTTCCAAATGCCATGCAGCCTTCTTTTACATTAGGGCATGATAAGTTTAGTTCTACTCCGTCAATGTCTAATGTGTTTAATATTTTGCATAGTTCTACATATTCATCTATTGAACTTCCACAGGCATTTACTATTATTTTCGTATCGTATTTTCTTAAAAATGGTAAATCGTTTTGTGCAAAATATTCTACTCCTGGGTTTTGTAAGCCAATTGCATTTAGCATTCCACTTGCTGTTTCACATACACGTGGTGGTTTATTTCCATTTTTTGGTCTTAAAGATGTTCCTTTTGTGATTACTGCTCCAAGTTTGCTTAAATCAAAAAATTGGCTAATTTCTCTACCATATCCAAATGTTCCTGATGCAACTGTTACTGGGTTTTTCATTTCTATTCCTGCAAGATTTACTTTTGTATTCATATTTAATATCCTTCCTTTCTAAGAAACATTTTTTAGATTTCTACATCTGTTGCTTTAAATACTGGACCGCCTTTGCAAACATGATAATATTCTGGGGCATCTTTTGGGCTTTGTGCTGTTTTTACGGCACATCCTAAACATAGCCCTATGCCACATCCCATTCTTTCTTCTAGTGAAATTTGGCAATCTATTCCTGTTTGAATTGCTAGTTCTCTTACTGCTTTTAACATTGGTAGTGGTCCACAAGCGTAGATGCAGTCTATTTTGTTGTTTTGCATGTCTTGTTTTAAGAAGTCAATTGCGAAACCTTTTTGTTTGTATGACCCGTCATCTGTTGTGATTGTTAGGTTTGTTGATACTTGTTGAAATTCATCTTCTAAAACTACATATTCTTTGTTTCTGAAACCTAGATATGTATTGACTTGAATTCCTTTCTGCATTGCTTGTTTTGCTAGTTCATATAGAGGGAATATTCCTATTCCTCCACCAAGTATTGCAATGTTTTTCTTGTCATCTAGTTTAAATGTTCCAAAGCCAAGTGGTCCCATGATGTCTATGCTGTCTCCTTCTTCTTTTTGAGCTAGTATTTCTGTTCCTTTGCCTTTTACTTGGAATATGAATTCTAGTATTCCTTTTTCTTGGTCTAAGTTGTATATACTAATTGGTCTCCTTAAAAATGGCTCTGTTGAGTCTGTTACACGGATTTCTACGAAGTTACCTGGTTTTGATTCTTTTACAATTTCTTCTGCTTTTACTTTAAAATGATATATGTCTTTTGTTAATTGCTTTTTTTCAATCAATTCTGCTTGTATTTTTTTTGCCATAGCTCTCACTTCTCCTTTTTATTTTTTTATAGCATTGTTTAATTCGTCTTTCATTCTTATTGCTTCTGCTCTTGTTGCTTTTGCATAGTCTTCTTCTGCAAATTGGTCTTTCCATTTGTCTGATTTATATGCACACATTAGGCTACGTGATGCGTTTATTATTCCACCTAATCCATTGTTGTCAAATCCTAAGGCTATATCTTCTGCTTTTCCGCCTTGTGCGCCATAGCCTGGAATTAAGAAATATGTATGTGGTGCTTCTTTTCTTATTTCACTTAGTTGTTCTGGATATGTTGCTCCTATAACTGCTGAGACACTACTATATCCGTATTTTCCTCTTAAATCTTCTCCCCACTTTTCCACAAGTTTTGCAACTTCTGTGTATATTGTATTTCCTTTTTCTGTTTTTAAGTCTTGCAATTCCCCTGATGATGGGTTTGATGTTTTTACAAGAATAAATACTCCTTTATTGTATTTTTTGCAGTCTTCTACAAATGGTTTTACACAGTCTGTTCCCATATATGGGTTGACTGTTACAAAGTCTACATCAAAAATTGATACAGAATTCTCCCCTATTTGTGTTTTTCCTAAAAATGCGTTTGAATATCCTTGGGCTGTTGAGCCAATATCGCCTCTTTTGCTGTCTGCCATAACAATCATTCCTTTTTGTTTTGCATATTGGCAAGTTTCTTGAAATGCTTTTAGCCCTTCTATTCCATACATTTCATAAAAAGCTATTTGTACTTTTACCGCTGGTATAATATCATATGTGTTGTCAATTAAATTTTTGTTAAATTCTATTATTGCTTTTGCTGCACCTTCAAGTGTTTCTGGATATTTTGATTTGATACTTTCTGGTAGCATTTCGTAGCGTGGGTCTAGCCCCATAACTGTTGGGTTGTTTGTTTCTTTTATTTTTTCAATAAGTCTATCAATTGCGTTTTCCATATATATATTTTCATCCCTTTCTAACCTTCATATACGACTTTTCCGTTTACTATTGTGTATTTTACTTTTCCTTTTAGAGTTTTGCCGATGAATGGGCTGTTTTTTGATTTTGAAATAATCATTTCTTTTGTATAAACATATTCTTTATTTGGGTCAAATATTGTTATATCTGCTATTTTTCCTTCTTGAATTGTTCCTTTGTCTATTTTTAGAAGTTGTGCTGGGTTGTATGATGTTAATTTTACTAAGTCTAAATAGCTGATATACCCTGGGTCTACTAGGTTCATGATTTCTGCTGGTAGGGCTGTTTCAAAGCCTATTATTCCATTTGGTGCTTTTGCTAATTCTCTTTCTTTTTCTTCTTCGCTGTGTGGTGCATGGTCTGTGATAATGCAGTCAATTGTTCCTTCTTTTAAGCCTTCTATAATGGCTTGTCTATCTTTTTCTTCTCTTAGAGGTGGATTCATTTTTGCATTTGTTCCAGATTTCTTGACTTCGTCTACTGTAAATGAGAAATAGTGTGGGCATGTTTCGCAAGTGATTTTTACTCCACGTTTTTTTGCGTCTCTAACCATGTTTTTGGTTGTTTTGGTGCTTATATGGCAAATGTGTGCTCTTACATTGTTTGTTTCTGATATAACTATTTCTCTTGCTGCCATGATTTCTTCTGCTTCTGGCAATACACCTTCTACGCCTAATTCGTCTGCTACTTTTCCGGCATTGATTGCTCCTTGTGCTACTGATTTTTCTTCACAGTGTGATGCTACATAGGTTCCTAATTCGTCTGCTTTTATTATTGCTTCTCTCATCAATCTGCTGTTTACAACTGGCATTCCGTCATCTGAAAATGCTATTGCACCGGCTTTTTTTAGTTCAGCAAAGTCTACAAGTTCTTCTCCTTTTTCGCCTTTTGATACAGAGGCGTAAGGTAAAACATTGCATAGATTTACTCTTTTTGCTTCGTCTATTATTTGTTGCAAAATAATAGCGCTATCTGGGGTTGGTTTTGTATTTGGCATTGGGCAAATAGTAGTGAAACCACCAGCGACGGCGCTTGCGCTACCAGTTTCAATTGTTTCTTTATATTCAAAGCCTGGTTCTCTTAAATGGCAGTGAATATCAATCATTCCTGGTATAATATATAGGTTTGTGCAGTCTATTGTTTTGTCAGCACTTGTTGTTATTTCTTTTGAGATTTGTTTTACTTTGTCGTTTTCAATTAAAATGTCTAAGTTTTCGTTTGTGTTTGTTTTGTAGTCAATTAGTTTTCCATTTTTTAATAAAATTGTCATTTTTCAACATTCCTTTCTTATTTTTTTCTCGTTCATTTTATCATTATTTATATATTTTTGCAATACTTTTAAGCTAAAACCCGAGATATTTCTTTCGAAACATCTCGGGTCTCAGCTAGCCACCGTCAATTTTGTTCAAGCAGATCTGTTAGCATTGAAATCTTTGCTAGTCTGCTCGCAGGTAGTAGTTCCTCTATGCTTTTTCTGAACTCCTTGTAATCTGGGTCGTCATAATCTACATGATTAGTTTTTGCCCATATCACAAAAGCATCCTCGCAGTCAGGGGAACTATCACTTACTAGCCGTCCAATTGATAGCAGGACTGCTCCTTCGTATCTTTTCCATCTGGTTTGGATATTTGTCCGAAGGGTTCTTAGCATTTTGTCCCGCAATGCAATTTTGGATGCAAGAGTGCACATATTGCCCTCCTTTCTAGTAGCTAAAATTCCCAGTATACCGGGAATTGGTTGACGTGTTACAGTTTAATTTTAACATATTCCATAATTTATGTCAAATTCACTTGACTTTTCTTGTTTTTTTGTTTAGAATAATTTTAGTAAATTTTAGGAGGTATTTTTATGTCTGATATTATGTCTTATTTATTTGAAACAAATGCCATAAAGTTCTGTGAAGAAAATAAGCCTTTTTGGTATACTTCTGGTAAAATAGGTCCTTATTTTATCAATACACATTTCGTTTATGGTAGTGAAAAGGAGGCTTGCGAGTTTTTGAGTTTTATTGATGAGTGCTTAGCCGATAAGCAAACTCTACCTACAAAAGTTTTTGAGCAAAGTTTTGCACAGTATAATTCAAATGCAATTTATAAAGATGTAATTGACACAATGAAAAAATATATTGAAAAAAATATTGATGTTTCAGAGGTTGATTATATTTCTGGTGGTGAACGTAGAGATTGGTTTTTCTCTAATGTTATTGCTCATTTACTAGGTAAACCTCATATCTCTATTTTTAAAGATTTATCTACTTTTGTAAGTGATTGTGACTTTAAAAATTCAGAGGTTGTAACTAATTTAAGTGGTAAGAAGGTGCTTCATATCGCTGATTTAATTACAGTTGCTTCTAGCTACATTAGAGCATGGATTCCAGCTATTCGCAATTTGGGCGGTCAAGTTGCTTGGTCTTGCGTTGTAGTTGATAGAATGCAGGGCGGAAGTGAAAAGATTGAAGCTGAAGGTGTTAAAGCTTTTTCTTTGGTAAAGGTTGATAGTAGTTTGTTTAATAAAGCATTAGATATGGGAATTATAAATCAAAATCAAGTGGATATGTTAAATGGTTTCTTTGCTAATCCAGATGAAACTATGAAAAACTTTTTGATTGCTCATCCTGAATTTTTGGAAAATGCTTTGAAGTCTGATGAGAAAACGGCAAAGAGAGCAAAGCTTTTAATTGATGGAAATCTATATGGTTTAAATTAAGAAAGTTAAAAATAAGTGAACATTCTTCTAATCGATGTTCACTTATTTTTTTATTTATTTCCAGCGATATAATATCCGACTGATCTTTTTGTTATTAAGATTTGTGGTGAGGATGTGTCTTCTTCTATTTTTTCTCTAATTCTTCTAACTGTAACGTCTACTGTTCTGATGTCTCCATAATATTCATATCCCCATACTTTTTCAAGTAAGGTTTCTCTTGTTACGACTTGACCTGGTTGACTTGCTAAGAATTTTAATACTTCGAATTCTCTTAATGTTAGGTCTATTACTTCTCCCCTAACTTTTGCTTCGAATTTATCTAAGTATAGTTCTAGGTCTCCTACAACTATTTTGTTGTCCTTTTTTTGTGCGTCTGTTGTGTCCATTGCCATGCTTTGCGCTTCAACTAATGTTACATCTGCTTTTCTAATATTGGCTTTTACTCTGGCAACTAGTTCTCTTACACTAAATGGTTTTGTGATGTAGTCGTCTGCACCAAGTTCTAGTCCTACAATCTTGTCGACTTCTGCGTCTTTTGCAGTTAATATAATTATTGGTATATTGCATGAGTTTTTTACTCTTTTACATACTGTTAGCCCATCTAATTTTGGCAACATTATATCTAGCAAAATTAGGTCTGGTCTTTCTTGTAAAGCCATTTCTAGTCCTGTTTGACCATCTTTTGCTTCTAAAATTCGATAACCTTCTTTTAATAAATTAAATTTTAAAACATCAATAATGGTTTGTTCATCATCTACAATCAATACTGTTTTTACATCTTTATTTACATTTTCCACAAAAATTCCGCCTTTCGTTGGTTTATTTTTATTTCATTTATATTTATATCACATTTATCAATTTAATACAAGTATTTTTTTAAAATTCGCTAATTGCTTGTTTGTATTGTTCGTCATTTGGTGCTTTTCCATGCCAACTAGCTTGATTTTCCATAAAAGAAACTCCTTTTCCTTTTATTGTAGATGCGATTATACATGTTGGTTTGCCTTTTATATTTCTTGCTACTTCAAATGCTTTGATGATTTCTTCAATATTGTGTCCGTCTATTTTTATTACTTCAAAGCCGAAACTTCTAAATTTTTCGTCTATTGGATATGGGCTCATTACTTCTTCGATTTTGCCGTCTATTTGCAAGTTGTTATTATCGACAATTACACATAAGTTGTCTAGGTGATATTTATTTGCTGTCATTGCCGCTTCCCAAACTTGCCCTTCTTCTATTTCTCCGTCTCCTAGAACGCAATATACTCGATATGATTTTTTGTCTAGTTTTGCTGAGATTGCCATTCCGTTTGCTACTGATAGTCCTTGACCTAATGAACCGGTTGTCATGTCTACACCTGGGATATGTTTTCTGTCTGGATGCCCTTGTAGGTTGCTGTCAAGTTTTCTAAATGTTTTTAATTGTTCTTTTTCAAAAAAGCCTCTGCTTGCTAAGGCTGCATAGAGTGCTGGTGAGCAGTGCCCTTTTGATAGTACAAATCTGTCTCTTTCTGCCCATTCTGGGTTTTTGGGGTCAATGTTCAGTTCTTTGAAGTATAGGACTGTTAGTATGTCTGCAATTGAAAGTGAACCTCCTGGATGACCTGATTGTGCTTGGTACACTTCTTCTATAATTTCTCTACGAATTTCTTTGGCTTTTTCAACTAATTCTTCCATAGGTTCTCTCCCCCTTCTTTATGGATATTTGATATATTAGTGCGTCTTATTCCTATTTTATAATATTCATCGTTAATTTCAATTCCTATGGCTTTTCTATTATTTTTTATTGCAACAGCGGAAGTTGTAAATGTACCACTAAATGGGTCTAAAACAATATCGTTTTCGTTGCTTGATGCTAAAATTATTCTTTCTAATAATTTTTCTGGCTTTTGTGCAGGATGATTTTCATATTCTTCCATTTTAAATCTTACTCTGTTAAAGTCCCAAACATTTCCTGGTATTTTTTTTGTGTTGTATAGTGTTGGTATTTTTTTTCGGTAATCTATTAGTTTTCTTTTAGCTCCGGTTTTAGCTTCTACAAGTATATTTTTGTAGTTAAATGTATATTTTTCTTTTTTATTTTTGTTGCACATCAAAATCGGTTCATATAGTGAGCCATAGTTCTTTTTTGCTTGAACTCCACTTGAATCATAAGCCCATACAATTCTTGATAAAACATTATAATTTTCTGAGCAATATATATCTAAGTATGGCATAAATTGAGTTGCTGTCATGAAATAAAAAGTTCCATCATCTTTTAGTATTCTAAAGCATTCGTCTATCCATATTTTACACCAATTTATATATTCTTCTGTATTTTTCCATTTGTCTTTATTGTTTCCAAAATTTTTGCCGATATTATATGGTGGATCTGCAAATATTAGGTCTACTGTATTATTATCTATTTTTCTTAGTTCTTCTATACAGTTTCCTAAGATTGCAATCGAATTATCATTATATGCAAATTCATTAAAATTAAGTTGTTTTATATCTTCAAAATTCATTTTTGTTACCTCTCAATATAAACTATGTGCATATAATAAAACTACTGGCTGGGGTGGTGTAGATATCTACAACTCCGAAGTCTCTTTGCGATTGATATAAAATCAAGTTATTTTTAATTTAACATAGATTTTATATTTTTTCAACATAATATAGTAATTTTATTTTTCCTTCTTGTCAAATATTCTTTTGGCAATGTCAAGAGCCAATTTTCACATTTAAAATCAATTAGGAAATAGTTATATATTTTTGATTTCTACTTTTCGGTTTATCTGGTATTGTCATTTGAATTTTTTGCTCATCTAATAATGGATTTAAATAATCATATACAAATGTTGGTCTATGTTTTAAGCCAATATATTCCATTATTTCTTTTACACTTCTAGGCACTTTACAAAATTCTAAAATCAATTCTATTTTTTCTTTTTTCTTGTTCGGTCTATCTTGTTCGGTTATCTTGTTCGGTTTGTTCTGTTCAATTTGTCCTAAATATTTTAAAACTTCTTTATCAAAATAAAAATTAATCCTTAAAAAATTTGGTAAAAATTCAAAAATTGATTTATCATAAACACTCATTATTCTTTCCATACCAGAGCCTAATTGTTCCACTAAATCTACATCTTTAAATACTCTCATTAATTCTTTATTTCTAGGTGCTGACACAGCATTGAAAAAATCTTCTTGTGTAATTTCTTGTGGTAATCCACCATAAGATGTTATTGTGAATCTATCTGAAAATATTTCAAAAACAGGCGGGATGCCACTTGAATAGTCATTATGAACCATAGCATTTATTATAGCTTCTTTTAATGCTGTAGCATCTACTAATGTCTTTTCTATTCTTTCTTTAGGTGTTATTTTAGCAGAACGTTTATTTTCAACTGTCATTTTGTCTATAACACTTTTAGTTGCTTTTATTAAAGAGCAATATCCAAATTCATAATTTTCTAATAAATCCACTTTGTTCGTTCCCGCATATCTTGCAACTTTTATAGACATTCCATTTTCATCTGCAAGTAAATATCCATTATAATTGTACTTTCCATTTTCCATTACTAACTCTAAATTTCTTTCGAAATTATTTGTAATAGCATTTCCTTGTCCTTCATAATAAATTTTTAGCTGTTTAAATGTTAAATCTTGTCTAGGAGATTCGATTTTATTTAATGAATTTCTTACTCTTTTTGCATATAAGTTATCTATCATTTCTGTTGTCATTTGTTCTTTACTACTTCCAATTCTGATATAACAACCTGCAGGACACATTCCTTTTTTTCTTAAATAATAAGGTTTTTCTGTTCCGCTTGATATTACAACTTTTATAACTTTTTTATTTTCTATTGTTTCAACTATTACATCAAATAATCCTAAAGTAGATGGTTGTATATTGTTTTTTATTCTATCTTTAATTTGTAATTGTATTGTGTCTACATTATCAATTCCAACTGCTTGTCCATTTTTCTTTATTCCAACATAAATAGTACCACCTTCTCTATAATTCAAAAATGCTATGACTTCTTGTTCAAAGTCTTCATTTAGTTGTTCTTTGTTTTCTATTCGGTTAGTTTCAATATTGCTCACATCCACCCCTCCTTTTCTTTTTTCTTATATATTTCGAAATTATCTTACAATTTCTTTTAATTCGCTATATTTATATATCATATTTTTCACTTCAATTATATTTTAAACTAAATCTAGGTAATTACCAATATTTTTACCTAGATTTAGTTTAAATTTAGTATTTTTTAATATCTAAATGATTTAAGCGGTTGATTTTTATACCTTCTGTTCTATAAAGTTCGAACAGAAGCTTTTCTGGCTGGGGTGGTAAGATTCGAACTTACGCGTGACCGGGTCAGAGCCGGTTGCCTTACCACTTGGCGACACCCCAATATAAAGCTTGTAGTATGATTTATTAACAAATACATCATACCACAATTTTCTTTTTATGTCTATAATCATATTTAATTTTATTACAAATTATAATTTTTATAGTGTTTTTATATATTCTTTACTTCTCCATCCAAGTATATCTACAAATGCTCCTTCTTTTATTTTTATATCTATTTTATTCCCTTTTGGTGCATTTATAATTTCTACTTGAAATTTGTTTTCATCTTTTGGTGTTACTACTATTCCTAAATTCACTTTTTGGTTGTCCTCATATATTTCTATTTCATCTGTGTTTAGCACGTCATTTCCTAAATTTCTTTCAGTTACATTTACAACCATTTTAATTCTTGAATTTTCTTGTACTTGTTCTATGTTATTGATTGATATTTTGGGTTCTTCTCGGTCTAAGTCTAATTGTGCGATTTCAATTTTTTGATTGAACATATATTTTCCATACACTAGTAAATTATTTGATACGCCAATAATAAAAATTATAATTGTCAATAAAGCTTTTCGTTTTATTTAGTTCACCCCCTTTGCTCTCCAACTGCACAAATAGTAAAAGAATAGTTTTGTATATTTTTACTGTCTAATGTATCTTGAAAGTTGCCTTCTTTGGTATTTTCATAGCTCCAGCACCACCTTATATTGATTGTTTTTTGAGCATTTTTTTGCAAATATCCTTGTATATTTAGGTCATCTAATGAATTGGTTATTGTGTTCGTTTCTGAAATTTGAAATTTCAAATTTTTGGGCTTTTGGTTTGAACTTTTAAAGTTTATTTTATAGTCTGCATTTATGTTCGTATTTAACACCACATCAAATGCACCTTCAATTCCCGGTGCTAGCATGTCATTTAAAGTACTTTCTCTTTTTAGACTGTCAATTAAATTTATATTTTGAAATTCAATTTTATCTGATGTTACATCAAACACATACTGTATATGACTTTGTGGCTTAGGTGTTTCAAACTTGTTTTGTATTTTTGGTTCTTCAATTTTTTTGAACATTATGATGTCATCATAAAGAGTTTGTAACATTGGAATTCTATAAAGTAACATTAAAACAATTCCTACTATTAAAATTGTACCAACAGCTCCGTATTTTCTTAGATTTTTCAATTTTTGACCTCCTATATTTTGCATTGCTCAGAATGTACTTGTATTTGCACTTTGTCTAAGATGTCACCCATTTCTAGGCTTTGATTTTTATCATACTTTATTTTTAAGGTGTATGTGTCTTCTTGATTTTTTTGATTTGTCATTTCCATTTTTGATGTTAAACCATTTTTTAGTTCTACAATATTTCCATTTTTATAAAGCTCATATTGAATTGTATTTTTCAAGTTTGGTGATAGTGTATCTATGATTTGTACAGTATATTGCAAACCTACTTCTGTTTTTTTATTATCTTTGTTATAGTTTCTAACAACAAAACTGCATTCTCCTTCTGATTGCGCATCTGTGATTTTTATATCTGAATCTGAAAGCACTTCTAAAACTGGTTGTGCAAATGCCGCTTCACCTTTAATAGTTGTTTGGTTTATAGTTTTACCAATACTATATCCCGTGAAAAATAATACAATTACCATACTTATTGTTACTATATAAGTGAGTTGTTTAAAATGATTTTTTGTTGCTTTTTCCATATTTTCAGGGCAGATTTCTCTCCTTTAAATTGAATTTAAAGGAGAGCTACCTATTTATAAAACAAAACTTTTCCTTTGATTTTATTTTGATTTACTCTTTGAGGATCTGCCCTATTGTTTGCATCTCCTTTCGTAATATATTCATTTCCATACTTTTCTATAATTCGATGTGTAATGTAATATTTTTTATTGTCTTCTTCCATTTCGTATGTAATAATATCCCCTACGGAATATTCTTGTTGTTTTTTTATGAGAATAAAATCTCCTTTTTTAAAAATTGGCAACATACTATTTGACGATATTTCTAATATGTTAAGACCAAAAGGTTGCGAATCCTTGATAAAAAATTTTAAAGATATAATTGTACTTGACATTAAAATTATAATAATAAAAAATATTTCTCCTTTGTTTCTTTTCTTAGATTTCTGCATCTGGCATTATTTGAGTTCCTATTACTATCATATCGAATTTATAATTTCCAATTAACGAATCATCTGTGTCTAATTTGTTGTTTTTAGCGATTTCTTCATCTGTGCCTCCAATTTCATAAGGCCACTCCCACGCAATTTCAACTTCTTTTACTTTTGTTTCAGCATCTGCTTCGATAACACCACCTGCAATGTTTGTGATTTCAGCTAAGTTTTCATATTTTTGCCCTTTATATATAAAATATAAATTATGTGGTTTGGCTGTTTCATTTTTTATGCCTAATTCATATTGTACGCCTACATCTGAACCGCTTCCATCAACAGATATTATAAATTTTCCATTTGTTCCAGGAGCTATTTTATTGTCTGCCACATATTTGTCATTTCTTGTAGAACCAAGTTCTATTTCTTGTTCTAATGCTTCTTGACCATTTACTTTAAACTGCCAATGTGCAATTTTTGCATTTGCCTTTCCTATTACCTCTGTAATATATTTTGAAAACGTTTGACCACCCAAAAAAGATACAAGTATAGCTAATAAAATAGCTACAATTGCTATTATTTTTTTCTTTTTGCTCATATATCTCCTCCATTTCTTTTTAATTTTGTTTCTTTTTTTGGAATTTTGGATAAGAACTATCCACTCGATAAAAAATTTGAATTATAAAAAAATATAAAAATGTTGTTTTGATTATATAAGGTATTTTCAAGTTTGTCAATACTTTTTCACATAAAATTCATCGCAAAATTCGACATTTTTCGACTTTTGTGGCTTTTTTTAGAGGCTCTATTGCCTCTTTTTATCGTTTGTTTACCCCTATAATCCCGCCAATTATACCAGATGCTACTGCTACAATTATCATAATTATTGATTGCAAATTTATTGCAAAATTTCCGTTTAATAAACTTGAAATTAAGTAAATTGTTAGTATATATATCAGTCCTACAATTCCACCATTGAAAATTCCGTTTTTGCTGATTTGTCGACTTGAAATTATGCTTCCTACTAAAATGCTTATGCCTGTTATTGTTATTATAACAGTTGCCATTGTGCTTTCAGGGACATCTGTAAATGAAAGTATTGTAGCATAAATTAGTAAAAAAATGAAACTTGATAATATTGCTACACTTACTCCTATCATTATCGGTTTTACCTTTTTGCTTTCCATATTTTTCTCCTTCCTTTGCTTATTTAATTTTATGTTGTTTCAAAAAAAATAGAACTTTTACAGTTCTATTTGTATTTTGATATTTTGCTCTAAAATTTCTATAAATTTTACTATTATATCTTCCCTATTGAAGTCTTTTCCATATTCTTTTTTTAGTGATGTTGCTAGGTTTTTTGTTTCTTCTGAAAATTGTTCTTCATTTACATTAAATCCTAAACTGATTATGAGGTAATTGATTTTTTCTGAAATTGTGTTGATTTCTGTTAGAATCCCGCAAATTTTTTTTCCTTTAAGCAGTAAGTCGTTTGGCTCTTTAATTGCTAGTTTGTATCCATATAGTTGTTCTATGGTTTTCTGCATGCTGATTGCTATTTGAGTTGTTAGTCCTGCTAACTTTTCTGGTTTTACTGTTGGGTGCAAGATGATACTCATGGCAATATTTTTGTTTTCTCCGGTATACCAGTTTCTTCCTTTTGTTCCTATTCCCTCTGTTTGCTTTTCTGCTAGTATTATCTTGCCGTTGTTTTTTGAATTGTTTGCGGTCTCTTTTGCTACTAAGTGTGTTGAAGTAATTTCTTTTTGATATTGTATTGTTTTTCCAATTATTTTTGTATTTGATTTCATGATTTTTTCAATATTCATTTGATATTTTCCTTTATAACTTAAATAAAATTTTCTCATCAATTTGATATAAAAAAAGCTTGATGTTGCACATTTCAAAACAGCAACATCAAGTTCAAACAAGTTGGAGAATTGAGCTTATGGCTCTTTTCTCTTTTTGGCTGGGCTGGCTAGATTCGAACTAGCGCATGCCAGAGTCAAAGTCTGGTGCCTTACCGCTTGGCTACAGCCCAATATATTTTTATGGGGTGGAAGATGGGACTCGAACCCACGGTCTCCAGTGCCACAAACTGGCGCGTTAACCAACTACGCTACATCCACCATGGCTACGTGCTGATTGATTGGCACTTTATTATTGTACTATATTTTTGTTCGTTTTGTCAACAGTTTTTATAAATTTTACAAAAAAACCTAGATAAATCTAGGTCTTATGCTCTTGGATGAGCTTTTTGATATATATTTTTTATACCTTCATCTTGAAACTGCATATATACTTGTGTAGAAGATATGTCTGAATGTCCAAGCATTGTTTGTATTGCCTTTAAATCTGCACCATTTTGTAATAAATGTGTTGCAAAAGAGTGTCTTAATACATGTGGTGTAATATCCTTTTCGATGTGAGCTTGTTCTTTATAGTATTTTATAATCTTCCAGAAACCTTGTCTTGTTAATCTGCGTCCATTTATATTTACAAATAGTGCTTTTTCAGAATCTTTTTTGATTAAAGCATTTCTTGCATTTTCAATATATTCTTTAAGTGCTTTTTCGCACATTTTTCCTAGTGGTATAGTTCTTTGCTTTGAACCATTTTTGCAAATAACAAAACCTTCATCAAGATGAATATCTTCCATGTTTAATGATATAATTTCTGTAACGCGCATACCTGTTGCATACGCAAATTCTAACATTGCTTTATCTCTGATTCCTTTTAAATCAACATCATCTGGTTGTTCTAATAATAATTCTACTTCTTTTGAAGTTAAAACACTTGGTACGCGTTTTTCAATTTTTGGTGATTGAATTTTTTCTGTTGGGTCTTCTTTTACCTTAGATTTTCTTACTAGGAATTGATAAAATGAACGAATAGAAGCAATGCACCTAGATATTGTAGAAGGTTTTTTACCAATTTCATTTAAATGTTCAATATATTTTTTAATATGTTCTTCATGTACGTGTGTATATCTTACACCACTTTCATTTAAATAATCTTGAAATTGTTGCAAGTCTCTTTTATATGATTGTAATGTGTTGTTTGATAATTTCTTTTCTGTTTCAATAAATTTTAAAAAAAGTTTTATCTGTTTTTCCATGTTCTTTCCCCCTACATTTTGTTCATATATATTTACGTAAACATATATATGTTATATCAAACTATTTTCAAAAAGTAAATAGATTTTTGAAATTTTTTTCATTTTTTTTGCTAAAAATATCCTATAATTACTCTTAATAAATTTGTGGAGATAAATACTTCTATAACAGATGAAATTGCCATAATTATTAACATCATAACTGAAAAAATGGTATGCCTTACAAATGAGATTTTTATATTTTCTTTTCTTCTATCTTTTATAATTGATTGATAAAATTTGAAGCCACTTACAGATACACCAATTAGAGCCGGTATGAAAATCAAATTTTGCAAGAGCAGAGTTGCTAGCATGAATAAAAAGCCTTTTGTAAAACCTAAGCAAGAAATAAAGCTTGATATTGTATATCCTAGGCAAAAACCTCTATATGTTACCAATCCAAAAACTATTGGTATTCCAATGATTGTAGTGCCAAAAAACCAGATACTTATTGTTAACCATAGTTTATCATATAGGCTGGCTTGTAAGATTTCTCCTTGATTTATGTTTTCGGTATTTTTTAATTCAGTTATAAAGTTATTAAGATATTCTTGGATTTCTGCTTTTTGTTCAGTTTTTGCTTGATTTATAAAAAATACTCCTAAAAAAGTTCCTAGTATAAAAAATACCATTATAACTGCATATTTTTTATAATTTTCAACTACATGCTTTTTTAAATATTCCATAAAAGCGCCTCACTTATACACATATTTCTTACATAATGTGTATTCAATAAGACGCTTTTTATGACTTGTTTATTCTATCTTTCCATAATTTCCGCCACCACCTGAGTGGACTTTGCTTTTCCCAGTTCTAGCTTCTTCAATTTTGTTGGCAACCTTCTCCCCCACAACTGCTTCAATATCATCTTTTGATAATTTATGTAATATGTTCATTTCGGTTTCAAAAGTGTCTAATAATTTTTCAACTGTTTTACCACCAACTCCTGGTATGAAGCCTAATGGAACTTGATATATGTATGGTGGTCTTTGGCTAGGGCTTTTGCTTTCTTTTTTGTCTTTTATAAGTTCAATTCTGTCAAACACACCAAATGTAACTTGGTTGCTTCCGCAATGTGGGCATTTTTCAACTGGTTCTTTTGTTTCAATTGCTGTTTCGCAATTATCACAATAGGTTCTGTGGTATTTACCTAGTTTTGGATCTAGCCCATAATTTGCAAGTATTTTTCTTCCATCTTCATTTTTCAAAGCTTTTACAACTTCTTTAAAAGATATGTCATCTACTAGCATTTTGTTGTATTCTCTTGCAATTTTAGGTAAAGAGTGTGCATCTGAATTAGTTACAAAAGTTTTGCTTTCTAACTCTGAAATTGTATCGGCTAACTCTGTATCTGAACTTAAACCTAATTCTATTGCAAATATATCATCATATTTTTCTTTAAAAATATCTTTCATCCTATCTGTGCAGTTTCCATAGTAGCTTTTAAAAGGTGTGAATACATGTGCTGGGATTAAAATTCCATTGTATTTTTTTACTATGTCAATTAAGTCATATCCTGATAAGTCTGACCTTTGTGTGCTTAGTGTGATATTTTTTATGTGATGGCTCATTTCTTCCGAAAATTGTTTTATATCTTTTAGATATGGGAAAAAGCATATATTGTGGGCACTTCCGCTTTTGCCATTTCTACCTTTTTCTGATGTTTCAACTTCACTTCCTAGTAAAATACAAACTTTGTCTTTATAAATTATGCCACCGTCTTTTAATTCATAAGCTTCCCCACTTTTTAAAAAGTTTTCTATATCTTCAATTACATAAGGAGATGCGCAATCGATAATTCCAACAACTTGTATTCCTTTTCTTGATTCACATTCTTTTGCAATATTTGCAAAATTCAAAGATTTTGCTGCTGTTATTTTTATTGGTTTTCCCGCTTCTGACCTTCCTATATGAACATGTAAATCTGCAAATATTTCGTACATCTTTTTCTCCTTTAATCTTTTTTGTTTATTAACTCTCCTATTACCTTTTTCGTAATTTCTTCGCTGAATAGTGGTCTATTTGGGTTACCTACTTCTAGTTTTTTCTTATTTTTATGAACTCTGAAAAATTCATTGCTCTTTACTCTGCAAATTTCATCATCAACTTTTGATTCATACTCATATACAACTGCTGTGATGAAATGCTTTATGTCATCTGTTTCTCTGAAAATTTTAACAAGTAATTCAAGTAAAGTTAATTCCTGATTTTCATTTTTTATTTTTATTGTTTCTAGATTTTTTATAAATTCAACAAATTGATATAAATATCTGTTATATACATCTCTTAAATTGCGATATTCTAAAAGGACAAGTGCTTCATCTACTTCCATGCCTACTCTTTCCGGTCTATCTAATAGCATTGCTCCAAAGTTGTCCACTAATTCTAAAACATCACTTTCCCTTTCACGATATTCTTGCTCATTGTATCTGTTAATTCCTTCGCAAATTCTGCAAAATCTATCATTAAAGCCAATGCTAGACAAATATTGAGCTCCCTTTGCCGCATAAGATTTTATGATTTCTTCATCTTGTGATACTTGCACTTTCTGGCAAGTTGCAAGTAAAGAAGCTGTTAGTAATAGGTTATTATCTAAGCCGTAAATCTACACTATTTAGAAACATCCTTAGAATTTCAGTTTTGAATATTACTGATTTTTCAAAAAATACTCCTTCTTTTTTTGCTAAATAGTAAACAATTTCCATTTTTGAGCCTAGATTTTTTTCATTTAGTATATATTCGGCAAATGTTTCCATATATATCTCTCCTTTTTTATTTATGCTTTTCTTTCGTTAGTTTTCTAGTTGTTTGATTGCTTGCCTAGCTAGTTCGTCACAACGATTGTTGTAGTCGTTATCACTATGCCCTTTTACTTTTATAAATGTTATTTTATGTTTTTGTGTCATATTATATAATTCTTCCCAAATTTCTTTATTTTTAACAGGTTCTTTGTTGGCTGTTTTCCAATTGTTCTTTTTCCAATTATATATCCAGCCATTTGTAAAACCATTTACAAGATATGCACTGTCACTGTACAAGTCAACTTCACATGGATATTTTAAAAGTTTTAGTGCTTCTAATGCTGCTGTTAATTCCATGATGTTGTTTGTTGTATCTTTTTTACCAGCTGAAATTTCTTTTTTATTTTCTCCATACATCAGTATTGCGCCCCAGCCACCCGGTCCTGGGTTCCCTGAACATGCTCCATCTGTGTATATTACAACTTTTTCCATTTCTACTTTTCCTTTGATTTGTATTTTTTTTTCTTTTATGATATGATTATATCAATAAATTATTAAGTTGACAATATTTTTTGAAATTTTTTTAGGGAGGTGGCACTATGAGTAGAGTATTGGGTATTGTTGCAGAATACAATCCTTTTCACAATGGACATGCTTACCACATTGAGCAGAGTAAACAAATTTCTAAGTGTAGATATACTGTTTGTGTGATGAGTGGCAATTTTACACAAAGAGGTTCATGTTCTTTGATTGATAAATGGTCAAAAGCTCAAATGGCTATTCAAGGTGGTGTTGATTTAGTTATTGAGTTGCCTGTTGTTTATGCTATTTCTAGTGCTGAAAATTTTGCTTATGGTGCTATGCAGATTTTGGACTCTTTAAAAGTTGTTGATGATGTTAGCTTTGGAGCTGAGTGTACAGATATTAAAATTTTAGATGAAATTGCAAATGTGCTTTATAACGAGCCACGAGCTTTTAAAAATATATTGACACATGAACTAAGCACCGGTATTTCTTTCCCAAAGGCTAGGGAAAATGCTTTGCTTATGTACTTAAATGATATTCGTAGATATTCAAATGTGCTTTCTGGTCCTAATAATATCTTGGGTATTGAATATTTAAAGGCTTTGAAATTGATTGGTAGTAATTTACTTCCTCATGCTGTTGAAAGAATAGAGGCTGACCATAATTCTACTGCTGTTACTGGAAATATTGTGAGTAGTACTGCTATTCGTAATCTTGTTAAAGGTCGTAATTTTAAAATGCTACCTACTATTATGTCACAAGAAAATTATTCAATTTTAATGGATAATATTAAAGTTGGGCATGTTGTTCATGATATTTCTAATTTTGAAAGAGAAATTTTATATACTTTAAGGAAAATGTCTATTGAGGAAATTGCTGAGCTTCCTGATGTTTCCGAAGGGCTAGAAAATACTTTGAAGAGTGCTGCAAATTCATGTAATAGCTTGATTGAGTTCTTTAATATTGTAAAATCTAAGCGTTATACTAATACAAGAATTCAGAGAATTTTGTTATATGCTTTGCTTGGAATTACAAAAAAAGATATGCAGATTTCAAGAAAAGTCAACCCATATATTCGTGTTTTGGGTATGAATAAACGTGGTGAATTTTTGTTATCTGAAATTGCAAAAGCAAATTCAAAATTACAAATTATCACATCTGTTAAAAAATTTGAAGATACTTGTACTAATAAAAATCTGTTGCAGATGTTAAAAAAAGATATTTTTGCTACTAATGTATATACTTTGGGATATGAATATGAATCAATTGCAAATTTAGATTATACTAAGAAAATTGTGAAGATTTAAAAAAGCGAAACTTTTGAAGTTTCGTTTTTTACATGACATATATTAAAATACAGAAGAATTGTAATAGGCTTCCTAGTAGTATAAATAAATGGAAAATTGAGTGCATCCATTTATGTTTTTTGCCAATTCCATAAAGTAATGCTCCTACTGAGTATGCTATTCCGCCAGCGACTAATAGAATTATGCCAGCTGGCTTTATTAGTTCTGCTAATCTATTTGCTGTGAATATTATGCACCAGCCCATACATAAGTAACATATCATTGAAAATATTTTATATTTTTTTATATCTATTGAATTTAGTGTTATTCCTAGTGCTGCCATAAACCATATTATTCCAAATATTGACCAACCTATCACTGGATATTTTGGTACAAAAGTAGATAAACAAAATGGCGTGTATGAACCTGCTATTAGCAAAAAGATTGAGCAATGGTCTAATACTTGAAAGACTTTTTTTGAAAATCTTTTAGGGTTTAAGCCATGATAAATGCTTGACATTGTATATAGTAAAATCATAGTTGCTCCATAAATTGCTCCACTAATTATGCCATATACATTGTGATGTATTGCAGCAAAGACAACGCAAAGGGTCGTAGCCACAACTCCTAAAACTGCTCCAACAATATGTGATGTCATATTAAAAATTTCTTCGCCTTTTGTGTAAGTTGGGAGTATTCTCTCCCCTAAGCGTATTCTCTGCATTTTTTAAGTCCTCTCTAATTGATTTATTTTGTGACCCATTTAATTAGGTTCATATTTGCTGGTTCAAGTAGCATTTCGTGTTTTGGCATTATACGGAAAGTATAGCCATAGTTTCCACCAGTTTTTAATTCGATTTTTGCGACATATTCATCATTTTTTGGTTTCATTGGTACTATTTGAATGTCCTCTACTACCCCATTTTCTAATATTTTTCCATAGTAGCATTCAACTGTAACGTGCTCTGGTGATATGTTTGCAAGTTCTACTTTGCATTTGACTTCAATAGAATTACCTGCATCAACAACTATATTATCAATATTTTCTGGTTGTGTAATTGAAATATCTTTCCAGCTGTTAAATGTTTCTTTCTTCCATGAATTGAATTCTGTTACACTACTTAAATCTTCATAATATTTACGATGTAGATTACATAGTGGGATATAATATTGGTCTGTGTAATCTGAAAGCATCCTTGCTGTGCTGTAAGTTCCACCTGTTGAGATGATTGATTCTTTCATCATTTCCATCCATGTTTTTGATAAGCCATTTTTGTCTTTTTGATAATAACTTGGAATTATTTTGCTTTCTAAGGTTTCATATATGCTTTGGCTGTCTGTGATGTCTTGAGCTTCATAAGAATCATAATCACTGTTAAAGCCAATTCTCCAACCGTTTTTTTGGTTGTATGCTTCTGCCCACCAACCGTCTAGTACACTGAAATTGATTGCACCGTTTACTGATGCTTTTTGTCCACTTGTTCCAGAGGCTTCCATTGGGCGTCTTGGGTTATTTAGCCATACATCTACACCACTGACTAAATATCTTGACATTGCTATGTTATAATTTTCTAATAGGAATATCTTTCCTTTGAATTGTGGCATCATTGATATTTCGTGGATGTATTTGATTAAATCTTGCCCTTCTTTATCTGCTGGATGTGCTTTTCCTGCGAAAATCAATTGCACTGGTTTTTCACTGTTATTTAAAATTTGTGTTATTCTTTCTAAATCTTTGAAAATCAAAGTTGCTCTTTTATATGTTGCAAACCTTCTTGCAAAACCTATTGTAAGTGCATCTGGGCTTAGTTTTGAAACTATTGAATTGATTTCTTCATAGTTATACCCTGAGCGTCTTAATCTTTCTGTTGTTTTTTCTTTTACAAGATTTATCAACTTTTCTTTTCTGTGAATATGTGCTTCCCATAACTTATCATCTGGAATATTTTTTATTTTCTCCCAGACATAGTTGTATTGAATTTTATCTTGCCAGTATGGAATTAAATATTTGTTATATAATTCTTTTAAGTTTGGAGCTAACCATGAGCAAGTATGAATTCCGTTTGTAACATAGCCTATTGGTGATTCATTTGCTGCAATTTCTGGCCATATTTCTCCAAATAGTTCTCTTGAAACTGCTCCATGTAATTTGCTTACTCCATTTTTCTTACCAGCTACTTTTAATGCTAGTATTCCCATGTTGAAGCCTGGCTCTAAGTCTTCTGATGGTTTCATTCCCATTTTCAAAAATTCTTCGCGTGAAATAGCAATTCTTGGCCAGAAATCTTTGAAATATTTTTCAACTAGTGAAATTGGGAAAATATCATTTCCTGCTGGAACTGGCGTATGTGTTGTAAATACTGTCATTGATGATACAATATCTTTTGCAATGTCAAAAGATACTTGCTTTTCTGTAATAATGTTTTTTATAAGTTCTAATATTAAGAATGATGAGTGACCTTCATTCATGTGATATACTGTTGGGCTTAATTTTAATGCTCTTGTTAATAGATTAACTCCACCCATACCTAAAACAATTTCTTGCCTTATGCGCATTTCTTGGTCTCCACCATATAGGTGCAAAGTTACATCTCTATCTTCTACATTGTTTTTTGCAATGTCAGAATCTAGTAGATATAGTTTTACTCTACCAACATTGATTTCCCATACTTTTAAGTATATTCTTCTTTTTGGGAATTTAATATATATTGTTAGGTCTTCCCCTTCTTCTGTTTTTACTGGATGAATTGGCAAGTCAAATAAATCAATGTCTCGATATTCTGTTTCTTGCTCTCCCCTACCATTGATTTTTTGGTGGAAATATCCGTTTTTGTATAATAAGCCTACTGCAACTAATGGGACTCCTAAGTCACTTGCTGATTTTAAGTGGTCGCCTGATAAAATTCCTAATCCGCCTGAATAGATTGGTATTGTTTCATCTAACCCATATTCAGCTGAAAAGTATGCTATTAGGTCGTTTTTGTTTTCTGGATATTTATTTGCAAACCATGTATTATTACTGTTCATATAGTTTTCAAAATTTTCTACGTTTTTATCATATTCTTTTAAGAACATTATATCTTTTGTGGCTTTTTCCAAGGCTTCTTGGGAAACTTCTTTTAAGAATTTCACTGGGTTTTTCCCACATTTTTCCCATAAATCTTGGTCTATTTTTCTAAATAGTCTTAAAAATTCTGTATTCCATGACCACCATAAGTTGTTGGCAATGACTGATAATTTTTCAATTCTCTTTGGCAATTGTGGATTTACAGTAATCCTATTAAATACGTACATTTCTTATTTTCCTCCTTTGTAACTTTACATCTATTATCTATTAAAAACTTAGTTTTGTCAATAGGTTATTCATCTTTTGCAGTATTGATTTTTAATAATTTGAAAATTTCTACAATAACAAGTGGTGCTAAAATTAGTCCGACTAGTTCTAAGATATTTTGCATTGGTAGTACTGGTATGCTAAATATTTCTCTTAGTCCTGGAATTAAGACAATTACAAACATTAAACATGCAGATGCTATAACTGCACCAATCAATTTCATGTTGTTAAATACTTTTGTTTTTAGTATTGATTTTTTGTTGTTTCTTATATTAAATACATGTACAAGTTCTGATAGTGCTAGTGTTAAAAATGCCATTGTTTGACCTACTTCGATTTTTGATTGGTCTAGTGTTAAGTTTCCTATTGTTTCTGTTGTTGTTGCTAAGCCTATCATATATGCTGATAAAGTTAAAATTCCTATCATCATGCCTTGATAAACAATTCTCCATGCCATTCCTTTTGTAAATACATTGCTACTTGTTTTGTTAGGTTTTCTGTTCATTATGTCTTCATTTGCTGGATCAAAAGCTAAGGCTAATGCTGGTAATGAATCTGTGACTAGGTTTATCCATAATATGTGTATTGGTAATAAAATTTCTAAGTGGTTTATGTCTGTAATTCCAAACCATGTTGCAAATAGAGGTGTTAAAAGTGTTGCAAAGAATAGGACTACTATTTCCCCTACATTGCTTGATAATAAGAATTGAATAACTTTTAAGATGTTGTCATATATTCTTCTTCCTTCTTCTACTGCTGATACTATTGTTGCAAAATTATCATCTGTTAAAATTACATCTGCCGCTTCTTTTGCTACATCTGTTCCAACCATTCCCATTGCGCATCCAATATCAGATGTTTTAAGTGCTGGGCTATCATTTACACCGTCACCTGTCATAGCTACTATTTCGCCATTTTTTTGCCAAGCTTTTACAATCCTTACTTTGTGTTCTGGTGAAACTCTGGCATATACAGAATATTTTCTTATATTTTTTTCTAATTCTTCATCAGACATTTTTTCTAATTCTAGACCTGTTAAGGCTTCGTCTTCATTTTCTAAGATGCCTAATTTTTTAGCTATTGCTGTTGCTGTAATTTTGTGGTCTCCTGTTATCATTACTGTTTTTATTCCTGCTGTTTTGCACTTTTGTACTGCTAGTTTTGCTTCTTCTCTTGGTGGGTCTATCATTCCAACCAT
This sequence comes from uncultured Clostridia bacterium, assembly GCA_947594935.1. Lineage (GTDB taxonomy): Bacteria > Bacillota > Clostridia > TANB77 > CAG-508 > CAG-269. Next base: position 4,114 of record CANQEM010000016.1, on the reverse strand, counting down.
GCCAAGAAATGTTAAATCTTTTTCTAGGTTTTCAATTTCATTTTGTTGTGGTTCGTGGTCTAAAACTTTATATGCGCATCCTAGAACACGTAATGCTTCTTGTGCCATTTTTTCGTTTTCTTCATGTATTGTGTTTTTATAGTTTTCTAAATCTTGCTTTATTTCTCCATTTACTTGGTAATTTACACATTTTTCTAATAGTTCATCAATTCCACCTTTGGTGTAAACTATGTAGTCGTTGTTTACTTTGTTTACTGTTGTCATTAGTTTTCTTTCTGAGTCAAATGGTATTTCTTGTATGCGTGGAGTTCTGTCTAAGATGCTTGGGTCAAAGTTTAGTTTAAAAGCCATATCAACAAGAGCTGTTTCTGTTGGGTCACCTGTTAAATTGCCATCTGAATCAACTTTTGTATCATTGCATAAAATATTTGCATATACAAGTTCTGTTAGTTCTTTATCTTTTAGTTCTAGTCTATTTACTTTTTCTAGTCCTTCTACTCTTTTTATAACTGCATCTAGGTCCTGCATTTGGTTGTTGAAGAATATCTTTTGTACTGTCATTTTATTTTGTGTTAATGTTCCTGTTTTGTCAGAGCATATAACTGTACTACTTCCTAGTGTTTCAACTGCTGGCAATCGTTTTACTATTGCGTGTTTTTTTACCATTTTTTGAACACCTATTGCTAATACAATTGTAGACACTGCAACTAAGCCTTCTGGAATTGCTGCAACTGCAAGTGATACTGCTGTCATAAACATTTGAATTGCTTCTTTTCCTTGTAATATTCCTATTGCAAAGATTATAATGCAAATTACGATTGCTACTATTCCTAAGGTTTTTCCTAGTTTATTTAGTTTTTGTTGTAATGGTGTTTCTTGCTTTTCTGTTTGGTTAATCATTCCTGCTATTTTGCCTACTTCTGTGTTCATACCAGTTTCAACAACTATTCCTTTGCCTCTACCGTAAGTAATTAGGCTTGATGAAAATAACATGTTTATTCTATCGCCTATTCCTGTTTCTGGGTCACTGATTGATTTTTCATTTTTTTCTACTGGCACAGATTCTCCTGTTAATGAGCTTTCTTGTGATTTTAAATTGATTGCTTCTATTATTCTTAAATCTGCTGGGATGTAGTCCCCTGTGTCTAATACTACTATATCTCCTGGGACTAATTCTTTTGATGCTACTACTTGGATTTGTCCATCTCTTATTACTTTTGCAACATGGTCACTTAGCTTTTGTAGGGCTTCCAAAGATTTTTCTGCTTTTGTTTCTTGGGCTACACCAATTATTGCATTTACAATTACTACAATTAAAATAATTATTGTGTCTGTGATTCCTTCTCCTTCTGATATTCCTACAATTCCAGATACAATTGCTGCAATTATCAATACAATGATTGAGAAGTCTTTGAATTGGTCGATAAATCTTTGTATTAGTGTTTTTTTCTTGGCTGCTTGTAATTCATTGAAACCATATTTTTCTCTTTTTTGTGCTACTTGTTCTTGTGATAGTCCTTTTTTTGTGTTTGTGTTTAATTCTTTTTCTACTTCTTCTACTTCTTTTTCAAACCAGTTTGCTTTATCCATGAAAATTACCTCCCATTGCATTTTATTCAGTTTTTAATGTTATATGTGAGCTTTGTGTTTAATAATGAAAAAGCCTAAATTACCTGTCTTAGAGTAGTTTTAGGCTTTTTCTGTTTTTGGTGACCCTGCCAAAAATACTGATTTTAACTACTTTCTGAGGGTTTATTTATATTTATCATTTTTATTTTAACACTTGTTTCTATTGGCTGTCAATGAAATTTACTTAAATTTTTTCCTCTACTGTTATAAGAACCTATTAGCTTCACTTTTTTTGTGTTATAGTTAGTTTTCACTACTTAACTTTGTTTCTGGAATTAAATATTGATGTTTGATTTTTAATATGCTATACTATGAATGTTTGTATGTAGCCAATACATAAAACAATGGACAAGGAAGGAGGGCAACATATGATTAAGATTATTGCGTTAGTACTAATCTATCTAATATTGAAAGATATAGGCTAACAGAAAAAACCCTAGTCTTTGTGCTCTTGACTAGGGTTTTTATTGTTCATATGTTTGCATATGATAAGATTATTGCTTTTGAATAGAGTGGAAATAGGTACGTACTAAAGCTCACTCTTTCTCATCTATTCTATATACAGTTTAGCATATTTTTAGCCCATTGTCAATATTCATATTTAATTTTCAGTGTAATATGCAATATTTTTTTTATATATGATATTTGGTATCTAATGAATTTATGATTGAATAATTAAAAAAAATAAATTAAAAATGCTATTGCATTAAATTTAATACAGCAAAACCCTAGATTGCTTATATATTAGGCTTTCTAGGATTTACTTATTTGGTGACCCCTACGGGAATCGAACCCATGATTCCACCTTGAGAGGGTGGCGTCTTAACCGCTTGACCAAGGGGCCTTTTTACATGCTTATTAGTTATATCACTTTTTTTACGTTTCGTCAACACTACTCGTTAAAATTTGTTGTAATCTTTCATTTTGTTGTGTTAAATATAGGTATCCTATTAGGGCTTCATAGGCTGTTGCATACATGTATTCTTGTACATTTGCATTTTTTGGCAGATGGTGATTTTCTGTGTTTCTGCCTCTCCTTACAATTTCCTTTTCTTCTTCTGTAAGTATGTTTTCTATTTTTTTCAAAATGTTGGCTTGTGATTGTGCTTTTACATATTTTATTGATGATATGTGTAGTGCATGTGGCTTTTGATTTGTTTCGTTTACTAATTTTGTTCTAATATATAGTTCATATACGCTATCTCCTATATATGCCCATGTTAGTGGAGATAGTAGATTTACTTCTTCTTTACTACGCTTTATTTTTATGAAGTTTTCCAATATTTTACCTCTTTTCTATTGTTATTCGTCCTAGTTTTCCATTCTTAAATTCATCTAATATTATTCTTGATACTTTTTCTTCGTCTATGTTTCCACCGCTTATTATACAGCCTCTTTTTTTGCCAATTTCTAACATTACTTGGTAAGCGTCTTGATTTAGTGTTTCTTCTATGTAAGTTTTGTCTAGTTGATAGCGGTCATATAGGTTTTGGCTATAATTTTCTAATAAGAATTTTATTAGTTGATATGCTATTTCTATTTTGTCTAAGATTTCTTCTTTTATTGTTCCTGTAAATGATAGGTGCAGTGCTACTTCGTTGCTTTCAAATTTTGGCCATAGTACTCCTGGCGTGTCTAATAGTTCTACTTGGTCGTTTATGCGTATCCATTGTTTTTGTTTTGTTACTCCTGGTTTGTTGCCTACTGTTGCAGATGTTTTTTTGCTGATTCTGTTGATAAATGATGATTTGCCTACATTTGGTATTCCTAAGACCATTGCTTTGGTTTTTCTGCCTATTCTTCCTTTTTCTTCTAGCTTTTTCTTTTCGTCTTGCATTAGTATTTCTATTTGTTTTAGAACGTTTTGTATTCCTTGCCCTGAGTTGGAGTCTGCTAAGATTGCTGGTGTTCCTTGGTTTTCAAAATATGAGACCCATTTTTTGTTTTCGGTTTCGTTTGCTAAGTCGCATTTGTTGAGTACAATTATTTTTTTCTTTCCTTTTGTTAGTTCTGCGATGTCTGGGTTTCTACTTGATATTGGAATTCTGGCATCTAGTAGCTCGATACATATATCTATTAGTTTTAAGTCGTCTATGATTTGTTTTCTTGTTTTTGCCATGTGCCCGAGGATACCAGTTGATATTAAAACTTTCTTCATTTTTATCTTGCATAATTTTCACCTACTTTTTATTCAAAATTTGCCAATATCCTTTTTTATTTGAACCAATCCTTTTTATGATGCTTTTTTCGGATAATTTTTTCAAGTTATTAGACACAGAAGTTACTGAAATTCCAATTTTCCTTGCTATTTGTTCTCTAACTATATATGGATTTTGTGCAATTAAATCAATAATTTTTTGTTGATTTTTTGTAATTTTACAATTTTTATCGTCAACTTTATCGTCAACTTTATCGTCAACTTTATCGTCAACTTTATCGTCAACTTTTCCATTCAAGTTCTTTTCTGTATTTTCTACTAATTTAT
>CANQEM010000015.1 GCA_947594935.1 uncultured Clostridia bacterium | reverse complement strand
GCTCAGCTGGCCAGAGCATCGCACTTGTAATGCGAGGGTCCCCAGTTCGAATCTGGGAAGTGGCTCCAACAAGGTCAGTAGTCTTGAATATATCTTGATTTCTGGCTTTTTAATTTGTAGGTGTTTACGCACCTGCTTTTTTTCGAATCATATTTGTGCCTTAGAAAGGAATGAAGTAAATATGGAAAAACAAGTAATAATAATAACAGGAGCCGCAAGAGGAATAGGCAGAGAAATAGCAAAAACACTAGCAAACGAAGGGCACCAAATAATTTGTAACTACAATAAATCAGAAAAACAAGCAATAGAATTACAAGAAGAACTAAAAAAAGAAGGAAAGCAAATAGACATATATAAAGCAGACATTTCAAAAGAAGAAGAATGCAAAAAAATAGTAGAATTCACCCTAAAAAAGTACAACAAAATCGACGGGTTAATAAATAATGCAGGAATTGATAAAATACAGCAAATAGAAGATGTTACACGTCAAGACTGGGAAGAAATCATAAACACCAACCTTTATGGAGCCTTCTGCATGAGCCAACAAGCAAGCAAAAATATGATTCACAATAAAAAAGGATGGATAATAAATATATCATCAATTTGGGGACAAGTAGGAGCATCAATGGAAGTAGTATATTCAATCTCAAAAGCAGGAATGGACGGCATGACAAAAGCCCTAGCCAAAGAACTAGGACCATCAGGAATACGAGTAAATTCAATCGCACCAGGAATAATAGACACAGAAATGAATTCCAACCTAAATAATAAGGAAATAAAGCAAATTGAAAAAGAAATATTATTAGAAAAAATCGGAAAAACAGAAGATATTGCAAAATGTGTAAAATGGCTAATAGAAGACAATTACACAACAGGGCAAATCATATCAATAAACGGTGGATGGATAATAACATAAAAAAGGAGCAACAGCTCCTTTTTTTATATAATTATTCAGCATCAGTAACTTCTTTATGCTTTTTCTTATAATTTCCAGAAATTAACTTAGGTAAATAAGTAATAATCTTATACACAGCTAAACGAACTTTTTTACTCCACAAATAAGATCTTCTCAACTTGCGAGCAGTACCTAATGTAGTAATTTCATCATCTAAAACAATTAAATCTGTTTGAGGTTTCTCTAATTCAACAGAATAATTTTGACCATCATTATTATCCCACTCATCAGCACCATTTTTAAAACAGAAATTAAAAGATTCTCCAACACCTAAAAGCAACTCAGCTTGGAACCCTAACTCAGTTTTTTCCATTTTCACTTCATTAAGACCATCCCAATTAAGACCAAAACCATAATGAATAAAAACCTCATCACAGCCATCTTGAAAAAACTTACCAGTATAAGATATCTTAACATCAGTATTTTCAATTAACTTATCTGTATTAAAAAATATATTTTTCATCAATTCCATTTTCGAAAACTCCCTTTGCTTATCTTTTGCTACCAACATTATAATATTAAAATTGACAATGTTCAAGTACTTTTTTAAAAATTTTCAAAAAAAATGTCAAAAAATTAAAAAACGAATAAAACACAACAATGAACATACTATTAAATAAAGGATTACAAGAAATTATTACAAAATAAAAAATAATGCAAAAATATTGTAAAAAAAACTTTTTTATGATAATATAAAAAAGAAGATTGAGGGGGATAACTATGGGAAAAGAAAAAATAAAAGAAGAAAAGAAAGAAACAGAGGAAAAACCAGAAGAATCAGAAGCAAAATTTAAACAAATAAAAAACGAACCAAAAAAAGTAGAACGCAATCTAGAAAAAATGGTTGAAAGAACCAAAAAGAAAAGAAAAATAAGGAAAATTCTAATAATTGCAACAGTAATTACAATAGCAATAGTAGCATTAGTATCCACAATATTTGCACTATTGAACATGAATAAAACAAGCATAGTATCAGGTGTAAAAATTGAAGGAATCGATGTATCAGGATTATCAAAAAGTGCAGCAAAAGAAAAACTAGAAAATATTTATAAAGAAAAACTAGAAAAAGAGATACCAGCCCAATACACAGAATACGAAACAACAATAAACGCGACCGTACTAGAAACAACATACAAAATAGACGAAGCAGTAGACAAAGCAATCAGCATAGGACGTGAAGACAACATTTTTATAAATAATTACAAAATATTATGGGCAATGTTAGGTAAAACAGACTTCAAAGTAGAAATGCAGTTAAACGAAGAAATAGCAAGAAAAACGATAGAAGACATCGGCACAAACTTACCAGGAGTTATGGTAGAATCAGCATATTATATAGAAGACGGCAAACTAAAAATAACAAAAGGGCAAGAAGGAATCAAAATTGATTCAGACGCAATGCTAGAAAAAATAAAAAATCAACTTGACAACATAGAAATAACAAATAAAGCAATAAACATACCAGTTCAAAAAGCCACACCAGCAAAAATCGACATAGATAAAATTCATACAGAAGTATATAAAGAAGTAAAAGATGCGTACTACACAAAAGACCCATTTACAATTTATCCAGAAGTAGAAGGAGTAGACTTTGATGTAGAAGCAGCAAGACAACTACTAGAAACTGACCAAGAAGAATATGTAATTGATTTAATAATAACAAAACCAAAAGTAACAACAGACCAAATAGGAACAGAAGCATTTCCAGATCAATTAGGAACATTTAAAACAAATTATGATGGAGGAGATGTTGACAGAACTACAAATTTAAGATTAGCATGTGAAAAAATCAATGGAAAAGTAGTATTAGCAGGTGAAACATTTTCATATAATAAAACACTAGGACCACGTTCAGCAGCAACAGGATATAAAAATGCAAAAGTATATTCAGCAGGAGAAGTTGTCGATGGAATAGGTGGAGGAATATGCCAAATATCATCAACACTATATAATGCAGTATTAAGAGCAAACTTAGGAATAGTAGAAAGAAGAAATCATCAATTTGTAACATCTTACGTTGAAGCAGGGATGGATGCAACAGTTGTATATGGAACCACAGATTTTAAATTCAAAAACACAAGAAAATATCCGATAAAAATAGTAGCATCAGCTAAAAATGGAGTAGCAACAGTATCAATATATGGAATAAAAGAAGCGGAAGAATACACATTTTCATTTAGAACAGTAACAATATCAACATTACCAACATCAACCAAATATATTGATGACCCAACACTTGCACCAGGAGTAGAAGTTGTAAAACAAAAAGGTGCAAATGGAAGAAAAACAGAAACATATATGTATAAAATGCTAAACGGAAAAATAGTATCAACAACAGTATTATCAAGAGATACTTATGATCCAATGCAAAAAATCATAATAAGAGGAACGAAAGGTCAAGCAACAACAAGCACAACAACTCCAAGTACACAACAAACACCAAGTACAGATACAACAACACAAACACAAACAACTCCTCAAACAGATACATCGCAGCAACCCGAAGCTACAACACCAACAACACCATCAGAACCATCAGAACCATCAACAGAAAGCAATCAAGGAGAAAATAGTGGAACAAATTAAAACAAAAGGACTTAATTAGCAAATTAAGTCCTTTTAGTATTGACAAATTCACAAAAAAAGTATTATAATAATTATGCGCGAAATTAAAAGGGCCATTAGCTCAGCTGGTAGAGCAGCAGACTCTTAATCTGACGGTCGGAGGTTCGAACCCTCTATGGCTCACCAAAAATAAATATCCTCCGACTTAGCCGGAGGATATTTCATTTGCTAGACTGGTTAGTTGCTAGCTATAATAACATTTTTTTATACTAGGATTTATAAGAAACCAGAAATATAATAAAAAGTATTGATAATAAAACAAATAAATGATATTATAATCAAAGTTTAAGAATATGAGAAAAAAATAAATAAAGGAGAAAATAATATGAAAAAATGGCAAATAATAAAATACATTACCATAACAATATTAGTAGCATTTATCATATATATAATTTTTGATGCAGTAAAATGTATGCAAATGAACTATCCACATCCAACATTAGGAACAGATGCCCATAACTGGTTTGACCAATTCAGAGTAGACCTAATATTTATACTTATAACATGTGGAATACCACTAATTATAGACATTATTTTATTAGTAAAATCAACAAAAAAATTATCATCAAAATAATAAAAACAAAAAAGAACCCTCTTTGCAAAAACAAAGAGGGACTATTTATTAACTTAATCTTCAAACAATAACTTAATTCCCCAAAGACCAGAAATACCAACTAAACCATAAATAATTCTTGATAAAGCCGTCATATCACCAAAAATTGCAGCAACTAAATTAAAATTAAACAACCCAATTAAGCCCCAATTTATTGCACCAATAACAACTAAAACCAAAGCAATTTTATCAATAATCTTCATAAACAAACTTCCCTCTCTTTCAAACTTTTTTATTATTTTATGTTTTTTTCAAATTTTTATTCATTTTAATTGATTTTTTTTAAAATTTATGATAACTTGATAAAAAAGAACGGAAAAGAGGTGTTTATATGGCAAGAAACTCTCGAAATAGAAGAAATAACAACTTATCACTAATACAGCGCATTTTAAGAGTAAAAACATCAACAGTATTATGTATATGCCTAATTTTATTTCTTATATTTTTACTTGCTTTTTCATGGACAAAAATACTCATCATGAAAACATCACAACAAGCAATTGAACAAGACATCCAAAAAATATCAAACCTAGCCACAAGCGAAGAACCACAAAAATCACGCACATTCACCTTATGCGCAATAGGAGATGTAATGTGCCACAACACACAATACATGGACGCATACAACAGCGCAACTGATGACTACGACTTCTCTTATGTATTTGAAGATATAGCACAATACCTTCAAACACCAGACATAACAATAGGAAGCCTAGAAACCAGTTTTGCAGGCAAAGAAGCAGGATATAGTAATTACCCAACATTTAACTCACCAGATGCCCTAGCAGAAGCTATAAGCAACATAGGAGTCGATATTCTATCAACCTCAGGAAACCACTGCTTAGACAAAGGATATTCAGGGCTATCAAGAACAATAGATGTCTTAGAATATTACAACCTAGACCACCTAGGCACATACAAAACAAAAGAAGACAGCGAAAAAATCTTATACAAAGAAATCAACGGAGTAAAAATTGCATTTTTAAATTACACTTACGGAACAAACGGAATTCCGCTTCCAAGTGACAAACCATTTTGCGTAAACTTAATTGATAAAGACGTAATGAAAACTCAACTAGAACAAGCAAAAGCAGAAGGTGCAGAAATGATAGTTGCATGTATGCACTGGGGAACAGAATACAGAACAACAGCAAATGACGAACAAGAAGAACTAGCAGACTTCCTATTCCAAAACGGAGCTGACATCATCTTAGGAAATCACCCACACACACTAGAACCAATGGAAAAAAGAACAGTAAAAATGCCAGACGGAACTGAAAAAGAATGCTTTGTAATCTATGCACTAGGCAACTTTATCTGTGACCAAAATGCAGAAAACACACTTAACTCCATCATATTAAACCTAGACATCACCTGTGATAGTAAAGGAAAAATTTCAATTGATAATATCAACTATATCCCTATAAATATGTACAAAAACACAAATGTAGCAACACATAAATTCAAAGTATTAGACATAGAAAAAAGAATTGAAAACTACGAAAACGGCACAGACAAAACAATAGGTAATGCAAAATACGAAGACTTAAAAACGCAATTAGAAAAAATAAAATCAATCATAGGCGAAAACTTCTAAAAAACCTTACTTAATTAGTAAGGTTTTTAAAATTCACTATTTTTTCCCAAGGAAGATAATCTTTACCAAAATGACCATAATTTGTAGTTTCCCTATAAATAGGCTTTCTCAAATCTAAATATTTAATAATACCATCAAGAGTTAAATCAAAATTTTCCTTAATAATTCTAATTATATCACTTTCCGGAACAGTATTTGTACCATAAGTATTTATCCAAATTGACAAAGGCTCTTTCATACCAATTGCATAAGAAATCTGAATTTCACATTTCTTCGCCAAATTATTTGCAACAACATTTTTAGCAATATGTCTCAACATATATGCACCAGACCTATCCACCTTGCTAGGATCTTTTCCAGAAAAAGCACCACCACCATGCCTTGCCATACCACCATAAGTATCAACAATAATCTTTCTACCAGTCAAACCAGTATCACCAAGAGGACCACCAATAATAAAACGACCAGTAGGATTGATATAAATTTTAGTATTATCATCCATCATATTTTGAGGAATAACATCATTGATTACATATTTTTTTACATCTTGCTTTATTGTATCCAAATCAACATCAGCCGTATGTTGTGTTGAAATCAAAACAGTTTCAACACGTTTAGGAATATCATTCTCATACTCTACGGTTACTTGCGTTTTGCCATCTGGCCTCAAATATGGAATAACACCATTTTTCCTAACATCTGTCAATTTCTTAGCTAACTTATGAGCAACAGCAATAGGGTAAGGCATGTAATTTGAAGTTTCATCTGTTGCATATCCAAACATTATACCTTGATCACCAGCACCACCAATATCAACACCTAAGGCAATATCAGCACTCTGTTCAGTTATATTTGTATTGACTTTGCAAGTAGCATAATCAATATCAATTTCACTATTATTATATCCAATCTCTTTTATAGCAGCTCTTACAATATTTTCAATTTCACCTAAACCAATTTTAGCAGATGAAGTCACTTGCCCAGCAATTGTTATTTCATTCTTAGCAGCAAAAGTCTCCATTGCCACCCTCGCATTAGGATCACTCTCCAAATACGCATCTAATATACTATCAGAAATATAATCACACAATTTATCTGGATGACCTTCTGTAACACTTTCACTCGTAAAAAAATACTTACTCATATTATTTCTTCCTTCCTAGTTAAAAATCTAAACCATTATAGCACTAAAAAAGACTTTTTGCAACTAGAACACTTGAAAAAACTAAGTAAATAATATATAATAATCAAGTACAAAAACAAAAAGGAGGAAAACCATGTTAACCACAAATGGTGTAACCGTAAGGTTTGGAAAAAGAGTTCTATTTGAAGACGTAAATATAAAATTCACAAAAGGAAACTGCTATGGAATTATCGGAGCAAATGGAGCAGGAAAATCAACATTTTTAAAAGTATTATCAGGAGAATTAGAGCCAAGCAAAGGAGATGTCAGTTTAGAAAAAGGCGCAAGACTTTCAATCTTAAAACAAGACCACTTTGCTTATGAAGAATATACAGTAATAGACACAGTAATCATGGGGAACAAAGAACTATATGACATCATGAAAGAAAAAGATGCAATATACAGTAAACCAGACTTTTCAGAAGAAGATGGAATGAAAGCAGCAAAATTAGAAGAAAAATTTGCAGAACTAGACGGTTGGAATGCAGAATCAGATGCAGCAATGCTATTAAACGACTTAGGAATCAGCCCAGATGAACATTATAAATACATGAAAGAAATCGAACCACGTGAAAAAGTCAAAATTCTATTAGCCCAAAGTCTATTTGGAAACCCAGACGTACTACTTCTAGATGAGCCAACAAACGACCTAGATTTAAAAAGCATAAACTGGTTACAAGAATTTTTAATAAATTACGAAAATACCGTCATAGTAGTATCACATGACAGATATTTCTTAAACAAAGTATGCACATATATAGCAGATGTTGACTTTGGAAAAATCACACTTTATCCAGGAAACTACGATTTCTGGTATGAATCTAGTCAACTAGCACTAAAACAAGCAAGAGAGCAAAACAAGAAGAAAGAAGAAAAAATAAAAGAACTACAAGACTTCATAGCCAGATTTAGTGCAAACGCATCAAAATCAAAACAAGCAACATCAAGGAAAAAAACACTTGAAAAAATTCAACTAGAAGAAATCAAACCATCAAACAGAAAATACCCATATATTGATTTCAAACCAGATAGAGAACCAGGAAAAGAAATATTACAAATAAAAAACATATCAAAAACAATAGACGGAGTTAAACTATTAGACAATGTAAGCTTTACATTTAAGCAAAACAATAAAATAGCAATATTAGCAGACAATGAAAATGCAAAAACAGCACTATTTCAAATTATAGCCGGAGAACTCAAACCAGATTCCGGAGAAATCATCTGGGGAACAACAATAACACAAAACTATTTTCCAAAAGATAACAACTATCTATTTGAAACAGAAGAAAACATCACAGAATGGTTAAGAAAATACTCAAAAGACCCAGACGAAACATACGTAAGAAGCTTTTTAGGAAGAATGCTATTTTCAGGAGATGAAGCACTAAAAAATGTAGAAGTGCTATCAGGTGGTGAAAAAGTAAGATGTGTATTATCAAAAATGATGCTATCAGGTGCAAACTTCTTAATTTTTGATGAACCAACAAACCATTTAGACATGGAAAGCATAACAGCACTTAATAACGGAATGCAAAATTTTAAAGGAAACATCATATTCACATCACACGACCACCAACTAATGCAAACAGTTGCAAACCGTATTATAGATATAAAATCAGACGGAAAAATAGTAGATAAAGAAGTAACATATAACGAATACTTAGAAATTGAATAGAAGAAAGAGAGAAAAAATATGGACAAAATCAATAAAACAATTGCAGATGAATTGCAAATAAAAGAAAGCCAAGTAGAAGCGGCAGTAAAACTAATAGATGAAGGAAATACAATACCATTTATTGCAAGATATAGAAAAGAAGCAACAGGTGGACTAAGTGATGAAACCCTTAGGGACTTAGGCGATAGACTTACATATCTAAGGAACCTAGAACAAAGAAAAGAAGAAGTAATAAAATCAATTGAAGAACAAGGCAAACTAACAGACGAAATATTGCAAGCAATTGCAATATGCAAAACCCTTGCGGAAGTAGAAGACATATATCGCCCATATAAACAAAAAAAGAAAACAAGAGCAACAGTAGCAAAAGCCAAAGGACTAGAACCATTAGCAGAAATAATAATGCAACAAGAAGAAAAAACACCAATAGAAGAAATAGCAAAACAATATATCAATATAGACAAACTAGAAGAAAAAGACAAGCAAGACAAAGATAAGGTAGTAGCAACAGCAGAAGAAGCAATTCAAGGAGCATTAGACATCATAGCAGAAAACATATCAGACAATAGTAAATATAGAAAAGAAATAAAAAGGCAATGCTATCGCGAAGCCGGAATAGACACAAAAGCAACAGATGAAGAAAAAGAATCAAACTATGAAATGTATTATGATAAACAAGAGCCAATCAAATATATCCCAAGCCATAGAATATTAGCAATAAATAGAGGAGAAAAAGAGGAATACTTAAAAGTCAAAATACAAAAACCAGAAGAGAAAATACTAAGCTACATGGAAAGAGACATTATAAAAGGAAACACACAATTTACAGACATGTTAAAAGAAACAATATTAGACAGTTATAAAAGGCTAACAGAGCCATCAATAGAAAGAGAAATACGTTCAGACCTAACAGAAAAAGCAGAAGAAAAAGCAATAAAAGTTTTCGGTCAAAATGCAAAGCAACTTCTACTTGGAGCACCAATAAAAGGAAAAACAGTTATGGGCTTTGACCCAGCATATAGAACAGGATGCAAAATAGCAGTAATTGATGAAACCGGAAAAGTTTTAGACTACACCACAGTGTATCCAACAGAGCCACAAAATGATGTTGAAGGAGCAAAAAAAGAACTATTAAAACTAATAGAAAAAGACAAAATAGATATGATAGCAATAGGAAATGGAACAGCATCACGAGAATCAGAAATGTTTGTAGCAGACATGATAAAAGAAGCAAAACGAGACGTACACTATGCCATAGTAAGTGAAGCAGGAGCATCAGTTTATTCAGCATCAAAACTAGCCACAGAAGAATATCCAGACATCAATGTATCAATAAGAGGAGCAATTTCAATAGCAAGAAGACTACAAGACCCACTAGCAGAGCTAGTAAAAATAGACCCAAAAGCAATAGGAGTTGGACAATATCAACATGATGTAAACCAAAAAAGATTAGCTGAAAGCCTTACGGGAGTCGTTGAAGACAGCGTTAACAAAGTAGGAGTAGATGTAAACACAGCAACACCATCACTATTATCTTATGTTTCAGGAATAAACAGCACAATAGCAAAAAATATTGTAAAATACAGAGATGAAAACGGTAAATTAAAAAACAGAAAAGAACTATTAAAAGTACCAAAATTAGGAAAAGTAGCATTTGAACAATGTGCAGGCTTTTTGAGAATTTTAGATGGTGACAACCCACTTGAAATAACAGCAGTTCACCCAGAAAGTTATGAAGCAACAGAAAAACTATTAGAAAAAATAGGATTTAAAAAACAAGACATAAAAGATAAAGAAAAATTAAGCGAAATACAACAAAAACTAAAAGAAATAAATATTGCTGAAACAGCAAAAGAATTAGCAATAGGAGAAATGACATTAACAGATATAATATCAGAACTATCAAAACCAGGTAGAGATCCAAGAGAAGATATGCCAAAACCAATTTTAAGGTCAGATGTATTAAAAATGGAAGATTTAACAGTAGGCATGATATTAACAGGAACAGTTAGAAATGTAATAGACTTCGGAGCTTTTGTTGATATTGGTGTAAAACATGATGGGCTAGTACATATATCAGAAATGAGTGATAAATATGTTAAAAATCCATCAGAAATAGTATCAGTAGGAGATATAATAAAAGTCAAAGTAATAAAAATAGACTTAGACAGACAGAAAGTAAGTTTATCAATGAAAATATAAAAAATACTCAGCCACCGCTGAGTATTTTTCTACTTAATTTACTTCTTCTATAATAATTGAATCTAATAAATTATATTTATTATAATTTAATGACACAGAATAATTATTGGAAGATATAATGTTATCAAAATTAAATTCTTCATTAGGAGAACTCCAATGTACCACGCCATCAACAGATATAAAATCTCCGTTTTCACCATAAGAACTATTAGTATATACAATTTCATCGCACAAAGATTTAACAATAGCACCAGATTTAGTTCCTTCATATTTTTTAAATTTTATATTAAATAATTCAATTTCTGTATCTGTTTTAGAATTAGTTAAATCTTTTCTTTCACTTTCTTTATTATTGAAATATACAAGACTTATAGAAGCAACTAAAATGGCAAATATCAATAAAATATAAGAAATTTTATATTTTTTTATAAATCTAAAAATAACAGAACATAAAAACAACAATGTAGTAATAATTAAAACAAAAAATGGATAAGATTGAGTAGATGCTACGCGAGCAAAGAAAAGAGTTAATATTAGTAAAGTACAAAATGAAAAAATAAAATGATTTATATTTATAATTTTTTTATCATTATTGTCTAATTGTTTACGTTTTTTATATACTATTTTTAATATTACAGCTCCTATTATCAATACTAAACAAATAGGAACACATATTATAGCAAAGCTAATAATAAAATTTGACCATACTTCATCTAAACCATTAAACATATACTACACCTCATTATTTATATTTATCCATAATTTCTTGAATAGAAGCAAAATCAGTATTCAAAATATCCAAGAAAACGCTAGTAATATTAGGGTCATACTGTGTTCCAGCATACTTCTTAAATTCAGAAACAACAGTTTCAAGAGGCAAAGAATTACGATAAGAACGACTAGAAGTCATAGCATCAAACCCATCAGCAATAGAAGTAATTCTAGCAAGATAAGGAATATTATCCCCACTCAAACCATCAGGGTAACCACTACCATCAAACTTCTCATGATGATGCTTAACAATAGGCAAAATATCTTGAAAAATAGAAGCATTAGACAAAATCTGAATACCAACAATAGGATGCTGTTTAATTTGAGCATACTCATCATCAGTCAAAGCAGAAACCTTCTGCAAAATACTATCAGGAACACCAATTTTTCCAATATCGTGGAACAAACCACCAACGCGCAAACTCTCCAAATCATCCTCAGAAAGCCCCAACTTCTTACCAATCAAAACAGAATAAGCAGAAACCCTATCAGAATGACCACGAGTATATGTATCTTTTGCCTCAACAGCATGTCTAAGAGCTTGAATACTCTCCAAATAAGAATCTTCTAATCTCCTATAAGTATCAGTCAACTCAGCATTTATCTTCTTAATCTCATTCATCTGTTGAATTGACTTAATACCAGACTCAATAAGCAAAAGCAACTGATCAAACTTATCACTTTTTTCGCAATAACCTTGAATATCCAACCTCTTAATTGTCTCCAAAGGAGGAGCCAAATCCTTATGCCCAGTCAAAAGCAAAATATATAATTCCTTATTAAACTTACGAATTTCCTCAACAACTTGATCCCCATGATAAGGAGTCATAATGAAATCTAAAATCATCAAATCGAAATGCTCTTTTTTAACCAACTCAATCGCCTCAGTTGGGTCAGTAACACCCACAAATTGGTAACCAGTTCTCTTCAAAAAGATTGATAACGAATCAACAATTCCAATTTCATCATCAACTGCAAGAATTCTATAAGTCGAATTTTCAGAATTATTCGCAGTTTGCAAACCTTTTCTCATACAAAATCTATCCTTTCCAGCATAAAATAATCTTTATACAATTATATTAGTAAAATAAAACAAAAGCAAGTATTTTACACAAATTTATTATTTAATAGGCAATAAAATGTTGAAAGTAGTTCCCTTTCCAGCCTCTGACTCAAAAGTAATATCTCCACCAAAATGAGCCTTAATAGTAGAATAAGACATATACAACCCAAGACCAGTTCCACTTTTACCCTTAGTAGTAATCATCTCAGTAAACAACTTATTTTTAACCTTATCAGGTAAACCAGGACCATAATCTTTAATAGAAATAATCAAATACTTATCATCTCTAAGAACAGTCAAATCAATATTCTGATTTGGTTTACCATTATATGCTTGAATAGAATTAGAAATCATATTATTTATAACCTGAATCAAGCTGTTTATATCACCATGTAATGTAGTAGTATTAGGAACTTGTAAAGAAATATTTAAATAGATAAGAGCATTTTTCAACTCATGCTTCATCAAAATATCAATACGTTTAACCAATTCTTCCACATCAAAAGTAACACTATCAGACTCAGACATAACAACAGCTTGCCCCTTAACCGCAGAAATAACATCAGACATATATTCAGAATATTCCTTAATCTTATCAACCCAAACACTCATATCATGAGCAATTTCATGATGATCTTGTGCATTTACCTCAGGATCTTCAATTGAAGAATCATATTCCTTTATCAAATCTGAAAGTCCTTCTGATGCCCCAGAAATAGACATAATAGGCGTTTTTAAATTGTGTGCAATACCACCAATAAGCTGACCAAGGGAAGCCAAACGCTCTCTTTCCATCAATGTTTGCTGATTATCATGTATCTGAGCAATATTTCTCTCAGTCAAAGCCTGAATTTTATTAAAAGCAACAGTCAACTCTCCCAGCTCATCATTAGAAATTATCGGAATTTTCTTAAACTCAGCATTATTTTTATTATTTATATCATTAAGACCATTTACAATAATCTTAATTTGACTTGAAAGAGAAGAAGAATAATACCAAACCAAGAAAGAAATAATACCAAACAATACAGCAAAAGTAGTAACAATATAAACAAGAGCATCTTCACCAGAAATAGGGAAGCGCACACCAATAATATAGTCATGACCAAAATTAGAAATATGCTTAATATATCCCTGAGTATTTACTGCATAATGTTCATAAACCCTACCATCATATTGATCTGAAAGTTCAAAAATATACTTTGTGAAAAAGTCAGTCAAAGGAACCCCATCAGAAGTAGTAATAGTTTTATCAGAATCAATAATGAAATAAGTATGAGAATCATCCATATAATTCAATTTTTTTAATTGTTCCATTAAAGTCTCTTTTGTATAAAAATGATTATCATCAAAATTATAATCTAACTCATTTTTATAATATTGATAAAAATCATCACCTCTTACATTAACTAAACGCGAATAAGAAACAATAGCAGTAAAGAACAAACCAGCGATAAGCAAAGGCAATAAGATTAAAATCATATCACCTGATAACTTAGTATGCTTCTTCGTAGTCAAGCGATTTTCCTTAAAAGTAGCAATTAAAATAGGTTTAAAGAAATTCTTAGAAAACACATAAGAAATTGTTGCATTAAAAGTCAAAATAGAAACCCATAACATAGCAACAGTAATACCTGAAGACTCTAATTCATGCTTAACAATAGGCATACCAAGCCCAATAGTAATTGCAATAAAAGGAATAATAATTTGCAACAAATAAAACTTAGTAGGAGCAGTTAATAAAGTCTTCCTAACTTCCTCAACAGAATACTTAGAATGACCAGCACCCTTCCTTTCCCAATCTGCAATCTTCTTAAACAAGAAAAACCTCTGATAAATTGCAAATAAAGAAATTACAACAACATATAAAGAAACGAACTGAGCCGTATAAGAAAGTCCGCCATATTCAATTTGAAAAGCCGTATCAACAGTTCCAGGTGGATAATTCAAAATTCTGTGCATAAGTGGGTATAAAACCCAAGCAAAAATTGATAAAGTAATAATGTAAGACAAAATAACTTTTTGATAAGCATATAGATGAAAGCCCTTCTTCTTTTTCATCAGTAAATTCCTCCCTTAAATAAAATTTATTCTTTTGCAATATTCTATAATTTTTGTTAAATATTTTAAATCTATTCTATGATAATGAAAATCAATATTATCTAAATATTTCAAAGTAATATTACACTTAGTCTTTACATTTAAATTAGAAGTATTCAGATGCAAATTAAAATCATTTATAATCAAAGAATTAGCATCCAAAGTCAATTTCATAATTTTTTTATAAAAATCAGAATCTTTTAAAACCTTAATATGATAATTCAAAAGCTCAAGTTTTTCAATCAAAGTTTTCATATTAAATTTCTGAGGACTCATAATATGGAAAATCTTATTTTGATTACCATAGCCATAAATCATACTAATAATAGCTGATGCAACATCATCAACAGGTGATAAATCAAACTCTTGCAAAACACCACTCTCATAAAAGAATTTATTAGTCAAAATGAATTGCAACTTATTATAAAAAGCATTACTATCAATGTTATATTGGAAAAAGCCATCACTTGCTCTACCAGTCAAATTACCAATTCTAAAAATATTTGCCTTCAACAAGCCTTTCCTAATATTTTGAATCAAGAAATCCTCTGCAAGCAATTTACTTTTAACATAATAATTTTCTTGATAATTTTGCCCAATGAAAAAGCTTTCCTCCGTAAAGTTAACAACATCAGAAGTCTGTGATAAAGGCATAAAATCACAGCTTACACTTGTTGTTGAAATATGATTTAAACAAATTCCATATTTCATGCAGAAATTAGCAATATTTTTTGTACCCTCCAAATTTATTTTTCTAAAATCATCATATTTTCCAACATGCTTAACAACGGCAGCACAATGTATCAAAGTATCAATAGTATTTCCAAGCTTTTCTAACGATTCATCAGAAAGCCCCAAATTTTTATACTTAATATCACCAATAACTATTTCAATTCTCTTAAACAAAAATTCATCTGTATATTTATCCTTAAAATAAAATTTAAAAATATTAGAAATTCTATTTTGAGCATTTTTAATATTTGAAGCACGTACAAAACAGAATATTTTTGCTTTTGTATTAAGTAAAGCATCTAAAATATGCACACCCAAAAAGCCAGTACAACCAGTCAGCAAAATATTTTTAGGCTGATGTTTTTGAACCCTTAAATTATCCAAATCATGTTTTAAAAAAGCATTATTATCATTTGTCAACGAATCATCACCAGCAGAAGGCATCTGCTCTAACGCAAAACACAAATCTTTAACATTAGAATAATCATAAAAATACTTAGTCGGAACAGAAATACCTAAACTAGAAAGCTGAGATTGAACCTTAATGATAGACAATGAATCAATACCAAGATTATTAAAATCTTCATCAATACTAAGTTTTTTAATATATAAACACTTCTCCAAAGCACGGCAAATAGCTTTTTGCAAATCATTTTCAGGTCTAACATACTGCTCACTCTTGCCAATGCTAAAAGGAGAAGGCAAATTCGCCTTATCAATTTTTCCGTTTATGGTAAGAGGCAACTCAACAAGAGGAATAAAATGAGAAGGAATCATATAATTTGGCAATTTATCCGCTAAAAATAACTTCAACTCATAATTCTGAATAGTAAAATCAGAAGTATAATATGCACAAAGCAAATCTCTGCCAGTATAATTATAATTTATAACAGTAGAAGTTCTAATAAAAGGATGAGAACTCAAAGCAGTCTCAATTTCACTAAGCTCAATTCTATAACCTCTAATTTTAACCTGTGAATCATTTCTACCATAAAAAAGCAATTCCCCTTGATTAGTCCAACTCACAATATCGCCAGACTTATACATAACAGACTTTGGCTTGAAAATATCCGGTAAAAAGCTCTTCTCAGTTAAATCAGGCCTCTGATAATACCCCTGTGAAACACTATCACCACAAATATAAAGTTCACCCTTAATTCCAGGAGGGCAGAGTTTCAAATTCTGATCTAACACATAGAACCTTACATTTGCCAAAGGCGTTCCAATTGTAATTTGTTTAGAATTCTTTTCAAACTTCTTACAACAGCAACCAATAGTCGCCTCAGTAGGTCCATACATATTATATAAATTAGCAGAGCAAATTCTCTGAATATCAGTTATAAAAGATAAACTAAAAGACTCGCCACCAATACCAATATCAGTAAGAGAAGAAAAATTATGATTCTCATTTATAGCAGACATCAAAGACTGAATTTTACTAGGAGTACCATATAAAATATTTACCCCATAATTAGTAATTAAATCATTTAACTTTGCAAAATCATTTTGTTCTTCACCGAGTAGACAAAATTAAAGTTAAACCATTCAAAATAGTAACCCATAGCTCAAACCCGAACACATCAAAAGAAACAGAAGCCATAGATAAAACAATTTTCTCATCAGAATAATCAATCAATTTCGAAATACCAACTAAATAATTATGAAAATTCTTATGAGTTACAGATACAGCCTTTGGTAGCCCAGTAGACCCGGAAGTATATAACAAATACATCGCACTATTTGCAGAAATTTCCGGCTTTTGATACTGAGATTTCACAATCAAATTTGTATCTAAATTCCAATTTATCTGATTACCAATATCTAAATCTAAATCAGAAATAACATATTTTGAATTTGAATTTTCAATCATATAATCTTGCCTATCCTTAGGGTGCTGAGGGTCTATCAAAACATAAGAACAACCACATTTCAAAATAGCCAAAATAGCCACAACCAAGTCAATAGAACGGTCTAAAATTACAGAAACATTATGCCCTTCTTTCAAATGATATTTTTTCTGTAAATGAATAGCAAGCTTAGTAGATAAATCATCTAACTCCTTAAAAGAAACTTCTTTTCCACCACAAATAATAGCTGTTTTTTCTGCATGTAAAGTAACTTGCTTTTCCCATAAATCAACAATCGTCTTCTTACTAGGGTAAGCAACATAAGTATTATTAAACTCATTTAAAATTAAATTTCTTTCTTCCTCTGTTGCAAGCCTAATATCTTTTATTAAAATATCAGGATTATCAATTACTTGTTCACAGATATATAGTAAACGATGGTGCATATCCTTAATCTGTGAAAAATCATACACTTTATTCTGATAATCATAAATAAAAGAAAAAGAACAAGTATTATCCATATCATAAATATGGAATAACAAAGGAACAGCTGAATATCCACTAAATAGCCATTGACAATCATAATTCACATTTTCTTCACTATGGTTTGTCCTAGCATTTTGATAAGAAACCGCTATATTATAAATATTTTCCTTTAATTCAAACTTGCTTTTAACATCAGCAATTAACTCTTGAAAAGGGTATCTTTGATGCCTCAAAAAAGAAAACTGAGACTGTGCCAAAGTAGCCATAGCATCGCGAAAAGATGCAGAATCTTCAATATCCAATTTATATAAAATATTATTTACAAAAAGCCCAAAAGTATTTTTTTCCTTTTGACCAATTCTATTCAAAATAGGAGTAGAAATAACAATATGGTTTGACTGTTTAATTCTGCTCTCATAAATAGCCATAATAAATAGCAAAAACGTAAAAGGCGAAACTTTTAATTGCCTACAAAAATCTGTAATTTTAGAAGTCAATTTTTTAGAAAGTTTAAATTCACTTCTAGTTGCTTCATAATCTAAATGAGAAACAGTAGTATAAGAATCATAATCTTCAAAAATATTTTCTTCAAATAAATTATCCCAAAAATCCTTATCAGACACAAACTTTTGGCTTTTTAAATAAGAAAGATCTTCTTGCACAAAATCTGAATAAGGGATAGAAGCATCAATTTTTAAATCTTCTTTTTTCATAAGCTTAGAATAAATTGAAATAACTGAGCTAACAAGCATCCCCATAGCCCAAGCATCAGAAATAAGGTGATGTACACAAATAAAAAAGCCACCAGTCAAATCTTCCTCATTTTCAAATGTCGCAAAATAATAAAGAGGGGAATCATATAGAGGGAAATAAGTTTTAGAAATATCTGAATAAATTTTTTCCCTATTCTCCGAATTTATATTAAAATGTTTGATATAAAAATTTTCATACTCATGTTCATATTGTTTTACGGAATCTTGTTCTGAGCAAAATTGATAGCGAATATTGGCAGTATTTTTTACAAAAAGATGTATAGCTTTTCTTAGCAAAGAAAAATCAACTTTATCGCGAATTGTAACAACGCCAGAAATTATATTCATACTGGTGTTAGGGTAGAACTGCTCCATATTCATAATTGCAACTTGTGGACAAGTCAAATCGAAAAGTTGCTTTTTGGTCATCTCAAAACCACCTTTTTTCATCTATTTAAACTAACATCATTATATAGATATATTGAAAAAAAAGCAAGAAAAATGTTGAAAAAAAATATATATTAGTATAGAATAAATTCATATAAAATGTTCCGAAGGGAAGGATGTTAAATGGAAAACTTTAAACAACTTATAGACATCGCAGAAAGAGGGAACCCAGACCACATTGTGTATAAGTTTAAAAAAGATGTAAAAAAACCTGAATATGTTGATATAAAATATAAAGAATTTAAAAATGACATAAAAGCAATGTCAACTGCATTGTTACACTTAAAATTAGAAAATCAAAAAATCATTTTAATAGGAAGCAACAGATATGAATGGTGTGTCAGCTATTTAGCAATAACAACTGGGAATATGTGTGTAGTGCCAATAGACAGAGCTTTGCCAGAAAAAGAGTTAGCTAATTTAGTAAAAAGAAGCGGAGCAACAGCAATAATATACGAAAATGCTCATAAAGAATTTGTAGAAAAACTATTAAAGAAAAAAGAAAATATAATAAAAACAGCAATAAATATGGACTTAAAAGAATTCAAACAACTAATAGAAGTAGGGAAAAACCTAATAGAAATGGGATACAACCATTATGACGAAATAAAATTAGACAGCAAAAAAATGTCAATAATGCTATTTACATCAGGAACAACAAGTGAACCAAAAGCAGTTATGCTATCACAATACAATATATGTTCAAACATCTTAGCAATAGGAAGATATGTAAAACTATATCCACAAGATGTATTATTATCATTTTTACCAATGCACCACACTTTTGAATGCACAATAACATTTCTATTTGGCTTTTATTGGGGTTCAACAGTTGCCTTTTGTGATGGACTAAAATATATTCAAAAGAACTTGCAAGAATACAAAGTATCAGTGTTTGTAGCAGTTCCACTTATACTAGAAACAATGTATAAAAAAATTCAAAAAGCAATAGCAGACAAAGGAAAAACGAAACTAATAAATAGGGTCACAAAAATATCAAACGCGTTATTAAAAGTAAAAATTGATATAAGAAAGCTATTATTTAAAGAAGTTCTACAAAACTTTGGAGGTAATTTACGTGTTGTACTATATGGAGCAGCTCCAATGGACAAAAACACAATTATAGGCTATAACAACTTAGGGATAGAGCTTATACAAGGATATGGACTAACAGAAACCTCACCAGTTATTTCCGCAGAAACAGACCATCAAAAACGACCAGGTTCAGTAGGACTAGTATTAGACAATTTGCAAGTAAAAATTGAAAATAAAAATGAAGAAGGAATTGGCGAAATTGTCGTAAAAGGTCCGAGTGTAATGCTAGGATATTACGAAAATGAAAAAGAAACAAAAAAAGTATTAAAAAAAGGATGGTTTAGCACCGGGGACTATGGATATTTAGATAAAGACAATTTCCTATATGTAACAGGAAGAAAAAAAGACATTATCGTATTGCAAAATGGAAAAAACGTATATCCACAAGAAATTGAATTTTTAATAAATAAAATTCCATACATATCAGAAAGCCTAGTATATCAAAGGAAAGAAAACAATACAGACACTATGTTATGTGCCAAAATCGTATATGATAAAGAAACAATTGAGCAAACTTTTGGAAAAAAAGAAGAAAATGAATATGAAAAAATCATTTGGCAAGAAATCAAAAAAATAAATCAGAACTTACCAATATATAAACATATTAAAAAAATCATCATAACAACCACACCATTTGCCAAAACAACAACTCAAAAAATAAAAAGATATCAAGAAGCAAAAGATTAAAACAATAAAAAGTGGAAATACTAAAAAAGAGGTGTTTCCATGAAAAGTAGAAGAAGAAAAAGAACAGACCCAAAAAAGAAAATCGCAATAATATCAATTATTTTAATCTTAGTATGGATAAGTGCATTCTATCTTTACACAACATATAGTCAAATCAAAATTGAACCAATAGAATATGAAACAACAAAACTATCTTCCACAGAATATGAAGAAACTGTAGAAAATGCAGAAGAAAACAACCAATTAGTAGCAGATGTAATAGAAAAAACAACGCGGTAGCATAGTGGGAATATCGAAATTAAAAAATGCTGGAAATTCAATTCTATCAATCAGCAATGAATCAGAACTAGGCTTAGGAACAGGAGTTATAGTAACAGAAAATGGTTATATTTTAAGCAATGAACATGTAACAGGCAGTAAATATAGCAAATGCTATATCACCTTAGAAAATGGTCAAAACTATGAAGGAACAGTGGAGTGGAGCGACCAAGACTTAGATTTATCACTTACCAAAATAAATGCAAAAAATTTAAACTATGCAACACTAGGCGATTCCAGCAAAATACGCGTAGGTGAAACAGTGTATGCCATAGGTAACCCAATAGGCTTTGAATTTAGGCGAACAGTAACATCAGGAATTATAAGCGCAAAAAACCGAAGCATAAAAATAGAAGAAGAAAATAATAAATCATACATGTCAGACTTAATACAAACAGACGCAACAATCAACCCAGGTAACAGCGGGGGACCGCTAATTACACCAAAAGGCGAAGTAATTGGAATAAACACAGTAAAAATAACAACAGCAGAAGGAATAGGCTTCGCAATACCTATAAATGTAGTAAAAAATATTATTAAAAATTATGAAGAAACAGGTAATTATGAGCAACCAACAATAGGAATTTATGCTTATGATAAGCAAGTCATACCATATTTAGACGGTAATGTTAATTTTGAAAAAGGCATATATGTAGCACAAATCACACCAAATGGTCCAACAGATAAAACAGAATTAAAGGAAAAGGACATCATTTTATCAATAGACGGAAATGAATTAAACACAATGAACGATTTACGAGAATATATTTACACAAAAAAGCCAGGAGATGAAGTAATTTTAGAAATAGCAAGAGGAAAAATAAGCAAAAAAATCAATATAATACTCGGAAAAAAGTAAAAAATATTGACAAACAAAAATAAAAGTGTAAAATAAAAATAGGGTAAACCTAAAAAATAAAGAAAGGATGAATAACATGAAATATAGTTTTAAAACACATAACACATGCTCACAAGTCATTGAATTTACATTAGAAGGTAATGTAGTAACAAATGTAAGATTTTTAGGTGGAGGTTGTCCAGGAAATTTACAAGCATTATCTAGGCTTGTAGAAGGCTTAACAGTAGAAGAAATAGAAGAAAAGATAGGTGGAATTGATTGCGGAGGACGAGGCACATCATGTGCAGACCAATTAGCCAAAGCAGTAAGACAAGCCTATGAAGAATCAAAAAAATAAAAAAACAGCTGTTAGAAATCTAACAGCTAATTTTTTTATTATGAAACAACAATGTTCTTATTTTACATCTTTATATTGTTTTAATTTAATTACTAAAACGATTATAGAAACCAAACTTAGTCCAACTAAAACATAAACTACAACATCTGCACCAGCAGGAGGTAAAATTCTTGTAGGAGTTTCCTCTTGTGTGTCAGGAGTTTTTGGTGGTTCTTCTTCACCTTGACCTGATCCAGCTCCACCATCGCCACTTCCGCTACCGCCGTCACCACCATCAACTGTTGCAGGAGCTTCAACTGTTAAAGTTACAGGTTCTAACTCATCATCGCCATCATTTTCAGTAATATTAAAGAAAACAGTTTTATTAACTTGACTAGTAGAAGTTGTTCCGAAAATTAAAGTGATACTTGAAGTTCCAGCACTTTCTGCAACAACTTCAAGAGTAGAATTATCTGGTCTATCATCTAAAACATCAAGATTATAATCATAGAATGAATAACCAAAAGATTTACTACTTTTAATAATACATTTTTGGCCAACTTTCAAATCTACTACATAATCAGCATTATCCTTTGTAATACCAGAAGATGGAGTGCCATAATCTATTAGTTTTGAATAATCAGCTTCAAGATTCATTTTTAAAGTACTAACAATATTGCAAGAATCTGTTTGAACATCTTGAATTCCAATAGTATATTCAAAAGAATCAATACCAGAAGTTTTATCATTAAATGTTACATCTTCCTTATAAAGTTCTTTTAAATAAGCGATTGGATCAAAATTTTCTTCATCAATAGTAGGACTTTGAGAACCACTGCCAGCAGATGCTAATGCAGTTGCAAAATATTGCATTATAAAATAACCACTTGAATCTTTAAAGTCCACTCCGCCAATATTAGTTACAGCTAAATATCCATACATTGGAGCAAGAGAGAAAGCAGAAGTTGTTTCACTATATTCTTCATAAGTCATAGATTTTTGAATAGGAATTGTAACTGTAAAAGTAGGACTTTCATCTAAAACATAAGACATATTACAACTTTTTCCATTTTGCTTAACTGTAATTATATCCTCTGTAACATCAAAAGTACATTTTGCTTCATTGATTTCATCAGATTCCAATTTTTTCAAAGATGCAGTGATAGATTCTTGTGTTATATCAGCCGCCAAAACATAATGACTGCAACACAAAGAAACAATAAAAATCATTACAAAGATTGATAAAAATAGCTTTTTAAACATAAAAATTCCTCTTTTCTTGTGTAAATATAATAATACAAATTTATTGTAGCATACCAAAAAACTAAAATCAAGCATAATACTACATTTTTTTCAAAAAAATTTATCCAAAATTTCAAAATAAAGGAAGCTTGACAAAACCGCTCAAATGCAGTAAAATAGAAACATAAAATAAATAAGAAGGAGAATACTATGTTTGACAAATTAGAAATTGTAGAAAAACGATATGAAGAATTAACAAAAATGATAAGTGACCCGGCAGTTATTAGCAATCAAGCAGAATGGCAAAAATTGATGAAAGAACATGCCAGCATAGAAGAAGTAGTAATAAAATATAGAGAATATAAAAAAGTAAAACAATCAATGGAAGAAGCCAAAGAAATGCTACAAGACCCAGAACTAAAAGAATTAGCAGAAGCAGAGTTTTATGAATCAAAAGAAAAGTTACCAGAAATCGAAGAAGAACTAAAAATTTTGTTAATACCAAAAGACCCAGATGATGACAAAAACATTATATGTGAAATCAGAGCAGGAGCTGGGGGAGAAGAAGCGGCACTATTTGCAGGAAC
Organism: uncultured Clostridia bacterium; assembly: GCA_947594935.1. Lineage (GTDB taxonomy): Bacteria > Bacillota > Clostridia > TANB77 > CAG-508 > CAG-269. Next base: position 16,705 of record CANQEM010000015.1, on the reverse strand, counting down.
ACTATTCAGAATGTACACAATGTATGCAGAAAGAAAAAATTGGAAATTAGAAATATTAAACGAAAATGAAACAGAACTAGGTGGCTATAAAGAAATCACCTTCATGGTCACAGGAAAAGGCGTATATAGTAGACTAAAATTTGAAAGCGGAGTACACAGAGTACAAAGAGTTCCAGACACAGAAAGTAGTGGAAGAATACACACATCAACAGCAACTGTTGCAGTATTACCAGTAGTAGAAGACGTAGAAATCGAAATCAACCCATCAGATATAAAAATGGAAGTATTCCGTTCATCTGGGGCAGGTGGTCAGCACATCAACAAAACCTCATCAGCAGTAAGACTAATACATGAACCAACAGGAATAGTAGTAGAATGCCAAACAGAAAGGTCACAATTCCAAAACCGTGACAATGCCATGAAAATGCTTAGAACAAAATTATATGAAATTGAAAAACAAAAACAAGATAGTGAAGTAGCAAATGCAAGGAAATCACAAGTAGGCTCAGGTGATAGAAGTGAAAAAATAAGAACATATAACTACCCACAAGGAAGAATAACAGACCATAGAATAGGCATGAGCATATATCAAATGGAAAACTTTTTAAATGGAGACCTTGATGAAATGATAGATAATTTAATTGCAGCAGACAGAGCAGAAAAATTACAAGGCGAAGAATAAAAAATCAACCCCCACATGGGGGTTATTTTTAGCTTAAATCACTTTTTACTGTATTTATCTCTGTAACTGTCGCTTTTTGTGCAGGAACATAATATCCTTTTGCCTGCGCAATTCTAAATAACTCATATTGAAAGCTTTCATCATTATTGCGAATCTGTTGAAAAGTCTGCCTTAAATTCATATTTTCTGCCTCTGAAATTGCAGTTTGATAAGCTGTTAAATCAGACTTAACACTTGCCAAAATATCATTAACCATCGTTTTTTCATCCATATCTATTCAATCCTTTCCTTTAATTGTTTAAAAATGTCATTAGCTTTTGTTTTGTGTTCAACGCATCCTGTGCTGATTTAGTAAATACTTGCTTGATTTGCGGATCAACCGCTTGTGCTGAATACGCATTCAACTTTTGATAAGCAGTTTCATGCGCACCAATTAAATGTCGTAGATGTTGTAACTCCATTTGATTTAAATCTGCCATTATAACCATTCCTTTCTAGTTTTTGAATTCAATAATATTTTTTCCATTTTTTCAAAATTTATACATATAAATTTTGAGAGAGCCCAAACTTTGGACTCTCTCGCGTTCATGCTAAAAAATATTATACAATTGTGAGCTCTCCCTCATATTTGAGAAAGCCTGCTGTGCCAACTGAAATTCCGAAGGCTTGAAAAAGTACTGATACCGCTGACCATGCTTATAGACATCAACCACATACTGATACTCAGATAACGGCTCTGTCTGATCCAGGTAGTTCGGCACTTCCTCAACACGAAAAACATATTCGTGTACATCCGGGAACCACGTTAACACCTTGTAAAAATGTCCTTCATACAACATATACATGTTGCAGTTCCGGTTCGAGTCTAATCTGTATCCTAACCACTTAAAATCGTAGTTTCCATCTGGAATCATGTGAACAGCATCAAAAATTGATACAGACTCTCCCCCTCCAATTTTTTTCGCAATTCGTATTGTTTTTAGCATAATTATTCCTCTCTTTCTTTTGAAACCTCTAAAATGCCAGAGGAGTTTACGGGTTACGACATTAGCATACCACAGTTTTATGTAAATGTCAATTATATTATCTCCAAATTCGCATATTTTGCCATTAACCTCTTATGCCCAACCTTATCAAAAGTAATATCAACTTTTAAATCATCACCTTCTGGCTCGACAAACAAAATAGTACCTTCCCCAAATTTTTTATGATATACTCTCACACCTTCACCGTATTGTGAAAAATCAAGAGAATTATTTGAGGGTTTTGATTGTAACGAATTCAAAAAGCTTTCTGCCGTTCTTTGGAATAAAGGAACAGCCTCTTTTTTAATTGTTGAAAAAACACTCTGTTTTTCTAACTTTTTACTTCCGTATTTCCATTCAACATTACTATCTTTATGAGTCATACTGGTCTTATTACCAAAAGCATCATCATATCCATCTAACAATTCGGAAGGAATCTCCTTCAAAAAACGTGATACGGGGTTACAGCTTGTTGCTCCAAAAACAGTTCTCTGTTTGCTAAAACTTAGAAATAGATACTCTTTTGCCCTAGTTATTCCAACATAACATAAACGGCGCTCTTCTTCCAACTCTTTTTCTTCTCCAATTGACTTATATCCAGGGAAAATGCCTTCTTCTAGGCCAACCAAAAATACTGCTGGAAATTCTAGACCTTTTGCACTATGTAAAGTCATTAAAGTAATTGTATCTTCTGTTTCTTCAAGATTATCAATATCACTTGATAAAGTAATTCCCTCTAAGAATTCGCTCAAATTACTTTCAGCCGTTTCTTCTTCAAACTCAATTGCAACATTTAAAAATTCCTCTAAGTTTGCAATTCTGTTTTCTGCTTCTACTGTATGTTCTTGCTCCAAACTTTTCATATAACCAGACTTTTTCAAAATTACAGTTATCAACTCTGATAAAACAATATCATCTTTTTTATTCTTTAACCCCTCAACTAAATCAACAAAATCTCTTGAATTCAAAAACACTCTATTCAAACCATATTGATCTGAATTTTTAATAATTTCATACATAGAAGTGCCTGATTCATTTGAAAGTTGCTCAATTTTATCAAGACTAGTTTTACCAATTCCTCTTTTAGGTTCATTTATAATTCTTTTTAAACTAAGATTATCAGATTGATTTTGTATAAACCTCAAATATGCAATAATGTCTTTAATTTCTTTTCGCTCATAGAACTTTTGTCCACCAACTATCTTGTATGGAACGTTTTCTCTACGCAAAATATCCTCGATAGCCCTTGATTGTGTGTTCATTCTATATAGAACGGCAAAATCTTTATAACTAAAATATTCTTCTCTTCTTAAACGATTGATTTCTTGAACAATAAAGCTACCTTCATCATATTCGTTCTCAGCTGAATAAACTTTTGGCAAACTTCCTTCTTCGTTTTTTGTCCATAGACTTTTCTTGTATTTAACTTGATTATTCTTAATTACTGCATTTGCAGCATTTAAAATATTTTGTGTGCAACGATAATTTTGTTCCAATTTAACAATTTTGGTTCCAACAAAATCTTTTTCAAAGTTCAAAATATTTGAAATATCAGCACCTCTAAATGAATAGATTCCTTGGTCATTATCACCTACGGCAGTAACATTTCCATGTGCACCTGCAAGCAATGTAATTAAAGTGAACTGCGATTTGTTGGTATCTTGATATTCATCTACTAATATATAATGAAATTTATTTGAATAATAGCTCAAAACATCTTCGTTTTCCATTAAAATCTGTATTGTAAAATTGATAATATCGTCAAAATCTATTGCATTATTCTCTTTTAACCTTTTTTGATATAGAGAATACACTTTTAAAACTAATTCTTTCCTATAATCTCCACCAGTTTTTACAGCATATTGCTCAGGCGTTAGCATTTCATTTTTTGCTTTACTAATTTCATATTGAATATTTCTATCAGATAAAGTTTTATCATCAATACCTAATTCTTTCATACAATTTTTTATCATCGTTTTTTGATCTGATGTATCAAAAATAATAAAAGAAGTATCATAACCAATTCGGTCTATAAATCTTCTTAAAATACGCACACATATTGAGTGAAAAGTCCCCATCCAAATATCTTTTGCAACATCTCCAACCAAACCTTCAATTCTTTCTTTCATTTCATTGGCTGCCTTATTTGTAAAAGTAATTGCTAAGATATTCCATGGTAGAACTTTTTTTTCTTGAATCAAATATGCAATTTTATGTGTTAAAACTTTTGTCTTTCCACTTCCTGCCCCGGCAATGACTAAGCATGGACCTTCTGTACTTATAACTGCTTCGTATTGTTCGTCATTTAAATTTTCCAATATTGCGTTCTCTGCCATTTATATTCCTCTTTTCTATATTTTTAGTATAATTCATGAGTTTTAAAATGAAAACTATGTTTGTATTTTACTATATAAAGTAAAAAAATGCAAGTCCTTTTTATTGACTTTTTTCAACATTTGTTGTAAAATTATTACGTAAATTTATTTTGAAAGGATGATTTATTATGCTAAAAGAATTCAAAGAGTTTGCAACAAAAGGTAATGTCATCGATATGGCCATTGGTGTTATCGTCGGTGGAGCTTTTCAAAAAATCGTTACATCACTTGTTAATGATATAATTATGCCTACTGTTGCTATTTTTACAGGTAAAGTTTCTTTTGATGATTTAACTTTAACTATTGGTAATTCAGTTATCAAGTATGGAACATTTATTACTACAATCGTAGACTTTTTAATCATTGCATTTTCTATATTTATTGCAATTAGAACATTTACAAAATTAAATGAAAAAACTAAGGAAAACCTTCAAAAACTTGCAAAAAATTCACAAGAAGAAGAAAAACCAGAAGAACCTACAACTAAGGTTTGCCCTTATTGCTATTCAGAAATAGATGTAAAAGCTACTAGATGCCCACATTGTACTTCAACATTAGAATAATAATTATATATAAAAATGTCCGAGAACAGTTAAAATACTGTTGACTCGGACATTTTTTATATATAAGCAATTTCACAATCCGTGATATTTGTCAAAACCATTCCGTGATATTTGAGAAAATCAATCCGTGATATTTGGAAAAATCATTCCATGATATTCGGCAAATTCAGTCGACACTTTTTAAGGGGTTTAATCGACAATTTTAAATTTTTTCGCCAATAGCATTGCTTGAATTATTCAACTTCCAATTAAATCTTATAGCTACTTACTCAAAATCTTCTATATAAACATTATCATAAATAATGGATAATGTTCGATGCCTAATTTATCTACATATATATTAGTATCTTTTTCTAATTTAATATATCTAGATACTGTTTTATAATTGTTAATTATAGAATCTAATGATTTGGATTGCTTATTATTACCAGATTTTATTTCATAAAACTTTTTGTCTAACAGATGTCGCTGCATATTTAACTACATCTAATTTATAATCTTCAAGTATTTCTCTTTTTATGCAATTTTTTCCTACGACTTTTTCGATCCATTTGCAATTTTTTCCTACGACTTTTCTAATCTATTTGCAATTTTTTCCTACGACTTTTTTAATTCATTTGCAAGTTTTTCCTATGACTTTTGTGAATTACTTCCAATTAAATCATATATTCACATACTCCTAAGTGGCATTTACACATTCATTGCAAGCATTCCTATTAAAAAGCCAACAATATTTCCGAGAGCAGTCATTCTACCGTGATACAATCTATTTGATTCAGGTATAAGCTCACCTGAAACTATGTAAAGCATAGCACCAGCTGCAAAGCTTAGGCATATACTTATAACACTCAACGATATTGAACCTAGAACCGAACCAAATAACGCACCTATTCCAGTTGTAACACCTGACATTATCACATAAAAAAGCACTTTTGACTTAGCCATTCCTCCATTTTTCATCGGAACAGCCATTGAGATGCCCTCAGGAACATCATGTAAACAGATAGCTATTGCCAAACTAAGCCCCAACTTTATTGAAGCACCAAAACCAGATCCAATTGCCAACCCCTCAGGAAAATTATGAATAGCTAAACCAATTGACACAACTATTCCAGTTTTCAACAATTGATTTTTTTGAAAAGTAGAAGTCTTTTTCTGTGTAAACTTTTTTTCAACTAATAAATCTGAAAATATCATACCCAATATTCCTAAGCCTATACCAAAAATCACTTGAACAATATTACTAATTCCAAGTGCTTCAGGTATTAAATCAAAACATATTATTGCCATCATTAAACCAGAAGCAAAAGATAGTATAAAACTAAGAAATTTATTTGAATCTTTTTTTAAAATAATACCAATCAGCCCACCTATAGTTGTGCCAAAAGTTCCAAAAAATAAACCTAATAAAGTTGTTCGAAAAAAATCCAATTTAAAAACTCCTTATCAATATATTTACTATAAATATATGGTCAGGAAGTTTTGTTTATACATTTTTTAAAATTAAAAAGTATAGAATAAAAATTAACAAAAAAGTTAATAGAAAAGTGATATGGTTATTTAATAAGCATAATATAGAAATATTTTACAAATATAGGAATGTTCGCTTGTTTTTTATGCAAAAAGGTAGTAATATATACACAACCTTTTTGTCGAAAGGTAGTCTTTACTTAAAGACGGAAAGGGGGCATTTAAGATGACAGCTCATGAGGCAATTCTTCGTTTAGTGGATCTGTTGATGTTAGAAAAAGACAAAAATACAAAATTGCAGTTAGAACTTCAACAAGAGAAACAAAAACAAGATGACCAATCAAACAAAGACTAGTAGTAGCAATACATAGTCGGCAGGGTAGATAGTTGCAGTCTACTCTGTTTTTTAAAATAAAAAAATGTGTGTAGTTGCAATACACACATACATTCAGTGTTGACAGCTCATGACAAACACTTTATTTTGTACTTAAATAATAACATATTTTTTTTCGTTTGTCAACATTAAAAAAAGCAATCACCAAAAATGAAGTGATATGTGATTAAAAAAATCACATACGCAGAAATTTTAAATTCTACGGAAAAAAGAAAAAAAGAGAGATAATGAACAAAAAAAAGAAAAAAAGAGAGGAAAGTTAGCAAAATTTCTCTTGCAATTTTACAAATATTACAATATTATTACATTAAATTTACAAAGGAAGGATATGCAGATGTTAAAAAAAGTTTTAGTACATACAAAAAAATCTATAAAATTAGTAATATTATTAGCAATAGCAATATTTTTAATTATTGGAGCTGTATCATACTTTTTTAAACCAACATATCGTGTAACAATAGCAGGAGAACAAGTAGGTTATACCTCTAATAAAGCAGAACTACAAGCAAAAATAAGTGAATATATGGAAAACGGAGACGGTCAAAACATAGCCTTCGTCCAAGTAGATAAATTACCAGAATACCAACTATGCCTACTAAAAAAAGGAATAGTAACAAATGACGACGAAATATTTGAAAAAGTAAAAGAAAACGGAACAGCATACTACCGCTACTATGCAATCTCAAAAAATCAAGAAGAAAAAGCCTATGTATCCACATTCGCAGAAGCAGAAGAAATAGTCAACGACCTAAAACTAAAAAACAGTGCAGAAATGGAAACAATAGCAATTTCAGAAAAATATGAAACAGAAAGCAAAGAATTCACAACAGTAGATAACGCAGTAACAATGCTATATAAAGAACCAGTACAAGTAGCAAAAGCAAGCACATCAACATCAAAACCATCAGGAACAGTAAACACCGGATACTCAGTTGCAACAAGCAAAGTGGACCTAGGAATATCACTAATAAGACCAATTTCAGGAATAATAACATCACGTTTCAGTGAATCAAGTAGAATACGCTCATCAAAGCACACAGGATTAGACATTGCAACATCAGCAGGAACACCAATAAAAGCAGCAGCAGGAGGAACAGTAACATACGCAGGCAAAAAAGGCTCTTATGGAAACATGGTAGTAATCTCACACAGCAACGGAGTTCAAACATACTATGCACATTGCAGTAAACTATATGTCACAGTAGGTCAACAAGTTGCACAAGGAGCAACCATTGCAGCAGTTGGCTCAACAGGAAACTCAACAGGACCACATCTACACCTAGAAGTCAGAGTTAACGGAGTAGCCTACAACCCACAATACTATGTATATTAGTCAACCTAATATAAAAAAAGTCAAATTTGTATCTCCCCACTTTTGGTACAAATTTGACTTTTAAAATACCCAAAAATTATTTAAAAAAACTTAAACGTCGTAGAAATAGCATTTTTTTTCATAACACATTTTCCATACTCGCGTAAGCGATTCTCATATTTAGGCTCATGAGTGCAAAGCACACCAAACTCAGACAATAAATTAGCAAAAATTGAATAAGAGACATGATTAGAATTGAAACCAGCCAAAGCCAAATAATATCTATTCTTAAAGAAATACAAAGAAGAAGAACGAACTAATCCACGAGTTTTAACTTGACTGTGATTTTTCAAAGCAGTGCAAAAAGCACAATATTGCTCAAAATCTTCAAACTTATAAATCGAAAAATCAACCTGAGCCACACGACGAGAATTAGAAGAAACCGCAACCTTTCTTTTAGGTCTCAAAGCTCTATTAGCAACAGCTTTTTCAGCAATAGAAGCATTTTTTTGCTCAAACTTAGTAAAAGTAAAAACCATCACTTCATCAGCAGAAGAAAAAGCCTCAATCAGCAACTTATGACCATCAGTATCAAAGCCACAAGTTTTCTTAGCCTGTTCTAAAAGCTCCAAAAACAATCCCTGTGACTCAGCAGCTTTTGTCATTATAGTATGTAAATCTAATGAAGAATCTTTTAAATCCTCTTTTTTCACAATAATACGAATCTTATTTTCGGTTATCTTCTCAATCTTCAAAGCAAAACCCCCTAAAACATTTCTTTAAATATATTATACAACTTTTTTACACATAAAGAAATACACAAAATATGGTATCAATGGAACTATATCACATAAATACAAAAAAATAAAGTAAAATATGATAAATCACTTGAAAAAAATGCAAAATCAATATATAATACGTATATCACTAAAAAATGTGAGCATCCGTAAGAAAAAAGAGGAAAGGAATGAAAGAAAATGGCTACAAGAGAAAAAAATATATGGGTATTGATAGTATTTATTTTATCAGGACTAGTAATAGGAGGATTGTTAGGAAAATTAGCAAGTAGTGTACCATGGTTATGGTGGCTATCTTATGAGCAACAATTCGGGCTTGAAAACCCACTAGTACTAGATTTAAGTATTTTAAAATTAACATTTGGCTTAGTATTTAAGATAAATGTTGCAAGCATTATAGGGATGTTACTTGCAATTTTTGCATATAGAAAAATATAGGGACAAACAGATGCAAGAAAGGAACATCATAATTGAAAATAAAAGACATGCCAGAAGCCGAAAGACCATATGAAAAACTAGAACTATATGGAGAAAAAAACTTATCAAATGCAGAACTACTGGCAATAATCATCAAAAGTGGAACAAAAGAAGAAACATCAGTACAAATAGCACAAAGAATTTTAACATTAAGAACAACCGAACATCATGACTTATCCTTCTTAAATAAACTCAGCATCGCAGAACTAACCAAAATAAAAGGAATAGGAAAAGTCAAAGCAATACAAATAAAAGCAATATGTGAACTAGCTGTTAGGATGTCAAAACCAGATAATTACAAAGGAATACAAATAAAAAATTCAAAAGAAGTTGCTCAAATGTTTTTTGGCGAATTTCAAAATGAAACAGAAGAAATTGCAAAAATAATACTCTTAAACAACCAATTCCAAATCATAAAAATTGAAACAATCGCCATAGGCGGGAGCAATTTTGTTGATGTAGGAATAAAAACCATTATAAAATCAGCCATGCAGGCAGAAGCAACCAAAGTCATATTAGTGCACAACCACCCAAGTGGAATAGCCAAACCAAGTAAAGGAGACATCAAATTCACAGACAAGCTATATAACGCACTAGCAATTTTTGAAATTGACCTATGTGATGCCATTATAATAGGCAAAAACAGGCAATATGCAAGCATTTATGAACACGTAAGCAAACAACTTAAAGAAGCTAAAAACAAAAAAAAAGGGGAATGAGATAAAATGAAATTTTTTACCTTTGGATCAAAAGATGTAGGAATTGACTTAGGAACAGCAAATATTCTAGTCACATTAAAAGGCAGAGGAATAGTCCTAAAAGAACCATCAGTAGTAGCAATTGATAGAAAAACCGGAAATATTGTAGCAACAGGAGTAGAAGCAAAAGACATGCTAGGCAGAACACCAGAAGAAATAAAAGCAGTAAGACCACTAAAAGACGGAGTTATAGCAGACTTCACAGCAACACAACTAATGCTAAAAAACATAATAGAAAAAATAGATAAAAGATACAACTTAGGAAGACCAAGAGTAGTTGTAGGCGTTCCATCAGGCATTACAGAAGTTGAAGAAAGAGCAGTTGAAGAATCAGTTATGCAGGCAGGAGCAAAAGAAGTCTATCTTATAGAAGAACCAATGGCAGCAGCAATTGGAGCATCGCTTGATGTTGCAGAACCAAGTGGAAACATAATAGTAGATATAGGAGGAGGCACAACAGAAGTAGCTGTTATATCCTTAGGCGGAATTGTAGTTAGCCACTCACTTAGAATAGCCGGAGACGAACTAGATGAAGACATAGTAAATTACGTAAAAAGAGAAATGAACTTAGCAATAGGCGAAACAACAGCAGAACAAATAAAAATCAAACTAGGCTGTGCAATGCCACTAATGACAGAAACATCAATGGAAGTACGAGGACGCGACTTAGCAGACGGCTTACCAAGAAACATACACATATCATCAAGCCAAGTACAAGAAGCAATGCAAGAATCAATTCACAAAATAGTAGAAGTAGTAAAAGCAACCTTAGAAAAAACGCCACCAGAACTTGCATCAGACATCATGGAAAAAGGAATCGTATTAGCAGGTGGAGGAGCTTTAATACAAAACATAGACAAACTATTAAGCATAGCAACAGGTATGCCAGTATATATAGCAGAAGAACCATTAGACTGTGTTGTTCGCGGAACAGGAAAGACCCTAGAAGACTTAGAAAACTTAAAAACAGTTTTACTAAACGCCCGTAAGCGTAGATAAAAGGAGAGTCAGGATATGTTTAAGAAAAACAAAGTAGGCATTTTAGGAATAACAATAACAATAATAATACTAATTTTCATAGTAATCTTTTCAAATGGAGAAACCAATGTGTCATTTTTTGAAAATGTAGCAAACAAACTAGTTATGCCAGTTCAAAACGGACTAACATATCTAAAAAACAAGCTAAATGGTAACAATAGCTTTTTCACTGACATCCAAAACTTAAAAGAAGAAAATGAACAGCTAAAACAAAAAAATAGTGAATTAGAACAATCACTAAGAGAGCTAGAAAATATAAAAACAGAAAACGAAACACTAAAAGAATATCTATCACTAAATCAAAAATATGGAGAATACAAAACAATTCCAGCATATATCATAAACAAAGACATCAGCAACTACTCAAAAACAGTAATAATAAACGTAGGAAGCAAAGACGGAATAAAAGAAAACATGACAGTAATAGCAGATAAAGGGCTTGTAGGCCATATCATATCAGTAACAGACACAACTGCAAAAGTACAAACAATTATAGACACAGCAAGTGCAATAAGCTGTATGATGAGCACAAACAAAGACAGCATAGTATGTAAAGGAACACTAGAAAAAACAACTGAATTAAAAGGAATGTATATCCCACCAGAAGCTAACATTATTCAAGGAGACAGCATAGAAACATCAGGACTAGGTGGAATATACCCAAAAGGAATTCATGTTGGCAACGTTAAAAGCGTTGGAGCCGTAAAGAATATTACAGACAGAACAGCAACAATAGAAACAGCAGTTGATTTTAACAAATTAGACACAGTATTAGTAATAAACAACCAATAAATTGCAGAAAGGAAAAAGCAAATGAACACTAGAAAACTATTAGTGCATGTAATTTTAATATTATTTCTATTTGTCGCCTACTTTTTACAAGCCAACTTCTTCAATTGGTTCACAATTGCAGGAGTAATGCCAAACATATTCATAATTTGCATAGTGCTAATAGGACTATTCGGCAACAAATTTATGGGAGTAACTTATGGAGTTATACTAGGTTTCATACTAGACTTTCTATTTAGGCAAAAAATAGGAATTACAGCAATCACACTAGGCATAGTAGGCGGAGTAGCCAAGCTATTTGACAGAAACTTTTCAAAAGACAGCAGAATTACAGTAATGCTAATAATTGGAGCAGCAACAGCCATGTTTGAAATAATATCATATATTGCAAGCTACATAGTATTTTCACAAAGCCTAGAAATACTAGCATTTGCAAAAATATTACTAATAGAAGTCATATATAACATCATATTAACAGTCATTTTATACCCACTTATCCAGAAAATAGGATATTATGTGGAAAACACATACAAAGAAAACAGAATTTTAACACGATATTTCTAAAAGAAAGGGGAAGAATAGTATGGCAATAAAAATGGGAAAAAAGCCAACAGTCAATACTAATTTAAGGTTTAATTCACTAACCATACTAATGTATATCATTGGCATCATTTTAATTGTTCAACTATTTAACCTTCAAATTGTACATGGAGCAGAATATAGAGAGCAATCAAACACAAGGTTAACAAGAGAAAGCGAAATAGAAGCAGCCAGAGGCACAATTATGGACAAATCAGGAAATGTCCTTGTAAGCTCAACCACAAAATTCAAACTAGAACTATACAAAACAAAAGTAGACACAGCAACTTTGAACACAGCAATATCAAACATCATACACGTACTAGAAAAATATCAAGTAAACTATCCAGACCACTTCCCAATCAAGATAGACCCATATCAATACACATTAGAGGGCGAATCACTTGAAACATGGAAAAAAGACAACAAAATTCCAGAGGAAGCCTCACCAGAAGAAGCATTTTTCAAAATGAAAGATAAATACGAAATAACAGAACAAGACATAAACGAAGCACGCAAAATAATGTGCATACGCTATGAGATAGTAAGAGAAGGGTATAGCAGTACAAAAGCAATAACAATTTCAGATAACATTCCAAGAGAAGCGGTAGCAGAATTTTCAGAAAACGGAGAAAAATTTCCAGGAATTAACATATCAGTAACACCGGAAAGAATATATACAAAAGGAACACTAGCTTCACACATACTAGGATACGCCTCAAAAATCAGCTCAGAAGAATATGAAACAAGAAAAGCAACCTATGAGCCAAACGACATCATTGGAAAAACAGGAATAGAATACGTATTTGAAGAATATCTTAAAGGTAAAAAAGGCGTAAAACAAGTAGACATGGCAGTAGATGGAACAATCACAGCCGAATACACAGCAGAAGAAGCAAACTCAGGAGCAGACATCATCTTAACAATAGATGCAAACTTACAGCAAGTAACAGAAAATGCCATAGCAGCAAATTTGCAAAAAATACGCGCGGGAGGCTTTGGTAAAGTATATAATGCAATATCAGAAAGCTGTGTAGTAATGAACGTAAAAACCGGTGAAATATTAGCAATGGCAAGTTGCCCTGACTATAACCCAGCCGACTTTGTAGGTGGTATAAGTAACGAAAATTGGAACAAATATATAAATGACGAATCAAAACCACTAGTAAACAAAGCACTACAAACATCATATTCACCAGGATCAATATTCAAAATGGTAACAGCAATAGCAGGATTAGAATCAGGAGCAATAAACAAAAATACAGTAATAAACGACACAGGTGTATACACAAAATACCAACAATATGGAACAGTTATGAGATGTTGGTACTACACAGACTACCATAGAGGTCATGGACCACAAAATGTAATGAGCGCAATTGAAAATTCATGTAACTACTTTTTCTATGAAACAGCTGACAGAATGGGAATAGATGTCTTAGATTCTTACGCAAAATATTTTGGCTTAGGCACAAAAACAGGAGTTGAACTACAAGACGAAACAGCCGGAGTACTTGCAAGTAAAGAATCAAAAGCAAAACTACACAAAGAAGAATCATATTGGGCACCAGGTGACACACTAAATGCAGCAATAGGTCAAGGGGACAATGAATTTAGCCCAATACAAATGGCAAAATATATCAGTATGTTAGCAAACGGCGGAAAACCAATAGATGTAAGCATTGTAAAAACAATCAGAAATGCAGACGGAACAGAAGAATCAAGAAGCAATATAAATAACTTCATAAGCAAAAAATTAAACTTACCAGCAGAAGAAAATAATCAAGTAAATATAACACCAGCAAATTTACAAACAGTTCTACAAGGTATGAGGTCAGTTACAGAAGAAGGAACAGCAGCAAGCGTTTTCAGAGACTTTGAAATAGCAGTAGGAGGAAAAACAGGTTCAGCAGAAGCACCAGGAAACAAAGTAAACGCATGGTTTGCGGGATTTGCACCATTTGACGACCCAGAAATTGCAGTAGTAGTAATGGCAGAAAACGGAGGTCATGGATATTACACAGCAGATGCAGTAAAGCAAATAATGAGAGAATATTTTGGAATGAACTTAACAAATATAGCAGAAGATGTTACGGCAACACCATATACAGAAAGTTTTAGATAAAAAGGAGAATAGTATGCTATTAAAAAATAAATTAGGAATAGAAAATGAAATAGAACTTTCAAAAGAAGAAGAAAGAATTACAAAACTAAAAGCGATAGAACTATTTGAAACTAACAAATTAGAACAAATGGAAGTTGGAACATTTAACAGCCTATCACAAATACATAAATATCTATTTGAAGATATATATGAATTTGCTGGTAAAATTAGAACAGAAAATATTGCAAAAAATAATTTCAGATTTGCATCAAGTATGTACTTGAAAGAAGCTTTGCAAAATATTGATAAAATGCCACAATCAAACTTCGACGAAATTATCGAAAAATATATTGAAATGAATATAGCCCATCCATTTAGAGAAGGCAATGGCAGAAGTACAAGAATTTGGCTAGATATGATTTTAAAAAAAGAACTCGGAAAAGTTGTAGATTGGAGCAAAGTCAATAAACAAGACTATCTACTAGCAATGGAAAGAAGCCCAGTAAAAAGCACAGAAATCAAAATTCTATTAAAAAATGCACTAACAACAAAAACAAATGATAGAGATGTATACATGAAAGGAATTGATGCAAGTTACAGTTATGAAGGATACACCACCTTCAAAACCGAAGATTTAAAAAAATAAAAGAAAGGACTGGGGCAGATGAAAAATATAATCAGCGTACAACTAAAAAAAGAAAACATACTATTTAAAATATCAGAAGAAGCCACACAAGAAGAAATTGTAAAAGTACTAAAAAAGAAACTACCAGCCTTAAAAAAACTATATCAAGACGCAAAAACACCAATTTTAATCACAGGAAAAGTACTAAAAAATCGAGAAATAAGAGAAGTACAAGAAATAATAGAAAGTGAACTACAAGTACCAGTAGAATTTGACATGCCAAAAGCACTAGGACTAGCAAACATAAAAAGAACCTTCCAAAAAGAAACACTATTTTCAGAAACAACCTTTCATAGAGGCTCATTACGCTCAGGGCAAAAACTAGAAAAAGAAGGAAGCCTTGTAATTATAGGAGACGTCAACTCAGGAGCAGAAGTCATAGCATCAGATAACATAGTAGTTCTAGGAGCATTAAGAGGATTAGCACATGCAGGAGCAAAAGGCAACAAACAAGCAATAATTGCATGTGGAGTTCTAACAAGTGTGCAAGTCAGAATAGCAAACATTGTAAAAGAAATAGACCCAGATGAGCCACTTCACAAACAAGCATACATCAGTGTTATAGACGAAGAAATACAAATACAATAATTACGAAAAAAGCAACAAAAATAAAATAATATAAAGTAGCTGATCATCAACCTGCTCTCTATATAAAAAAATCAAAAGACAAATAATAATAATATCATCCAAAAACAAAAAAATTCCAAAAAATTCAAAAATAGGAATATCTTGCGGATTTTGCAAAAAAGTTTCTTCTGGAAACTTTTTTCCTTTGCGTGGATCTTTTACTACACGCTGTGACCTTTGAGAATTCCTTTGCAAAGGCACACTATATGGAAAAGGAAAGCGGAACGGAAAAAAGGGAAAAGGCATCACTAATTCTCCGGCTTTGTATTAGACGTATTTTTCACAATTTCAGCAATTTTACTCATATTCATTAAATTCATATAATTATCCAACTTAGCTTTCCTACTATCACGCAAATATGGTTTTAAAGAATTTAGCAAATTATTGCGAGGGTCGTTATTTTGTCCATTTAAGCTCTCAGCCAATTTCATAATCTGGCTAACATCAAACTGAGAATTACCACTCTGACTATTACTTGCAGTACTTGAACTTTGCTCAAAACCAGCATTAGAACTAGAATTTTGCTGTGATGCAAACAACTTAGAAAAATTTTGAATCATCTCAGGAGAAATCTGAGAAATCGCACCATTCAAATCGCCATTATCAACCATATTTTTAATATTATCCATCGTATTTTTATCAATATCCAATCTAATCATCCCTTCTAAATATATACTATGAAAAAAAATAAAAAAGATTACAAAAAATCTTCTACTCCTCAGCCCCTAGCTAAAACCCGCAAATGTAATAGAAACGTAATCAAAATGTAAATAAAGTTTAATAAAAACGGCTGAAAGACCTTCCGTAAGCGGAAAAGACACCAAAAAATAAAAAGGAAAAAATACCCATTGCTTTATAGAAAAAAACAATGTAATATTACAATTAGGTAAAAAATTGCATAAAATGGAGGTATTATCATGGGAAGGAACGTAATCAAAACAATGATTTCTGTGCTATTGATATTGACATTAACATCAGCCAATTTCATATTGTTAGGTGTTAATACAATAACCTATGCAGCAGAAGCATT
>CANQEM010000014.1 GCA_947594935.1 uncultured Clostridia bacterium | reverse complement strand
ATAGAAGCTTTAGGTGGAAAGGCAGAGGTGATTTAATTGTTTAAAACAATTCGGAAATGCACTTAAAACACCAGAGGTTAGAAAAAAATTATTATACACATTACTTTTATTAGTAATATTTAGATTAGGATGCTATATTAGTGTACCAGGTGTAGATAGTATTGCACTAAGCGAAGCAATGGGGTCAGTTGACGGCGTAGCCGGTTTAATTAACATGATTTCAGGTGGAGCTTTTTCAAGATTTTCAATCTTTGCAATGTCTATCACACCATACATTACAGCTTCAATTGTAGTCCAACTATTAGCGATGATTATACCATCATTAGAAAGACTAACAAAAGAAGGTGGAGAAGAAGGTAGGAAAAAGATTAACAGATATACCAAAATCATCACTATTGTACTAGCAATAGTAGAAGCAATTGATCTATATCTATCTTATAAATCTTATGGAGTATTCGTACAAGATTCTTTACAAGTAGGAGCACTTATTGTTATATCACTAGTTGCCGGAACATCAATCTTAATGTGGTTAGGCGACGAAATCACAAGTAAAGGAATAGGAAACGGTATCTCAGTAATCATTTTTGCAGGTATCATTTCAGGTTTACCAAGATTTATAACAACACTATGGTCACTAATCATGACAAGTGAAGGGTTCAACACAACAGGACTATTGATGGCAATAGGAATTCTTATCGGAGCAATCATCTTAATTGCAGGTGTTGTGTTTGTTCAACAAGCAGAAAGAAAAGTACCAGTACAATACTCTAAAAAAGTTGTAGGAAGAAAAATGGTTGGAGCACAAAACACACATATACCATTGAAATTAGCAATGGCAGGTGTTATGCCAATAATTTTCGCTTCATCATTTATGACCTTCCCAGCAATGATTATTCAAATATTTGTAAAAGACATAGCAGAACAAACAGGCTTCTTAGCAGGTCTATATAAATTTTCAATTGCAACATCTTCATCAAGTGTTGGAATTGGATACTCAATAGGAAATGCAATTGTGTACCTACTACTAATTGTAGGATTCACATTTTTCTATACTTATGCAACCTTTAACCCAGCCGAAGTATCAGCAAACATCAAGAAAAACGGAGGATTTATCCCAGGCATTAGAGCTGGAAAACCAACAACAGAATATTTATCATCAATCATATCAAAATTAACATGGTTTGGAGGAGTATTTTTAGCAATTATTGCAATATTGCCAATGTTCCTAAGATTTACAAACTTAAACATAGCCTTTGGTGGTACTTCAATATTGATTGTAGTAGGAGTTGCACTAGAAACAGTACAACAACTAGAATCACTATTAGCAATGAGGCACTATAAAGGATTTTTGGAATAAACGAGAGAATAGAGAATATTACAAAAACAAAGTATTCTCTATTTTTCCAACAATAAAAGAAAGTTGGAAAAGAAGGGAGAGAAATAAAATGATAATAATAATGTTAGGTGCACCAGGCACAGGTAAAGGCACAGTAGCAGCACTTCTAGAAGGAGAATTAGGATACAAACAAGTATCAACAGGAGACATATTCAGAAAAAACATACAAGAAGGTACAGAACTAGGAAAACTAGCAGACTCATACATTTCAAAAGGACAATTAGTACCAGATGATGTAACAATAAACATAGTAGCAAGCAGACTAGAAGAACCTGATGTGCAAGAAGGCATCATTTTAGACGGTTTCCCAAGAACAGTAGCACAAGCAGAAGCACTAGATGATATTTTAGCAAAAAAAGGAAAGAAAGTAGACATGGTGTTAAACTTAACAACACCAGAAGAAGAAATAATCGAAAGAGTTGTGAGCAGGAGAATATGCTCAAACCAACAATGTAAAACAGTATATAATGTAGTAATGAACCCACCAAAACAAGAAGGAATATGCGACAAATGCGGGGCAAAATTAGTACAAAGGCAAGACGACAATGAAGAAACAATCAAATCAAGAATAGCAACATACATGGAGCAAACAAGCCCATTAGTAGAATATTATCAAAACAAAGGTGTATTACGCACAGAAGAAGTCAGCCAAAGAATCAACCACTTAGGCAAAGACGTAGCAGATGAAGTCGTAAGAGATATAAACAAGTAGAACATTAGGAGGCAAACAGTGGTCACAATAAAATCAAAAAAAGAAATCGAACGAATGAAAGAAGTATGTAAAATTGTAGCACAAACATACGAAACATTAGAAAAAGAAATAAAACCAGGAATGACAACTTATGAACTAGACCAAATTGCAGAAAGCACTATGAAAAAGCTAGGAGCAATCCCAGCTCAAAAAGGATATAACCCGGGAATTAAAGGAGTGCCAAAATTCCCGGCATCACTTTGCGTGTCAATAAATGACGAAATAATACACGGAATACCATCAAAAAAACGTGTAATTCAAGAAGGAGACGTTGTTAGCATCGACACAGTAGCACTAAAAAACGGCTTCCATGGAGATGCAGCAAGAACATTTATTGTAGGCAAGGGCTCAGAAGAAGCAAAAAGACTAGTAGAAGTTACAAAACAAGCATTTTTTGAAGGGATAAAATACGCAAAACCAGGTTACCGTATAGGGGACATTTCACACGCAATCGGTGAATATGTATTCTCAAAAGGCTATACAGTAGTTGAAGAATTCCAAGGTCATGGAATAGGCAGAGAAATGCACGAGGATCCAGGAATTTCAAACTATGGTAAAGCAGGTAGAGGTCTAAGAATCGAACCAGGAATGACATTGGCAGTAGAACCAATGGTAATTCAAGGAAAGCATGATATTTTACAGCTTGACGATGGTTGGACAATCATAACAGAAGATGGCAGTTTAGCAGCTCATTATGAAAATACAATTTTAATTACAGAAAAAGAGCCAAAAGTCTTGACAATTCTATAATAATATAGTAAAATATAAGAGTTATGATGCAAAAATAGGGTAATAATGTCCCTAAGCTCTTTATGAAAGGGGGAAATAATATGGCAAAAGAAGATGTGATAGAAGTTGAAGGTACTGTTACAGAAGCACTACCAAACACAAACTTCAAAGTTGAACTAGAAAATGGGCATCAAATATTAGCCCACATATCTGGAAAACTTAGGATGAATTACATCAAAATATTACCAGGAGATAAAGTCAAAGTAGAATTATCCCCTTATGATTTAAGCAAAGGTCGTATTACATGGAGAGCAAAATAAAGTTGAAAATTAACCCAAATAAATTCTATAAAGGCATTAAGCCAGAAAGGAAGGATAAAAATGAAAGTAAGACCATCAGTCAAAAAAATGTGTGACAAATGCAAAGTAATAAAAAGAAAAGGTGTTATTAGAGTTATTTGTGAAAACCCAAAACACAAACAAAGACAAGGCTAATAAAGCCAAAAAACTAAGTTTATAACACAAATTTCGGTAGCGGCTGTTAAACCCAAAAGGTTTACATATCAAATTTGTGTCTATATATATTCTTAGCTTTTTTAAAACCATTTTGCCATAAAAGCAAAACGCATTTCAGTTAAAAAAGTATAAGAAAAATCAAAAAAATATTTGGAGGTGCAAAAAAATATGGCTCGTATAGCAGGAGTAGATTTGCCAAAGGAAAAAAGAGTAGAAATAGGACTAACATACATCTATGGAATAGGAGTATCAAGTTCTCGTAAAATTTTGGAAAAAGCTGGAGTTAATCCAGATACAAGAGTAAAAGATTTAACAAGTGAACAAGAAAATGCTATAAGAAAAATCATTGACGAATCATACAATGTAGAAGGCGATTTAAGAAGAGAAGTTGCTCTTAACATCAAAAGACTTACAGAAATCGGCTGTTACAGAGGAATAAGACACAGAAAAGGTCTACCAGTAAGAGGTCAAAGAACAAAAACAAATGCTAGAACAAGAAAAGGCCCAAGAAAACTAGTTAGCAGAAGCAAAAAAGATTAAAGTCTTTGATTAAAGTAAGGAGGGAATTTAGAAAATGGCAAACAAAAGTACAACAAGAAAGCCAGTTGCTAAAAGAAATAGAAAAAACATTGATAAAGGTGCAGCACACATTCATTCAACTTTTAATAACACAATAGTAACCATTACAGATACTCAGGGAAATGCAATTTCATGGGGAAGTGCTGGTGAACTAGGTTTTAAAGGTTCAAGAAAAAGCACACCTTATGCCGCAGGACAAGTAGCAGAAACAGCTGCAAAAGCTGCTATGGAACATGGCTTAAAAACAGTAGAAGTATATGTAAAAGGACCAGGTGCCGGTAGAGAAGCTGCAATCAGAGCTTTACAAACAGCTGGTTTAGAATTAAGCAGTATAAAAGATGTAACACCAATACCACACAATGGATGCAGACCACCAAAAAGAAGAAGGGTGTAGAAAGGAGTAATAAGTAATGGCAAGATATAAAGATGAACAATGCCGTATTTGCCGTAGAGAAGGACAAAAATTGTTCTTAAAAGGTGCAAGATGTTATTCTGACAAATGCAGTATTTCAAGAAGAAACTACGCACCAGGTCAACATGGACAAAAAAGAGCAAAATTATCTGAATACGGAACACAATTAAGAGAAAAACAAAAAACAAAATCATACTATGGAGTCGGAGAAAGACAATTCAGAAAATACTTTGAAATGGCTTCAAACAAAAAAGGTGTAACAGGTGAAATGTTACTACAAATCTTAGAAAGTAGATTAGACAATGTTGTTTACAGACTAGGTTATGGAATGTCAAGAGCACAAGCAAGACAATTTGTAAACCATGGACAATTTGAAGTAAATGGCAAAAAAGTTGATATACCATCATACTTAGTAAAACCAGGGGATATCATTACAGTAAGAGAAAATAAAAAAGATAATGCTACAATAAAAGTAAATTCAGAAGAAACAGCATCTAGACCAGTACCAGCATGGTTAGAAAAGGACAGCGAAAAATTAAGTGGTAAAGTAGTAAGATTGGCAGCAAGAGAAGATATCGACCTACCAATAGAAGAACACTTAATCGTAGAGCTATACTCAAAATAATAGTGTTTTAGGAGGTAAAAATGATAGAATTTGAAAAGCCAAATATCGAATGTCTAGAAATCAGCGAAGAGAATAATTACGCAAAATTCGTATGTGAACCATTAGAAAGAGGATATGGAGTAACAATCGGAAACTCTTTAAGAAGAATTTTACTTTCATCATTACCAGGTTGGGCAATCACAAGTGTAAAAATTGATGGAGTATTACATGAATTTTCTACAATACCAAACATTGTAGAAGATGTACCGGAAATAATTGTCAATCTAAAAAATGTTAGACTAAAAAGCGACGACTTAGAAGAAAAAGTTTTAAGAATTGATGTTAAAGGTGAAGGAGAAGTAACAGCAGCAGATATAGTAACAGACGGAACAGTTGAAATCTTAAATCCAGACTTACATATTGCCACTGTTGCACAAGGCGGACATTTAAAAATGGAAATGACAGCAGACAAAGGCAGAGGCTACAATTCAGCTGATAAAAACAAAAGACCAGACCAAGACATTTCTGTATTACCAATCGATTCCATCTATACACCAGTTAAAAAAGTAAATTACCAAGTAGAAAATACAAGAGTTGGTCAAATGGTAGATTTTGATAAACTTGTTATAGAAGTATGGACAGACGGCAGTCTTAAAGCACATGAAGCACTTAGCTTAGCTGCAAAAGTCATGACAGGACATCTAGAACTATTTATCGATTTATCAGAAACAACCAAAAATACACAAGTTATGATTGAAAAAGAAGAAGCTAAGAAAGAAAAAGTTTTAGAAATGTCAATCGAAGAACTTGAACTATCAGTTAGGTCATTTAACTGTTTAAAAAGAGCTGGAATTGGAACTGTTGAAGATTTAATAAGCAGAACAGAATCAGACATGATGAAAGTTAGAAATCTAGGTAAAAAATCTTTTGATGAAGTAACAGCAAAATTACACTCATTAGGGTTAGATTTTGCAAGTGATGACGAATAAGAAGGAGGGTGAAATAATTGGCAACAAATAGAAAGCTAGGAAGAACAACAGATATTAGAAACGCAATGCTAAAAAACTTAGCAACAGACCTAATTGTTTATGGAAAAGTTGAAACAACAGCCATGAGAGCAAAAGAAGTTAAAGCAATCGTAGACAGTCTAATATCATTAGCAATAAAAGAAAAAGACAACTTTGAAGAAATCGAAGTAACAATCAAAAAAGCAAAACTTGATTCAAAAGGAAACAAAGTTACAGAATTAACAAAAAGCAAAAACGGTAAAGAATATCTAAAAGTTGTTAAAGAAGAAGTAAAAGAAAAAAGACAAAAAGATATGCCAACAAGGCTAAACGCAAGAAGAAAAATGATGAGAAAACTAAATAAAATCAAAGATAGTGACGGCAAAAATATAGATGTACCAGCAAAACTATTCAACGAAATTGCACCAAAATATGCAGGTAAAAATGTAGGGGGATATACAAGAATAGTTAAAGCAGGTCCAAGAAAAGGGGACGGAGCAGAAGTAGCTATCTTACAACTAATCTAAGACGTTTAAAGGGGGTGTCCATTAGAATTGGGGCAACCTCTTTTATTTTAACAAAAATCAAATTCAAGCATATAATAACAACATAAGGGGGAAAAGCAAATGCTAGAATTTGTTATCCGGAACAATATTCTGGACATTAGCCATATATGGACTAATCGAAGTTATTAAAAACATACTTTACATATCAACATATACTGGTATGAAAGCAGACGGAATATATGTAATTGTAGCAGTAAAAAACCAAGAAGAAAAAATCGAAGGCTTTTTACGCACAATGCTGTTCAAAATTCTATATGGCAGAGAAGAATACTTTAAAAATGTAATAATTGCCGACTTAGAATCAACAGACAAAACAAAAGAAATAGCAAAAACGCTCTCAAAAGACTACGAAACCTTAAAAGTAACAAGCTGGAAAGAGTGTAAAGAAGTAATGGACAATGTTGACGAAAATTAAATAAGAGTGATATAATGAGTTTGAAAAAAAGCATAGAAAGGAAAACGAAAACATGCCACAAAAAAAGATAGGCTTTACAATCGGGAAATTCGCACCACTGCACAAAGGCCACCAATATCTAATTGAAACAGCAATGCGAGAAATGGACGAATTTATAATAATAATATATGAAACAGATAAAATATCAATACCAATAGAGCAACGAGCAAAATGGATAAAAGACCTATACCCAGAAGTCAAAATCATAAATGCTTACAACCCACCAAAAAAGCACGGGCTAGACAAAGAAAGCGTAGAAATTCAAATGGAATATCTGCTACAATACATCAAGCCATACAGAGTAACCCATTTTTATAGCAGTGAACAATATGGCGAAAAAGTCGCAAAATACATGAAAATAATTGATAGAAGGGTAGACAGCCAAAGAATTAAATTTCCAATTTCAGCAACACATATAAGAAGTGAACTTGAAAAATACAAAGAAAATCTACCAGAAAATGTATATAAAGACTGCAAAAAACATTTAGACTAAAAAGGAGAGGAAAACTTGGAATTAGTAGGAGAAATCGAAGATATTATCTATCAAAACGAAATAAATAGTTATACAATTGCAAGGCTTGAAACAGATGACGAAGAAATCACAATAGTTGGATATTTGCCATTTATAACAAAAGGCGACGGAATAAAAGTAATAGGCAACTTTGTAGAACATAAAGAATATGGAGAGCAATTTAAAGTAACAACATTTGAAAAACTACTACCACAAACAGCAACAGCAATTCAAAAATACCTTGCAAACAGCAACATCAAAGGAGTGGGGGAAGCCACAGCAAAAAGAATAGTAGAAAAATTTGGAGAAAAAACCATAAACATCATAAACCATGACCCACTAAGGCTAGCAGAAGTAAAAGGAATAACAGAAGAAAAAGCAAAAGTAATAGCAGAAAGCTTTACTGAAAACCAAGAAATGTGGCAAATAGTAGGCTTTCTTGAAAAATTTAATATCGGTGCAGAACACGCCAAAAAAGTGTATGAAAAACTAGGAAAAGACAGCATACATAAAATCGAAGAAAACCCATATTTACTAATGGACATAACAAGAGGAGTAGACTTCAAGCAAATTGACCAAATGGCGATGAAAATAGGGATAAGCCCAGACAGTCAAAAAAGAATAGAAACAGGGATAAAATACGCGTTAATAAGAACAACATATAACGGGCATAGTTGCACACTAAAAGAAAACCTTATGGAATTCCTTAGAAACCTATTAGAAGTAAACACGGAAAACATAGAAGACAGCATTATCAAGCTAAAAGCAGAAGGCGAAATCATTATTGAAAAAAGAGGAAAAGAAGAATGGGTTTATTTAACGAGCTTTTATAAAACAGAAGAAGAAATTGCATTTTTAATTGACAGTTTGCAAAAAAGCAAGAACACGAAGCAAATAAAAAACATAGACACACTTCTAAAAAAAGTAGAAAAAAATTCGGGGCTAGAATTATCAGAAAAACAGATAGAAGCGGTAAAAGCAATAAATGAACACAATGTACTAATTATAACAGGCGGACCAGGAACAGGAAAAACCACTATTATAAAAACAATCATAGAACTATACAAAGAAAAAGGCAAAAAAGTTGTACTTACAGCCCCAACAGGTAGAGCAGCAAAAAAAATGACAGAAAGCACAGGAGAGGAAGCCTCAACTTTGCACCGTTTGCTATGTATCGGAAAACTAGATGATGAAGCAATTTATAACAAGGAAAACAACTTCCAAGGCGAGCCAATATCTGCTGACGTGGTTGTGGTTGATGAACTTTCAATGGTGGACATGTTCTTGATGAGCTATTTATTAAAATGCTTGTATAAAGGAACAAAACTAGTTCTAGTAGGAGATGCAGACCAACTACCATCAGTAGGACCAGGTTCAGTTTTAAAAGACTTAATAAATAGTGGAACAATTCAAACAGTTTACTTAGATAAAATATTCAGACAAGCCGCAAAAAGCAAAATTATTTTAAATGCACACAGAGTAAATAAAGGAGAAAGCTTTTTAAGCAAAAATGACATTGCAAACGAAACAAATCAAGACTTTTTCTACATAACAGAAAACAGCCAAGAAAAAATCTTGCAAGAAGTTATAAGCCTATGCACAGGTAGGCTACAAAGATTTGGCGATTACGACTTTTTCAAAAACATACAAATTATAACACCAACAAAAAAAGGACTCTTAGGAACAAAAGAACTAAATAAAGAATTACAAGCATATTTAAACCCAAATGTATATGGCTTGCCAGAAAAAAACTATGGCGGAGCAATTTTCAGAAAACGGAGACCGCATAATGCAAATAAAAAACAACTATGACATCACTTGGGAGAGAGAAAACGAATATGGCACAGGCGTGTTTAATGGAGAGATTGGCACAATAACAAAAATAGACGAGGTAGAAAAAGCAGTAGAAGTCAAATTTGACGACCAAAAAGAAGTTGTTTATGATTACACAGAACTAGACCAAATAGAACACAGTTATGCAATCACAATACACAAAGCACAGCGGAAGCGAATTTAATGTTGTAATTTTAGTTGCACCACAAGCCTCACCAATGTTACTAACCAGAAACCTGCTTTACACAGGCATTACAAGAGCAAAAAAAATGTTGATTATCCTAGGAATGGAAAAT
Source organism: uncultured Clostridia bacterium (assembly GCA_947594935.1). GTDB lineage: Bacteria > Bacillota > Clostridia > TANB77 > CAG-508 > CAG-269. The sequence continues at coordinate 31,492 of CANQEM010000014.1, read as the reverse complement.
GTAATTGATTATATGATACAAAACCTTGACAGCAAAAAAAGAAACACAGGGCTAGCCTACAAAATGGGCTAGTTCCTTTAAGGAGTAGGATGTTAGAAGAAATAATAAAATTCATATATCCACCTAAGTGTGGAATATGTGGAAAGTTCAGTTCAAATTACTTATGTTTTAAATGTAAAAAAAGATTAGAAGAAGATGCAATCTGGGAGATAAAAAAAACTCCCCAAAATTTTTTTGAAGAACAAATTTCAATATTTACCTATCAAAATTTGATTCGTGATTTGATTTTAGAGTACAAATTCTGTTTCAAACCATATTTATATCACACATTTACAAATTTTTTAATAAAAAACAAAAAAGTATTCCAAAAAATAAAAAGTTATGATATTATAATTCCAGTACCAATTAGTATGAAAAGAAAGTTCGAAAGAGGCTTTAATCAAAGCAATCTAATAGCAAAAGGAATCGCCAAAAGTACTGGAATAGAGCTAGTTACAAACTGCATACGCAAAACAAAAAACACAACTACACAAAGCACTTTAAATGGGGAAGAACGCCGTAAAAATGTGCAAAATGTATATAAGCTAGAAAACGCGCAAATACTAAAAAACAAAAAAATACTTGTTATAGATGACGTAATCACAACAGGTAGCACTCTCAACTCATGTTGCAAAGTAATTAGAGAAGCAGAGCCAGCAAAAATTGGCGTTTTGGTTTTAGCAAAAGACTAGGAGAAAGGAAGAAAAAATGGAAGATTTAGTTGAAAGCATATTGGACTATATCCGTTCAGATTACACTGATTACGCAATCATGATAAACGGAGAATGGGGGTCAGGAAAAACCCACTTTTGGAACAACAAAATTAAGAAAAAAATTGAATCAATGCAGTTAAATGGCAAAAAATACACCACAATTTACATGTCATTATATGGCATATCAAACCTAGAAGAAATCAGCAAAAAAATCTTTATAGAAACAACCCAGCTAATGGACAAAAACCTTAGAAAATACATGAACTCAAACGAACACAAAACAATACCTGAATATGCAAAAACTGGGTTAGATATGGCAAATTTCTTTGGAGTTACACAAAATGGAGATAAAATCGACTATGCGGACTTTTTCTCAACAGAAGATAAAGTTTTGTGTTTTGATGACCTAGAAAGAGCAAATGTTGATGTTATCGATATTTTGGGGTATATCAACAACTTCGTAGAACATGACCATATCAAAACAATTATAATTTGTAATGAAAAAGAGCTTTCAACAAAGTTAAAAAGCTCAAACCTAGAAATGAAAACATTTATCGCAACATATTTATTAGACAGGCAAGGTGAGCTTAACCAAGCTGACAAGCCAATTGTGGAGAAAATTCAAGAAAAAATCGAGCATGTTTTTGACAAAGCAAATGATTATGAAAGAATTAAAGAAAAGCTGATAGGCGAAACTTTTGAATATGCTCCTAAATTTGACTATATTATAAACGGAATTTTGATGAGGTATGAAAATGACCCAGATTTAATTAGGTTTGCCAGAGAAAATGCAAGGCTCATAATTTCTACGTTTGAGAGAAGCGGAACAAGAAACCTAAGAATATTAAAACACGCACTAAACGACTTCAAAAAAGTCTTTGACATGGTAAACAAAAACTACCCAAACACAAGCAACCGAATTATCCAAACAATGCTAATTTTCACAATTGCCATATCATTTGAAATAAAAGCAGGAAAAGTAACAAAAACAAAATTCATGAACATCAAAGACAACGAAGAATATAAATCAATATTAGTATCATCAAGGGTTTTAATGGACAATAGACAATTCTACATCAAAGAATTTGATAGCAACTATTACTATAATTTCAAAGCAGATTATCGTTTCTTTAAATTCATAGAATACTACATTAGAACAAGAATTTTTGACATGAAAATATTTAAGCAAGACATGGAAACAATAAGAAACACAGTAGACACAGAAAACTTGCCAGGCTACAAACGCCTACTAACAGAAGAATATTGGAAAATACCAGATGACGAATTTGACGGAATAATTAAATCAATCTTAGAAGAAGTAAAAGCCGGAAACTTGCAACTAATCGACACAGTCAAAATGTACGCATATTTCAGCTACTTTGCACGTAAACACTTAATAGATATTGATATAAAAACACTTAAAGGAACATTCTTCAACGGCATGAACTTATCTTGCCTAAAATCAAAATACTGTGAAAATGTTGAAGACGAACTTGCCAAGATAGCAATCGCAGAATTTACAGAAGACATGGACGAAATCTTGAAACACTTCAACAGCTTGAACATGCAGTTACTAGAAAAACAATACAGAGAACTAGCAGAAGAAGTATTTAGATGTATCCCAATGAAAATGGAACTATTTTATGAGCAATTTGATAAAAAATGTATGCAGATACCAATTTTCAAATATTGCGACCCATATCAATTATTCCAAAGAATATCATGTGCAAGTAATGAAGACATCATGATAATTAAAGAAAAATTGCTAACCCGTGCAGAAAAATATCCAAAGAAGATAGAAGGGGAGATGGGCAATATCAAGGTATTCAAGCAGGTTTTAGACGATTACTTAAAAGACAAGCAAACAACAATCAAAATTGTTGTATTGCGTGAATTATCAAGAGACCTAGGCAACATATTATCAAAATACAAACCAACATTCCTACCACGTAGAGAAGAAAAACCAGTAGACGAAGTATAAAACGCAGAAAAATAAGATATATAACGCATATATCTTATTTTTTAACAAAAGCACAAACTTACAAATATCTTATTTGAAAGGAGCTTGCAAATGAAAATAATTTCATGGAACGTAAATGGATTAAAGTCAATAATAGATAATGAATTAAATTCAATACTAAAAACAAATGCAGATATAATATGCCTTCAAGAAACGAAAATTGCAAAGCCAATAGAGAACATAAATATAAAATACAATCAATATCATCATCAATCAAAAAAGGCAGGATATTCAGGTGTTGCAATATTTTCAAAAGAAAAAGCAGAAAATATCATACAAGGCATTGAAATAGAAAACGAATATGGAGAACCAGAAAATGTAGATGACGAGGGGAGAGTACTCACAGCAGAATATAACGACTTTTTCATAGTAAATGTATATGTTCCATGCTCACAAACAAATACTGACAGAAGAAACGAAAGATATGAATTTGATACTAATCTGAGGAATTATATAGAAAAATTAAATCAAACAAAAAATGTAATTATATGTGGCGACTTTAATGTATGTCATAAAAATATTGATATTTGCAACATTGACAAGCATAAGCATAAAGAACTTTTTTCGGATGAAGAAAGAGGAAATTTTGATGAATTACTTGAAATTGGTCTGATAGATACATATAGATATATGCACCCACAAATGCGAAGATATACATTTTGGCAACATAAAGAAGATAGAGAAACAAATAAGTGGGGATGGCGATTAGACTATATATTAGTCTCCAATTATCTAAGAAAAAACATAAGAGAAGCCAATATACTATCACAAATAACAGGAAGTGACCATTGCCCAATAGAACTTATTATGAAGGAGAATTTGAATATTGAAAAATGAAAAAATTATATATATACCAAAAGGATATTTAGATAACGAGGAATTAGATAATCAAGTATATTTTAAAACAAGCGACTCAAATGAACTACTTGGCAAAGTGTGGAGAAACTACAATTTTGAAAAAGCAGAAGAAAGAATTTTTGAATTACAAGTGAAATTAAGCAAAGCAACATTTAGTAAAAACAAAAGGAAAATGAAGCAAATACAAGAAAAAATAATTTATTCAAGTGAAACGAAAATGCTAGCTGTTAGAAAAGTATCAGAAATTTCAAAATCAGGAGCGGGAATAGACAATGTAGTTTGGCGAACTGACAGCGACAAGATGAGAGCAGCAATTACATTAACAGATGATAATTATAAAGCAAAACCATTAAAACAATTCATATTCAAAGACGTAAAAGCAGGGAAAGAAAGGCAAATAGGAGTTCCAACTGTTTATGATAGGGCAATGCAAGTACTATATGCTTATGCCCTAGAACCAATTAGTGAAGCAACAGCCGATAGGAAATCTTTTGCATTTAGAAAAGGCAGGTCAACAGAACAAGTACATGCTTTCGTGATGAACAGCTTAACTGCAAGTGATGCTGCCGATTGGGTTTTAGTTACAGATATTAAATCATATTACGATACAATTTCACATAAATGGCTATTAGAAAATATACCAATTGATAGGGAAGTATTAAAACAATTTCTAAAAGCGGGAATTATTTTTAATGGTGAATTCTATAACAAAGACGAAGGAATATCGCTAGGAAGTAATTTGAGTACAATAATAGGAAACATGGTACTAGACGGGCTTCAAAAGCGACTATACAGTTTGCAAGGCGATGAAGTAAAAGATTTTAAAAATGGATACTGCATACGATTTGCTGATGACATTTTTGTTACAGCCAGAACTCGCAAGGACGCGGAAAAATTAAAAAGTGAAATAAAAAGTTTTGTAGGCGAAAGAGGTTTAAAAATATCGGAAAGCAAAACAAAAATTGTACATATCAAAGAAGGCGTTGAATTTTTATCAAGATTTTATTGTAAGATAGACGGAACAATAAGGAGCATACCATCACAAAAAGCCGTTGAAAAATTTGAAACAGAAATACAAGAAATTATATTTGCAAATTATAAAAAATGGACACAAAGCAAACTGATACAAGTTTTAAATGCTAAAATAACAGGTTTCGCAACATATCACAAATGTGAAGAAGCATTAGAAATATTTCAACACCTAGATGTCATTATAAACGCATATTTATTAAGAATGATGAAACAATTGTATAAAAATTTAACAACAGAGCAAATAATAAAAAAATACTGGAAAAAAGATTCTCAAAATAGAAAAATCTTTGCAGTACCTAATCAAACAGACAAATGTCTAAAAAACATGGCAGATACCGTTTTAATAACTGAAGCTAAAATTGACACTTCAAAAAACGTCTTCATAGATAGGAAATACTTTGAAGAGCTGGAAAAAAGCAAGAATATTCAAAATTGTGTTGGTAAATATAAAAAAATATGGGATAGGCAAGAAGGAAAATGCTATATATGTTCAAAAGAAATTAAAATGGACCAAAAGAAAGAAATTATATTTCAAAGAAGTTCAAAAAACAGGGCAATCAGAAACATAGTATATGTTCACACATATTGTAAAGACTCAATGATTGAATATATAAATATAGAAGATGACATCAAAAGTGCAAACTTAAAGGAAATATTATCAAATATAAATGAAAATGTAGAAGAACCAAGTGGAAAATTTATCAAACTAACTGAATACTTTCATAATTTAAGAAAAAATAATGTAACTTTGACATTTTCAGAGATAGAAAAAATTTTAAAATTTAAACTTTGCAACTCGGCATACAAATATAGAAACTATTTTTTTGATAATAGAAAAGGCATGATAGGGGACGCATGGACATCACAAGGCTATAAAATAAGTAATTTGAACATGGAAAAACGCAAAATCGAATTTACAAAGGTTGATTTTAGAAGAAGTAAAATTAGGATACCTCAATTTTTATATAGACTTGATTTACAGCCAGATGTCATAGAAGAAACAAATAACTTTTTTATTCATTTACAAGAAAAATACAGAATAAAAAACCACAAAAAATAAGATATATGCGTTATATCTTATTTTTTAACAAAATTTTTTATATCTCCATTTGGCTTCCTAGAAATGTTGCGGCAGATTGAGCTACCTTCTTTTCAACTTCGTTCATTTGACCATTAGCATCTTTTGACATCAAAATTACTGTTCCAATAGTGTCTCCGTTGGAAATTATAGGGTAAACTATTTGTGCATTTGTTTTGCGTTGTTGCTGATTATCGTTTTTAGTTATAGGCATTGCTTTGTTGCTATTCTCTTGGCTGGTATAAACTTCCTTATCTTCCATAAGTTGCTCTAATTCTTGACTTACATCCTGCTCTAAGAACTCTTTTTTTGAGCCCCCTGATACAGCTATTATAGTGTCTTTATCTGTGATACATGCTATATGCCCAGTAGTTCTTGACAAAGTTTCCGCATAGCCAGCCGCAAATTCAGAAAGTTCACCAATTGGAGAATATTTTTTTAATATAATTTGACCTTCTCTATCTGTAAATATTTCTAGCGGGTCGCCTTCTTTTATTCTGAGAGTTTTTCGTATTTCTTTTGGTATAACTACTCTACCTAAATCGTCTATTCTTCTTACAACTCCTGTTGCTTTCATAACTTTCCTCCTTTTAAATTTATGTCTACCTTTATTATGGCAAAAGAAGAAAATTTTATACATTTTTTTAAAATCTATTTTATTGTCATAAATTTTGTCAAAAAATGCACAACAAAACTGTCAAAAATTGCACAATGGATATTGAAATGTATAAAAATATATGATATTATAAGAATATAATTTGTGCGAAAGGGGATATAATAAGATTATGAAATTAACAAAAGAAGGCTATATGCCAAGACTAATAGATAAAGAAATAGAAGAAAACTTAGAAGTTTTTGGTGCAGTTAGCATAGAAGGTCCAAAATGGTGCGGAAAAACATGGACAGCTTTAAATCATGCTAATAGTGTAGCATATTTAAATAACACTGCTGATAATTTTAGGGAAAAACATTTAGCAGAAATGGATGTCAATTTAGTGCTAGATAAAGAAGCACCAGAACTAGTCGATGAGTGGCAAGAAGTACCAGCAATATGGGATGCAGTAAGATTTAAATGTGACCAAGATAAAGAGAAAGGCAAATATATTTTAACAGGTTCAAGTGTTCCAATAAGCGATAAAATACATCACTCTGGTGCAGGACGAATTTGCAAAATGAAAATGTACACAATGTCATTATTCGAATCAGGAGATTCTAGTGGAGATGTATCATTGCAAGAATTATTTAATAACAACGTAACTAACAAACGTGTAAACAAAGTAGAACTATCAAAGCTAGCAGAACTTATTGTACGAGGTGGCTGGCCAGAAACACTTGATATTAGCATATCAGGAGCAATGAGAATATCAAAAAACTATATTGAAGCTGTACTAGAAAAAGACATCATAGCAATAGACGGAATAAATCGTGATAAGCAAAAAATGGAAAAATTACTTAAATCACTTGCCAGAAATGAAAGTACAATTTCATCAAATAATGTTTTAATGAAAGATATTGATGATAATATCACAGAAGCAGATGTTAATATAAGCAGAAATATAGTTGCAGATTATTTAAAGGTGTTAAGCAGATTGCACCTTATAGAAAATCAAAATTCATTTATGTATAAAATACGTTCAAGATTAAATGTAGGAAAAAAACCAAAAAGACATTTTGTAGATCCGTCATTAGGATGTGCCATTTTAAATATTACTCCTGAAAAATTGGTAAATGATTTAGAAACAATGGGCTTATATTTTGAAGCACTATGTGAAAGAGATTTAAAAATATATGCAGAAAGTATAGGAGCAAAATTATATCATTATAGAGAAAACGACACAGGCATAGAGGTTGACGCAATAGTAGAAATTGCAGACGGGGAATATGGAGCAATAGAAATAAAATTAGGAGCTAATAAAGAAGAAGAAGCTGCTGCAAGTTTAAAGAAGTTTTATGAATTAGCAGAAATCAAGCCTAAATTCATGTGCATTATTTGTGGCTTATATGACGCCGTTGTACAAAGACCAGATGGCATATATGTATTACCAATAACAGCATTAAAACCATAAAATCTAATAAAAAAGTCAATGCGAAAACATTGATTTTTTTACTTTATCGCAAAATCATGAAACAAAATACCACAAAACCTTGAAATGAAATACCACAAAATTATGAAATAAAATACCACAAAATCTTGAAATAAATTATAAAAAAGTGTATAATATATATAGAGGGATAACAATTTATTTTGAAAGGAGCAAGAAAATGAACTATATTCCAAGGATTGTAGATAAAGAAATAAAAGAAAAATTAAAAATAATGGGAGCAGTTGTTATAAAAGGACCAAAATGGTGTGGAAAAACAACCAGTAGTAAGCAAATAGCAAACAGCGTATTAGAAATGCAGAACCCAGACCTACAAGAAAACTATATAGAACTAGCAAACACAAAACCATCGTTATTACTAGAAGGCGCAAAACCTAGATTAATTGATGAATGGCAACTAGCCCCAAAATTATGGAACGCAGTTAGATATTCCGTAGACAAAGAAAGCAAAGTCGGGCAATATATCCTCACAGGCTCAGCAACCCCAAAAGAAGACGACAGCTTACACAGCGGAGTAGGAAGGTTTGCATTTGTAACCATGAAGCCAATGACCCTATTTGAAAGCGGAGACTCAAACGGCAAAATTTCGCTTTCAAAAATTCTAAACGGAAAGCAAAAAATAGACGGAATAAAATCAGACTTAACCTATGAAAAAATTGCGTATGTACTATGCAGAGGTGGTTGGCCGAATAGCATAAACTTACCAGAAAAACAAGCCTTAGAAATACCTAAAAATTATCTTGACGTATTATGCAATTCTGATATTTCTAGGGTCGACGGTATAAACAGAAATCCTAGCCTAGCAAAATCAATTTTAAAAGCCTACGCAAGGCAAGTCTCAACAATCGATTCAAATCACTCTCTATTCGAAGACGTTGTTGCAAACTATTCAGACATTAGTGAAAGAACAATCATTGATTACATGGACGTCCTAAAAAAACTCTATATTATTGAAGAAATATCAGCATGGAACCCTAATATTAGAAGTAAAACAGCAATCAGAACATCAAATAAAAAAAGCATGATTGACCCATCATTAGCAGTTGCAGCCTTAGGATGCTCTCCAAAAGATATAATGCTTGACATCAGAACATACGGACTACTATTTGAAAACCTAGTAAATAGAGATTTAAGTGTATATGTAAATGCAATGGGAGGCACATTGAAACATTATAGAGATAGATATAATCTTGAATGCGATAATGTTGTACACTTTGAAAACGGAAAATACGCCTTAATCGAAACCAAATTAGGTGGCACAAAAATAAAAGAAGCAGAAGAACATCTGCTAACCCTAAAAAATTTAATACTTCAAAACGAACCAAAAATAGGTGCACCAGAAGCCCTAATAATTATTACTGGAACTGACATGGCATACACAACTGAAAATGGTGTAATGGTTGTACCAATTGGATGCCTAAAAGATTGATCTTAGAACCCCAAAAACTTTACTTAGAATACAAGTTTTGGGGCTCTTTTTTTTGCCAAAATTTTCAATAAAAAAACCCCAAAAAATCCAGCCCAAAAAATCTCTCCCAAAAATCTTAAAACCCGCAAACCCGCAGTAGAAACACGCTTCAAAAAACACCAAAAAAAAACTAAAAAATATTGTCAAAAACAGTTGACAAAAACACAACATTTGTATAAAATTGAAATGAATATTATATATTAGGGAAAGTTCCCAAATAACGCAAAAGAAAGGAAGATTGTAAAGTGAAAAAACAAGCATTAAACAAGCGGAATAACAATCACTACATTAGTTATAACCATTATAATCATCTTAATACTAGCAGGAATAACAATAGGCACCCTAACAGGTGACGACGGGCTAGTAGACAAAGCCATAGGGGCAAGAGATTTAGTGGACAGAGAAACATTTGCAGACGCAGTGCAAACCCAAGCACTACTAACCGTAGCAGAATCAGGCAGGTTTGACAGCGATAAATTTAAAGAAAGAGTAAAAGAACAAATATCTGATGACTTAAACATCTCAGAAGACGATGATTCCATCACCGTTTCAGATGATAGATATGATGTTACACTTGACAAAGAGTCAGGTGATTTAACCGGTTCCGGAACCACCGAAGGAATCTGGCCAAGAGTCAAAACAGACATTAGGGAAATGGACGGTTCAGGCTACAAGTACCTTGAAGATAGCGAGGACTTGCTATTGGGCGTTGTAGTAGAAAACGAAGACGACTTCGTTGACGTTCAAATAGTTGTAAAGGACTCAGAAGGCAACACAGTTGGTGAATACACAGATGAAGAACCAGCAGAACCAGAAGGCAAGAGATTCCAACTAAAAGGACCAGAAGGTACATATACGGTTGAAGTAAAAGGAACAGACGCAGAAGGACATCAAAAAACAACAAAACAAAAAGTAGAACTAAAAGAAAACCCACATGTAAAACTAGAAATCGTATTAGAACCAGATGGTGGAGATGGATATGTAATACCAACAGGCGCAAAAGTTGCAACAGTCAAAACAACAATGACATCATCAGCAGACAATGACCCACGTTACACATACTACTATTGTTGGAGTGATACAGACAAAGTACGTCCAGGACTAACAGACTGGGAGAGAGACGAATGGACAACAACAATAAGTGGAAGAGAAATAGTTAAAGATGATTGTGAAAAAGGCGATCACTATTTGTGGATCCAAGTATGGGATAACGACGGAGTATTATCACCACAATATGTATGCTCAAAGAAATTCACAGTACATGATTCAACCGATGACGAAGCAAACTGGGGTATCACATTCACAGCAGTAGAACCAAACGAAACATGGACAAATGAAGACGTAGTTGTAACACCACACTATGGTAAATACCTAACAGAAGCACATGAAATCTTATGCGAAGGTGAAGAAGGCGAAGGCAAAGACTACCTAAGAAACGGCACTGAAAACGTAACAGTTAAAACAAACAACAAGAAAGTTACAGTATCAGCAACAGACATCGCAGGAAACAAAGTAGTTGCAGAATACACAGTTAAGAACATAGATAAAATTGCACCAGTAATCACAATAAACCCAGACACAGACGAACACTACGCACAATCACACCAAACAACAGTAACAATCACAGATGACGGCGGAAGCAAGCTAAACGATAAAGAACTAAAATATAAATGGGTACAAGGAGCAGAAAAAGTTCCTGAGCCAGCAGAATATACAGATGTAATAGAATTAAAAGATGACAAAGCAGTAATATCTCTTGACGAAGTCACAGGACCAGATTGGTTCTTGTGGGTTCGTGCAATAGATATTGCAGGAACACTAACAACTGTAAACTCAAAAGCATTCTATATGGATAATACAAATCCAAACAAAGAACAACCAGAACTATTTGCAACAACAAACTCATTAAAAGTAACATTTAAACAAAAAGATGCCAACAGTGGAATTGACGAATCAACAATTGAATATTCATATAAAGAGAAAGACGCTGGCGAAGACAAGTGGTCAGCATGGACAACATCATCAGCAGGGGAAAAAGGCTACCATACATTCGAGAACTTAGTGAAAAACAAAGAGTGGGTAGCCAGAACCCGCGTTACAGACTTAGCAGGAAATGGACCACAAATATCAGACTCAACGGGGGATAAAACAGATGACATCAGAGTACCTACAATATCATGGGAACCAGATGATACATGGGTTAACACAGATGTTAAAGTAACAATAGAATACCCAGAAAGTAAAAATACAACACTTACAAAAGAATATAGTGTTGGCGACTTAAACCATTGGACAACATACGATGGATCATTTAATGTGGCAGAAAACGACGTTGTTTATGCACAACAATATGACTCTACAAAACAAACAGCGCAATCAACAGCATACAATATTACAAACATAGATAAGCAACTACCAAGAATCACAGAATTTAAAGTAAGCTCAGACAAATATGTAAACACAGACTTAACACTTACAGGACAAGCAGTTGATGAAAATACACGCAACAAAGACCCATTTACAAACCTAAGTGGTATCGTAAAATATATGTTTGACTCAAACCCAAAAGCTGAAAAAGACTCAGCAGAATGGAAAAAAATAGCAGAAGAAGGTCATGGTGTTGCTAGTACAAAGCAAACAACTGATATTCAAGGAAATGGAACATACTACTTCCATGTAATTGATGACGCTGATAACATAATGGATTCTGACCCAATAGTTGTCAATAATATAGATAAAGATGTTCCAGTGGTAACAGGTGTTGATTTTGACCACGCATGGAGAAACCAACCAAAAGCAATCCAAGTTACTGCAACAGATGCTGGTACAAGTAGCATAGTAGCATTTGCAATTACAACATCAGACCAAAAATCTGAAATCAAAGATTCAGACTGGAAATCAGTCGAAAACGGTGGCCATGAGTTCACATGGACTTCCGATAAAATCTATGAGAACGGGGATTATTACGCATGGGTTAAAGACGGCGCTGGCTCAATCTCAGATCCAAAGCCAGTAAAAGTTGATAAAATAGAAAGAATAGCACCAACAGTAAAAGTTTCAAATGATGAAACAGAAGCAAAAGAACACACAGCAACAGTTACAATTCAAGATGAAGACGGCGGTTCAGGGCTAAAACAAGGAAAGTACACAATTAACTATGTGTGGGATACAAACCCAACAGCACCAACAAGTTGGACAGGTTCATCAATCAACCAAACACAAATAGATGTAGCTGAATCAGGCACAAAATTAGCTAAAACAGAACTAAAACTAAATAATGTAACAGGTGAATACTATCTACATGTACAAGCAGTTCGATTAACAGACTGGGCTGAAAACGTTGATGACCCAGTGGCTACTGGTAAATTCGTTATGGATAACCAAGGACCAAAAATCGAATTCACATTTGATGCAAACAAAGCAAAAACTTACGCACAATCACAAACAACAGTAGTAACAGTTACAGAACAAGGATACAGTGAGGTAAATAACGACTCACTAAAATATGTATGGAACAATGACGGCACCACAACACCTGAAGATGGAGATTTTACTGGCGGCACATATACAAGTGGTGGAACTGTTAAATCACCAGAAGAGAAAACTGGTAATAACTGGTATGTATGGGCTATTGCAAAAGATAACCTAGGCAACACAACAAAAGAAGTAGCAGGACCATTTTACCTAGATAACACAAACCCAACAACTGTAGCTCCAAGCACAGTCCCATCAACAAGCACAATCAAAGTAACATTTAATCAAACAGACGCACACAGCTTAATAAACAATTCAACACGCGAATATAGAATTAGAGAAAAAACTAGCCCAGAATCAACATGGTCAGACTGGGTAAAACAAGATACAAGCGAAGAAGACGGAACACACACATTCACAGACTTAAAATTCAACACAACTTATGAAGTGCAAACACAAGTAACAGATAATGCAAATAACGGACCACAACCTTCAACTGTAAAAGAGCAAAAAACAGTTGACATTGCAACACCAACTGTTACATTCACACCAGCAGCAGGTAAATGGGTTAGCTCAGACGTAAAAGCTACAATCACATTTCTTGATAGTGAAAACTCAACATTGATAAGAGAATATAGTGAAGATGGTGGAAAAACATGGCATACAATATCAAAACCATATGAAGTAATAATACATCAAAACGAACCATTTTCAGCACGTCAATATGATAACAGTGCAGCACAACAAGGTAAAGACACAAAAATAGTTAATGAAAATGTTAAATATATAGATAAACAATTACCAGAAGTTACAGAACTAACAGCAAAAAATACAGACCCAACAAATAATAACTACGACCTTGTTGGAAAAGCAATAGATAGAGATACAAGAAATCTAGAAGGTTATGGCAACAACAGTGGTATTATTAAATACATGTTCACAACAGACAAAACTGTTACAAAAGAATCTACTGGATGGGTAGAAGCAGCAAAAACAGGTAGTGGTATAAAAACAGAATGGTCAAAAGACTTTGAAGTTCAAACAAATGGAACATATTACTTGCATGTAATGGACGATGCTGGTAACATCGGCTCAAAAGATTTAACAATTACCAACATTGATAAAGCCCCACCAGTTGTAACAAGTGCAACAGCACCAACAACATGGTCAAATGAAGGAAAGCAAATCTCAATTCAAGCAAATGACCCAGGTACAAGTGAACTTAAAGCATATATGATTACAACGAACAGTTCAAAACCAGCACCAGGAGCAGATGGATGGATTCCTAACACATCAGGAAGCTGGACAGACCCAACAAAAAGGGAAATGGGAGACTACTATGTATGGGTAAAAGATAACGCTGAAAATGTATCAGATGTTGGTTACCATGTTCAAATAACACGAATAGAAAGAGAATTCCCTTCAATTTCTGTAAATAGTGATACAACAGCAAAGATGTCAAACAAAGCAACAATAACACTTAAAGATACAGGTGGTTCAGGACTATTTGTAACAACATACACAATTAAATATAAATGGACCACATCAACACAAGCACCATCAACTTATGACGGTGAAACAGTTACAATAAATGTAGCAAACACAACAACTGCACAAGTTGACGCACCAACAGAAGAATCAAACTCTTATTATTTACATGTACAAGTTGACGGTTTAAAAGATATTGCTGGAAACGTTACAACAGCAAGCACAAATCCAAAGAATTCAGCTTATGGTAACTTTGTAATAGACGTTTCAAAACCAACAATCACTTTTAACCCAGACGGAAGTACAGAATATAAACAAACTTATGCACCAAAAATAAATGTAACAGAAAATCCAAGCACAAATAACAGTGGACTACAAACCTCTACATATTACTATGCGTGGGTAAATGGTAATGGCAAGCCAGCAGCTAGCGATTATAGTTTGAAATATACAAGTGGTCAAGCCATTGCAAGCAAAGGTGGCTCAGGCATTGACGGCGATAACTGGCATCTATGGGCTAAGGCATCCGACGTAGCTGGAAACGTTCAAGAAACACAATCAGCAGCATTCAAATTTGATAATACTAAACCAAACACCACAGCTCCAAAAATTAGTACAGTAACAACAAACTCAATAGCAGTTACTTGCCAACAATCAGATGCTGGTGTAGGTTTAGACAAAAACACACTAGAATTTGGACGTTATGACGATGTTACAAGGACATGGACCTGGGAGGCAGCTAGTGATAAAAATAACGGTACACATGTATTCAAGAACTTAACATATAATAGGAAATACTATATAGCAACACGTGTTAATGATGCTTTAAATAATGGTGTTGCAACTACAACAACAGCTGTAACAGGTTCAACAGTTGCTCCAAGTGCAACAACAGCAAATATCCCAGTAGTTACAATAGATACGTTAACACCATCAGGACCAACTCCTGGACCTGTTAGTGTAACAGCACACTTTACTGCAAAAGATGCTTCACACCCAGATTTAGTATGGGAATATTCAACTGATGGGGGAGCCACATATACAACATCAACAGATCAGAACAAAGTTATATCAGTAAGTGCAAACGTAACTATTAACGCTAGACAATATGATAGCGTAAATAAATCAAATGCACAATCAGAAAGTTTAGCTACAATGGTAATTAACAACATAGATACAGCACCACCAACAGTTTCAAAAGTATCAGTTCCAACAACCTATACAAATGGTAATATTAAATTCACAATAACAGGTACTGACTCTGGAATCACAGGAACTGCTACAAGCAACTATGGTATAGCAGGTTACAAAGTAACAGACACAGATGTTAAACCAACGGCGCCAACAACAAATAATACTAATGGTTGGGAAATGACATCCACCGCAACTAACTATCAAACAACAGGAACATTTCCGAAAAAAGATCACTGGGTTTGGGCAGTAGATAAAGCTGGAAACGTTTCAACAGCAGGATATAAAGTTTCTGCAGATAGCATTTTAATAGAAAATGCAGCACCAACTATTGAAGTAACAAGTAGCTCATCAGCAGCAACAGAAGCAACAGCTACCGTTACGCTTAAAGATACTGGTGGATCTAACTTAAAAGCTGGAGAATATACAGTTCAATATGCAATAACTACATCAGCGGATGCTCCATCAACATTAAGCGAATCTATAAAGATAACAGTTACAGGTAGCCCGGCAACAGCAACAGGTACAATTCAAGTTAAACCAAGTACTACAAACACATACTATGTGCATGTAAAGGGTATCAATATATATGATAATGCAAATAACGTTAGCTCACCAGTAAATAAAGGAAGCTATGTAATAGATAAATCAGGACCAACAATCACTTTTGGAACAAACAGTGGAACTTGGGCAAAATCACATAAATCTAAAATAACATGTACAGCAGATAACGGTGGAAGCACAGTTAAAACAGATTCTCTAAGATATATGTGGACTCAATCAGCATCTGCTCCATCAGACATAGCAACAAAAGGCACATCAATAAACTCTGGTGGCGAAGCTAGTAAGTCAGACGGTAATGGAACATGGTACTTATGGGCTTATGCGACAGATATGTTAGGTAATCCAACAACTACAAAAGCAACTGGTACATTCCAATTTGATAATACAGCACCAACAATTACAGCAAGTCCAGCAAGTAGTACCGAGTATGGAAAAAGCTATAACGTAACATTAACAGTTGCTAAGGCTAATGGAGATACATATTCAGATCTAGATACTAGCACATACAAATATATTTGGGTAGCTACTGATACAACAACTGCTCCAACAACTGGATTTACATCAGGTACAGCAATAGGTGCTTATTCAGGACCATCAAACGCTACAAGTAAAACATATTATTTAAGAGCAACTGCATCAGACAAAGCAGGAAACGTTTTTACAAAGAACTTTGGACCATTCTACTTTGATAACAAAACTCCAACAATATCAGAAGTAGCACAAGTACCTACTGGTTGGACAAATGCAAGTAAGAAAATAAAATTAAAAGCAACAGATGACGCATCAGGCTTAACACGCTATTGGGCAAGTACAGCAACAATAGTACCAAAATCTGACACATCAGGCTGGAAAGCAATAGGAACAGCAGATTCAAGTGGATACTATAACCCAACAGATACTTATGCAGCAGGCTCATACAATATATATGTTAAAGATAAAGCAGGAAACATTTCATCAAAATCAACACTAACAATAGATGGAATTGAAACAACTCCACCTGCAATAACAGTAGTTGGAAGCACGACGGCTGCAAAACGACCATCAGCAACAATTAAATTAACAGACGGAAACAGTGGTTTCCCTAAAACTGCAATAACAGTTAAATACTCTTGGGACGGAACAGGTTACGGCTCATCAACGACAATAACACCAGCAAGCGAAGGTGCAACAGAAGCTTCAACGTCAGTACCAATAGCTGAAGGTCAGACTTCAGGAACTCATACACTTTATGTACAATGTACAACAGCAAAAGACCGTGCTGGTAATACAATTACAACAACCACAGCTAGTGGAACGGTTGTAGTTGACAACTCAGGACCAACAATAACAATAACCCCTAATGGAAGCCCAGCATGGAAAAAATCATATACGCCATCTGTAACAATCTCAGATAACTCAGGTGGTGCAGGGCTAAATACTAGCTCAGTAAAATATAAATGGTCAACAAGTAACTCAGGTGACGGAACGGAAGCACTTTCAGGAGTTACAAGCGGAACAGCAAAAGCACTACCAGAATATGGCTTAAATAGTGCAAATGGAACATACTACCTTCGTGTAACAGCAGCAGATACACTAGGAAACTCAAATACTGTAAGTGCATCATTCAAATTTGACAATACTGCACCAAATAATACAGCACCATCAGTACAAGCAACAACTAATTCTTTGATAGTAACAGGTGCACAAGTGGATAAAATAGGAAACGAAACCGGTGCTGGAATACAGAAAGGAACATGGGAGTTCGCATGGAAGTTGAATTCTTCAACTAACGGTTGGTCAAGTTGGCTACCTGCGGATGACCCAACAAGTGGAAACTCTAAAACGATAACAGGACTTACAATGAATACAAAATATGATGTAAAAACAAGGTGTAAAGATACGTTAAACAACGGACCAGGAGAATCATCAGTAAAAACAGTAACAACATCAGACATACCAACACCATCAATTTCACCATCAACTACGGCATGGACAAATAAAGACGTAACAGTAACCATTACATACCCTAAGTCTAGCGGAACTGCTGACTTAATACAGGAGCATGCGGTGGTAGCGGTCGGAACCGCATATAAAGACATAAAATCTACTGACTGGGTAAACGACACACGGAAAACTAAACTCCTCAAATCAAATTTCTTTCACGATTTCGGAGAATAAGACCGTATACGCCAGACAAAAGGAAGCAAACCGGCACACAAGAGAAACTCTCAGAGGCAATTACGTACCTAATTGACAAACTAATCCCCACGCTAGAAGCTTCCATGGCAGAGTCTACGGATCCTGGTTGTATCAAAATAAATTTCGTTGTGACGGACGGCGACTCGGGACTGGACTTCAAGTACGACGGTTTCTATTCAATGTCTTTCAGTCCCTCAACACCCGAAGGAGGTTTCAACGGTTGGGGAGTAGACGAGCCGTATGAAACCGTATATTATACCATCGGGTTAGGCGACAAGTCTTGCAATTGGGAAGGAACCTATACAGACCATTTCTACGCTTGGAGTAGCAATACCTTCGAGCGGAGGCACAGTAACATGTATACCTAACTCGATAGGCGTATCACATAAAGCGGGGCGGGAGCCCAAATATGGGTGACCTCGCGGGTAATACCTGGTTCAAGAGCGGGCAGCCTCAAGACAAAGTAGGACCGATATTATTTTTCACTGCTAATAGAAAATCGTCGTGGTCGCATGATTTCTACATATATAACTTTTTGGGGGTGTACCACTGCACGATGGTTGAGCGATTTACTTTACTAACAAATTGATACCTCGAAGATTCAGAAAACTAACATAAAGGCGAGCGACTGTTCCCATAATAACGGCAAACCGCTAGTTCCCCTTAACGGTTAAAGCCGATATGAATTCCTGGCATCCTGTCTCAGAAGAAGCTAATACTTCCAGAGAATCCGTGTGGTAATGGACTACTATAAATACGTACAATTCGGACAGTATCGGCAAGGATATCCCCTTGGGGAGCAACGAATAAATACATAGATTATGTGTTTAATTGATAAGGTTCGACAAGATTATTTTTGTTTAAATGAATAAAACAAAATAAAGAAATTTTTTAAAAATACTCGCGATAAAAAAATTCAAAACGTTTTGATACTAATCTATTAAAAATAAAAGTTAAATCATCTAAAAAATTTTTTAGACTTTGGCTTTTATTTTTTTATTTAACTATTATATTTTTTTCAAAACTAGTTAACAATCTATAAATATTTTTTCTAAAACTTTTGCAAAAATACTTTCAAAAAATAAATGATATTAAACACGTAAAACACAACTAAATAGAAAATCATAACAAAACATTTATTACTTTTAACCTCACTAATATCAACACTTTATCTTACTTGTCATTTTAAAATTTTTTCCAATTTGAATAAGACCGTATACGCCAGACAAAAAGAAGCAAACCGGCTCACAAGAAGCTTTTGTCAGCAAAGATATAACTAACATTTCCAAAGAAGCAACACTATTGATAAAGAACTTAAATGTTACTGTTCAAAACTATTACTACGATAAGCAGATTGTTGCTAAGGCGGATATCTCTTCTAACGGTGTAATAATGCAAGACGGAGGGACACTGATACTGGGTTTACCTAGTGATGAGTATCCTAACCTCAGAACTAGCACTTATGGAGGAAACGCGGTCTACTTCCGGAACAACAGGTCGGTGAGGCGCTGGATACCACCAGAAGTGTGTCTCTGGTAATAAAGCCACCATTGGAATACAATGAAAGTGAACACGTCACGCAATGGGTAAACTTGGGATTTAGCGTTAACAATATTAAGACGGCCTCAGGTGCGAGTGTTACAGACGGAACCTATTATATTGGAATCCTGTTAGAAGACTTAACGTTCCTTGGCTCTTACGTGACCGAAGTAACAGTCTCAACGACAGGTAAACTAAGGAAGAATAAGCAAGGAACACGGTTTCTCTCAGTTTACCTTACGGAAGCGATGAAATCAAAGTACCGGATGATTGGGTGTATTAGCTTAAAATACAGGGAAATAAAATGAAACGAAGGTAAATTTTTTTATAACTTAGGCTACCTGTAACTTTCAACGAAAATAAAAAAATTTAATATAAATAGAGTAAAAAGTATGGTATTAAAAAATGCCATACTTTTAGTAAAATCGAGGATAACTCAGATAGATGCTAATATGATTTACGACACTGATAGTATTCTTAATTTATATAATATTTGATAATTAAGGATTTTTATCAATTTCACTTTCTTTAGTTGAAATTTTGTACTTGCTATATTTATTAGCTATAAAATTCATTATATTTTTATACGTAATTACCATAATGTTCTATTCTCATCAGAGATTAGTGAATTTAATGTCTATGAACATCAATAGAATTTAATAAAATTTATAGAAATCTTTTCAAAAGTTTGTTACTTAGATTATTATACAAATACATTTTTGTACTGGTTAGAAGTAAGTTACTTGTTTCGCAAACTGTCCCTTGTTAGTAACCTCCGCACTTGCAGTATATCTTTCTAAGGGCATCACACCCAGACCGCACATAACGCATTTGACTGCTCAAAACCATGGTCGAACCTATGTAAGCATTTCTCATAGTACCCCCATATACTCCAGTTCCGCCATCAATAGGACCGTAGAAGTACATCTACTATCGCACACAGTTCTGACTGACTGGCAATAAATGAGTTGTCCCATGGATATACTTTCCTATTAACATATTCAGCCATTATACTCCCATCGCTAGTATCACCCATATATTGTTTCCAATAATTTAAAAGTTTGCTAGTCGAACCAGCTCCAGAACCAAAAGTACTTGAGCTCGGTGCGTATTGATTTCCGTATATATACGGGCTTATTAAATCACTGCAAAACTGAGCAGATTCTGAACCAAGATCCCTTGGACTCACTACCATGAATCTAGGAATTCCGTTATCATCAATTTTAGTAACCATTGGGGATTCCTTGTAATCTGTTATTGAAACTAAGTCCGTAGACACCTTATATGTGTCTAATAAGTCTTTTTTTGTATAACTATATGTCAATTGAACTGGATATTTTGGCCAAGTTACAGATTTGCTAGTAGAAAAGTCAACGAAGACAATACCATCAGGGTTTTTATCTCCATCTAGATCAGCATAATATCCTAAATAATCTTCCTCCAAAGTTAAAATATCGCTTTCCCCCTTATTTCCTGCTTGGTCTTGGAGATAAATGTAATAATGTGTATTTGGAGATAATGATGCTACTGTTGTACTTGACAAATTGATGGTGGCAGGTTTTACTTCAGTGTAGCCATTTGTTGGTGCTGAGGTTGCAATAGACACCTGGTACCCATTTATTCCACTTAGGTCGTCGGTTCCACTAAACGTTACGCTATATTCTGCTGAAGAGGGATTAGTTACTACTGGATTTTGTGTGTCTATATTAAATGGTTGACCAGTCGTAGATGTTTCTTGTGAGCCGATTTTTCTCTTTTTGACGGGCGTATACGGTCTTATTCAAATTGGAAAAAATTTTGAAATAGTAGGAAATAGAAGGCGTTGATATTAGTGAATTTAAAAGTAATATATGTTTTGTCATGATTTATTATTTAGTTGTGTTTTGTGTGCTTAATATGGGTTATTTTTTTGCAAGTATTCTTGCAAAAGTTTTAGAAAAAATATTTATAAATTGTTAACTCATTTTTTTATATAAGAATTATTAAACAAAAAAATAAAAGCCAAAATTTAAAAATATTTAATTATTTCGCCACACCTAACTCACTCCTAGGGATTCGCCTCCCCCTAGACTGGTCCCATATGATCACGCACGCGTCCCGAGCGATTTTGCATGGCCACCCCTGGAGGTCGCTAACTGAAACGTCCCTTTCTATACTAGGGATAGGAGTCTCTGAGGTCACCTATCTCGTTAGATGTCTAACAAATCGAGGACGGCGGCCACGGAGATTCTCTTAACGAATGGGACCTCTTATAATTAACCCTTTAATTCGTTGCCTCGCATCCACACCCTCTCCCCGAACCCATACATTTTGTATGTAGAAGGGTTTACAAGCACCGGCACGAATGGGTTAATTACTTCCAGCTGATTTACGTTATATTTCAATGCACGCACGTTACCCGCACGGTCCACTATTTCATACGTCGTGTCCCCTGTACTGAAAACAAGTTCTTTTGGAAGGATGAACCACTGCTTACCTGTGTCCAGGCGGTTCGTATTTAAGGAGTTAGTCGTACTGGTGATCTCAAACGTGTCGGTACCAGTGAGCAGGGTGGCGCTTTCGTATATCCAATCAATACCTCCGGTATTCCAGGTGTACGGTTTGTAGCTAAAGATGGAGTTCACTCCCACAACCGTGTCTTTATATTCAACCAAACCCGATTCTGTGTCTGAGATTGTTAGGAGACAAGAAATGTTACCTGAAAAATCAATAGAAGCAATAAAGTCAATGTATGGAGAATTTTGATCAACCAGGTAGGTTGTAGCTTGAGAAGCACTCTCCTGTGAGCCGGTCTGCTTCTTTTTGTCTGGCGTATACGGTCTTATTCGAATTGGAAAAATTTTTGAAATAGTAGGAAATGAAATGCGTTGGTATTAGTGAAGTTGAAAGTAGTAAATGTTTAGTTATGATGTTTTATTTAGTTGTGTTTTGAGAGTTTAATATTATTTATTTTTTGAAAGTATTCTTGCAAAAGTTTTGGAAAATATATTTATAGATTGTTAATTACTTTTTTAATAAAATATAACTAAAGTTAAAAAATAGGATATAAAGTTAGAGGCTTCGGACCCGTTCGGGTTTACTCGATAACACGACGCGAGAGGAGTAACTAGCAAGCTATCGCCTGAATTATTCGGGAAGTGCTCACTCACACTTTGTCGTAGTACACTCCGCAAATAGGATAGGTCATCTGACTCGTAAGTGGTTGTTTTTCCTGCTCTTATCACGCACAGGATATGAAGGTCTCGCCCCAGGATGTTTCCGGCCCTATCCACTAGTAATGAATCAACTTGTCCAATACCTTCCACCTTGATCTTCTTACTCGAGTATGCTCTAAGGCAAAGATAAGGAGTCATTTCGCCCATAAAGGGAGCTCCCCCTCTGACCACGATGGAAACCTCTTTGGCACCATCATCGTAGGGCACCGGATCCTCGACCGTATCTGTGATACCATAGCCTACACCCAAATTGGTCGGTGCGCATGCGACAAACATCGGAGTAAGGACATCGGGACCTGGTATTCCAGAGAGGTCGTCGTGATAAGTCATGGCCAGGAGAACGGTGGCAGTAGAAGGACAATTAGCGGTACCGAGTAATCCAAGGTGGTTTTGTATCTATATTATAACTGTACCCGGAAGTCGCCGCCTCTTGTGTATCGTTTCTCTCTTTTTGGCGGGCGTATACGGTCTTATTCGAATTGGAAAAAATTTTAAAATAGTAGATAGTGAAAAGTATTGATAACAGCTAAATTGAGCAAATTGAAATCAATATAAAAGTTTTCTGTTTTACAACATTTTCTCTTTTCATATTTTCTATGTTTCTAGATATAAATTTTTAACATTTTTAATAAATATAACATCAATTTGTAAACTTATTTGTCAATATTAAATTAAAATTTTTTTCAGATAAAACTTTTGTCATTTGAGTAGTATAGTTTCTTAGAAAAGATATTTTTTGTCAATATAAAAATTTTAAATTTAAAATTCAAAATGTGTTTATTTTATTGACAAATGTATACAATATGTATTATAATATATACAGATAGGAGTGATGATTATGTCTACTGTAAGAATAAATGACGATATAAAAAAAGAAGTTGTGCCTATATTGAATGAACTTGGTTTATCATTAGGAGAAGCTGTTAATTTATTTTTACATCAAATCAAACTGAACGATGGAATTCCTTTTAATTTAAAAAGAAGAAATGTTGTAGAATTGTATGATGGCTTTGGCTCTTATATTTGTGAGCAAGGACATATACATGATTACAGTAAAATAAATTTCAAAGAGTTAGAGGAAGAAGCCAAAAACAACAAATCGTATAACAATATTCAAGAACTTATTGACGATTTGGAGGAGAATAGTTGATGTATAAAATTGAAGTAACAAATAGATTTAAACAGAATTTAAAAAAATTACAAAAAAGTGGGTTTAATATGAAAATATTAAATGATGTAATTGATATGCTAGCTAATGGCAAAATTTTACCAGAAAAATATAGAAATCATCCATTAAAAGGAAAATATAAAGGATACTACGATTGTCATATTCTACCAGATTTAGTTCTAGTATATAAAATCGAAAAGGAGCAATTAGTGTTAATATTTTTTGACATTGACACTCATTCTAATTTATTTTAATATAGCATAACATAAATAGCCACCCGCTTAGCGAGTGGTTATTTATACACTTTTAAAAAACGAAAACCTACGTGTTCCAAATCCACAATAGGGAACAAAAATTATATGGAAGAAAATGATCATTGATGTAAGAGAAAGATATAAAATAACTATACTATTATTATAGCACAAAATATTCAAAAAAGCAAGTATTTATAACATAAAATATTCACATAGACTCTGTTATTGTTTCTTTTTCATAATATTTTATCACATTATAAATATGGCTATTCTAAAATTTTATTGTCGTCCTATTCTTTTTCCACTTATTATAAAGTTCTTGATACTTTTTCTTATTTTTAGTATCGCTTACACTATCATAAAATTCAACTAATTTGTCATATCCAAAATCTGTAAGCAAAATATGTTCATTATACTCAGCCAAATCTATTACTTCTGCCAATTTATTGATGTCTGGTTGATCATACATATACCAATTCTGCATGCACATATAAGCTTCATCTTCATCTGGATGATTCTTTATAAACTCTAATATTAAACTTCTGGCTTTATTCTCATTACCAATATGAAAATAACAATTTGCCAATTCTATTTTATTTTTAATTTCAAACTCATCATCTAGTTTTAAATTTTCCTGAATTTGCTTAATTACTTCAATTTCTCTTTTAATAATTGAGCTATCAATATTTCTATAAAATTGCAATACTGACATATAACCTTCTATCATCATACTTGCAGTGTCTACTGCCTTAAAATATTTATTATCAATGATTTCAATATCTTTAGTTCCTTCTTTTTTTGCTATTTCTATAATTAAACTTAAAATTTCTTGATAATATTCAATTATTTGTTTATCATAATTATTTAATTTTGCTTCCTTACCAAATTCAAAATAAGCTGTTGTCGCATATACAATGTTTTCTATTTTTTTGTCAAGTTCAACTATTTTATCTACTATACTATTATCCATAATAATTCCTACTTTCATATTTTATTTAATTCTTCTATCATCAATCTTCTATTAGCATATTTAATTTTATATTCCTCCATCATTTTTCCTACAAGTTCTTTACCATGATTTAGTGTTTTCATATGTAGCAGTATTTTTCGTATTTCCTCATAATTTCTCTTTCCAGTAAATTTGGATTTTTCATCCACTATCTTTTTATACTCTTGCAATAATTGCTGTTCATAATCTTTTTTTAAATATTTTTCATACTTAACTAGTATTTCAAATAATGGTGTAGCAAAAATAGAATTAAGTAATTTATCATAATACTGTTCTTCTATGTATATTTGTCTTAAATCATCTCTATGGCACCCATCACCATCACTTTCCAATGTTTTTATAATACTATCTTTTTTGTTTTCCCATTGCTCTTTTGGATATAATTCTTTTAGCTTTTTATAATATTTGAAGTTACCTCTATTATATGTAAGTAATGTTTCCTTTACTAGATTTTTATATTTTTCTTTCTGATTTTGATTTTCATATATTGACAATAATTCTTCTATATAGTACATAACCGTTCCATAATGATTTTGTTTTAATGCGACTTCCATTCCATCCTTTAATAAATTTTCTACTCTGTCTATATTTCCTTTATTTCTTTCTATATCTATTAGTATTCTTCGAATTGAAGCATAACAAATATTATCTTCGATAGTTTTTAGAGCTTCTTCATCCATTTCTATTTGATATAATAAAGCAATTTTAGCTTTTATTAAATTTTCCAATTTATATTTCGAATAATAATCATTTTTTTGCTTTAGTTCTTGTATCTTTCCGTTTATTATTTTTAATCTTTCATCTATAAATTTATTTTCTGTAAAATACTCATCTAATATTTTTTCGATTCCATCTGAATAATCACCTAATGAATCATTTTTTATTGATGCAATACTCCAATTAAAAATTTCGCTTTTGATGTCGCTATTTTTACATTTTTGCAATATTTCCTCTATTACTTCTATACATTTACTTTCCACATAACTTGTAGTTCCATCTGAATCATCAATAGGTAAATCTGGCAATTCTTCTAATATTAAACTTGCAATCCAAAATGGTGCTTGATATTCCTTGTGTTTAATTAAATTTTTAGCTTCTTGAATATGGTCATACATTGAATTTGAAAATTTATCAGTTTCATTATACTCAATAAATCCTTTTCTCCCAATTGCTTGACACACACTTTGCGATATCCTTCTTTCATATACTTTTTTAGGAATTTTTTCAAAATATTGTACAAAATAACTTCTGAATTCATTTTGAAAGTCCGAATTTTCATATAACTTTTCTATAACAAATTGCTTAATTTCGCTTTCTGATATTCTACTTACTATTTTATCATAGTTATCCGTATTTTTTTTTAATTTTTTACTTTCAATTTGTCCTTCATTTTCAAGATAATATAAAAGCGCAGCCATATGCTTACAATTATTTTCTTCTGCATAAGGGCAATCACAATCCATATCTTCTACATTTCCATTTTTATTGATTTTTACTTGAACCTCATATATTTCTGTTCCATATACTAATCCTTCATAATAGTCACCATTTTTAGTAACTTCATGAACGGAATCTTCTAAATAATAATAGTAACCTCTTTCTAAAATTTTTTCTTCAAATAATTCTTCAAAATTAATCGCCATATATTACTCCAACTTTATGATTTTTCACAACATTATTTTAACAGATTCTTCAGCATTTTTTAATCTAATTGCAAAATTATTCTGTTTCTGATTCGTAAACTAATACTTCCTCCAATTGTTCATTTTCTAACAAAGATCCTTTTATACTCCCAGTTGTAACGATATCAACTTCCTTTTTTAAAACTTGTTCTAATGCAAGTTTGACTTCTACAATTTTAAAACCTTCGGCGACATCCTCTGTTCTAACTAAAATGTCAATATCACTATCTTTTTTCTGTTTCTTTTTTGCATATGACCCAAAAACCCATACATACATCAAATTATATTTTTTCGCAACTGGCTTAATTTTTTCACTGATTTTTTCTAACTCTGACATAATCATTACCTCCTTGCATTTAAAACATTCATACAAAACTTTTTTAGCTTGTCAATTTCAACATCAACAACATTCCATAGAATCAATTTATCAATTGTTTCATAGTTATGAACGACAATATCTCTCATTCCAGATATATTTCGCCAAGGAATTATATCGTTTTCTAATTTAAATTCTGACGGTAATCTTTTAACTAATTCTCCTATTTGTGTCACTGGCGTCAAAATTGCATTTTGATATATGCTATTAACTTTAAAAATTTCATAATTATTTCCAAAGTGCATTTTTGTTTCTTCAATAATATTGCAATGTTTTATGATAGCTAATAAAAGCTTTCTAGTTCTTTCATCCATTTTAATTCCCCCGATTACAAATTATATCTACATATATATTAACATATTATTTTCTTATTTTCCATAGTTTTAGTAAATTTAATGTTTAAAAAATAAGATGAAATAATACAAAATTATAATTTTTTGCAAGGTAAATATTTTATCTTTTGCATTATAATCATAACTAAGTTATATACAAAAAAAATTGTAGTATTAAAGTCTTTTTGAAAAAAGTATAAAAAATTTTTATTTTATCTATTTTTAAAATTTAAGTTTACTTATGGATGATATTTTTATAAAAAATATTATCAAGGTGTTTTCGAAAAAATAATAATTCTAAAAGGTAAAATTTCTGTAAAATTAAAAACTTACATATCAATTTCAGTTTGCTCAATTCAGCTATTATCAATGCCTACTACTATTTACTATTTCAAAATTTTTCTCAATTTGAATAAGACCGTATACGCCCGACAAAAGGAAGCAAACCGGCACACAAGAACAAGTTTCGCAGGCAATTACCTATCTGATTGATAAGAATCCGCCATTTATCGACCTCAAGGCTGACATACTAACTCAGGACGAGATGGCTTTCGCCTTGACAGTGTCTGACTCTGAATCGGGGTTGGTCCCGGAAATTGCTTCCCCGATAGTTGGGATTAGAACCAAACTTACATACGAACCCCACTACAGTCTCAATATCAGTTGGTACTGGGAAGACAATTCACGCGTGACGCCGTTAGGAACCCAACTCTACGAAATAAAGTCAAACGCTGTTTCATTAAACTACGGCGACCTAGATATTGAGACTCCGTGGTACATCTGCGCTTCTTGCGTCGTGACGGAAGACTTCGTATCGATTTACAGGTTTATAGATAAGGGTAACAATTGGAGAGCACTAGATTACGTAGATTCACAGCTGGATGTCACGAACCCTTGGATCCCAGTCATTATACAGGAAGGTAAGATAGTAGGGGCAAGGGATAGATTATGGTTGCGTGGTTCCGATATCGCTACACAATAACGGTGCCTCGCCGGATTTCCAACAATGTCCCATTGGAAGGCGAGACTCCATGGGATCGTCATAATCGCGATTCGTCCTCGTTTATGCGGGAGCCCTCCCCAGACCTACCTTACCGAGCATCAGGTCTTAGGAACTCTGACGAATACCTGCGGTTCCATCCCGAATCAGTTATTTCTGCTGATAAGCCCTCGGGATATACCACCTTGATTATTCCATTTCCAGTCGCGGAGTACTTATTGTTGCGTGCCTTGACTTTCCAGTTTACCCGCTTCAGCCCTTGCGACGGACTATCCTAATACTATTTCCGGAACCGTATATGCGAAACAAGTTTCGCAAACGCTTATACAACTGACACCATTGAAAAAAATTTAGAGCCCTGCAATAAACTAATCTTAGCATTGCATGAGGCTCTTTTTATTAATTTGAGTTTTTTATTTGAAAATTGTTCTCTGTCCAACCTGGATTTTTACAACTTAAAATATAATTTTGAATATCTTTACTAGAAACAATTATATTTGTATTAGTATTTCCGAATAGTATCAAATTCAAGAGAAGTAGAAGCTGCATTTTCGATAGTTAGTCCAGATAAATTTAGAGTTTTAAGCGTTTGTGAACCACAATCGTTAAAAATTTTATCTATCAAAGAATTACTATTAATTTTAAATTGAGGACCTAGTAAAAGATTTTCTAGCCTTTTGGTTCCGCAGCTATGAAACATCTTTGTAAAATTCGAACATTTACTTGTGTCAAAATACTCACCTAAGTTTAAAGAAGTTAAACCAGTTGCCCCGAAAGTATCAAACATACTCTCCATGTCTGTTACTCGCGAAGTGCGTAATCCTTTCCCAAAATCTATATCCAAGGTCTCACATGCGGCACCTGCTAGTTCGAACATGTGACTCATATTACTGCACGACGATGAGTCAAAGCCGTCCCCTAGAACCAGCTCTTCTAGGAGGACTTGACCGTAAAACATGTATGACATGTCTTCGCAGTAAGAGAACCCGCTATAAGTATCCATTAGTCTTATTCCAGAGAACGGTCTATTAGACGAGGTATAGTTTGTATCTGGAACTGGTAAACTTAGAGCACTAAACATGCCGACATGCAGAACGGCAACCTCTCGTATCAAATATTATCCTGTCATCATAAACCAAGTTAGTATTTG
The DNA here is from genome assembly GCA_947594935.1 of uncultured Clostridia bacterium. Classification (GTDB taxonomy): domain Bacteria; phylum Bacillota; class Clostridia; order TANB77; family CAG-508; genus CAG-269. Next base: position 1,562 of record CANQEM010000014.1, on the reverse strand, counting down.
AGAAATCTAGGTATATCGGACTCCCTTTATAGTTACCAACATTTGCAAACATAAAATCGCAATCTCCCTCCAAAGTGAAGACGGTATCATCTAAGTCGATTGAATAAGTTTGCGATGAGTTGAACCCGAAAAACATACCCTCCATTGCACCGGGTAAAATAGCATCTTTCCGTTCTATCCCCACTACCCAATGATAGTGTACCTCCCGGACCATACCCACAGAATGCGAACGCACCTGTCCAATCAATTGAACGATCATTGTCGGGCAAACTCCATCCCATCCCTGAGAAATCCCAAGAGCCCGAGCAGCCGTAACCAGAAGCCGCAAACATCGCTACCGCACTTCTAGCATCGCGCATATCTAGAAACTCACGTAATCGTATCTCGTTCATTGGTTGTGAATGGTCCTCGTATCCATAAAAAAATGCGTTAAAATTCCTCGTTCCTTCTGTTGAGAAAAGTCCGGTTAGTACGGAGCGGTTCAGCGCCTGACTCTCGAAGTCCACTAAATAACCCAGTTGCATTATACGGGGCATATATAACTCCTCCGTCGAAGGCTTTAATCTTCAGCGTATTCAGTCCATTTGAAGAACTAACCCATCCAATCACTGTTGAGTCGCTGTACTCACTACCGCTTAGATCAAAGGTCTCCGCCCCGCACGTCAATTTGATCTGTGAATTCGACCACGTGTAAAAAGCGACTTCCGGCCTAGTCCCCACGGCAAACTCCACTGAGCCCTGTAACGGTCGTACAGATTTTTGATTGCGTCAATTGTGGATCCGATGTCCAACCCCGTGGGCTTTAAGCGAGCCCCAGTAGTTACATGGTTAGTTCCCGTATTGCCGAGCATAATCTGTAACCGTCAGAGCCCACTCACCATCACCTATAATGTTAACATCTTCTAAATATTTATAAAAGTCTCCTGGTGCATCGTTACGAAGGATAGAGAAGATTCCGTTTTCAGGGGCGTAATTCATATTGATAGACCTGTTTGCTTCTAAGATTCCCGAGCCTGTACTATTATCTCGTAATGTAATATTAATATTGTTTCTACCTATTTTGTCACATTCGATAGTAGGTTTATCTCTGTCTATATTTAATGGCTGACCAGTCGTAGCGGCTTCTTGTGTGCCGGTTTGCTTCTTTTTGACGTGCGTATACGGTCTTATTCAAATTGGAAAATATTTAAAAATAGTAAATAGTGTAAAGTATTGATATCAGATAAATTGAGCAAATTGGAATCGATATAAAAGTATTCTGTTTTACAAAATTTTCTCTTTTCATATTTTATATGTTCTTAGATATAAATTTTTAATAGCTTTAATAAATATAACATCAATTTGTAAACTAAATTTAAAAAGAGTAAATATTTCCAACAAATATGTAGTAATTTTAATAAAATTGTGATATACTTATATTACAATTATAAAAAGGAAGTAATAAAAGTGGATAATTTAAATTTGATGAACTATTGGTTTGAAAGCTCAGACAATGATTACCAAACAATGAAAATATTATATAAAAACAAGCAAAATACATGGTGTCTATTTATAGGGCATTT
>CANQEM010000013.1 GCA_947594935.1 uncultured Clostridia bacterium | reverse complement strand
GACAAGCTTTTAAACTATATCCTCGTGATATTATCTTTACTATTGCAGATGCACAAATTAAAGCTACGCAAAAGTTAAAAGCAATGAAAAGTGGAAGTGATAATATTGAATAAGGAAGATGAAATACGCTATTATGAAATACTATTGAAAGACTATCCAGATATAATTAAAGTCAATACACTAAAACAAATTTTACCAAAAACAGGAAAGAATAAGATATATAAATTATTAAAAGACAAAGAAATACATTCAAGAAGAATTGGGAGAGATTATTATATACCTAAAATCAGTATTATCAATTATTTTATGGAAAAATAAAAAAATGACTTCAACATTGTTAAGCAAGTTTGGACTATGTTATAATCAATTATGTGATTAGATAAATCCAACTTGCTTTTTATGAAAGGAGAAATATGTTAGAAGAAGCAAGATATCAAAAACTAATTAAAAGAATAAAGGACTTAAATGAAAAATATAAAATTTCCGAAGATATAACTTATTCGTTGCAAGAAAAAGATAATGTATATCAATGTGTAATCAGATATCAGAAAAATGGAAGATGGGATCAATTATGGGCGTCTACTGGACTAAAAGTAGAAAAAGGTAATCTAAGAAATGCCAAAAAATCAGCCGAAGAAATAGCTAATGTATTCAGAGAAGAAGTAGCACAAAATAATGATAAAAGAAAAAAACAAAATGTCAATATTATAGATTTTCAAAGTATAGTTGAATTAAACACAACAAATTATAATACAAATAAAACAACAAAGGCAGATTGGGATTTTTATGAATACATGGAATTTTGGCTATATAAAGTAATAAGAAAGTCAGTAGAACAAGACACATTTAATGGATATGAGAGAAATGTTACTAAAAGGCTAAAAGATTATTTTACAATGGATGAACATAGAAAAAAAGTAAAAGAAATAACAGCAGATGACTTAGAAAATTTTTATGATTATCTAAGAGATAATAATTTAAAAAACGCATCCGTAGACCACTATAATGACAACATAAGCAGTGCCTTTAAATATCTATTAAGGAAAAAAGAAATACGATATAATCCAACAGACTTAATTGAGCCAATTTCTCAGGAAATAGTAGAAGTAAATACATACAATAAGGCAGAAATCATGACATTATTTGAAATATTAAAAGGAGACTCAATAGAATTAGCTACTTATATAGATGCGTATTATGGATTAAGAAGAAGTGAAATAATTGGACTAAGAGAGCAAGTATTTGATTTTGAAGATAATAATTTTATTATAAATCATGTAGCAATTCAAAATGATGGTAAAAAGAATAAAGAAAAAATATATTTCAAAGATAAAACAAAATCAAAAAAAGGATATAGGAGCTTTCCGTTACTTCCAGAAATAAAAAAAATGATTATTGAAAAATTGGAAAGAATTGAAGAATGCAAAAAGATTTTTGGAGATACATATAATCATAAATATGATGGATATATTTTTGTTCATGATAATGGAGATATAATGCAACCAAACTATTTTACAAAAAGGTTTAGCAAAATAATAGAAAGAAATAATTTAAAAAAAATAACACCTCACGGATTAAGACATAGTATTGCTACCTTACTACACTTGCAAGGAGTAGATATAAGGGATTTACAAGATTGGCTAGGACATCAAAATATTAGTTCTACCAATAGATATACTAGAAGTGATTATAAAAAACAAGTAGCTACTGCTAATGTAGTTGCACAGATATTTGAAACGCCAAATGATGCGATATAAAAAAAGAATATTCATATAACTATGAATACTCCACTTAATTGGTCTTTATGTTGTTAAAATTTGTTAGAGTTTGTTAGAGTTTTTTGAAAATGGTGAGCCAAGAGGGATTCGAACCCCCGACACCAGGCTTAGAAGGCCTGTGCTCTATCCACCTGAGCTATTGACCCGTATAAAAACTATACAAGAAGTTTGTTAGAGTTTTTGTTAGAGAAAATCTAAGCAAAACCTACAATGCAGATATAACAACAACCTTGAAAGATCGACCACAATCTTAGAAGGCCTGTGCTCTATCCAACTGAGCTACTGACCCATGTCTTATGGACAGTAACTATAATACCACAAAAAACATCAATTGTCAATCATAAAAGTTGAAAAATTTGCACAAATGTGTAGAAAACCTTATATCAAATTGCCATTATTGCAATTTCTGCATAGCTTCTTCACGTGAATTTCCTAAAAATGTACCAGATTTGCTAACATACATCTCCTCATTTTTATACTTTGCAATTTGCAAATTAGGATAATCATCTTTCATATAATCATCAAACATCAATAATGACGCATCAGCAGTAGGTCCAGTTTTCATTTTTATATAATCTTTAAACGCTAATTCTTTAAAATATTCGCTACTGCAAGTAGTCTCCTGAGTAATTATATTTACAGAATAAAATTCATCTTCCTCAGCAACATTATAAGACCTTTCAAAAAATAAAGCTTTCCCCTCTAAATCTCTTTTTGCAAGAGTCTCTTTATTTTTATCTGACAAATTCTGAACATAGCTAAAAATAGTCGATGTATCCTTAATAGTAGCAAAGTCGCCAGATACTACTTCTTCCAAAAATATATTATCATTCATTTTTCCATAATTTAAAATTTTTGAATAATCTTCAATTTCAATATTTGGTGATAGCACAATAATATCCTTAGTTCCAAGAGTATTATCATCATAAATCTCATTTTCAGTTAAATATCTTTTGTAAATAGCAACTTCTTCAATATTATCCAAAAAATTTATAGTAATACAATTATTTTCTTCTGTAAGATTTTTCGGAATCATTCTATTGTCCATTAAGTCATAAACATAAACACAAGATGAAGTAATACTAAATTTAAGATTATCTTTCATTTTTTTATAATTATCAGCAATCATTAAAAACTTTTCTTCATATTCAGAAGTATCATAATTATTCATATCATGAGTTTCTTCATATTCCTCGTTTTCAGACTCATGCCAAGCAAGTGCTTCATACAAACCATTTGCAAGATATGTATTTAAAGGAGCTGATGACACAAAAACATCTTCAAAAGAAATCTCATTTCCTGTTGTCAAATCAAAGTTTAAAGTTTCTAATCCAACTTTTTCATATTGAGAGTTATAAACTGAAATATTAACAGATAAAACATTTGAAAAATTTGCCATTACAGAAGAAGATACAAAATTTTTACTATCTTTTAAATTATATGCCGTTTGCTTTAATTTTTCATTTATAGTACTTTGCAAAGTTTTATCTCTTAAGCCATCTATTTGCACATATTCTGTATAAAGTGCAGAAGGCTTATCTATTAAATAATCTCTATCAACTATTTTACCATTTACATCCATAGTAGTTGTAACTTTTAAAGAATTTGTGTTATATGTTTCATCATAAGCTTGTATTCCATATTTTGCGTCTTTTGCACTACTAAGAGATTTGCTAGTTTCTACTTTATCAGAAACTATCTCTTTTTCCGCTTCTGAACTCTCGATTTTATCCAAATAATTTATAGTTAAATAAATTGCAAGACCTGTAATGCAAAATAGCAAAAAAACAAAAATTAGATATTTAAAAATAAAACTTGTTTTATTCTTTTTTTCCATTGTACATACTCCTCCTAATTTACTGGAACATACCCAGCTTCTTCTGCAACTTTCTGACCTCTTTCTGATAAAAATTGATTAGCTAATATCCTTGCAGGTGAATCTGGACCGTCTTTTTTATTTAAGACAATATAGTAAGCAGTAGTAAATGGATAAGTAGAATCTTTTATACTTTGATTATTTGGTTTTACACCATCAATTCCTAACATCTTAATATTACTTGCAACAGTTTCATCAATAGCCTTAAACATTGTAGTTGCGTAATAGTAATAAGAATATCCAATTGCATTTTTACCATTATTATAATTAGAAACTAAGTTAATAATTTCAGACATTGTCTCAACAAGATGCTCTTTTGGTGCTGTCATTAAATTTAAGCCTTTCATAACAAGTGAAAGCATACCTGTTTGTGACCCTGAATTTACTGGTCTTTGATATGGTATGATATTTTCATCACTGCCACCCACTTCTTTCCAATTAGTTATTTCACCCGTATAGATTTTTTGAATTTGCTCTATTGTTAAATTATCCACTTTATTATTTGAATTAACATAGAAAACAAAACCCTCTTTTACAACCGGTATAACTTCTAGCTCAACCCCTTTTTCTGCCGCTAAATCTAACTCCTCTTGTGAAGGCTCAGTCACAACAATTAAATCTACCTCATCATTGATTAGTTTAAGATAAGCTGGATGAGTGTTAGAATATCCAAGTTCATCAACATTTACATCTTGTTTCGTAAAATCTTTAATAAGTGCATTAGTTAAAGGTTGCGTAGCAAGTGAAGCGTCAACTTTTGGGTAAGTTTCCAAAGTGTATAATTGCTTTGTCATTTCTAATTCCTTTGCTTGTTCAAGTTGTAGTTTTTCATTACTCTTTTGCTCTTTATAATATTTTACAACAAAAAAATAAGTGGCAACACACAAGGCAATTGTACCAAGTATTACAACCACTTTTAAAAACGTATGCTTTTTATCCATACAAACCATCCCTTTCCACAAAAAATTGTATCAAAGAATAGTTAAATTTTCAATAGAAAATTTATGAAATTTTTAAAAAGCCTAACACACCAAAAAGAATAAATAAAATATTAGATAGAATTTGAATATACTTAGAATTTACCTTGGAATTTAGAAATTTGCCAAAGAGAATTGCAATACTGTTAGAGGCAACCATCCCAGAAACAGAGCCTATAATCAACGAAATTTTGCTATATGGATACTCTATACCTAACCCTAACGAAGCTAAAAAGGTTTTATCTCCTAATTCGCCAATAAAAATAGCAAGTGCAATTAGAAAAATATAATAAATATTTGAATCTTTTTTTAAAGATGTTGAAACTTTTGAAGAAGTGGGAGATTTTTTTCGGAAAAAGCCAAAAATTCCAAACATGATAAAAGAAATATAAGTTAAAATTGATAAGTAGTAACGCAAAGTTCCATCAATTAAACCTAAGTGGCTTCCAAAAATAATGGCAAACCCATGACTACAAAGTGTACCAATTGCAACGCCTAACAAAATTCGAGATGCTTTTAATTTGTTGACAAATGATAAAACCAAAAGTTGTGTTTTGTCGCCTAGTTCAGAGATGAAGATAAGAATAAAAGTTATAAAAAAAGTATATAAGAAATTCATAAAATCAACCTTTCATTTCCTTAAATAATTATGAATTTAAAATTAAAAATATTATGGAAATGTGAAAAATTTGTGAAAAACTTTACAAATCGTGAAAAAAATGGTATGATACTAGGGAAATTTGAAAAAGCAAATTTAAAAGGAGGAGTTGGCGTGATACAAGTTAAGAACGTAACTAAAAAATACGGAAAATTTGTGGCTGTCGACAATATCAGTTTTGAAGTTAAAGACGGGGAAATCTTAGGTCTACTAGGTCCAAACGGTGCTGGTAAAAGTACAACAATGAACATGATTACAGGATACATCGAACCAACAGAAGGAACTATCATTGTAGACGATTATGATATGTCTGACAAGCCAAAGAAAGCCAAAAGACAAATTGGTTATATGCCAGAAGGAGTACCACTATATACTGATATGACGGTAAAAGAGTTCGTTACTTTCATGGCAGAAATCAAAAAAGTAGATAAGAAAAACAGAAGAATAAAAGTAGGTCAAATTATAGAACAAACCGGTTTAAGAGATGTGCAGAAAAAACTTATAAGAAATCTATCAAGAGGTTATAAGCAAAGAGTTAGTATGGCAGGAGCATTAGTTGGAGAACCAAAAGTACTTATCTTAGATGAACCAACTGTTGGTCTAGACCCAAAACAAATTACGGAAATCAGAAGTTTGATTAAAGAACTAGGAAAGACTCATACAATCATTTTAAGCTCACATATCTTATCAGAAGTAAGCCAAATTTGCCAAAGAGTTGTTATTATAAACAAAGGAAAAATTGTAGCAGAAGACACGCCAGAAAATCTAGAAACAAAAGTATCTAGCAAAAATGTAGTATATGTTACTGTTGAGGACAGTGAAAATAAAATAACAGAAGTAGTTAAGAAAATAAAAGATATTACAAACATCAAATTTATTAAAGAAAACAATGATAATACAAAACAATATCTTTTAGAATCAGATAAAGATGTAGATTTAAGGAAAATTGTATTCCAAGAATTTGCAAAAGATAACATTACTATATTTGAGTTGAAAAAAGAAGATGCAACTCTTGAAGATGCGTTTATCAAACTAATAGAAGGAGGTAACTAAAATGTGGGCAATAATCAAAAAAGAGCTTAAAGCTTATTTTACAACACCAATAGGATACATTTTTATAGGTGTTTTCCTAATTGCATTTAGTGTATCTTTCTATTTCACAGTTATTGGATATGGAAATGTAAATTTTGAATATATCTATTATTCTTTACCAACTATTTTAGTTTTAGCTTTTATAATTCCATTACTAACAATGAGGTCTTTTTCAGAGGAAAGAAAAACTGGAACAGAACAATTGCTAATAACATCACCTTTAAGTCTTACAAAAATAGTTTTAGGTAAATTTATAGCAGCCTTAATTATTGTAGTTATAACAGAATTATGCACACTTATGTATTTTGGTATTATTTGCTATTTTGGTATGCCACATATCACAACAGCATTAGCTACTTTCTTAGGGTTCTTGCTATTTTGCATGGCTTATATTTCTTTCGGAATATTTGCTTCAAGTATTACAGAAAATCAAATTATTGCAGGAATTATATCAATAGGCTTTTTCATAATCACATGGGTATTCCCTGATTTCAACCCAAGCCTAGATAGTTTCTCTTTCATAAACATGTTTTATGATTACACACAAGGACAAATCAGCATTGAAAGTACAGTTACATTTGTTACATTTACAATTATGTGCATTTTATTAACATTACTATTTATGCAAAGAAGAAAAAGTGTAAAATAGAGGAGGGAGAAAATTGAACAAGGAAAGTAAAGAACTTATCAAAGTCGAGACAAAAGAGAAAAAATTCCATAAATTTGCAAAAATATTCAAGAAAAAATGGCTTATTGAAGGCAGTAATACACTTTTAATTATGGCAACAATTATAGCAGTGTTCGTTGCAATCAATATGGTTATTAAAAGTTTAGAATTAACTCCAATTGATTTTAGCCAAGACCATCTATTTACACTAACACAAGAAAGTATAGATAAAATAAAAGATATTGGAAAATCAATTTCAATTTATTTTATGGAATATGAAGATAATGATTCAACAGTAGATTTAGCAAAGCAATATGCAAAAGCTAATCAAAATATCAAAGTTGAAGCAGTAAAAGTAAATGACAGACCAGATTTAGCACAAAAATATGAAATTACCTCTGGTATGATGGGAATTATCGTAGAGTGTGGGGATAGATATAAAGTATTAAATTCAAGCGAATTAGTTACTTATGATTCTTCATCTTATCAATCAGTTAGTGTTGCTGAGGAAAAATTAACAGCAGCAATTCAATCAGTTGCATCAGATGATATTCCAAAAGTATATTTCTTATCTGGATATTCAAACTTTTCTTTGGAAAACAATTTACAATGTTTAAACGTATATTTACAAAATGAAATAACAGATGTTGCTAGTGTAGATATTTTAAAAACAGGAAAAGTGCCAGATGATTGTGATACCTTAGTTATAATGAGCCCATCAAAAGATTTTGATGAAGATGTTACAAATTATATCGTAGACTATATAAACAGTGGTAGAAATATTTTATGGTTCCAGTCAGCAACAGGTCAAGAATTAGACACACCAAATGCAAATAGAATCCTAGAAATCTATGGAATTGACCCATTTGATGTTGGTGTTGTTAGGGAAACAGATTCTGATAAAATGGTTGCAAACATGCCAGATTTTATATTACCAGATATTCAAAGTTCAGATGTTACAGAAAAGATTCAAAATCTTGAAGGTGTAATCTTACTTGATGCCACAAAAATCAATATAAAAGATGATGAAACTTTAAAAAATAAGAAAATAGAAAAAACAGAACTATTAAAAACAAGTGAAAACGCATATTATAGAACAAACTTCTACTATACATCAGACGAGCCACAAGAAGGAGAAGAAAAAGCAAGTTTTACAGTTGGTCAAATGATGACAAAAACATTAGAAGATGCAAACACAGAATTAGGAAAACCAGCTAAAAAATCAACTTTAATTATTTATAGTGAAGCCTTCTTCGTTTCAGATACTCCAATTTCACAATCAACAATGGAACCAGCTGTTATGTATAGAAAAAATAAAGATTTAGCTCTAAATTCAATAGCATATTTATCAAATAGAGAAGAAGATATTACTGTTAGAAAAAGCACAGGAGCAGTAACATATACAGCAACAGAAACAGAAAATAATGTTATACTTGTAATCGTATTTGCAGTTCCAATTTTAATTATCTTACTAGGCGTTATAGTATGGATTATGAGAAGAAGAAAAAAATAGTATATATTAAAAAAGACCACATATAATAAGATGGGGTCTTTTTTATGTTCAAACAAAATCTTAAAATTATATTTGTAATTATAGGGGCTTTAATTGGAGCTGGCTTTGCATCTGGGCAAGAAATTTACTTGTTCTTTTTTTCCTACGGATATAAAGGTCTTTTGGGAGTTGCAATTTCCAGCTTGTTATTTTCCTTAATTGTTTACAAAGTGTTTATAATCATCTCTCAAAATGATGTTAAAAGTTATAAAGATTTTTTAAATGTAATTATTAAAACAAATAGTTCAGCAAAAAATCGCTTAGTGCTTTTAACTAATATTATTATAAACACTTTTATTTTAGTCACTTTTTTTATTATGATTGCTGGGTTTGGAACATATTTATCAGAAAATTTTAATATTCCACAATTAGTAGGGAGTAGCATTCTTGCAACTCTATGCGTTGTTATTTTATCAAAGGAAATTAAAGGACTTATCAAAGTTAGTGAACTGATTGTTCCTGTTTTAATTATATTTATAACAATAATTGGAGCTTTCTGTTTTAAAAATATCGATTTTGCAAATTTTAATATCGAAGCAGAAAAAAATAATTGGCTAATTAGTAGCATTTTATATACAAGTTATAATATGATTTTGCTAATTCCAATTATGATTTCCTTAAACAAACTCATTGTAAAAAAACATGCAAGTAAAATAGCAATAATTATTGGGGCAATAACAATTTTGCTAGCAAGTAGTGTATATATTGCAATGACTAAAATTGATGTAGATATTGATTCTCTTGAAATGCCAATGTTATATGTTATTAGTAATCAATTTCCATATTTTAGTTTTATATATGGTGTAATTATTCTGCTTTCTATTCTAACAACAGCTGTATCTTTGGGAACAGGTCTACTGCAAAATATTGAAAGAAATAGGAAAACAAAAATGGCAATACTTGTTCTCATCTGCATTATTTCTGTACCAATTTCAGCAATTGGTTTTTCAAATTTAATTCAATTTATGTATCCGGTCTTTGGCTATTTAGGACTTATCCAGCTTATTAAAATAATTACAGTAAAAACTTGAAAAAACATAAAAAGTATAGTAGAATTAAAACATAGTTATAAAGAAATGAGGATACAAATGAAAGATTACTGGAAAGAGCCAGAGGGCAAAAAAGCCAATAAAAAGAAAATCATGTTTATCATAATAGCTGTTATTATTATCATTGCTATTATTGCTTTTTTTGCGGTCTATACCCAAGATAAAAATTTCAGAGAATGGGTTGATACCAACATTTTGCAAAAAGAAGTTAATCAAGATAAATTAGCAACAATCAATATAGTTGAAGGCGAGAACCCAAAAGTATATGCTTTTAACCAATATATCGGAATTTTAAGTAAAAACGAATTTAAAATATATGGAAATACAGCAAAAGAAGAAGCAAATCTTAATATTGAAGTGTCAAATCCACTATTTCATGCAAACGGAAGAAACTTAGTTGTAGCTGAGGATAAGGGGCAAAAGCTATATTTTATCCAAGATAAGTCAATTATGTGGGAAGAAAATGTTGAGGGCAATATTTCACAAGTTTATACTAGCCAAAATGGCTACACAGCCGTTGCAATTGTTGGAACAATACATAAAACAGTAGTAACTGTATATGATGATAAAGGTGAAAGTCTTTTTAAAACATTTTTATCCTCAACAAGAGTTTCTGATATAGCAATTTCAAATGATAACAAATATTTAGCACTAGCAGAAGTTGATACATCAGGTGTTGTAATACAGTCAAAAATAGAAGTATATTCAATAGAAAAAGCTCAGCTAGATGCAAATAATTCAAAAATTGCAACATATCCAATTGATAACAATGAATTGATTACAAATATACAATATCATAATAAAGATAAACTTGTTTGCATGTCAAAAGATAAAATTACTGCATTTTCTTTGGAAGGCAATAAAGAAGAAATTTTCAATAATGCAAAAACAAAAACCACTTTCCAATCTATTGAATTGAATAATAATGTAGTAACATTAGAAGAAGTTTCAGCTGATTTATTTACAGCAGATACAAGTGTAAATATTATAAACACAGAAAACAAAAGTGTTGTAAATTATGTTGCAAAAGCAGTTACAAAAGATTTATACACCTTCGATAATATTGTTGCACTTAATTTAGGCACAGAAATCGAATTTATAAATACTGGCGGATGGTTAGTTAAAAGATATAAAGCAACACAGGAGATTACAGATGTTGCAATATCAGGAAATTTAGCTGGAATTATTTACCGTGATAAAGTTGAAATTATAAATTTATAGGAGATTTAGTATGATAGCAGATATTATTTTAATTGCTGTATTAGCACTCTCAGTTTTTTTAGGATACAAAAAAGGTCTTATTGAACTTAGTATCAGTTTATGTGCAGTTGTAATTTCAATTGTTGCAACAATGGTTTTATATAGGCCAATTACTAATCTTGTAATAAACACAACAAGCATAGATGAAAAAATTGAACAAACAATTACAAGTAGTTTAAGCAGTAAAGATGGAACTTTAAATCAAATTCAAAATGAAATTTTGCCATCAACAGCCAAAGAGCTTTCTGTTAGTATTGTAAGAGCAGGAGTTATGCTTATTTTATATATTGTTTTAAGAATTGCTTTAAGGTTTGTTACAGCTTTGGCAAATTTAGTTGCGAAACTCCCTGTTTTAGACCAATTCAACAAAGCTGGTGGTCTTGCTTTTGGGGCTATTAGAGGAATTGCTTTAATATATGTAGCTCTATTGCTTATTAGTTTCTTCGGACAAGTAAACCCACAAAACGCTGTGAATAAAGAAATTGAAAAATCAATTATATCAAAAGAAATGTACAAATATAACATTATTTCTCTTTTTATAAAATAAAATGTTGCTTTTTGTCGAGTAATTTGTTATACTATTTTCATCAAGCTTAGGAGGAAATTTGAAAAGTGAAGAAACAAAAAAGAAAAAATAAAAAATGGGGTAGAAAAATATTATTGATTATTCTATTAGCCGTAGTAGCTTATGGAATATGGTTTGCATATAGAACACATAAAAACGGAGGCGGTCTTTCAGGAATGTTGGCAACAGTTGTTGGACATGATGAAAATACAAGAAAAAACTTACCTGAATTTAAAGTACTATTATTAGGAGTTAGTACAGATTTAGGAGACAATGCACCAACAGATACAATCATGGTTGCTTCATACAATCCTAACACACAAAAAGCAAATTTACTTTCTATACCAAGAGACACTTTCGTAGGAAAAAATCAAAATAAAGCAACACCATCAGATAAAATAAACAGTCTATACAGTATTAGCACAGATAAAATTCTACAAGCTGTAAACGACTTAACTGGTTTAGATATTCAATATTATGCAGTTGTTAAAACAGAAGCTTTTATTGAATTGGTTGATGCAATCGGTGGAGTAAACTTCTATGTACCAAAAACAATGAAATATGATGATCCTACACAAAATCTACATATTGATTTAACAGAAGGTGACCAATTACTTGACGGGGACAAGGCAGAGCAATTGTTAAGATATAGACATGATAATTGGGATCCAAAAACTCAATCATATCCTACATATTCAGAAGAATATGGTAATAATGATACTGGAAGGATGAGAACTCAAAGGGAATTTATCATGGCAGTTATGCAGCAAACTTTAAAGCCAGAAAATATATTTAAACTAGGTCAAATTTTGGACATAGCTGGTAGAAACTTAGAAACAAACTTAGACTTTAATTACTTAAAAGACTATATTCCTTATGCAGTCGAATTTAGCACAGAAAACATGTCAACAGAAGTTGTGCCTGGTGTAAATGACCAATTACCACCACTTTCAGCAGGTGCCGCAAATAGATATTGGTTTTTCATACCTAACAAAACAGAAACCGAAAGCTTGATACAACAACTATTCTATCCAGAAACTTTGGAAGATTCAGAAACTGAGGCAGATGGAACTGAAACTGAAACAACAAATACAGTAGGTCAAACAAAAAAGAAAGTAAACTTAGAAATTTTAAATGGCACTGGGGAAGATGTTGAGTTTGAAAGAGCAGTAGCTTTGTTAAAAGAAAAGGGATACAACATCGCAAAAACAGGGGAAACGTCAACAGTATCAAAAACAATTATTACAAATAAAAAAGAATTGCCTGACGAAACTATGCAAGAAATAAAAGAAGCTTTGGGACAAGCTAGTATAAGTAGTAATAAAAATCTTGAAAGTAAAGTTGATGCAACAATTATTATTGGAAAAGATTTTAATAATAATTAACGAATACAAAAAAGGGGGATGTGTTCTACATACCCCTTAATTTTTTTCTCTTTTTCTTCCTAATATAAAAATCATCAAAAGTACAATTATAACAAAAGCTAATGCTGCTATCATAAAATATAATAGGAAAGATTGTTTTACAACATCATTTGCAGCAATTAAATCTATTGAATAAGTTTCATCATCAATCATATATGTAGCACTTCCTAGCAGCTCACCTTTTTGGATTGGTGCAGTAGGTATTCTTTGTAAAGTAATTTGTGGTTCAACATCTTTTAAATCTGATTGGGCTAATACATGTAAGTCCTCATTTAAAGTCACATCAAGTGTTTTAGTATCGTCTGTGGCATTTGTAATTTTAATCTGTGTCACAATATCTCCCTTTTTTGCTATATCTTGAAAAGCAAATGAATTAAAACCATATTCAAAAAGTTGAGCAGTCTCAGAAAATCTGTTAACAGAAACTTCTGAATGTAATAAAACGCAAATCATTGAAAAATCATCTCTTTTTGCATAGGAAGCTAAGCAATATTTTGCAGGTGTTGTAAATCCTGTTTTAGTTGAAACTAAGTCCTTGTAATAATATTCACTTTCTGAATTTAACATTGGGTTTGTATTTTTAAAAGTTCGTTCTGCATGTAAATTTGTTGCTGGAATTGTGCAAGAAGTTAAACATGTATATTTTCTAAATGTCACATTTTTTACACAGTACTGCATAAGTAGCGCTATGTCATGAGCAGTAGAATAGTGATTTTCATCGTGCATACCACTTGGGTTTGTAAAATGAGTGTCTTTTAAATTTAATTCTTGCAATTTAGCATTCATACGGTTTGCAAAAGCTGAAATTGACCCGTCTATATGAAAAGCAAGTACATTTGCAGCATCATTAGCAGAGTAAACCATAAGAAGTTGTAAAAGCTGGTCTACTGTAAGTTGCTCATCTGGGACTAGTTCTGCAATGCTGTAGCCTTCTGGAATATTTGAAACCGCAGCAGCTGGAACTTTTACAGTATCATTTAAATTACAATTTTCAATTGTTAGAATTGCTGTCATGATTTTTGTAACACTTGCTGGTTCTGTTCTCGCATTTGCATTTTTGTCATATAAAACTTTTGATGTACTGTTTTCAATTAAAATAGCATTATCAGCTGTAACAGTCGGATAACTGGTAGCAGAAACCTTTGTAGAACTACAAAATAGTATAATTGCAATTGTTAGTATAAAATAAAATACATATCTTTTTTTCACTTAACATCACCTATTTTTTTATCTTATTACACTATATCGTATTTTTATATTTTTTTCAATATGCCTAAAAAGAAAATTTAAAGAAAGGATTGATAAAATGAAAATTTTTAATCAAAAAAAGAATATATTTATTATAATTGTGAGTATAATAGTAATAGTACTTATTATTTATTATGCTTTTATGAAAGATGAACAAGAAATATTTGAGTATGAGGAAGCGGAAAATATGCAAAATATTGAAAATATTGCTTCATCAGAGGTTGAAGAAACACAAAAAGAAACAATCACAATATATATTACTGGGGCAGTAAATAGTCCTGGTGTATATACTTTACCTGAAGGGATGAGAATAACAGACGCAGTTAATGAGGCACAAGGTTTAAAAGAAGATGCAGATGTTGAAGAAATCAATTTGGCAGAAGTAATGACTGATGGTATGCACATACAAATTCCTACAAAAGGTCAAATTGATGAGGCTGTTACGGCTGTTGAAACTACTTCAAAAAAATCTGGTAAAGTGAATATAAACACAGCTAGTCAAGAAGAACTTGAAAATTTGTCTGGAATTGGTCCATCAACAGCAGAAAAGATTATTAAATACAGGACTGAAATTGGCAAATTTAAGGCAATTGAAGATTTAAAAGAAATAAGTGGTATAGGAGAAGGTAAATTTAATAAGATAAAAGATATGATTTGTGTTAAATAAATGCGAGAAATTAGGCTAAATGTATTGACAAAAGCATACTAGGGTAGTATAATAGATTTATGCTTATATCGCGGGGTGGAGCAGCTGGCAGCTCGCAGGGCTCATAACCCTGAGGTCGATGGTTCGAATCCATCCCCCGCAACCAGCACAAGGCGACTTTCACAGTCGCTTATTTTTATATAAAAAAAATTTTAAAAAATTTTGTTATTGATATTGCATTTTTTTTTTAATGTGATATAATATGTCATGTCAAGCATATTATTAAATCTTTGGAGGTATGCACATGATTAAATCAACCGGAATTGTAAGAAAAGTAGATGAATTAGGAAGAATTGTTATTCCAATTGAATTAAGGGAGAAATTTGATATAGCTGAGAGAGATCCTATCGAAATATTTGTAGAAGGTTCTTCAATAGTTTTAAGAAAATTTAACCCAAATTGTATTTTTTGTGGTTCTTCAAAAGACCTTGTAGAATACAAATCTAGACTTGTTTGCAAGAAATGTGCAAGTAGCATTCCTAATGCAAAAGAAGTTGATAAATAAAATCATAAACACTACCGAAATAAAACTCGGTAGTGTTTTTATTTAATAAAATATTGATAAATTTCATTTTTAGATACATTTCTATCTTTCGCAATTTTTTTAATAATTTCTTTTCTATCAACTCCCTGTTGTTCATAGTATTTATAATGTTCTTCTAATGAAATTTTTGAAAAATCTTTTTCTTCTTTTATTTCTGCTCTATCAATTAAAATTATAATTTCACCTTTTATATTCTCAGACTTTTCAATAAGTTCTTCAATTGTTCCACTAATAAATTCTTCATGAATTTTTGTTAGCTCTCTTGCAATAACAACTTTTCTATCTCCAATAATTTCTTGTAAATCTTTTAAAGTTGCAGTCAATTTATGTGGTGCTTCATATAATATTACTGTCTGTTCACTTTTTTGAATTTGCTCCAATTTTTGTTTGCGATTTTTTTTATTTAATGGCAAAAAGCCTAGAAATAAAAAAGTATCTGTATCTAGCCCTGAGCATATAACTGCATTTACAAAAGCAACCGCTCCTGGTATAGGAATAACCTTTATGTTTTCCTCCAAGCAACGTTTTATAACCTCTGCACCCGGGTCACAAATTCCAGGAGTTCCTGCATCAGAAACTAATGCAATACTTTTTCCTTCTTTCAATTTTTCTATTAACTCATCAGCCCTTGTTTCTTCATTGTGGCGATGATAGCTAATTAAATGCTTACTTATTTCATAATGGTTTAAAAGTTTTAAAGTGTGCCTTGTATCTTCGGCAGCAATCAAATCAACTTCTTGCAAAATTCGTATAGCACGATATGTAATATCTTCTAAATTTCCTATTGGTGTTGCAACAATATATAATATTCCATTTTCCATTTATAATTTTTCCTTTCCACAGCATAAGTCTTGTTGTAAAAGAATTTCCTGTGTATAATTTCCATCTTTTTCATAAATATATAAATTTGGTTGAATTTTTAAAAATGCTTTTGCATTTTTTACTCCCTTTATTAGTACTAATTTTGGTCTTTCTCCCTCTTTTGAACAAATAAACCTTAATTCCTTTGGCTCTAATTTATTCTCACGCATAGAAGAAAGGATGTCAACCAATCTTTCTGGATGATGTATCATATAAAACTCACCATTATCTTTTAGCATATCTTTTGCAATTCTAATAAAATCATCTAAATTCGCTGTTATTTCGTGCCTTGATATACTTTTGTTTTCTAATGGATTTACTAACCCAGTTCCTTGCTTTTTATATGGTGGGTTTGTTATAACCACATCAAAAGATTGCTTTTGATAATATTTTCCAAGATTTAAAATTGTATCACAAATTATTTCAAATCGATTTTGAAGTTTGTTGTATTCTATACTTTTTTTAGCCATTTCACAGACTTCTTCTTGAATTTCTACTCCAATTACTTTTTTAAGTTCTGTTTTTCCGCACAAAAGTGTTGGAATAATTCCTGTTCCTGTTCCTAGGTCTAAAACCATGCTATTTTTCTTAATATTTCTAGCATAATTAGCAAGTAATACCGCATCAATGCCAAAGCAAAACCAATCATCATTTTGATAAATTTTTAAATTCTTGATTCCTAAATCATCAAGCCTTTCTCCCAATTCTAGCACCTTTCCTTTCTATCTCCCATATTATACATCAAATATGATAAATTTTCAAGGAAAAGCAACTATCTGCACTCAAAACTAGACTTTTCTTGTATAGATTTCACTTAATTCTTCATTTTCATTTCCTTCGATTAAAAATTTAACTTTGTTTATTTCCGTTAGCTCTGTAACTGTGTTTACAATGCTATTTACAAGATTATCTTTTGCTAAGCTATCTTCTTTATTATATAGCAAAAAATCGCTTGTCATATCAAGAATTAGGCAGTCTCCATCTATATTTGTTTTTAGTAATTTTGTATTTTCTGGAATTAGTTTACTGAACTTTTTATTTTTTGGTCCTTCAATAAGGAGGTTTACCAGCTTTTCATAAGGTGAATTCATTAAATCTTTAATATCAACTAATCTTGCCTCTGGGGATAATTCTCCGGTCTCGTTTTCCACAAAGTATAAACTGACAATTGTTTGTCTTGCTTGTTCTTCCGTAATTTCCTCTTGTGGTGTGTATTCCGCGATTTCTTCTTCTTCCTTTCTTTCCACATATTGAATTCCAAAATATCCTCCACTAATAATTAAAATTAGTAAAATGCTAAATAAAATAATAACTTTTCTATTTTTCATAGTTACACTCCTTTCCCATTCTTTTACAATGTATGTCCAATATATTTTTTTAGAACTTTTACCTTTTATTTCCATTTGACAAATTCGCTTTTTCCGTATACAATAATAGTGGTTAATAGGTTCCTAAAACCTAAATACATAAAATGAAGGTGTAGTAAATGGAAACAATATTACATGTTGGTTTAGACGTTGGTTCTACAACTGTTAAAATTGTTGTTTTAGATGACCAACTAAACAATATATATTCAAATTACCAAAGACATTTCTCTGACACCAAAAATACGGTTTGTCAAGTTTTAGAAGATTTAATAAAAAAATTCCCAGATAAAAAATATACAATAGCTTTAACTGGCTCTGGTGCAATGTCTGCAAGCCATTTCTTAGGAGTAGATTTTATTCAAGAGGTTGTTTCTTGTAAAAGAGTTGTTGAAAAATATATTCCTGAAACAGATGTTGTAATCGAACTTGGTGGAGAAGATGCTAAAATCATATATTTTGACCAATCTATCGAGCAACGTATGAACGGTACTTGTGCTGGGGGAACTGGTGCATTTTTAGACCAAATGGCTTCTTTATTACATACAGATACAAATGGTTTAAATGAGTTAGCAAAAACTTATCAAACAATTTATCCTATTGCTTCTCGCTGTGGTGTTTTTGCAAAAACTGATATTCAACCTTTAATAAACGAAGGTGCTGCAAAAGAAGATATTGCTGCATCAATCTTTCAAGCTGTTGTTAATCAGACAATTAGTGGGTTAGCTTGTGGTAGACCTATTAGAGGTAATGTAGCCTTTTTAGGTGGTCCTTTGAATTATTTACCAGAATTAAGGAAACGTTTTATAGAAACTTTGCACTTAGAACCTGAACAAGTAATTGTTCCAGAAGAAGCTCATTTGCTAGTTGCAAAAGGTGCAGCTCTTGATTCCCTAAATACAGAGCCTATTTCAAAAGATGAATTAGAACAAAAAATTGAGAATTTAAAGATTTCACAAGACAATACTTCTAGACCTTTGGAACCTCTTTTTGCAGATGATAACGCATATCAAGAATTTAAAACTCGCCATGAAGCTGCTAAGATTGGAAGAAACAGCCTAGAAAGTTATGAGGGTGATTGCTATTTAGGTATTGATGCTGGTTCTACAACTACTAAGTTAGCTTTAATTGATAAAGATGGAAACCTTCTTTATTCCCTATATGGAAGCAATGAAGGAAATCCTTTGCAAAGTGTTATTGCTATGCTAAAAGAGCTTTATTCTGCATTGCCAGAAAATGTTGTTTTACGTTATAGTGGTGTAACTGGGTATGGCGAAAAGTTAATTCAAACTGCTTTAAATGTTGATTTAAATGAAATTGAAACAATTGCACATTATACAGCAGCTAAGCAATTTGAACCAGATGTAACAGCTATTATTGACATTGGTGGTCAAGATATGAAATATATCAAAATGAAAAATGGTGCTATTGATAATATCATGTTAAATGAAGCTTGTTCATCAGGTTGTGGTTCTTTTATTGAAACTTTTGCTAAAAGTTTAAACTTAGAAATTAGTGAATTTGTAAAAGAAGCCATTAGTGCTAAACGCCCTGTTGACTTAGGCTCAAGATGTACTGTGTTTATGAATTCAAAAATTAAGCAAGCACAAAAGGAAGGTTATACTGTTGGTGATATTTCAAGTGGTCTTTCTTATTCTGTTATAAAAAATGCTATTCAAAAAGTAATGAAAGTTCGTGATACACAAACTCTTGGAGACCATATTGTTGTTCAAGGTGGTACATTCTACAATGATGCTGTATTAAGAGCTTTTGAAAAAATAGTTGGTAAAAATGTAATTCGCCCAGACATTGCCGGGCTTATGGGTGCTTATGGTATGGCGTTACTTTCAAAAGAACAATATGAAGCAAACTTAGATATGGAATATCGCTCAACTATTTTAAAAACTGATGAACTTGATCATTTAGAAATCAAAGTTACTCACACTAGATGCAATAACTGTGAAAATCATTGCAAATTAACAATTAACCGCTTCAGTAATGGTTCTGCTTATGTTTCTGGAAATCGTTGTGAAAAAGGTGCTGGGATAGTTTCTAAGAATAAAGATTTACCTAATTTAGTGCAATATAAATATAAGAGATTATTTGACTATAAACCATTAGATAAAATTTATGCAAGGAGAGGCGAAATTGGTATTCCAAGAGTTTTAAACATGTATGAAGATTATCCTTTCTGGTTTACGTTCTTTACAAATTTAGGGTTCCGCGTTATTCTATCTGAAAAAAGCACAAGGAAAACTTATGAAAAAGGTATGGAATCAATGCCTTCTGAGTCTGTTTGCTATCCTGCAAAATTGTCACATGGTCACATTGAAAGTTTATTAGAACAAGGTATTACAACTATTTTCTATCCATGTATGCCATATTCTAGAAAAGAATATGAAAAAGCGGACAATCACTATAACTGCCCAATCGTTATTTCATATTCAGAAGTTTTAAAGAATAATGTAGAAGGCTTGAAAAGGAAGGAAATAAAATTCATCAATCCATTTTTACCTTTTGACAAGAAAAACTTAGTTAAGAAAATTATGTCTTTGCCAGAATTTGATGAGTATAATTTTACAAGAGAAGAATTGCTTGAAGCTGCTGAAAAAGCTGAGCAAGAATATCAGAATTTCAAAAATGATATTCGCACAAAAGGGCTAGAAACTGTAAAATATATGGAAGCAAATAATTTACGTGGTATAGTTTTAGCTGGTAGACCATATCATGTTGACCCAGAAATTAACCACGGAATTGATACTCTTATCACTTCACTTGGCTTATGTGTTTTAACAGAAGATAGTGTTTCTGATAAAGCAGAGGCAAAGCGCCCTATTCGTGTTGTTGACCAATGGGTGTTCCATGCAAGGCTATATGCTGCTGCTGATTTTGTTGGAAAACATGATTGTTTAGAATTAGTACAGCTAAATTCTTTCGGCTGTGGTGTGGATGCTGTTACAACAGACCAAGTAGAAGAAATTTTATCTAGTTATGATAAGATGTATACTCTAATTAAAATAGATGAAGTTAACAACTTAGGAGCTGTACGTATCCGTATACGTTCACTTCTAGCAAGTATGAATAAGCGTATTAAGGAAAAAGAAAAAACGTCGGCAAATGGTAATTACGAACTTCATAAGAAAATCTTTACAAAAGATATGCGTAGTAAATATACAATTTTAATGCCACAAATGGCACCAATTCATTTTGAATTATTAGAAACTGCTGTTGGTTCTTGCGGGTATAATGTGAAATTACTAAAAGATTGCACAAACCACACTGTTGAAACTGGTTTAAAATATGTTAATAATGATGCGTGCTATCCTTCTATTCTAACAACTGGACAATTTATAGAAGCTTTGCAATCTGGCGAATATGATGTTAACAAAACTGCTATCATCATGTCACAAACAGGTGGTGGTTGTAGGGCAACTAACTATATCGGTTTTATCCGTAAAGCCCTAAAAGATGCTGGATTTGCAAATGTTCCTGTTATTTCTTTCAACATTGTTGGTATGGAAAAGATGCCTGGCTTTAAGCTTACACCTAAGCTAATTGAAAAGTTGATAAAATGCGTAATTTATGGTGATTTATTACAAAAAATGTTGACTAAAAATAGAGCTTATGAGATAAATAAAGGCGAAACTGAAAAATTGTTTAATGAATGGATGGAAAAGTGTAAAAAACTTCTTGTGAAATCATCTAATAAGGAATTTAAGCAAAGTATTTATGATATTGTAAATGATTTTGAAAAAATAGAGCTTAACACTAAAATCAAAAAGCCTCGCGTTGGTATTGTTGGTGAAGTTTTAATTAAGTATCATCCTTTTGGTAATAATTTTGTTGCTAATCTATTAGAAAAAGAGGGTGCAGAGGTTATTCTTCCTGATTTTATGGGATTTATAAAGTTTATGGCAACACATAAAATTACATTTAATCAGTTATTAAATACAAACAAAACATCTTCTAAAATTAGCAAAATTGCTATTAAATTGATTGACTTGTTAGAAAAAGATGTACGTTTAGCACTTGAATCTTCTAAGAAAAATTACTTGATGCCTTGCGATATATGGCACTTAGAGCAACAAGTTAAAGATGTTCTTTCTATCGGTAATCAAACTGGTGAAGGTTGGTTCTTAACTGCTGAGATGATTGAATATATCGAACATGATATTCCAAATATTGTTTGCGTACAACCTTTTGCTTGCTTGCCTAACCATGTAGTTGGAAAAGGTGTAATTAAAACAATTAGAGAAAAATATCCAAATGCAAATATTTCGCCTGTTGATTATGACCCAGGTGCAAGTGAATCTAATCAAACAAATCGTATTAAGCTTTTAATGACTGTTGCAAAGGATAATTTAAAACAAAAGAAATTAGAGCAAAAAGCATTAGATAATGAAAATTTAGAAAAAATAAAAATTGAAGTTTAAAAAAATTCCAGTGATTTCTCACTGGAATTTTTGCATTCTATTCTATTCTGTTAAATGACATTACAAAGTCTGTTCCTTCATTTATCTGCATATAAATTGTTGCTTCAAATGTATAACTATCTCTTGAGCCTCCTGCATCTTGTATAACTAATTTTTGAATACTTATTCCTGTTTCCTCTGTGTATTCTTCTTGTTCGAATTCGTAACATCCTGGATAATTTGCTCTCATATATTCTTCAAATCTGTTAACATCATTTCCAAATTGTTGTGTTCTAAATGTTTCATCAAGTACTTTGAAAGCCGCTTCATAATCTCTATTATTCAACATTTTAAACCATTTATCTATGTTGTTTACAACTTTTACTTGTGTTGTTGCACTTAGATACTTTTTAGTTACTTCTTCATCTGGAATTGTATAATCATCTAGTTGCACTTTATATTCATTGATTGCTGTTTCTTGTATGATATATAACCTACCATTTTGGTCTTTACATACATATTCGTTATAGTCATCATGATATTTATATAAATATTGTTGTAATTGGATTTTAGCTAATTCTGTTTTATTGTCTTGTAGATATTTTTCAAATTTTTCTTTACTTCCAAAACGTGCTTTGCGATATTCTTCATCAAGCATATTATATGCTTTTTCTGCATTGCTTACTAATGCACTTTTTACTTGATTGAAGTAAACTACACTCATTCTTTCATCAGAAACACTTTCCATTTTATACTTATTATATTCGTTTTCTTCAATTCTTTCTGCTCCTGCATCAACTTTATCAGATTTTTCAGAATATTTATGCTTATCTAAGTATTCTTGTGGAAATATTGAAAACGTATTATTTAAAGCATCTAGTTTTACAAAGAAATTAAAATCTTTTTGTGCAAGTGATAAATAGGCATCTACATAGAATAATCTGGAATTTGAGCTTGTGTCTATCATATACATATTTTGTATATCTATTTCTTCATGTGGTACTATTAAATTTTCATACTTTTTTACTAGTTCTCCTTCGCTTTTTATCCCAAATTCTTCTATGTATTTAGAATCCATAATGTTATATAATGCTTTTTGACTTTCTTCTTTTATGCCTGTGTCATCATTAACTGCATCATTTGCATAAGTTAAAAATCTTTCTGAAAGTGTTTCGACAGTATAATATTGGTCTCTGTATTTTACTTTTTCCCAGTTACTTACAAGTTCATTTATGTACATATCATCATTTTCCTTTGTATATGGTTCATTATTGCTACCAGATAAATTTTGTTTAGCTAATATGATACATAAGATAATAATGATAATTATTATAATAATAACTATTCCTATTAAATTTCTTAAAAATTTCTCCTTATTTTTCATGTATTTTACTCCTTTACTATTAGCTACCTTTTCTCCAAGCAACATATCCAGCTCCAATATATCCGCCTACACTCTTTGGACCACCTGTTGGTGCCGAACCACCACTGCTTATAGTACAGCTTGTTTGGTCATAAATTTGTCCATCACCAACATATATAACAGTATGTCCAGTTTTTATTCCACCAGCACCATCTGGTCTATTTAATACATCTCCTGGCTGTAAATCTGATTTATCTACTTCATGCCATCCGGCATCTCTTAGTAAATCTGGCATAGTTACAGTGTAATGATAATTATGTCTGTTAATTATATCTTCTGATATTAAACCTGATTTATATAATACTACACTAACATAAGTTGTACAAACAATATTTGTATCAGATTCATAAGTTTGCTTAATATTGTTATATGTTTCCGCACCATAGTGAGTATTTCTTGCTATATACATTTTTGTAATTTCTTCGCAGACTCCTCTAATTCCAGTTGCTCCACCGCCAAGACTTCCATAAGCTCCAAATATATCATTCCAATATTCAATTTGTTTTTCAAATAACCATGCTGTGTAATCTGCTCTTTCTTGGATTGTATAATCATCAATTCCGATACGATGGACACTACCACATTTTGCTTCAAATTCATCTCCATAAATTTCTCGTAAATAAATGTTACCGCCGTCTCCCCAGTCTCCTTCTCTATGTTTTGTATTTTTATCACCACATAAGTCAGAATATAAGCTTAATGCTCCTTTTAATGTTCCTGGGTCACCATATCCATTTGAATTACAGTCTGCTGCCATTCTTTCTTCTTTTTTCTCAATGATTTTATCTCTTCGCCAATCTGTACTATCTTCGGCACATTGATGGAAGAAGTTTGCAAACATTTCAACACCTGCTTCAAAATCATCAATACCCATCAAAGGTGAGCCATTAGGTGTTCCTAATCCCCAATAGTTTTGGCTTGAACTCTTAAATCCACTTTCCTTTAATGCAAAAGTAATTATTAGCTCTGGGTTTACTCCATATTTAATACCCATATCATAGATTTCTCCAGCTCTTGATAAGAAGTTAGTTTTAAATGATAAGTTTCCAGTCTTGTCATAATAATCTTGTAATGCAGAAATAAAGTCTTCTCTACTTAAAATAGGTGTATATAATGGAATATCACCTGAGCCAGTGCTTAATGTTGTAAATTCGTTATATTGGTATTTAGAGAATATTTGCTCTTTTGTAATGTCCTTATATAATTTGTTGTGAGTAATTCTATATAATAAATATTTTGTTAAATCTACAAATGGTGCTGTTCTGTCATTATTTTCCATTAGCCTAATTAACCATTCATCTTTTAAAGCATTTTTGGCTTCTTCATTTACTTCTGGATCAAATAATTTTATAAATTTTTCTTCATTACTATTTACTTCTTCTTGCTCATCCTCGTATGTATATGAAATTCTATTCATAGTTGTTGTTGTATGAATTGTTGATCCAATTTCAACCTCTTGCGTTGTTGTTTCTCCACCACCTTCGCTAGATCCTTCCGTACTTTCTTCTGGTGTGTCTACTACAACGGTTTCTTCCTCGCCAGTATTTACAACTGGTTTTATTACATAATTATTATTTAAACTGAAATTTGCAACTGGAGAAGGTTGCGGGGTAATTCCACCTGATGGTGTACTTGGTGTAGAAGTTCCACCAGATGTTTCACCACTTTCTTCTCCACTTCCACTATCTACTGTTACAGTTACTGTTTTGATAGGTCCTTCTGATTCTGATGTTGATTCAGAAGATGATTCTGCCGTTTTACCTAATATTGTTGCTACACTTCCACTTGTTGTTCCCCTTAATTCCGCTGGTGCAGATGGTTTTTCAACATTTACAAACCATGTATCAGCATATACTAGTTCTGCTTTTGTGTTAACACTTTCAGATACTTCATTTGTTGTAACTTCTTCTGTAACTTCTCCGTCATCATATTCTGTATAAGATGTTGATGAAGATTCAGTTGTTGTTACATTATCTTTTAATGCTATTACAATTTGACTATTCATCGCCAAATCTACAAAGTCATTGATGAATTCTCCGTCTTTCATGTCAATATAGAAATTTAACAAATATTCATACGGAGTTGTATATTTTTGTAATACACCTAAATAGTTAATTGGTGTGTTTTTTGAAAATTTTAGTCCACCGCTTGATGAATAGCTCCATTTTGCAGTTATCAATTTCCAATTTTCATCAAGTGTATAATAGTTTAATATTTGTTGGCTTTGTTCGTTTTGATTTTCATTTGCTTCTTCTAGCATTTCATCAAATTTTTTCTCTGGCACAAATGCTAAATCTATTATTTTTGATTCCACTCCTGTTGCTGTATTTTCAGCACTTGATGTTTCGGTTGTGGAGCTTCCTGTACTTGTAGTTGGTGATGAACCAAAGTCTCCATAACCTTTATTTTCTACATTATAATATTTTAATATTCCTGCTACAATTCCTTTTGCATACGCTTTTAAGCCTTCATCATCTTTTTGTCCAATAATTTTCATGTCATCTGCATTTGTCATAAATGCACCTTCAACATATACTGCTGGTCCTCCAAATTTATTTTGCCTTTCTTCGTTAAAAGCTGCGTAATTTCCACCTGCAACACCTTCTGCTTTTTGAGTTCCCATAGCATTTTGAACCGCTTCTTGCAAACAGTTTCCTAATTGTACAGATGTATCTACATAGTTTGATCCATCTTTTTGATAATATACACCCGTTCCTTTAACTGATTTATCATCATTTCCATTAAAATGAACACCTACATAAATTTCTGCACCTTTTTTCTTTGCAATATCTAATCTTTCTGTATTTTTCTTCGAATATCCATCTGTTACAACAGTAAAGTTTGGATAATTTTCTTTGAAAATTTCTGCTACATAATCTGCTACTTTTTTAGTTAAATCTCTTTCATATAGTGTTTTTCCATCAGATGTTTTTCCTTGTGTTCCTGTTTCGTACCAGCCTTTATCTGAGCCTGATTTATTTCCATGGCCTGCTACAACTGCAATTACATGCTTCTCATTACTTGTATCTTCTCCACCTGTTGTTGTATCTTGTACTGTATCATCATTATCTTGATATGTTTTTGTTGCTACATTATCATAAGTAATTGTTGATATTTCTTTAATGTTTCTTTGTGCTCTGCTTGTATCTGTTAAACCAGATGATAATACAACTAAAATATATGGTGCACCTGATTTATATACAATTGCTGCATCATTTTCAACCGTAGCTAATTCTCCGGTTTTGTTTGCTGATTCTACACCTGCTGGTAAACCTGCTGGTATTTTATGCTTATATGTTTGATTTTTCATAAAGCCTAGAATTTTATTTGATGCTTCTTTGCTAACACACTTGCCTTCATAAATTGCTTTTAATATTTTTCCAACATCTTTTGCTGATGTATAGTTATCCCCTTTTGGATTTTCTGCAAACATTATTCTATTTATTTGAGTATTTGCAGAATATCCATTTGCTTTTATATAATTGTTGATTTTTGTGAACCCTGCTTCATCATTTCCTCCACCTAGTGCGTTTATAATTCTGTTTGTTGCTTCATTATCACTATTAGAAATCATGCTACTTACGTCTGATTCACTTACAACACCGTTTTCTACTGCTTTTTCATCATATACTGTTGCAGCTATGAATAATTTGATTATACTTGCTGACTGCATTTTTCTACCACTGTTTATGTTAGCTTCAACATCACCAGTTTCTAGGTTTTGCACATATACTGTCCAGTTGCCTTCTAAATCATTATCATCTATGTATTTTTTGATGTCACCAGCAATTGAGCCAGTAACTGAGTTTGTGATAGATAAATCTCCTGTTCCTACATTTTTTATTTCTGCTAATTCTTTGTTTGGCATAACTCTACGTATACGGATAGAGCCTTGGAAGCCGTCTAAGCCTTTTCCTGTGTCTTCTCCTATAAGTAATTTATTCATATCTTGTGAAGTTGTTATAACTGTTTGTGTTTCAACTGTTGAGTCTACAATTTTTGCTTTTATATTTTCAAACAGCTTTTTATAGTCATCATTTGTTGCTGGGTGGAAGTCATTTGTTCCCATTGTAACTCCTGACCCTACTTCGATATAGTTCAAGTATCCTTTTCCGTTACAGTAACCTTTAATTTCTTTTTTAAAGTTTTCTCTACTTTCTGGTGCTCCATGTTTTAAATCTGGTAATAATTCATCTACAAAAATTGGCGTTTCAGGATATTTTTTATGAAGTTCGTCTAGGAATTTTTTCATGTCATCTACTGTGCTTCCATATCCATTTGTTCCTAAAAATACGTTGATTCCTTTTATATCTTCTTTTTTAGGAAAATCGCCATCTATTTCTATACTTCCTTTTTTTCCTTGAATTTTTTTAAGCCAGTCTGTTGCAGTAGTAGCACTTTTTGCAAAAAATGTAACTCCTTCTTCGTCTATTACACTGTCCATACCTACGGTTATTGAATCTCCAATAAATACAAATCCATCTAAACTTGTTATTTTATTTGATGATGTTTTTGTATTTGATTTTGAAGTGGTTTCTTCTGTTGATGCTGGTGTTGATGAGTTTGTTATTGTTATTGATGTTGTTGTTCCTTCTTTTACTGCAGCTTTTGCGTCAAATATATAATATGCTTCTGCAACTGTATCAACTTCCGTGTCTAGGTAATAACCTTTATCAGTTTTATCTTTATTTGGATTGTTTACATCAACTACTGTTCCAGAACTCTTTTTATTTATATCTGTTAAAACTATATATTGCGCATTATCTGTAAATAGTTTATTTTCGCCTGCTTTTACATACGCTATAACTGGTCTTCCGTTTTCTAGGGCATCTCCAACAGATAATCTACTTGTTATTTTTTTGACTGTTCCTGCTTGCCAGTTCCTTGCTG
Organism: uncultured Clostridia bacterium; assembly: GCA_947594935.1. Classification (GTDB taxonomy): domain Bacteria; phylum Bacillota; class Clostridia; order TANB77; family CAG-508; genus CAG-269. Next base: position 13,758 of record CANQEM010000013.1, on the reverse strand, counting down.
CTTGCTGGATAAATGCTTCTGCTGGACTTTTAGAGTCAAATTCTATTTCTTTGCTCCAATCTATTAAATCTTTTTCTTTTACATCTTCTTCTGTTAAATATGATAATACTGCTGCTGTTGCTGCACTTAAACCTGCATCATCTGCTGTTTGCTCTATATCTGGTATATCCATTTTTCCGTCTTTATACTTTTCTTCTGTCTCTTGCCCTAAGCTGATATTTGATTCCCCTCCTATCGCTCCACCTAAGTCTGGATATTGAGTATATAGTTCTGCTTTTATCATATTTAATAATAATTCTTTATCTACTACTTCTTCTGATACTTCTCCATCTTCGCCATATTCTGTAACCTCGTTTGTAAAGGTTTGTGTATCTGGTTTAGAATATTCTTTGGCAATTTCTTCAATTCTATCTTCTACACCTTGTTTGAAAGCTAAATAGTATCCATTTTCTTCATTGCCTGCAATTGTTATAATATCACTTAGTCTATCGTTTTTTGAAACAAACATGTCGTACATTGTTTCTGGGTTGTTTTCTCCACTGTCACGGTCTGTTACCCAGTGCATGATATCATAGAAAAAACCTGCAACAGTAATGAAAATTACAGCAAATAAAACTACTTTAACAGCAATAGGTGCTGCTGCAAGCCATTTTGCAAATTTGTATATTCCTTTTACTGTTTTCTTGGATGTGTTTATTGCATTTTTTGCTGCCGAACCAGCTTTTTGCATCATCTCTTCATCATCATTTGCTTCTTCTTTATTATTTTGTCCAAATATATTTTTAAGATTCGGCATATTGGCTACCTTCCTTTCTAAGGTACAAGTCTAGTGGATAAAGAATTATACCTTTTTATATTTCTACCATTATTTCATCTGTTAGACTGTCATTAAATTTTATATTTGAAAATACATATTTTGCTGTTCTATTTCCTGCCTGATATGGATGACTATATTTGATTTTTAATTCTTTCACTTCATCTTGTTTTATAGTTAAGTCTTCTTCAAAATTTTCATATAGTCGTGCTTCATATTTTACTCCATTTTTATCTTCTAAATATGTACCATCTGTTCTTTCATTTGTGTCTAATATAATGTCATTTGCAGAATTGTTTTCTATAACTATATTGGCTATTTCGTAATCCATATAAATTTCGGTACTTTCAACTGATATTCCTACATCATTTTTTATAGTAGATCCATCTCTATGTGACACTCCTACCAGTCCATTTACATTTACTTTATATGTGTCATTTTCTTTTCTTGCTGTTATATATTCTTGAATATAGTTTTGATTACTTCCTTCTGCTGTTATTAACATATTTGGATAAATTTTGACTAAATAAATATATACGTCTGTTGAGCTCCATGATTGAAATTTGTATGTTTTTTCTGTTGAAAATTTTGGTTTATAGTATTGATCTATAAATAATTCTTCTGTTGGGTACATTAAGTCTCTGCATTCCTGTGTTAACAAACCATAAGCCTTTTCAGGCTCATGGTTTTTACAATAGTTTAAAAAGTTATCAATAACACTTCCCAGGCTTTTTTGATAGCTACTTGGGACATCGTCTTCTGATACCATAGATTGGCTTTGGTTTTCATAATTTTCATCTTTTATTTGAACAGATTCTCCATTTTGTGCTAATTCTTGTTCTTTTTTGTTTTGTTCTTTACTTAAAGAGTTTAAAGTATATATTACTAGTATAACAAATAGGGCTCCGGCAGCCAGTACCCAGACTGCCAGCCTATTTTGATTGTAAAAACGAAATATCTTTCCCAAAGTCAATTCCTCCTTTTTTATGCGTTTTCATCTTGTTCTGGTGGATTTATTAAATCTGAATCTTCATCAAATTGTAAATCTTTTACAAACATCATATCTTTTATTACTCTGTTTGTAGCTGCAAGGTTTATTCCTTCTCTGTTTTGTAGGTTTGTAGCAATATCATTTCTTTCTTTATAGCCAAATTCTGCTGATGTATTGTTTGCTAGATTTGCAAGATGAACACCATAGTCCTTTGTGTAACCTTTTTCATTAACACGTTTAATTGTTCTTTGTAGAATTGAAATATCTTCTATTCCAGTTTCTTTACGTAATCTTTGTAAATATCTTCCGTCATCCGTATTTCCGTTTAAGAAATCTCTTGCTTCTCTATCACTCATGTGTGCTTTATTACGTAAATATTCATAATTTTTAGGATCTCTTCTCCATTCTCTATCTGCTACTTCTTGTCCTGCTCTTTTATAATCATCTGAACTCATTGTTGCACGACGATATGTGTCTATATCACTTTTAATAATATGTTCTACTGTTTCTGGAATTCCTTTACCTGCTGCTCCACCAATTCTTCCACCTGTGCTAGCTCCTAAACCTGCTGCTCCTAATGCTGATGAAAATCCTTTTGATGGATCATTCATTGTTAAGGCTGCTCCTGCAGCAACAGTTCCCAGTGTTGCTGCTCCTAGGGCTGCACCTGCAAGTCTTGCTCCATGTCTAGCTGTAAATTTAGCTACTCTTGTTGCTGTATCAGCTCTGTGCCCTGCCATAAATGGTGTTCCTACTGTATTTTTTAGGGTTCTCATTTTCTTTCCGATTATTTCACGTCCGCCTCTTGCCCAGTTTGGTCCGTTTGGTCCAACTAAGTCATGTCCCCATTGTCTTAGGGTTCGTCTGCCTTCAGGCGTTTGTGCCACCTCTGGTGGTGGTAATGGTGGGGTTCCTCCACCTGGTGCTCCGCCTCCATTTCCACCGGCTGCTTCTCTTGCTGCTTGTGCAGTTGCATCAGCAACACGTTCTCTAACCATGGCTTGTTCTCTATCTATTGTGTTTTGCTCTGTATTTTGTTGTGTATTTTGCTCTGTATGATTTTGGAATGTTTCTCCACCTTCGTTATTTAATATGTTATTATAATAATTTGCTGCTGCTATGTCATCTATAACACCATCAATGTCATCTCTTGTTTGCCCATCTGGTAATGGTGGAGTTCCTCCTCCGCCACCTGGTGGTGTGTCTGGTGGAGTTCCATCTCCACCATCTGGTGGGTTATCTCCTCCGCCTGATCCTTCTGGTAATGGTTGTGGTTGTTGTGGCGGTTGTGGTGCCCCGCCTCCGCCGTTTCCGCCGCCACCTCTTGGTGGTGGGTTTTCACCTAATTGTCCTTCTGTTAAAGTATCTCTCATTCTTGTAGGCTCTGCTGCTGGGTCAATTCCTCTTCTTCTAACTCTACTTGCATCTTGTCCATCTCTACCATTTTTGCCGTTTCCACCTTTTTTACTTGTGAACTGACCAACTAAACTTGTCATTCCCTTCAATGCTAATGCTCCACCTGCAACTTCTCCAAGTCCGCTAGATGTTGCTGGTTTATCTAGTCCGAATAGTTTCTTGATATATTTTTCTGCTGGTAAGAAGAATCCTATTGCAATTATTGCATATATTGGGTTATTAGCTGCTAAATCCATTGAGCTACCTATAAATACTGAAAATAGTAAATAGTGTACGGGTTGTATGATTACATTCATCATATATTCTTTAAACCACATATTAAATGCTTGCGCTTTTCCATCTCGAATTTTATCTAATGGATATGTTAATGCTACCAGTGGTGCAATCATTGTAAAGAATGCTACATATAAGAACCTCTTAATATATGATATTGTGAACATAACCGTAAATATTGTTAATGCAAAGAACATGATACTATATGATATACTATCACCTGTGTCATCCACTTGTGTCATAAATCTTATATATCCAGTAATTGTTGTTCTAAATCTTATTCCTCCTGTAACGCCTGTTGAATCTCCTGAAAGCCAATCATCATTAATCATATCATTTTCTCTTGCTTTTGAAGCATCTACCCAAATATATGGGCTACATGCGTCATCTAACATGTCTGTAATACTTTCTGTGACAGATAAAATTGCTGCCATAATATAGTGTATAAAGAATACTAGGCACAATGCAACAAACCAGTCTTGTAAGTTTTCTTTGTATTTTGCTTTGTCTGATGATGTAGAGCTTATTAAAATTCTAATTCCTATATATACTAGAACAATTAAAAGTCCTACAATAGCAATATTTCTAAATGCTTTATACCAACTTGCTATTATTGTTCTTAATGACTTTGAGTCTCCTTCTGTTCTTGTAACTATTGATTCTGCTGCTTTCTCTGAATCTTCTGTTGGTGATCCTCCTACACTTTCTTCAACTGGTGTATATAGATTTGGGTTAACAAAGTTAACATCTAACATGGCTATTTTATTTGCAAAGATGTTTTCAGGGCAATACATGATGTTCGGAATTTGTAGATTATCTCCAAACCATCCTGCTGCTTCAAATAAGTCATCTTCGTCAAATTCTTTAAGTACTCCTACCCCTGCATCAACCGCTTCTTGGTTCCACGCTAAGCTTGAACCACCATCTATTTTGCCTGTTGTTGAGTTATATGTACCGCGTTGCATTTAAGTTGGCTATTAAGTCTTGGTCTGTTATGGAGAGTATGGATGAACTGTACATTTTGGTTGTTCCAAGCATAAATTTGTTCATAATACCATTTACAATATCACCTAATGCTACAAATAGTTTTACTAATTCTTTTAGTAAGTCTCCACCTATGTCTCCTGCTTGTACGCGAATTGGCACAAGAAAGTTAAAAAGAATTACTATTAACAAAACGATTGTTATCTTTTGTGTTGCATTTTTATTTGTAAATAATCTCATTCTATTTCTCCTTCCTTATTTCATCGCTGTTTACCTGACATCTTTTGTAATCTTATCATTTTGTTTAAGTTTGTTTCTACAAATTGGAATTCTTTTGCTGTTGGTGTGATTTGTAAAATGGCTGTATCTCCACCAACTTTCAACAATCCTTCACCAACTGCGCAATTTACTAGAAATCCCGCTTCACCATCACTAAGTTTGAATACTTCTTGTACATATTGAATTTCAGATTTATCTTGTGCTAAAAATAGTTTTGTATCTGATGATGTTAAAACTGCTTGTGCTTCTGGGTTCTCATAGAAGTCTTGGAATCTTTGAGATATAATCGCAAGAGAAACATTTCTTTTTCTGGCACGTCTTGCCATTTTGTTCAAGAAGTCTACGGCTTCTGGGTATGGAAGCAACATCCATGCTTCATCAACTAACACCCTTTTTTGTTTTGCTTTTGTTCTATCTTCACTATTTTTCTTAACATATTTTTCCCATATCCAAGAAAGTAATATTTGCTGTGCAAGTGGTCTTGCAAATCTTTCTTCTAGTTGAGATATGTCTAAGTTTATAAATGGTGCTCCATCTAATAATTCAAATGTTGATTGTCCATCAAAATACGCCATTTGTCCGTTATATTCTCTAATATATTGTTTCATAACTTTTAGTAAATAACTGTAATGGAAACGATAGTCATCATTATCGTTCATTGCTGCTTTTCTGCCTATTCTTTTATACCAGCTGCCTATTGTTGGCATTTCTTTTTTATCGCTATATAATCTGTTGCCTGTTTGAATCATTGAGCCTTCACGGTATAAGCTGTTTGGATCACTTGTAATTCCTAAGCTTTCATATTCTTCTGCAACTGATTCTGCTATAACTTGTTTTGTTAATTCGTTTACTTCTGTACTTCTTGTACTACCTCTTGCCATTGTAAGTAACGCCTGTGTAACGTCTTCTACTTTATTTTCTACATTTAAAACGATTTTTTCTCTACCTGTAATTTCATCTCTAACTCTTTCTGGTTCTATATCAAATAGATTTATAATTGTTCCTGAATTTGGGCTTATTACAACATTGATTCCACCTAAGCTTTCAGCAACTATTGTGTACTCGCCTTCGGCATCTAGCGCTAAGCTTTCTATTCCCATAAGTACTGATGACCTAGATATAAGCGTTTTCATTGTTACTGATTTACCAGCACCAGACTTTGCAAATATAACCATATTGTAGTTTGCAAGTGTTGGTGAAAAGTTATCAAATAAAATTGGTGTTCCTGTTTGTCCATTAAACCCTAGGGGAATACCTGTTGGATGTCCCACATCTGATGTTGTAAATGGGAATACTGTTCCCATTGAACGGCTATCAAAAGAGTGTGTCTTTTTTAGTTGGTCGTTCATAAGTGGCATATTTGATCTAAATGCTTCTTCTTGAACTCCCCATGCGCTTTTTATTGATACTAGTGTTTTTGACATTTCTGTTGCTAGTAGTTTTGTTAGACGTTCCATGTCTTGTAAGTTGTATGTAAATAGTGTTGCTATAACTGAGGCTTCATACATTTTGTTAAATCCTGCTGCAATTTCGTCTCTTAATTGCTCTGCTTCAAATCTTTTTTGTGTTAAATTGCTTTCTCTGTTGATGTTTCCTCTATCTGCTGCAACTATTCTTTCTGTTTCTAGTTCGTTTATTACTTTATTTAATTCGTTTTGTGATCTTGATTCTGGTATTGGCGTAATATATATTGATGTGTTCATATCTCCAAAAAAGTATAGGTCTCTGAATAATTCTGGGAAAGTACACATACGTGGAAGTGTTGATATAAAGAAGCTTCTTGCATATTTTGTGATGTTTGAAATGATTTCTATATGGTCAATTTTTGATGCGTCAATTCCAGATGGTGCTATCAATTCTTTTATTGTTTTTTTCCTTAATATCTCTACTTCTTCTGGTCTATTGTTTTGCACTTCTTCTGGTTCTTGTTGTTGCTTTTTTGTTAGCTTCTTCATTTGTTTTACCTCCTTTTTTTCTTTTTGCGTCATCTTCTCTTATTTCTGAAATAGCCTCATTTACTACTTCTGTTCCTACTTGCCTTCTGTTTTCTTCTAGTAAAATTTGTGCCATTTGGCTTACTAGGTCGTCCATGTTTGCTTCTCTTTGTTCCGCTACTTTTTGTGTTTTTGATTTTGCTTTGATTTTTTCTATTTTTTCGTTTGCTAGTTTTATTGCATTTTCATTTATTTTTTCGTCTAGGGCATCTATTTTTCTTTGGAATACATCTGGGGCAGTAGAGTATAAGTCATAATATTCTGCTTTTAATGCTTTATCTAAGCCGTAAATTTCTGAATCGTCTCTGTTGTATGCTACATATAGTAATTCTACTAAGTCATTTGAATTTAATATTTTTCCTCCAACTGAGCATCCTGATAATGTTCTGATTAGTGCTTGTGCTTTTGTGTATAGTTCTGAAAATGCGATATTTCTTAATTCTTCTTTATCATATGTTTCTGATGATGCTTCTTCTGGCATATATGAAATTATAATATAATATTTTTTATTTAGTATGTTTCTGTTTAAGCTCATTTTTTCAGTGTTGTCTATAACATCTTTTGCGTATTCATATAGGTTTTTTTGTTTTGTTAGCTCATAGTATGTTCTATCTAATTGTCCTTTGTCATATTCTTCGTTAGATTGCAACATTTTGTTGTATTCATAAACTTTTTGATTGTATTGTTGTTCTATTGCTTTTACTCTTGTTTTATATTCTTGTATACTTTTTTCTAAGTTTATTGTTCTTGTTTGTATGTAAATTTGTATTGGGTGTCTTAATGTGTTTAAGAATTGTTGGAACCCTTCTTCTACTGATATTTTTTCTATTTCTGACATTAGGTCATAGTTGACACCTTGACATTCTACTGCCATAATATATCTTTTTCCATTTTTTTGAACAATCATGTTGTCTTCAACTTTATCAAATTCCATAAAGTCAAATATTGATTGTTTGTTGTATGCTGATGCTCCTGATTTTATTCCTTTCTGCGTTTCTTTTGCTTTTGCTTGGTCTTTTTCTTTGATTTTTGTAGCTTTTTCTCCTTTGTTCATGCTTCTTAGTTTTAAGAAAAGATATACGAAAACTAACGCGATTAGCAATATAATCATTACTGATAGAACAATCATCAATATTTGTGTTAACCCATTTGAATCCATTTTATTTTCCTCCTTCTTCTTTTTCTTTTGTTTTATATTTTTCTTCCGTGCGGTCTGCATCAAATACATATATTTTTCCTTTTTGCATTTTGAATCTAAAATATCTTTTTATAATTTCGTCTATGTTTTCTCCTCCGGTTTTCTTGGTAAATTCAAAGGCGTTTGTGTCTGGAACTTTAAATGTAGCTATTATGAAACCTAGTCCTCCAAAACCTGCTACGAAAAATATTCCTAGTTGGTTTAAACCGAACATTTCAAATATGGCTTTGAATATAAGCCCTATTACAATTCCTACAAATGTGTATATTAGTGCTTTTGTGGAGAATACAAATAAGATTCTTCCTTCTCCTTTTACATTTCTGGGTATGTTATAGCTATTCATTTAAATTCCTCCCTTTTGATCCTTTATTTTGACCCTATTTTCACTTATTATCATTATAACAAAAAAACGCAAAAAATGTAACATTTTTGCGCTTTTTTTTTTAATTTCTTAAAAATTTAATATAATTGTAATATTCCTGTAATATATTGGTTGATTTTGACGACATTATTTTGTCTCTTGTGTAGCGGGTCCACCACCGCCACCACCAGTTTGTTGACTAACTGTTGTAGATGTGTTTCCAAGTCCTGAGAAGAAGTCATAAGCTGATTGTGCAAACATTGATGCTGCAAAGATTAGTGCTGCACCTATTATGTATGGCATTAGAGTTTTCTTGTATTCTGCTTTTTCTTCTGCGCTTCCTAACATGTACTTGATACCTATTACAATTAAAATAACTACTGATAATACTATTCCTACTGCTTGTAATATTCCAACTAGTCTTTGTCCTATTGTTTTTACGGCTGTATCGTCTACTTCTGCTGCCGTGATGCTTTTTGGTGTCATAGTTGCTTTAGTACTACCACCACCAAGAACATCTTGTTTTTCTTGTCTTGCTAAAACGGATGTGTTAAATGTTCCAACTAATAATATTGCTAATAGTAAAATCATAAGTATTCTTTTAAATGCTGTTTTGCTCATATCTTTTTCCCCTTTTTTTATTTTTTCTTTTCTTTTTTATTTTACCATAGTTTGATTTTTTATGCAACAAAAAAGGAGAAAATTTTTACATTTCCCCCTTTTATGTATTTTTAAGTTTTATTTTATACTTTTCCTAATCCATTGAAGAAGTCATAAGCTGATTGTGCAAACATTGATGCTGCGAAGATTAGTGCTGCACCTATTATGTATGGCATTAAAGTTTTCTTGTATTCTGCCTTTTCCTCTGCGCTTCCCATCATGTATTTGATACCTATTACTATTAAGATAACTACTGATAATACAATTCCTACCGCTTGTAATATTCCTACTAGTCTTTGTCCCAATGTTTTTATTGTTGTATCATCTACTGCTGCTGCACTGATTTCATTTGGCATTGTTGCAAAAACGACTGTGCTAAATGTTGAAATTATCATTGTTGCTAGTAACATAATACTTAATAGTTTTTTTGTTTTTGTCATATTCATTTTTTATTCCCCCTTTTTTATTATATTTTCCCTGTTCCTCTTTATTGTAACATATTTTGCTATTTTATGCAAGTTTTACACATAAAAACAGAGAAAACTTTAAAATTTTCTCTGTTCCCTTTTTTTATGCTGCTGTATTTCCTAAACCTGAAAAGAAGTCATATGCTGATTGTGCAAACATTGATGCTGCGAAGATTAGTGCTGCACCTATTACATAAGGCATTAAAGTTTTCTTGTATTCTGCCTTTTCTTCCGCACTTCCCATCATGTATTTAATACCTATTACTATTAAGATAACTACTGATAATACAATTCCTACTGCTTGTAATATTCCTACAACTCTTTGTCCCAATGTTTTTATTGTATTGTCATCAATTGTTTTGTCTGCTGTGATTTGGTTTGGTGTTGTAGCAAAAACAACTGTACTAAAAACTGAAACCATCATTACTGCTAATAATACAATGCTTAATAGTTTTTGCACTTTTTTAATTGATACTGCTTCCATTTTGTTCCTCCTTCTATTTGCTAGTATAGCAAATCTTATTTTCGTTTTTCATTTTAGCATATCTTGACAAATTTTGCAACAAAAAAAGAGAAATTTTATTTGAAAATAATCTTTCTCTTTTTATTTTATGTTTTATTTTTTTCCAAGTCCCATAAAGAAGTCATAAGCTGCTTGTGCAAACATTGATGCTGCAAAGATTAGTGCTGCACCTATTACATAAGGCATTAAAGTTTTCTTGTATTCTGCCTTTTCTTCTGCACTTCCTAGCATATATTTGATACCTATTATAATTAAAACAACAACTGATAGTACAATACCTACTGCTTGTAAAATTCCTACAAGTCTTTTTCCTAATGTATCAATATTATCAGATGTACCATCTGGTAAATATGATTTTCCTGAATCGTCTGTTCCTCTAATATCTGTTGCATTAAAACTTGCTGCAAGAGTTACTGTACTAATTGTTGAAATTATCATTACAACTAACATCAATATGCTTAAAATTTTTTGTACCTTTCGCATGTTCATTGAATTTTCCCCCTTTCATTTTTATATGTATTTTTTAACATTAAAGACTTTTATAGGTTGCCATTTAGTAGTCCACTTTGTTCTACTAGCCCATATATAAATTGTGGTAAAAAGCTTCCTGAAAATAGTATAAGTGTTCCCCATAAATATGGTACCATGCTCTTTTTATATTCTGCTTTTTCCTCTACACTTGCTAACATGTATTTTATGCCCATAGCTGTTAGAATAACAACTGATAACACCACTCCTATTATATTTATATATCCAAAAACTACTCCTAATTTTGTTTTAAATGATGCAGATAGTGTAGTTGTTGATGGTTTATAGTTTTCTAAACTTCCAAGTTCATCTTCTAAGCTGACACCTGCATAAACTGGTAGTACTTGAATTATAATTATTAGTGCTAGAATAATTATTGATATGCTTCTTTTCATTATTTTCATTTTTACCACCTTCCTTTATACTTTTGATAATATTGTTATTATTATTTTCCATATACCAAATGAGCCAAATATTACCACACATGCTATTGTATATATCCCTAGCATTTTTTTGATGTCTGCTTTTTCTGAAACTCCTGCTAATACAAATTTAATTCCTAAAACTAGTCCAACTATTACTGCAAGCCCAACACCTATTTGAAAGAATATACTATATATATCGCTTATCGTTGTTGACATTTCGCTTGAGTTTATTTTTTGATCTGTTCCTTGGTCTACAAAGGTTTCTGCGTCTGATATTATTTGGTCAACTGGGTCGTCTTTTTTTGTTGTGTCTGATTTTCCGTTATTTTCTGGCCATTCATATATGCTTATCACTTTTTGTCCGCTGTCATCTACTGTTGTATCTACTGCACTTTTTATCGCTTGTTTTGTTTCAGTTGATAATTTTGAACTTTTTTCTGAGTCATTATATATATTTCTTAATCTTACATCTAATTTTTGCTTTTCTGCATCTGTTGCAATATTTTGAAATCCTGATGATTCTTTAAGTGCTAAAAGTAAATTTGTATATTTTTCTAGATTTGTTTTGTTTTTAAATGGGTCTGGCTTTAAACTAGAAGTTACGAGCAAACTATAATATTGTTGTGCTACGCTTGGTTCAGCATTATTTTTAATGTCTTTTTTCTTGATAGCTGTCCATTTTTCAGGCACTTTTCCACTACTTCCCTTTGGTATTTCTGCTGGTTTTTTCACAGTATCTAAAAAGGTTTGAGTATCTCCTTTTTTTAGATTTAATGCTGTTTCAAAATTCATTCCGTCAATTGCTCCTGGGAAATCGCCTTCTATGCCATTTATTTTATTTACCCAATTATTGCCACATTTTTCAGTTGGTTCTTGAAAAGCTTTTATTAAGCCTAATAGCTTGTTTGCATCTTCTTCTGTATCAATTGTTGCATTTAATAAGTTATTAACAATATCTAAATTTTTTGAAGTTCCTAAATTCTTTAATTGTTCTTCGGTATATTGTTTCCATTCTGTTCCTGCAAAACTTTGATTTAAGTAACAATTGGCTGTGAAAAATATTAAAATTACAAATATTATTTTCATACTTATTCGTTTTAAATTATTTGTTTTCATATTTTTCACCCCGCTTCTTTTGTTTTACTCTCTGCTTTAATTATAGCTTATTTTCTATTTTTTTTCAACTTTTTATATTTTTGCTAATATGGTTATTATTATTTTCCAAATTCCAAACGCCCCAAATATTACTACACATGCTAATGTATATACTCCAAGCATTTTCTTTACTTCTGCTTTTTCGGAAATTCCTGCTAGCATAAATTTTATTGCTAATACTAGTCCTACTATTACTGCTACTCCGACTCCTACTTGTAATAATATGCTATGCAAATCTGCAATACTTTTTTGAAGTTTTGTATAATTTACTGTATCATCCGTACCATAGTTTAAAAATCTTGTTGCCATTAGTATTAGTCTACTTAAAGGATTATCCGCTCCTATATTAGCCACTTTCCCTGCGATTTCTGGCCATACATAAATGCTTTTCCCTTGATGTTTTGGTATATCTATTCCTTGTCCTAATCCTTGACCTGTTTGGTCATGTGTCAAGTCAACTTTGTCTTCTATTGCTGCTAATTTGTCTGCGGATAACAGGTCTGTATCTTTATATGTGTCTCCTATTGCCCATAAAATATCTTTTAAATTTTCGCGTTCTGTAAGACTTCCTGCTGCTTCTATGTTTTTAAAACCTAATGAGTCCATAAGTGTAAGAATTAAATCGACATATTTACTCATGTGATCACTGTCTTTTGTATATTGACTTGATGGAACACTAGTTAATTTATTATAGAGGTCTATGGCTCCTGCTTGATCTAAATTTTTGACGTCTTCAAGTTTTTCATCATACCATGATTCTTCTTCAATTGGCTCTTGGGTGCTACTATTATTTATTTTATCAATTGCATCTCTTAAAGCTTTTTCTTTTGCCAGTGCATATCCTAAATTTTCTGAGTTAAGACCTCCTTGAAACAGTGTACTTTGATCATAGTTATCTGAATTTGATATAATTTCAATCGCTTTTAAAAGTTCTTCCATTTCTGATTTATTTCCCGGATCATAAAGAGCATGTTGAAAATATGTGACTACTTGTGGTATAACCCAAGCTTGATCCCACGGAATTGTTTCGCACCAATCTTTTAGTCCTTTTTCTAGTGATTCTAAATCTGCACTTCCATCTTCATTTATTTTTACTTTTGGACCACTGTCAGAGTTTTCTAGCCATTCTTTCCAATCATAAGTATCTTCTTCTTCCGCATAGCTTATGATATTGAATGTTGAAAATAATAGTGTTACTAGTATAATTGCAGTTATTATTTTCTTTAACATGCCTTTCCTCCTTATTAGTATTTTCTATATGTTTTCTACTTTTTTCTACAAAAAAATACAGTATACTTTATTTTTAGTATACTATATTTATTTTTTTTTTACAACTATAATATGAATTTTTCTTTGGTTAATTCTTTTTTAGTTATATTTATATATCAACTAATTAACCCTCCAATATTCATAATTTGTTAAATCAATCCATCTATAATATGCCATGTCTTCTTTTTTTAATTTGTATTGCTGTCTTAAATAGTTTGCAACAATTGGCTTTAAGTTTCTGGAATTTCTAGCTACATCTTCAATATCTGCTTTGGTATAATTTTCTTTTACCCATTTTTTTGCTTTTAAATCCCCATAACAATATAATCTTGATATTATATATCTTTTATTTTTTTCTTTATCTAATTGTTCAAATTTAGTATCCCAAAAATATTTTTTTAATTCTATGGGCATATTTTCC
>CANQEM010000012.1 GCA_947594935.1 uncultured Clostridia bacterium | reverse complement strand
TTATCATAAAATATCAGATTTTGCAATGGTTTTAAAAAACTTTTCATCGCAAAATCTGACAAAATTCGACATTTGATGTAGTAAAGTATTTTGCTCTACTATATTTTCGCACTAATTTGACTTCTTCTTCATTAGAATATTTTGGATTTTTTGCAATATCAGTTTGTCAAATATGACGCACATAATAACTGATATTATCGCCACAAAAATTAGTGTCAAAGTTTGTATTGCAAAAGATTCACTAATTAGCAAACCTTTTATTCCTGGGCAAATTTTTTGAAAGAATAATATCGGAAACTTGTGCCATAGTAGTATTGTAAGACTTCCTTGCCCCATTTTTTCAAGCCATTTATTTGCTTTTATATTTATACAAACAAAAATCAAAGCTACATTTATACATAATGCTGAAACAAAATACAAAAATATATTACCATAATTTCCTAATCTTATACCTACTGAGCTGTTAGTTAAAGCTGAAAATATTCCTAATAACATAAGTAAAAAAATGCAAATATATAGTATATAGTTTCGAGTATATGATTTTGCAATTGACAAAAATTTGTCTTTACAGTTGATGCCTATATATTCCCATATCAACATTGAGAAAGCAGTTTCCATTTGAAATGGTAAATATATCTTAAAATATGATAAAACCATTCCAAGTGCTGTAATTGAAATTGCAATAATATTTTTCAATTTTCTACTTTTTAATTGTTCAATTATATTTGTTAAAACAAGTACAACTATGAAGGCGGGAATAAACCATAATGGTCTATTCCATACCATATTTTCTAAGCAAGAATTTGCATAAATCATTCCAAAAATATTACTAAAAATATCTTTCGCATTGAAGCCAACATTTTCTCCTATAATTTTACCACTTAATAAATATATGAAAATACTAATTAGTGATACTACTATATATGGAACATATAACTTTTTTATTTGCTTTTTGATAAATTCTTTTTGATTATCTTTCTTTGAAAAAGTCAGTCCTGAAATTATGAAAAAGAGCGGTACATGAAATGAAAATATAATTTGCCTTAAAAAATTACCTTTAACAAAAACATGTCCTAATACAATAAAGAATATTCCCAGTCCTTTTGCTATATCTATCCATTGAATCCTATTGTTACTAGGTTCCTGTGTGTGTGTGTGTGTGTGTGTGTACTCCGGCAAGGGTTACAGCATCTTTTACTTCATCTTCCATAATTTTCTTTCCTTTCACATGCCTAATATTATTTTTCTTATTTTTACTAAATCATTTATTCCTATATCTTTATTATCCATATTTGCATCTGCTGCATGTTCTTCTACTCCTGATAATTCGGTTAATCCTAAAATTGTCTTTCTGATTTTTACCAAGTCTTTGATGTCTACTTCTCCATCTTTATTTAGGTCACCAGCAACTGCAATTTCATACTGCTTGTCCGTATTTTTTAATTGCAAAACATCGCCAGTTGCAAGTATATCATCATCTCCTAATACATCAGAACCTCTTTTGATTTCATATTCAAAAGAACTATTTATTTGAATTTTTAAATCTCTTACTTTTGTTTCTATTGGTATGTTCTTGATATATTCATCAGTCAAAACATAATTTCCTTGAATTGAGAAATGCTTAGCTATATAGCTTTCTGCAAAGTTCTTAGCCCAGTTTGCAAGTAATTTACTATGTAAATTTGTGCTTACTATTAGTCCTGTCTTTATTCCATTTTCTTCTTGAAGTCCATTGATATAACTTGCTTTGTCATATAAATCTTGGCTGAAACTTAATATTTTACTTGGGTAAACATTGTCTAAATTTTTAACATTGTTTGACATTTGCTCAGCTGTTTTAATAATTGAATTTGTTTCTTCTAAATTCACACTATCTGTTGTTTTAGCAGTAATTGTAATTAAATCTTCATAGCTATTTCCAACATCATTTAAATCATCTAGCATTGAACTTAGTTTTTGCTCATTAACATCAAGTTCGCCACTTTGATATGCTTCAATTACACTATCCCCTAACTCATAAAATACTTCCATTAACTTAATTGCTGTATTTTCGTCAATTTCACTTTCTTCTGAATGTGTGCCAATGTTTTCAGCAATTTGCTTCATTTCATTTAACTTTTCTTGTAAACCAGAAACGGCTTGAATATGATTTTTAAAATCATATTCAAATTTTTCAAACTCATCTAATAGTTGTTTACTTATCACTTTATAAAAATACTCCCTGCTGATATTGTCAATATATATAGGAGATGCTGCAACTGTAATATTACCATCTTCATCAGTTTGTATTTCATTTCCATATATATCCTTAGCAGTACAATTTGGATATGCAACTTTTATATTATCATCCTTTGGAGCCCATGTAATGATTTTAGGCTTTCCATCTTTATCATAAACGTATGTATTAACACCATCTACTGTTTTTATTGCTCCAAAGCACTCTGCGCCATTAGTATTTTCATAATATTTTTTCATGGCAAAATATGACTTTTTTGGTAAATAACTATTTGTCAAAATTCCATAATTATTATTTTTAACAGTAGGCTTATTATCTGTATCCCAAAAATTATATAGTACTTTTAATCCGTTTGTTATATACTTATCTAATATTGATGACTGTTGAATTATTTTTTTAGCTTGTATTTCATCTTTATCTATTTCATTATTGAATACAGAAAAGCCATATTCAGTTACATACACATTTTCAAAACCGCCTACTGCATTATACATATTATTATGAGCAGACAATGACTCGATTAAAAATCCATTTGAAACTTGGTCATTACAATATGGATGTATGCCATATCCCAATTGATATTTATATAAACCATTGTCAAATAAGTTTTGATAAAATTCATTTGAATTTATCATATTGTCATCATGGTAATTATTTGCAACAATAACAGTACCTGCCACGGTGAAATTTTTATCTTGATGAGCTTTTGTAATCTTATCTACAATATCGATATACCATTTTGATTCTTCGGAAGTTAAGTAAGCTCCTTTATAGTCAGAAATTAAATTAACCTCATTAAGCACTTCAAATTCCTCTATAAAAGGATATTTTTCTATTACTTTATCAATAAATTCAACAATTCCATTTACTTCATCTTCGGTATTTACTTTCTTATCTGTCCCAGCTAAACTCCCAAAACCATTTATTATTGCTAATATTTTTATATTGTCTTGATTCATTTGATATATGTATTTATCATATTGTGAGAAATCATATTTTCCATTTTTATATATACATTGCCATAGGAAGTCGATTCTAGCATATCTACTACCAACTGCTTTAAATAATTCATAAGATTTATCAAAGTTTTCACTTGAACCATCTCTATAATGTACTTGTATACCTTTATTGTCATATTCATCTAAAAATTGTTTTTGATATGGTATTACATAATAAACAGATTTTTTTGTTTCAGTAATCATTTCATTATTACTAAAAGCTTTAACAGATATTATATGTTCTCCCTCAGTTTCTAGTTGTAAATCTACCTTTGTTTCTTTGGTATCTAAAATTCTATTTTCTATGTCATCTACAAATAATTTAAATTGATAATCATTTATATTTTCAAGTGAAATATTTACAGTACATTGATTTGTATATACCACTTCATTTTCTGCTGAAATCTTTATACCATTATCAATAATTTGCTGCATGGCATTATCAATATTCCCTTTTTCTCTGTTGTATGTTGTATAAATAATAGCCGTTAATATACCTAATAAACACATACCAACAATAAGCAACACGATAAATCTTTTTATTCTGTTTCTCCTTATCATCTCATTATTTTTTATTAGACTCATAACTATTACTCCTAATAAACTTTAATTACTATTTTTTATTTTTCTCATTGTTCTTCTTATTTTAAATTGAACTCTGTCCACAAATGTGATTTTTGAATATTTTTGCATTAACTTTATGATAGATACTTTTTTATTTATTTGCTTATAAAATTTATTTCTATGGTTGTTTGATAAAGTATTTTTATAGTGGTTGTTATTATATGGAGCATCTGACTCGATTTTTTCGTAATATAATTCATTTTTTACTTTTTCAAAAAGTTGTTCTGCCTTTACACTATTGATAGTAAAAAGCGATATACCATTTTTTTCTTTAATATTTAAGTTAAAGTTTTCAACACCCCATAAATCTCCTATTGTAAAGTCTGTTACTCTTTTCTTGTTTGCAAAAACACAAGAATAACAAGATGGTCTTCCTAATAATTCTTTAACAAATGCTTCAAAAAAAGAATTTTCCTCTTGTCTTTGCCCATCATCGTATTCTATAATTGGTGTTTGATTTTTCCAAGTATTTTCTTTACTTCTAAAATAAATATTTTTAACTTTTTTTCCGTTTTTTTCTTCTAGTTCTTCAATATATTTTTTCAAAACTTTTGGAGAAGGGTTGTTATGACATATTACATCACATAATATTAAATTTTCATAATTTTTTTTCAAAAACACTTTTAAAGCATTACACTGACATGGAGTTCCTGTAAATAGAACTAATCTGTTATCTTCTAAAAAATCTTTTACCTCTTGATATGAATTGTTAATATCACTCCTTACATATTTTGAACCTCTGAATTTTTTACAATCCTCTAAATTATCTGCATAATTATGTATGGCTCTGACGTTTTCATCAAATTCCACTCCAAAAACTATGCCATGATTTTCTATTACATATTTTGCAAGTATATAAAACATACCGCCAGAAGAACATTCATTTAAGTCTTTTTCTATCTTAGTGTAACCAGCATATAATTTTTCTAAATAACTATTATTCGGATTAAAATTACTGCATATCTTTTTACATTTGTTGCATTTGACACATTTATCTTTGTCAATTTCTGGATATAAAAAACCTTCATAATCTTCTACCATGCTGATTGCACCTACTGGGCATATCACCTTACAAACTCCACATCCGATTGCAATATTTCTTATCTTTTCCATTTAGATATTTATTTTCACTGGTGTACTCCATTTTTACCTCCTACAAATTTGCTTTTAACCATGTCTAAAATCATCTTAGCAAATGATTTGTTAAGCAAATAAACAAATATAATTACAATAACTAATGTAAATATATTAAAATAAATATTTCTTATATAATAAGCAATTATTGCTAATGCCATTACAATTGTTATCTTTAAAATAAGACCTTTTTCTAATTTTATAGTTATATATTTTCTAACATGAATAAACCTATATATCATCATTGAAAAATAAGCAATTGCAGTTGAAACAGGTGCTGCGTATAAGCCTATAAATTTAATTAGTCCTAGATGTGTTATTATATTTATTATTGCTGATACTATCGAAGTTGAAGCTATTGCTTTTGTGTCTTTTTTTGCAACATATACTACACTTATTGCTCCTATAACAACATTACAAATCGATGCAAACATCAAAATAGGAACATATAAATATGCCTCAGCAAATTTTTGATTTATAATTATGTTAAATACAAATGGCAAACAAGCAATAATTCCTATTGCCAAACTACTAAAAATTTTAATAATGATATTTATAATATTTGAAAAGAATTTTTCACTATCTTCGTCATTTATATGTAATGCGGCTGTTTCTGTCCAAGTTATATTTAATATGTTGTAAAATGAAATATACACATTAGGGAATTTATGAGCTACTGATAAAATTCCATTTGCACCTACTGATAGCATGGCACTAACTATAATTCTGTCAGAAGCAGTAAATATCCACCATGAAAGGGCATTTGGAATTAAAGGAAATGAATATTTCCATAGCTTTTTTAGTGTATTCATATTAAATTGTGATGGGATAATATATTTGTATATTTTCTTTCTTATAGTAATATAAATTACACATACGATGTTAGCTAACATTGTAGCAGTTAGCATTCCATAAGCTCCAAACCTAAATACCACAATAAATAAAATATTTAAAATAATTGTTGATAGAGTAGTAATAAAGCTTCCAATTGCATAAGTTGTGTTATCTCCTAGTCCTCTTGTCATCTGCAACATTAGTGATGAAAATATACTAGCTATTACATTAGTTGCTAAGAAATACTTGTATTCATTATTTATAAAAGTACTAATTAACAAAAATATCATTAAATATACAATGCACTGAATAGTTACAGATATAATTGTTGTTGTAATTACTACTCCTTTTTGTTCTTCATCTTCTCTTATTTCTATTAACTTTCTGAATAATGCTTGTTCTACTTGAAATGTAACAATCGGTAATAGTAAAGAAACTAATGTATTAAGTAAATCTACAACACCATATTCAGTTGTTGATAAAATTGCTGTATAAACTGGTAGTAATAAAAATGTTGCTAATTGAGTACTAATTTTACCAACTGTTACAATTGCCGTATTTTTTAATAATTGTTTTCCTCTTCCCATTTTAGTTTTCTATGGCTTTTTTTAAAAATGCAATAGATTTATTTCTCTCCTTTTCTAATAATTTTTCTGCTGTTTCATAATCAATTTGTTCATCATAGTCTAATTTTTTCAAATCATCTAATGTGCTTATTAAGCGGCTATTTAAATTTAATTTTTTTAATAAATTTGCTAACCTTGAACTTGTTTTTGAATTAGATACAACGATAAATTTTTTATTAAATATAATTGAAAAAACAGTTGCATGAAATGAAGTTGTAATTATGTATTCAGCATTTTTTATTAAACTAATAAAACTTATTGGTCCTTCCTTGTAAAAACTTTTAAGTACATTTTTATAATGTTTATTTCTTCTTTCAAAGTGAACAATTTTTAGTCCTGTTTGGTTAGATAATTGTTCTACCATTTTGTAAAAGTCATTATTAGGAGCTACTATATAAGCAAGTATATATTTTTCTTTTCCGATTCTTTTTTCTTCTAGTAAACTTTCCCAATGTTCTTTTGATAACAGAAGAGTCGGATCTAATGTAACTTCTATTGGCTTATCTATTAGTTCTTGCAAAATGTCTTTTGCTTCTTCTTCTCTTACTGAAATTTCATCTAAATTTTGTAATTTTGATTTATATATTTCTTTATATTTTTCTTCAATCTTGTCATTTCCAATACTAGCAGCATAAGATATACGTTTTATACTTTCTCCGCCAAAATTTAACGTATAAGCATCTTCAAGCCCGTTTGCAATATCTGTATTCCAAATTTGATCACTACCAGCTATATATATGTCACATTTAGGTGGGTTTAATTTTAAGCTTTTCTCCGTATAATAGGGTTCTGTTAAATCGAATTTATTTTTTATAAATTTATTAAAGTTATGGGCTCTTTGAGTGTTTGGAATTAAGAAAATAATGCTACGTATTAAAGATTTTGTAAAAGCCTTTACATTCTTAAATTGCAATTTTAAAATTTTATATGGTCTTTCTATTACTTTATTTCTGTAATTTATAATTTTGCATTCATGACCCATTTCTTTAATTTTTTCTTGTAGAGCATATCCTTGTAATAATGCGCCATAATTATGAGCACTATGAAATGTCATTATCCCTATTTTTTTCATTTATATATTTTTCCCCCTTTAAAGTTTCTTCTTTAACACAATCTTCTAATTTTAATAATATACCTATTGACATCATATACATAGTAAGTTGATCTGTATAATATAATGTATTTCCTGAAAGTCCATATATAAGGAATAATAATTGCACTGATAAAGAGAAATTAACCATAACCAAGTTTTGATGATTACCCTCTTTCATGATTTTTTTGTGCAGTTTTAAAGTTTTAATTAGGTTCATAGCAAAGAATATTATAAAAATTGAAGTTCCTATAATTCCTGTTTCTCCTAGTAATTGATAATATATATTATGTGCATGATATATGTTTGTACTTCTGAATCTAGTAAGATATTGTGGAAATGTTCCAAAACCGTAGCCAACTATTGGTTTTTCATTAAACATATTTATACAATAATTCCAAAACATCTCTGGTCTATGCGAATACATATCCCCATCATTTTGCTTTTCTTCAAATCTTTCCAAAACTATATTAGCTTGTGGTACATAGTTTAAAACAATTAGTCCTACTAAAAAAACAGTTACACTAATTTGAATTCCTTTTTTCATTTTCCCTTTTGCTTTATTTATAAGGAAAAGGAAAAAGAATATTGCTATTGGAATTAAAAATAGCATTCTTTTACCTGTTAGCATTAGTGATATAAAAAGAATAATCAATTCAATTACATACTTAATTCTTATTTTTGGTTCTGTATTCATTTTTGAAAAAATTATTCCTATGCCCATATTTAGTATTACGGCTGAAAATGCTCTTTCGCAAAGTAAGCCTGAATAAATTCCTTGATATAATTCTCCTCTCATTGTAGCTATTATACTTTGGTCTTTTGACAATAGAAAGCTAAAATATTTAAACATAAATTCATCAATGAAAGTTGATAAAATTATAGTAAATGCAGTTACTAAACTCATTATAAAAATTGCATTCATTAGTTTGCGCCAAACATCTTTTGGAATATCTACTGCTATCGTTATCGTTAAACAACCAAAAACTAATAAATATTTCACTGTTGCGTTAACATTTATTGTTTGTATTAAGCCAAAAGCTATAAATAATATAATTATAAGTAGCCATAAAATTGTAGAATTTCTTATCCTAATTCGTATGCCTTTGTATTTTAATAAATTATACATAACAGCAGTAATGGCTAATAAAATAATCATCATTTCTTTATAATCTGCAATTATTGTGCTTCCAGCACAGATTATTAAGATAAACAATACTATAATTAAAATATCAAATATTTTATCTAGTCCTATTTTTGATTCTTTCATTTGTTTATTTTCCTTTATTTTTAATATTTTTTATCGTACATAATAATTTAAATAAAACATAGTGCTTCTTAATTATTTGCTGTGTAAAGATTTTTTCTTTTTTTGTTGCATATTTCTCAGTGTAATTACTCTTTATCAATTTAAAATTTTCATTTTCTAATAGCTCATTGTATTTTTTTATTGCGATTTCAAAATTTTTTTGATATTGAAGCACATAAATATAATTTATAATATCTACTAAAATTCGCGTATCTAAGATTTTTATATTTTCATTACTGTCTTGGTTATAGTTGTTTAATGTTTCTTTTATTATTTTTTCTGCTAATAACATGCTATCAATATTGCTTTCAACATTTTTCTTAGTTAAGCTGTTTTCATTGTCTGCATTATAGCCATATAATTCGTCTTTCATCATGTATAGCGAATTTGCTTTTAATAGAACATCAATATAAAAATTAAAATCTTCAAATATATGTATTTGATTATTAAATTCTGAAACTAATTCTTTTTTTATCATTAGCAACCATACATAGCAATGAAATTTTTCTTCTAGAAGCAATGGTATTACTTCTTTTTCGATTTCTAAGTGTGAATATTTTTTATTTTCAAATTGTTCTGTATTTTGTATTCTAAGATTATTTTTTATTTTGTAATAATTTGCTTTAACAATGTCAACATTTTGGCTTTGCATTACTTCATACATGGTTTTAATCATGTTTTCAGTGTAAATGTCATCTGCATCTAAAAACATTATGTACTTTCCTGTTGCTTGTTTTAAGCCATAATTTCTAGCAACAGATACTCCCTCATTGGTTTTAGAATATAGTTTTATTCTAAAATCTTTTTTAGAAAACTGACTACAAATATTTTTTGTACTATCATTTGAGCCATCATCTACTATTATTAGTTCCCAATTCTTGTAGCTTTGGTTTATAACTGACTTTATTGTTTCACTTATAAATTTTTCTGCATTAAATGCTGGCATTATAATACTGATTAAATCATTATTCATTTGTCTTTATCCTTTTTCTAATTTTTATTAAAATTTCATAATATGGTAAATCTATTTTTAATATGCTTTTTAAAAAGCCGTTTTTCCATTTTGACTTTTCTAAATCATACTTGAATTTTTTCAAATGAAATATATAGTATAGTAATGACTTTTTCTCTATTATTTTGCAATAATCATCATCATAGAATTCCATATTTCCAAAATTGTTGATGTCTTTATTAGTTGGTCTATTGCCAAGTTGTAATAAATTATATATTGCTACATTTTCATTGATTTTCAAGTATTTACTTATATTACTTTGAGAAAAATCTTTTATAAACTGCAATGCTCCTTCTTGGAAATTATAAATATCAGAATTTGTTTTTTTATCTTGATATTCGTAAGGATATAAACTAATGCTATCAGCATTTTCTATGTAATTCTTTACAGAGCCATGATGTGCAAGAAAAATTGTTTCAAATATTGCATTAAAAAATTTCTTTTTTAAAAATAAGTCTGATCTATCTTTATCAAATAAAAAGCCTTTCATGTTGTAAATATTTTGTTTTTCACTTTCTGGCACTATTCCTACATAATATCCATATATGTCTACATCCCAATTTGCAATCTTTTTGATTTGCTCTAATGCGTGTTGCATGTTTCCATACCATCCAATATCAACTATTGCAACATTACCGTTGAAATCTATTTTTTTGTAATAATTTAATAAGTTTTCATATTCTCTTTTTGAGTTTTCATATATATCTTTTTCTATTTCTTTATAGAATTCTAATTTGCCATTCTCTAATTGCTCTTTTTTTATTTTAAAGTCAAAATCATAATTGTATTTTTCAATAATATCTTTATATTTTGTTGGTTCTAGTCCTAGTTTTTTCAAAAAGGCTTTAACTGTTATTTCCTTTGGTAACAGCATATTTGCTAAAATTTCTTGTAAATTTTTATACATCCAAATAGTTGGAACTAGCAAAGCCCTTCTTGAAGCATAGATGTAACATGTTTCTTTTTCTGGATATACTATATTAAAAGCCTTTTGCATTATATATCCATCTCGTGATAAGAAATATATTTTTTTGTTGTTTTCAGCGTCAAAATTGCTATTTAGCCATCTTACATATCCATACAATAAAGGTCCAAAAGTTTCGTATCCTGTTTTCCAATAATAATCTTTTGATATGTCAATATGGTTATTCAAAAAAGCTTCTAAACATTCATAATTGAATTTATCTATATCTTTTATATCTTTATTATTACGGTATTGTAATGTATTTATTTCTTTGATGTTTATTGCTTTAATTCCAAGTTTTCTAGGTTGAATATAATCACTTTTTTTGTTGTCCCCGATATGTATTATCTGATTTTTGTTAATTTGCAATTTTTCTAAGACATATTTATATAAATTTCCTGTTCTTTTAGTCTTTTTAATTTCTGACGATAAAAATAATTGATAATATGTAATTTTATTTTTTTGTAAAATTTTTTCTATTACATCTTTTGGTAAGTACATATCAGATGTAATTATTATTTTTTTATTTTGCTTTTTACAATAGTCATACAATTCATAAATTTGATTGTTGATTTCGCAAAGTTCCAATTCTGTATCGATTTCTATCTCTTTTATTCTTTCAATATTCTTAATAGTTTTGTCTATGTTCTTATAAATATCATCAAGTGTTATCTCTTCTTCATGGCTTTCTAACCTAGCTTTTCTTTCAGCTGTTATACGAATGTTTTTCCAATCTGTAAGTTTTTCTTTTGTTAAACATTCATACTTTTGCTGTACTATGTCAAATAAATCAGTGGGTTTGAATAGGTTTCGTTTTATCAATGTATCAAAAATATCAAATGATATATATTCATATTTATCAATTATTTTTAAATATTCACTCATATTCATTTTTTCAGTTTTAATTTTTCTCCATCTTAGATTTTTTCTGTTTATTTCTCATAACTGCTAGAAGGTTTATAATTCTAAATAATTTTAGTTTTATTAACATTAAAATTATTTTTCGCTCTAAATCAAGGTTTTTTAAGTTTACTTTTTTTATACTCTCTTGTACTAATGGTGATGTTAAATATTTTTTGTATTTTTGTTTTTTTACTTTATAACTTTCAGGGTTGTTCGGAGCAAAGTATCCACTTATTGCTGTTGTTATAACTGCATAAATAACTCTTACATAAAACATTTCTAATAATTCGTCTTTGTTATCCATTTCAAGTATTTCTTGCTTCATTGTTTCAAAACATTTTAGTACTAAAAGATGGTTTTTCTCATTATGGCTTGCTGATATAGAATCAGGGTTGTACATATAATGGTAAAAATATTCTTTTGTAAAGAATATTTTTTTTGTTTTCCCGAATAGTCTTAAATTAAATTCTAGTCCTTCTGCACCTTGTTTTAAGCTTTCATTATGGAATATATTATTATTTATTAGTAGTTCTCTGTTTATTAGTTTTGCATACACACCTGAAATATTTGCATTATGGTTTAAAATTTCTTTTTGCCAATATTTGCATTCATCATTTTGATATAGTTTTTTATCTTCAAACTTTGAATATGTATTGTTATAAGATTTATTGCCATAGTCTCTTATAACTGCACTTGTAATAACATCTACGTTTTCATAGATAGTTGCGTAATTATATAATGTTTCACACATTTTGCTTTCTATCCAGTCATCACCATCTACAAATGTTATGAATTCACCTTTTGCTTGCCTTACACCTGTGTTTCTTGCTCCACATAGTCCTTTATTTTCTTGGTGTATAACAACTATCCTGTTGTCTTTTTCTGCGTATTCATCACATATTTTTCCGCAGTTATCAGGAGAGCCGTCGTCAACTAGTATTATTTCAATATCTTTTAAAGTTTGATTTATTGAGCTTTCTATGCACTTTCTAAGAAATTTTTCATCTACTTTATAAATTGGTATTATGATGCTTACTTTAATCATTATTTTTTCCTCTTTCATATCTTTTTATTTTGTATTTAAAATTTCATATATATTGTTTACACTTTCCAAAATAAAAGTAGGCTTGATATTACTTTCTTCTAGTTGCTCTTTTGTTGTTTCTCCTGTCAATACGCATATTGTTGCTACATCTGCATTTACGCCAGAAGCAATATCTGTGTAAAGTCTATCTCCTATTACAACTGTTTCAGATTTTGAATATCCAAAATTTTTCATGCAGTAGTTAATCATAGTTGGTTCTGGTTTTCCTATAAATATCGGCATTCTACCAGTTGCACATTCCAACATTTTTGCCATAGCTCCACAATCTGGTATATACTCTGCTTCTGTTGGACATGCTAAGTCTGGGTTTGTAGCAATATATGGTATATTTTCTTTTTCATATAATATTTTTGATATGTCTCTTAATTTTTGATATTTTAATTCTGTATCATATCCCATAAGCACAACTCCTACATTTTTGTCATAAGTAGTTGTTATGTTTATATCGTTATTTTTTAATTCTTTTAATAATTCTTGTGTACCCATACAATAAATTAGTTCGTCAGGATATTTTCCTTTTAAAAATTCTATTGTGGCTTGTGTAGAGGTATAAAAATTATCATAGTCAGCAGGAATTCCCATGTTGTTAATTTTGTTGATATATTCATATATAGATTTTGATGAATTGTTTGTTATAAAAATGTATTTCCCACCTATTTTATTTATTTTTTCCATCAATTCTTTTACGCCTGGAAATACTTGATTTCCTTTGTAAATAGTTCCGTCCATATCAAATAAAAATAATTTTTTCTTTTTTATTTCTTCTTCCATCTTATTCTTCCTTAAATAATTTTTCTGCTGCTGCTAAATCTTCATGATTGTCTATTTCAAACCATCTACCAGCTAATGGACATGCTTTAAATTCTACTTCTTTTAGTACATCATTTAACGCAACTTCACTCCATAATTTTAATTCTTTCTTTTCTACGATATATTCTTCACATTTTCTAAAAAATGCTTCTCCGCCGTCTTTTGAAAATTTATATACATCTATTGAGCATCCAAGTGCATCTTCTGGTTTTATTTGTTTTGATATGTCAACTAATCTGCCTTCTTTTTCAATTACTTTCATTGATTCTTCCATATACCTACCTATGTCAGTTACAATTGCATTTTTAGCGTCAAATTCAATTAGTTTCTTAATTACAGATGAATCAAAAAATACATCTGCGTTCATCATAAGGAATTCTTCTCCTTTTAATTTTTTACTTGCTAAATATGCTGAATACATATTGTTAGTTGTTTCATAGTCTTTACTGTAAATAATTTCTATTTCTGGGTATTTACTATGTACATATTCCTCTAAAATTTCTCCTTTGTATCCAGAAATAATAGTAATGTCATCAATTTTATTTTCTTTTAAATTTTTAATTTGTTTTAATAAAATTGGTTCTCCATTTACTTTTACTAGTGATTTTGGACATTCATTTGTTAAAGGTGCTAGCCTACTTCCTAGTCCTGCTGCTAAAATTAGTGCTTTCATTTAATATTCCTCCTATTTTATATTTTTTAGATTATTTACTACTTAATTTTGATTTCTTTATTGCTTTTCTTGTGTATATCATCAATGAAACAATAAATGATAAAAAGTAATAAGCAAAGCAGTATAAAACTACTATATCTAACATTTTAAATATTGTGCCTAGCAGAATTGCTACCGGTAATATTCCGCCTATTCCTAATTCCATTTCAATTCGTACTTTTAAGCTACTTACTTGTGAATGATTTTCTCTGGTTTCTTCTTCAACACTAAGTACTCCTTGGTCTGCTAAAGCTCTTTCTGTATTTTTATATTTTTGGTATACTAATCTCATTAAAGTATCTGAACTTGATGCAATTGCTCCAATTAAAACTATCCATACATTGTTTGCATTGCATAATAGTCCACCATCAAAATAAACTGAAATTCCCATACATGTACACATTAGTCCAACTAATATATAACTACTAATACTATCTGCAAATTCTCCAAAAGGTTGCTTTTTAATACTTCTCGCAATGTTTCCATCGATACAGTCAAAAATTATCCAAACATTTATCAAAATTGCTCCAACTATTTTTACCATATAGATTGGAACCAAAAAGCAAATACATGCAATAACTGCAATAATAGCTGATATGTATGAAACTGTATTTGCAGAAACTCCAAATTGTGAGAAAATACTTGACCCTATATATGATATTGGTCTATAAAATATTTTTGTTAATATTGCATCCTTCTTTCTTTTCCATTCTGGTATTGTTTCTTTAAAAAATTTTGGTGTATATTTCATTACTATCTTTCCTTCCTATTTTTATTTCAAATATTCTTCCATATATTTTTTTGCCATGGTTTTTGCATTATATTTTTCTAGAATATCGTTTTTTGCATTATCTTTGATGTTTTTTTCTTGTTGGTTTTGCATATTTTGAATTATGTTGATAAATTCTTCTACGTTATTTGCTATAAAGCCATTTCTTTCGTGTTCTATTACATCATTGTTTCCTATGCAGTTACTAACAATACATAGCTTTTTCATATACATTGCTTCTAATAATGAAATTGGCAAGCCTTCCCAAAGTGAAGTTAATATGAAAATATCTTGATTGTTTAATTCTTCTAGTACTTCTTTCCTACTTTTCCATCCTGTTACTCTGATATTTTTGCTTGTTAACTTTTCTTTTAGCTCTCCATCTCCTATCCATGTGAATTGAAAGCTTGGAAAACTTTTTGCAATTTCATTAAATAGTTCTGGGTTCTTTTGATAGCCTATTCTTCCTACTGTGCAAATTTTTAAATTTTCATAGTCTATTTCCTTTGGTGTTAAATTATTTGTTTCTGATTCTAATTTTTCTATGTTTATTCCATTGTTGATACATACTGCATTTTTATTTAATTTCTTTGCTTCTAAATATTCGCCATTTGAACATCCTACTATTGTGCATTTTCTATTTACAATTACTGTTGCTTTTTCAATTAACCAGTAAATAGCTCTCTTTATTTTGCTGTCATCTTGTTTTAAAAAAGAAAAGCCATGTGGGTTGTAAAACATTTTTACTTTTCTCCCACTGGTAGCTAATCTCCCTATTATTCCTGCCTTCGAAGAATGTAAATGTATAATTTGCGGTTGTTCTTTTTTTATTATTTCTTTTACTTCTTTTAGTGCTTTGAAATCTTTTTTTAAACTTATGCTTCTGGTAAAATCTTTTACTTCAATGAATTTAACTTTTTCATTAAAGTATTCTTTAAAATTCTCTGGTGTTTGATTACGCTTACCATAAGCTATTACAACTTCAAAGTCATTTGCTTGTCCATTTATTAAGTCTACTAATACACTAAAAACGCCACCGCCAAAAGCTTCTACTATATGTAAGACTTTTTTCACTTATTCTGCTCCTTCTCTTTTCAAAACAACTAGAACTGTTTTAAACAATATTTTTATATCTAGTAAAAGACTTCTTTTATAGCAATATGCCATATCCATTTGCAATCTATCTATAAATGAAACTTCACTTCTTCCACTTATTTGCCAAAGCCCTGTTAAACCTGGTTTGCAACTTGTTATTGTTTGATAGTAATTGCCCATGTCTTCTCTTTCTTTTAGCAAATATGGGCGTGGTCCAACCAATGTCATTTCTCCACGCAATATGTTCAATAATTGAGGTATTTCATCTAAGCTTGTTTTTCTTAAAAATTTTCCAAGTTTTGTTATCCTTGGATCGTTTCTTAATTTTTTATATTCTTCATATTCTTTTTTTATATCTGCATTTTCCCTTAGATATTTCTCCAATTCCTCGTCTGCATTTACTACCATTGTTCTGAATTTATAGATTTGAAATGGTTTGCCGTTCTTCCCTATTCTGTATTGCTTGTAGAAAATTGGTCCCTCATCCCTAGTTATTTTTTTAGCAATATAAATTACAATTGTCATTGGTAATAAAATTAGAACTCCTAAAAGGCCAACTATCACATCTGTAAGTTCATGAATAGCAAATATTATTTTTTCTTTGATTGATAGTTTTGTATTATATACATTAAATGGCATGAGTTCTAAACTTTCTGCATTTTGCTCTGCATTTACATTGACATCCATCTTATTCCCCCACTTTTTTAAAAGATTTTTTTGCAATGCCTTGAATTTATATTATGTAAATTTTAAAAGTTTGTCCCATATTTTTACCATAAAGCTGACTACTTTATGGTACATTTCCAGTATAGCATATATAAAGCATAAAGTCAACATTTTTTAACATTTTTTTGCCTTTACGATTGCACACTACACAAAAAGAAAGCTTATCGCCTTCTTTTTGTTTTTGATTTATTTATACGTACGTAAATATACATCCATTTTATCTAGGAATTCATCATTGTTAGCAGTTTCAGTCATTTTTTTAATTACTTGTTCTGTAACATCTGCTACTGGTAAACTACTCATTGCTTTTCTTAATGCAAAAACTGTTTCTTTTTCTTTTGGTGTTAATAGTAATTCCTCACGTCTTGTTCCAGATTTATTTATATCAATAGCTGGGAAAATACGTTTTTCTGATAGTTTTCTGTCTAAGTGAACTTCCATATTTCCAGTTCCTTTGAATTCTTCAAAAATTATCTCGTCCATTCTGCTTCCAGTATCAACTAGTGCTGTTGCAAGTATGGTCAAACTTCCACCAGATTCTATGTTTCTAGCAGATCCAAAGAATTTTTTTGGTTTATGGAGAGCAGCTGGGTCAATACCACCAGATAAAGTTTTTCCAGATGATGGAATAACTAAATTATATGCCCTTGCTAGTCTTGTGATGCTGTCTAATAAAATTACAACATCTTTTCCTTGTTCTACAACTCTTTTAGCCCTTTCTAAAACCATTTCTGCTACTCTAACATGATGTTCTGGAAGTTCATCAAATGTTGAATAAAGTATTTGACCTTTTATTGAGCGCTTCATATCTGTAACTTCTTCTGGTCTTTCATCAATTAAAAGAACAATAAGTTCTACATCTGGGTTGTTAGCAGTAATGCTATTTGCCATTTTCTTTAAAAGTGTAGTTTTTCCAACTTTTGGTGGAGCAACAATCATCCCTCTTTGACCTTTCCCGATTGGACTTATTAGGTCAATAATTCTCATTGCATATTCGTTTGAGCGAGTTTCCAATTTAAGTCTTTCATTTGGATAAATTGGTGTTAAAGCATCAAACCTCTTTCTCTTAAATATTTTTTCAGGCTTTTCCCCATTAACTTCACCCACATAAATTAAACATGGATATTTTTCTCCTTCGCGAAATCTTGAAATTCCCTTTATGCGGTCACCTGTACATAATCTAAATCTTTTAATTTGTAATCCAGAAAGATAAACGTCTTTTGGAGTTGATAAAAAATTGTCTCCTCTTAAAAATCCATAACCATCTGGTAGAATATCCAAAATTCCTTCTGCATATCTATCAGCTTGGTTTGTTACTTTGTAAGCGGTAATTGGTTCTCCATTTTCATCATATTGGGTGGGGTTTAATCTTTCTTCTTCGATAATATCTTCAAATTGATCTGATTCGATTTCAAATTCCGGTAATTCCGGTTGACTAATTTGACTTAAAATTTCGACTAAATCTTCTTTCTTTAATTTTGAAACATTTTTAATGTTATGTTCCTTCGCCATTGACCTTAATTCCAATAACGACATCTTTTCTAAATTTAACATAAATACCTCCTTTTTTGGGATACGTTATACATTATATCACAAATTTACAGAAAATGGAATAGTGATTTGAATATTTTTATATTTTATAGTATAATATAGGAAAATATTTTAAAGGAGTAAGTGTTATGGAATATGTATATACATCAAATTCACAAGAAGATACTTTAAGCTTTGCTAAGCAGTTTGCAGAAAAGTTAAATAAAGATGATGTAATAATTTTAAGTGGCGAACTTGGAAGTGGTAAAACAAAATTTGTAGAAGGCATACTCTCATATTTTAACTTAGAAAATCAAATTTCAAGTCCAACTTTTACAATAGTTAATCAATATGATGCAGAAAATTTTCCAATTTATCATTTTGATGTATATCGTTTAAAAAATATTTCTGAATTTTATGAATTAGGTGGAGATGAATATTTTGGTAATGGGCTTTGCTTAATTGAATGGGGCGAAATGATTGAAGAAGCATTGCCAGAAAAATATATTGAAATTTCTTTTGAAAAATCAGATGTTAATGTTCGTACAATAAAAATATGTTATAGAGGTGTAGATAGATGAAAATTTTAAGTATAGATACGGCAAGTGATGTTTGTGGTGTGTCAATTTTAGAAGATGATAAACTTGTTTGCAATTTAGATGTAAACACAGGTCATACACATTCAGAAAATTTAATGCCACAAATTGCAAGTGCAGTTTCAAATTCTAAAATTTCAATAAGCGATATAGATTTAATTGTGTCTGATATAGGTCCAGGTTCATTTACTGGGCTTAGAATTGGTGTTGCAACTGCAAAGGCTTTTTCAGATAGCCTTGGTATTCCTTGTGTTGGTGTTAGTTCTCTTGAAGTTTTGGCATATAAAGTTTTAAATTCATCATCAAAAACTATTTGTAGTGTTATTGATTGTAAAAATAGGAATTGCTATTTTGCTGTATATTCATTGGATAATGGAAAAATTTCTTGTAAACTCAAACCTTCTGCAACTACAATTCAAGAAATGATTGATTTGCTTCAAGATGATAATATCTTTTTTATTGGTGATGGTGTAATTACATATAAAGATATTCTTATGGAGAATTTTCCTAATGGTACTTTTTCAAATGATAATGATTTAGATTCATATTCTTTGGGAATTGCTGGGCGTAACAAATATTTGCAATTTGGAGCAGCAGATATTTTACCTCTTTATTTGAGGAAGCCACAAGCAGAAAGGCAAAAGGAAGGTAAATAATATGAACATTGATATTTCAAAAATTAAAATTTTGCCAA
This sequence comes from uncultured Clostridia bacterium, assembly GCA_947594935.1. Lineage (GTDB taxonomy): Bacteria > Bacillota > Clostridia > TANB77 > CAG-508 > CAG-269. Next base: position 22,448 of record CANQEM010000012.1, on the reverse strand, counting down.
TGACTATATCTATCTTAGATAAAATTGCAAATTGCTTAGAAAACGATTTTGATAATTTTTGGACATATAAAACTTTAAAAGATGAACTGTCTTCTGAAAATTCTTTTTACTTTGTTGCAGAGTTAGAAGATGAAATTATTGGTTTTGCAGGTTTTAAAGTGATTTGTCAAGAAGCAGAGCTTATGAATATAGTTGTCAGAAAGTCTTTTAGAAATAACGGAATTAGCTCTTTGCTTATGGAACATCTTTTACAAGAATTAAAAGATAAAAAAATAGCTACTCTCCATTTGGAAGTAGCTAAAAATAATATACCTGCTGTTGGTTTGTATAGAAAATTTAATTTTAAAGAAGTTGGTTTGCGCAAAAATTACTATCAAAATGATGATGCAGTTTTGATGAGTTTAAACATATTTCTCGATTAGCAATATGTTTCTGCCACTGCGTGTGTTGCCTTTTATTTCTTTTATAATAAATCTACCTTTTCCTCTTATTGTAATAACGTCCCCTATTTTTATGGTTTTCGAAGGCTTTGTTTCATTTTGACCGTTTATAAAAACTCTTTCTTGTGACAATATTTCAACTGCTTTACTTCTAGAAGTTCTAGCTAAATCAGAAACAACGCTATCTAATCTTAAAGATGGTACAATAATATCAATTTCTTCTACTTTTATCTCTGGAACACAGAGATTTTTTATTTCTTCAACTGAAATTTTGCTGTTTTGAAATCTTGTAAGCATTCCAAGTTCTTGTGCCAAAGCATTTGCAGTTTCTGATTTTACTATAATATCTGCACCTTTTTCTGATACTAGTATATCCCCTATTTTTTCGCGTTTCATACCCACTTTTATAATTCCGCCAAGATAGTTTCTGTGAGTATATTTTCCAATATTTTCTTTGTCTAATTCAATTCTAATAATTTGTAATGATTTATTTTCATCAAAACCTGTGCCGAAAACTGCGATTTTTCTTTCTGCATCATCATATCCACCATAAAGATAGGCATTTTGTATTTGATTTTGTGTTATGAATTTTTTTGCTATTGAAACTTGATACATGTCCAAAAAATCTGTATATTCTGCTTTCCCTCGATTTTGTGCTTGGTTGTACTTATCTTTTAATTGTGCTAAAATAATATTTTCCTGCATAAAGTCTCCTTTACCAATATTTTTTCTCTAATTCTTCTACACTTCCATGCTCAATAAATTTATCTGGATAAGCATGTGTTTCTATTTCTACATTTGATAAGTTTTCTTCTGCAATTATTTCTTTAACCGCTGTGGCTAGTCCATTTATTATAGTGCCATCTTCTAATGTGATTATTTTTGTAGATTCTTTTATTGCTGTAATGATTAAATTTCTATCAATTGGTTTTAAGAATCTGATGTTTATAACTTGTACATTTTTTGATTTTTCTTCTAATTCTTTTGCCATTAACATCCCACTTGCAACTGCTTTACCAATCGCAAAAATGGTAATTTTTTCGTTTTCATTATCTTTAACAAATTCTTTTAGGACTTCTGCTTTTCCAAGTTCAATTTTATTATGGCTTTCAAACTTAACATCTTTGCTCTCCCCACCTCTTGGGTATCTTATAACAACTGGCTTTTTTAGAGTGGTTGCAAATTCTAGCATATCTTCTAATTCTTTAAAATCTTTTGGAGCCATTATAGTTAAGTTTGGTACTAATCTAAAAAATGCCATATCTAATAAGCCTTGATGAGTTTCGCCATCTGCTCCAACAAGCCCCGCTCTATCAACACATAATACAACTGGTAAATTTTGAATTGCAACATCATGTATTACTTGGTCATAAGCTCTTTGGTAAAATGATGAATAGATTGGAACTACTGGTATTAAGCCCTCTTTTGCCATACCTGCTGCTAGTGTTACTGCATGTTGTTCGGCAATTCCTATGTCAAAAAATCTGTCTGGAAATCTCTTTTGAAATTCTGCTAAGCCTGTTCCGTCTTTCATCGATGCTGTTATAGCTACAATTTTATCATTTTTTTCAGCTAGACTTACTAATTTGTTACCAAAAATTTTTGAATAATCTGGTGATTTTGCTTTTTTAGCTTCTCCTGTTTCAATATTAAAAGGACCTGTTGCGTGAAATTTATCTGGGCTTTTTTCTGCTATTTCATAGCCTTTGCCTTTTTTAGTTAAAACATGCACTAGAACTGGTGTATCAACTTGTTTGCTTAAACGCAAGATATTTTCTAGTTCTGTGATATTATGACCATCTACTGGACCTAAATATGTGAAGCCTATATCTTCAAAAAACATTTTTGGAATAATTAGTTGTTTTATACTTCTTTTTACTCTCTGAATAATTCTTACAGTAGGTTTTCCAATGCCTGGTATTTGCCAGATGATTTTTTTAGCTGATATGTTTGACTTAGTATATAGTTTTTTAGTTCTTAATTTGCTTAGAAATTTATTTAAGCCACCAATATTAGGTGAAATGCTCATTTCGTTATCATTTAAAATAACTGTCATTTTGCATTTGCTAAACCCTACATCATTTAAGCCTTCTAGTGCCATTCCGCCAGTTAATGCTCCATCACCTATTACAGCAATTACACTATGGTCCTCGCCTTTTAAGTTTCTTGCCCTTGCCATGCCTAGAGCAGCTGATATTGATGTGCTACTATGCCCTGTGTTAAAACAATCTGTTTCAGATTCCTTTGTTTTTGGGAACCCTGCTATTCCATTTAGTTTTCTTAGTGTTTTTAGTTCTTCACGTCTTCCTGTTAAAATTTTATGCACATAAGTTTGATGCCCAACGTCCCAAATAATTTTATCTTCTGGAACATCAAACACACTATGTAATGCAATTGTTAATTCTACAACACCTAGATTTGATGCTAAATGTCCGCCATTTTCTGATACAATTTCTAATATATATTTTCTAATTTCTTCTGCTAGTTGCTTTTTCTCTTGTTCATTTAATTTTTTTACATCTTCTGGTGAGTTTATTTTTTCTAACATAACTAACTCCCTTGCATCAATTTTATGTTTATATTTTACTACAAAAATCATATAAATGCAAGTTTTAATTAACTACCTCATCAAGTACCTTGGCTAGATACTTCATACTTGTTAAACATTGTTCTAATGTATTGCCTGTTGCGCCTACTTCTATAATGCTTGCATACTTTCCAGCATGTTGATTATATCTGTTTTCTGAAATCATAATTGGCTTAAATAGTCCGGGATATAGCTCCTCTGCTTTTTCTTGCACTTTAACAGCAAATTTTAGGTTTTGTTGCCAATTAGGGTGTGCTAAGCCTCCTTCATTTGAACCCATAACAAACATAATCTGAGCAGCATAATCTTCCCCTATTCTAACTGTTGGGGCATAATCACTTCTACTGCCAATTGCATCACGGTGTAAATCTATTATAATATCAGATGGAGTTGATTGTAAAATGTTTTCAACTGTTGCAAGTGACCTTGTGTATGACCCGTTATATGCAGGATAATCATGATAATTTGTGTTATGTACAACTGGTATATTGTATTTTTTTAACTGATTTTCTAGCTCTGCTCCAACTCTTGTTACTGTAAAGTTTAAATCAGTTGTTCTAAACGTTCCAGTTGGAGTATATGGGTATTGGTCACTTGATGTATAGCTTTCACAACTATGGGTATGATATATAATGATATTTTTGTTTTCAATTGATATATTAGGAGTTAAAATATCTTCTGTTAAGTTTATACTTGTTCCGTTTTTTATTTTTACGTTGCCATATTGAGCGTTAAAACTTTCTGCAATTGGGTTGTTTGTAACTACCTCTGTTTCTATATTAGTTTTTGGCAATTCTTCATCTGGTACTTGTTCAGCAAGTTCTATTTCACTTTCTTCATTTTCTTTAAGATTTTGAATTGCTGAAATTTGTGTTCCTAACAAACTTTTGAAAAAGTCTTTTCCTTCCTTGCTTGTCTTTTCTTTACCTTCTAATTCGCTAATTACAGGTATTTGATTTTCTATTATTTTTTCTGCTTCAACATCAATGCTAAAATTGAAATTTATCTTTTTTTCTGCACGAAAAAATCTTGTAACCAAAATAGCAAAGAACGTAGTTGTTGCAATGGCTACAAGATATTTTATTACATCTTTTAATTTAAAAACTGCAACATTAAACATTTTATAGCTCCTTAATTTAGGTATCTTGTCTATAATAATGTATGTTACAGTTTTTTATTTTATTACTTTATTCAGTTGTTTCGTTTGCAATTGTGTTATCTATTACTGTGCTGTTTGTTGGTGCTTGGATACTAGGGTTTGTAGTAGCTTCTACACCTATTGAATCAAGCCAATCTTCTGCATCATATCTGTTGTTGTTGTAGTTTAGATAATAATGTCTATTAGTTTCTTCTTCAATTGTTAAATAAATATCATCTGCTTGTGTTGGGAAGATTTCTTCACCAGAACTATTGATTAGTCCATATTTATTGCCTTTGCATGTTACAATTAAGTTATAGTTTGGAATTATCAATAAGTTCAAAGCATCTTTGTTACTTGTTGCAACATATCCTAATTTGTCATATTTAAAGTCTACTATTTTTTGTCCGTTTTTATTAAATAGTCCCCATAAATTGTCTTTTCTTACTGGAATTAAGTTATCTACTAATAGGTATCTACTACGTACATCGTTCTTTTCAAAAGGAGAAACGTCCATACCGATTTCATCGTTTTCCATAAATAGTTTTGTTTTACCTCTTACATCGATAATTCCGAATTTTCCTTCTTTTTCAGCAACATAAATTCCTGCATCCATATCAATTAGCTCTAAGCTATCATATAGAATTTGAACTCTCATATCGCCATTTTTTGAAATAATTCCAACTTTACCATTGTTTGTTGCGTAAAAGTCGCCTGTTTCTGGTATATATGTAATTTTATCATATTTTGGTTCAATAATAGTATTTCCGTCTAAGTCAATAACGCCCATTCCTTTATCTGCACTTTGCACGATAAGTCTGCTGTTAAATATTGCTTTTGTATCATTGAATTCTGTGCTTGAACTTGCATATCCTTCATCTAATACATAATTTTCATAACTTGCTAATAAATAATCTAATGTGTATATATTTATTCTATTTGTTTCTTGATTGTAATTATAGCTTACATTAAAAGCTTGTTCCATTCCGTCTGTTGAAATGTACAATTTTCCGTCCATTGAAGCTATTGGTTGCTTACAATAAAAATATTTATATCCAGATTGTGATGATGTTTTTTCTAATTTATATACTTTATTTGATGCTAAAACAAAATTTGCTATATCATTTTCGCCTTCAATAAAGCATTTGTTTTTTGCTTCTGACCTTTCAGCATAGTCTCCACTATAACTTTGATACCCAAAATATGGAGCAATATCTCTTATTGGTACATAAGTTGCGTCGCTCTTGAAAACAAACATTTCTTTTAATTTGCTGTTTTCTCTGCCATCAACATATACTTTTAATTGTGCGTCATCTATGTATGCTAATGTAATTGCAATTCCTATAATCCCTACAACTAATAGTATAATAACAATTAAAATTATTGTAGGTAAAAGCTTCGATTTTTTCTTTTGTTTTGTAACAAAACTCTCTTCAATGATATTCATTTGTATATTCCCCCTTTATTTTGTGTATCCATACTGCTTATAAAATTCGTTTTTAAAGTTTAGTAAATTATCGTTCTCTATTTCTATTCTAACTCTTTCCATCAATTTAGTCAAGAACTTTAAGTTATGAATTGATAATAATCTTACTCCTAAGATTTCACCTGCTTTTATCAAATGTCTGATATATGCTCTGGTGTAGTGTTTACAAGCATAGCAATCACAATATTCATCTAGAGGTCTCCAATCTCTTTCGTAAGTTGCGTTTCTAACAACGATTTTTCCGTTCCAAGTTAATGCAGTTCCATTTCTAGCAATTCTTGTTGGTAATACACAGTCGCACATGTCTATGCCTGCTAATGCTGCTTCAATTAAATAGTCTGGCGTTCCAACTCCCATGAGGTATCTTGGTTTATCTTTTGGCATAAGTGGTGTTGTGTAATACAACATTTTCAAAAATTCTTCTTTTGGTTCTCCAACACTAATTCCACCTATTGCATAACCAGGTAAATCTAATGCAATTAAATCTTCTACTGATTGCTTTCGCAAATCTTCGTAAAAACCTCCTTGTATAATTCCAAATAAAGCTTGATTTTCAGTTGTATGTGCTTCTTTGCAGCGTTTTGCCCAACGTGAAGTTCTTTCCATTGATTGCTTTGTATATTTATATGTTGCTGGGTATTCCACACACTCATCAAAAGCCATTATTATATCTGAACCTAAGTCCTCTTGAATTTCCATTACTTTTTCTGGTGAAAAGAAATGTCTGCTTCCATCAAGATGTGATTTAAATTCAACTCCTTCTTCTTTGATTGTGCGTAATTCCCCTAAACTAAAAACTTGAAAGCCACCACTATCAGTTAAAATTGGTCTATCCCAATTCATAAACTTGTGCAGTCCACCAGCTTCTTTAACAATATCTTGACCGGGTCTTAGGTATAAATGGTATGTATTAGATAAAATGATTTGAGCTCCTACTTCGTCTTTTAATTCTTCTGGTGTCATTGATTTTACAGTGGCTTGTGTTCCAACTGGCATAAAGACTGGTGTTTGTATATCTCCATGGGGTGTATGGATAATTCCACGCCTCGCGCCTGTTTGCTTACATTCATGTATTAGTTCGTATTTTACTGCTGGTTCCATTTTTCCTCCTAATTTATAAACATCGCGTCTCCAAAACTAAAAAATCTATATTTTTCATTTACTGCTTCTTTATATGCTTTCATAATAAATTCTCTATCTGCAAAGGCAGAAACTAACATCAATAAAGTAGATTGTGGCAAATGAAAATTAGTAATAAGAGCATCAATGCACTTAAATTTGTAACCTGGATAAATATATATTCCAGTATCTCCTTCTGTTGGTGCTACTTTGCCATTTTCATCTGCTATTGTTTCTAATACTCTGCATGATGTGGTTCCAACTGATATAACTCTTTTGCCTTGTGATTTTGTTCTATTTATTTTTTCACAGTCTTCTGGTTTGATATAAAAATGTTCTGTGTGCATTTTATGTTCTTCAACTGTTTCTTCTTTTACAGGTCTAAATGTGCCTATTCCAACATGTAAAGTAACATTTGCAATTTGAATTCCTTTTTGTTCTATTTGTTGTAAAAGTTCTTCTGTAAAGTGTAAACCTGCTGTTGGAGCAGCTGCTGACCCTTTATATTTTGCATATACTGTTTGGTATCTGTCTTTTTCTTTTAATTCTTCATGAATATATAGTGGTAATGGCATTAGTCCAATTTTATCTAAGATTTCATTAAAAATTCCTTCATACTCGAATTTAACTTTTCTTGTTCCACCTTCCATTTGTTCGATGATTTCAGCTTTTAATAGCCCATCTCCAAAAATAACTTTTGTGCCTGGATGCAGTTTGTTGCCTGGTCTTACAATTGTTTCCCAAAAATCTCCTTCAATATTTTTAAGTAGTAGAAATTCAACATTTGCACCAGTTTCTTTTTTTCCATAAATACGAGCTGGTATTACTTTTGTATTGTTTCTTACTAAGCAATCTCCCGGCTCTAAATAATCTATAATATTTTTGAAAATCTTGTGCTCTATTGATTTGTTTTTTCTGTTTAAAACCATCAATCTAGATTCATCTCTATGTAAAATTGGTGTTTGCGCAATTAAATTTTCTGGTAAATCATAATCAAATTCCGTTACTTTCAAGTATTTCCTCCTTAATTAGTCTGACACTATTATCAATATAGCTCAAAAGTTCTTCTTTTGAATATAGTTGATAATTTTCGTCTTGTACAATGCCTCTTTTATTTTTTATGTTTTCATTTATATATTCAACTGTTCTTTTAATGTCATCTTCTGTATAAGTAAATTCTTTTAAATCACTAAGATAGTCAAAAATTTTCTCATCATATTCTGGAAAATGTATTTCATATTTGTTATTTAAATATGTTGCAAAAGTTCTTAAATCTTTGTGTTTAACTGGTTGAATCTCTGCAAAAGAGCAAATTTTTGAACTTCCATCACTTAGTTTTATTTCTAATAAATTTTTTTGTTCATCACACATTTTATAGTGATTTTGATATAGTTGAACATTCCAATAATTATCTGTTAAGAGATGTGTGTAATACCCTAAAATGACAGGGTTTGTAAATTTTTTTTGATATTCGTTCTTGAATTTCTTAATATCTGGCAAATCAATTGCCATACCGTTTATAGAAGTTCTGTAAGGATAGTGTGTAGAATAGTCTTTGACTATCCTAGATGGGTTTGGAGTATTATGCCCTTCAAATATATCTGGTATGACATTGGCAAGAGCAAATATATTACTATTTTGTAATTTTACCTCTTTCAATACTTTATTTACAATTGCTAGATGTATAGTCCATGATGGCATAATTCTCCCACCTTTCTAATCTGTTAAATCTTTCATTGTTAAGTTTATTTTTCCTTGGTCATCAATTTCTATTACTTTTACTGTTACTTTGTCCCCTACATGTAGAACATCTTCTACATTATTAACTCTTTCGTTTGAAATCTTAGAAATGTGTACTAGTCCTTCTTTTCCGCCACATCCTAAATCAACAAACGCTCCAAAGTGCATTATTTTTGTAACTTCTCCATAATAAATTCCGCCTACTTCGACATCTCTTGCAATGTCTTCTATCATTTCTAATGCTTCAATTGCTTTTTCTTGATCTGATGAATAGATGAATACTTGTCCATCTTCTTCGATGTCAATTTTAACACCAGTTTCTTCAATAATTTTATTTATTACTTTTCCACCAGGTCCGATTACATCTTTTATTTTTTCTACTTTAATAGTTGTTGCAACAATTCTTGGTGCATATTGTGATATTTCTTTTCTTGGTTCTGAAATAACTGGCATCATAACATTTTCTAAGATATGTTTTCTTGCTATCCTTGTTCTTTCAAAAGCTTCTTGAATTACTTCATAAGATAAACCGTCAACTTTTATATCAACTTGAATAGCTGTAATTCCCTTTTCTGTTCCACCAACTTTGAAGTCCATATCTCCGAAAAAGTCTTCTAAGCCTTGAATATCTGTTAGCATTACATAGTCGTTTTCATCTTCTGGGTTTGTAACTAAACCTGTTGATATTCCTGCTACTGGTCTTTTAATAGGTACACCTGCTGCCATTAGAGATAATGTGCTTCCACAAATACTTGCTTGTGAAGTAGAACCATTTGAAGATAAAACTTCTGAAACTACCCTAATTGCATAAGGGAATTCTTCTTTTGAAGGTAAAACTGGAACTAGGGCTTTTTCAGCTAATGCTCCATGTCCAATTTCTCTTCTTCCTGGTCCTCTTGATGGTTTTGCTTCTCCAACGCTGTAACTTGGGAAATTATATTGGTGCATATATCTTTTTGATTCTTCTGTGTCAATTCCGTCTAATGTTTGCTCTTCACTTATCATTCCAAGAGTTGTTACAGATAATACTTGTGTTTGACCTCTTGTAAATAAAGCACTTCCATGAACGCGTGGTAATAAATCAATTTCACAAGATAGTGGTCTGATTTCATCTAATTTTCTGCCATCTACTCTCTTATGCTCGTAAAAAATCATATCTCTTACGCATTTTTTCTCTAATTTATATATTGCTTCTCCAATGTCTGTTTTGTGTTCTTCAAGAGCTTCTTCGCCAAATTTTTCTCCATAACTTTCTGAGATTTTTTCTGATAATTCGGCTATATTATTATCTCTTATTTCTTTATCAACTTCTTGAACACTTTGCTTCATTTCTTCTGTAAAGTTTTCAGCGATAAAGTCATATACATCATGGTCTACTTCAAATGATTTATATTCAAATTTTGGTTTTCCAATTTCATCTTTCATTTTTTTGATGAATTGGCACATTTTCTTAATTTCTTCATGTCCGTTTTTTATAGCTTGTAACATTAAGTCATCAGGAATTTCATTAGCTCCTGCTTCTATCATTGCAATTTTTTCTTCTGTTCCTGCTACTGTAAGATTTAAGTCTGATTTTTCTCTTTGTTCTTCTGTTGGGTTGATTATGATTTCTCCATCAATTATTCCAACATTTACTGCTGCTGTTGGTCCGCCAAAGGGTATGTCTGATATTGAAAGTGCTGCTGAAGCTCCTATCATTGCTGCAACTTCTGGTGAATTATCTTGTTCTACTGATAGAACTGTTGCAACTACAACAACATCATTTCTAAAATCTTTTGGGAATAGTGGTCTTAAAGGTCTATCAATTGCTCTTGATGTTAAAATTGCTTTATCTGCTGGTTTTCCTTCTCTTTTTTGGAAAGAACCTGGGATTTTTCCAACAGCATATAGTTTTTCTTCATAATCAACTGATAGTGGGAAAAAGTCAATTCCATCTCTTGGCTCTTTTGATGCTGTTACATTTACCATAACAACTGTATCACCATATCTTACTACTACACTTCCATTAGCTAGTCCAGCCATTTTCCCTGTTTCAAATACTAATTTTCTTCCTGCAAATTCTGTTTCAAATGTTCTAAACATAAAAATTTCCTCCTCTTAAAAAGTCTTATAATTCTACAAAAAGCCTATGCAAATAAGAAAGCACAGGCTTTTTAGTATTATTTTCTTAAACCTAATTTTTCAACGATGTCTCTGTATCTTTGTAGGTCTTTTTTAGCTAGGTAATTTAATAAGTTTCTTCTTTTACCTACCATTTTTAATAGTCCACGTCTTGAATGATTGTCTTTAACATGTACTTTTAAATGTTCTGTTAATTCATTGATTCTTTGTGTTAAAAGAGCGATTTGTACTTCTGGTGAACCTGTGTCGTTTGCATCTCTTTTATAAGTATCAATAATTTCTTGTTTTCTTTCTTTTGTCATGATATACACCTCCTATATTTTTTACACCTTTAACTGAGCAAGTAGTTGGTGCTTTCTAGTCGCTAAGAAAAAGGTACATTTTTGACTTATTTATTGTACTATATTTTTATGAAAAAATCAAGAGTTTTTAAGAATTTTTTAAATTAACTACTGTAACGCCCATTTCACCTTCGCCAAAAGTGCCTAATCTATACGTTTCTATATGTTGATGTTTATTTAGAAATTCATGTATCCCTTTACGCAATTTGCCTGTTCCTTTCCCATGTATAATATGCACAGTGCTGATTTTGGCTAAAAGACTGTCATCTAAAAATTTATCTATTATTGGCAAAGCTTCATCAACTGTAAGTCCAATTACATTTATTTCTGTTACAGCTGTTTTTGATTTTGAAATATTTGAATTTACAATTACTTGTGTTTTTTGTTTTTCTTTTTTTATTATTTTTAAGTCTGCCGCTTTTACTTGCAATTTCATACTACCTATTTGTACTAGTACTTCACCATCTTTTGAAATGTGTGATGCTGTAATTCCTTCTTGATTCAAGCTTTTAACTAATACATTTGTATTAGGTTCTATGTTTTCATATTCTTCTGGCAATTCTTCTTTTTCAGAAATTGTTTCTTTGATTTTATCATTTAGGCTTTTTCTTAGTTCATTTGCTTTTTTGTTATCATTTAATTGATTTAGTTCTTTAATTATATTGTCTGCTTCTTCTTTTGCATTTATCAAGATATTCCTTGCTTCTATTTTAGCATTTTCGATTTTTTCTTGTTCTTTCAAAAGTGCTTCTTCTTTTTTTGTTTCTAAATCTTTCTTTAATTTTTGAACTTTCTCTAGTTCATTTGAAATTTCTTCTTTTTCTCTTTCTATTTGAATTTTATCGTCATAAATTTGTTTTACTAACTCCTCAAAATCAATATCTTTTTTATCTATTCTTTTCTTTGAATTTTCAATAATGCTTTCATTTAGTCCTAATTTTTTGCTGATTTCAAAAGCATAGCTTTTACCTGGTACTCCTATTAAAAGCCTATATGTTGGTGTTAAAGTTTCAACTTGAAACTCAACTGATGCGTTTTCAAAATCTTTTGTCAATAAAGCAAATTTTTTCAATTCTTGATAATGAGTTGTTGCTATTGTTAAAATGCCTTTGCTGTGCAAATATTCTAAAATACTTATTGCTAGTGCTTGACCTTCAATTGGGTCTGTGCCTGAGCCTAGCTCATCTAATAGCACTAGTGAATTTGTACTTGCATTTTTTGTGATATTTACAATATTTTTTATATGTGATGAAAATGTGCTAAGAGAATCTGCTATATTTTGGTCATCTCCTATATCTGCAAAGATATTTTTAAATACATAAATTGATGATGTATTTTTTGCTGGTATGTGTAAACCACTGCAAGCCATGCAAGTAAGTAAGCCAACTGTTTTTAAAGTTACTGTTTTTCCACCTGTATTTGGACCAGTTATTACAAGAGTTTTATAGCTTTCTCCTAAATTTACTGTGATTGGTACAACGGCTTTTGGGTCTATTAGCGGATGTCTTGCTTCTTCTAATATTATTTCTTTTTTATTATTTATTTGTGGTTCTGTTGCTTTTACTTCTCTTGCATATAAGGCTTTTGCAAAAATGAAATCTAAACTTGTAAGTGCTTCTATGTTTATTTTTAGTTCATCAATATATGGATAAAATAGTTTTGATATTTCTTTTATGATATTTTCAATTTCAATATTTTCTTCAACTTTTAAATTTGCTATTTCGTTGTTTAATTCAAATATAGAAATTGGCTCTATAAATACTGTTGAGCCTGAACTTGAAAAGTCATGCACAAAGCCTTTAATTTGACTGCGATATTCTTCTTTTACTGGAATTACATATCTATCATTTCTAATAGTTATTAAACTTTCTTGTACATATTTTGCATAGTTTGACGAATGTATCATATTTGTTAATTTTTGTTTGATTTCTTGTTCAAGATTTTTTTGCTTTTTCCTAATAGTTGCTAGATTCTTAGAAGCGTTGTCATCAATTGTATTTTCGTCAACAATGCTTTTTGCAACTTTTTCAATTATTCCTGTATTTGTGTATAGTTTTTCGATTTTTTCTGATAAAATTACATATTCACTTTTATCAAGGAAATCTTGGTTGAAATATTTTTTTAGTTCATTTGCAATATTTAAAATTTTTGTAAAATTTAAAATAGACTTGGTTGACAATGTTCCATAGGTTTCTAACATTTTGATTCCATGTTTATCATCTTGAAAATCTATTTTTGGTGGTAAACTGCACCTATATATTAGGTTTACAGCTTCTGTGGTTTCAGAAATTATTTTTTTGACTTCGTCTGAATTTGAACTCGGCTTTAAAGCTAGCACCTTTTCCCTTGATAGTTCCATGTTGCAATATGTTGCTAGCTTTTCTAAAATTTTATTATATTCTAGTTTTTCTAAACTTTCGATTTTTATGTCATTCCTTTCATTATTTATCAGTTGTTAAGTTGATATGAATTTCTTTTTCTTCGGCAACATGTATTCTTTCATATACAACTCCGCACTCGTCAAATAGCTTTTTAGACGCAATCGTTCCATCTGTTTCTGCATATTTATCTGATAAATATATTATTTTCTTTATTCCAGATTGTATAATGATTTTTGCACATTCATTACATGGGAATAAATCTACATAGATTTTGGCGTCTTCTAGGTCTTTTTTACTTCCTCTATAATTTAAAATTGCATTCATTTCTGCATGGCAAACATAAGGATATTTTGTTTCTAAGTTTTCTCCTTCTCTTGCCCATGGGAATTTGTCATCATCATATCCATTTGGAGCTCCATTATATCCTATTGACAAAATTCTGTTATCACTGCTAACTATACATGCTCCTACTTGTGTAGATGGGTCTTTACTTCTCATTGCTGATAGTTTTGCGATTGCCATAAAATATTCGTCCCATGCTAAGTAATCTTTTCTTTTTTCTGTTTTCATATTTTTTCATCCTTTCTCAAATATGTTACAAAATCATAGTCTTTACTTTTTATTCTCTCAGTTTCGCTCCATTCCAATGCGCTGAATTCTGGAAAAGTAGTATCGCCATCATAATTTTTATGTATCTCTGTGATATACATTTTTTGCGTAAATGGAAGCAAAAGCTGATATATCATGCCTCCACCTATTACAAAATTTTCTTCATCATTATCTATATATTTTTTTAATTCTTCCACTGAATATACAATTTCAACATTGCTTTCTTCTATTTTGTAGTTTCGATTTTGTGTTAAAATAACATGCTTTCTGTTTGGTAAAACTCGCCCTAATGATTCAAAAGTTTTTCTTCCCATAATAATTACATGCCCTGTTGTAAGTTCTTTAAATCTTTTTAGGTCTTCTGGAATATGCCAGATTAGTTCATTGTTTTTGCCAATCACATTATTTTCTGCTTTTGCAACTATAATACTTAACATGATTTCTACCTTTCTGCAATCTATATTGCTACTGGAATTTTTCCTATTTTAACTTCTTTGTTATAGTCATATCCTTGTACTTCAAAATCTTCTAATTTAAATTGATAGAAATCTTTTGTTGGATTTTTTATAATCAGTTTTGGACATACATCAATTGGTTTTGCTTCTAATAATTTTTCAACAAGTGGAATATGCCTATCATAAATGTGGCAGTCGCCTATATTATGTGTTAATGTTCCAACTTCCAAGCCAGCCACTTGTGCAAACATACATAATAAAGCTGAATATTGCATAACATTCCAACCATTTGCTGTAAGCATATCTTGTGAACGTTGATTTAATATAACATGAAGTTTTCCACCTTTAACTAGCCATTGTGTTCCAAATGCACATGGCTCTAAATTCATGTCTTTTAGTTCTTCATGGTTGAATAAATTTGTTAACATTCTACGGCTTGCTGGATCATTTTTTAAAAGGTATAGCAAATAGTCTACTTGGTCCATTTTTTTGATACCGTCTTTTGTTTTGAATTCATATTTTTTGCTTAATTGGTATCCATAGGCTTTTCCAATTGTTCCATCCTCACCTGCCCATTGGTCCCAAATATGAGAATTAAGTTCACTTACTTTATTTGATTTTTTTTGCCATATCCATAGAATTTCATCAATTGCATTTTTAATTGTGTTTGTGTTGTTTCTAAGAGTAATCATTGGAAATTCTTTTCCTACATCATATTTATTTTGCACACCTACAATTGAATAGTAGTTTGCTTCTTCTCCGTCTTGCCATTTTGTGCGTACATGAGTTCCTTTTGATGAGTATCCATTTTTTATTATTTCTTTACATGTTTCTATAAAGTGTTTATCTGCTTCTGTCATTTTTATCACGTTCCTTTCTAAAATTCTAAAAAAAATATATCATATCCTAGAACAAATTTCAACATTTTTTTAATATTTCCATTTTGGTACATATTCTTCCTCATGTTCGCCAAGTTCTTGCACATATCCATTTTCAATTTCTAATTCTTCTATATAGTCTAGGATTTCTTGCCATTCAGTTTGATTTAACTTCCTATTTATTTTTGAATTTTCTTGTGCTTTGTATGTTGGAAAATATTGTGCCATAATGCTTAAATATGTTGTGGTTGGTAAGTTTTCATGTAGCCATTTCAGAACTTCTTTTGAGTTTTCTATGTAATTTGGTAATACTAGATGCCTTACCATTAGCCCTTTCTGCATTATTCCATTGTCATTGAAAATTGGCGTTCCAACTTGCCTTTGCATTTCTTTGATTGCTGTTGTTGCGGTTTCAAAGTAATTATCAATTCCTGAAAGTTGCTTTGCTAAGTTGTTGTCAGCATATTTTAAGTCTGGTAAATATATGTCAATATATCCGTCTAACATTTTAATTGTTTCTATGTTTTCATATCCATTTGTGTTATATACAATTGGTGTGTTTAAGCCATTATTTTTTGCTATTTTTAGGGCTTCTATAATTTGTACTACATAACTTGTTGGTGTAACTAGGTTAATATTTTCTACTTTTTTGTCTTGTTGTTTTAAAAAAATATCTGCTAATTCTTCAATTGAGATTTCTTTTCCTCTACCTAATTGACTAATTTCATAGTTTTGGCAAAATTGACAATTTAAATTGCAGTTTGAAAAAAACACCGTTCCTGAGCCATTTTCTCCACTGATACATGGTTCTTCAAAACGGTGAATTGAATATAGTGCGATTTTTACATTTTTTGTTGCTTTGCATCTGCCTATTTTGCCTTCTAATCTATTTACAGAACAATTATGTGGACAGATGCAACATTTTTCTAGCAAATTCATTTTACCATCCTTATAAATAATTTTTCATTTTCAATTTTTAAGTCAATTGTTTTTTTAGTTAATTTATCAGTATTTTCTTTTACTACTTCTATTATTTTATCTTTACCTTCTGTATTTTTAACTTTCGCTAGTTCTTGTCCTTCTAAGTTTTTGATGAGTATTAAAAATTCGTCTTGATTTGTTTCAACTAAATCATTTTCTGCTGAGTAATCTTCTATGTATTCTAAGATTTCTACTTCATATCCATCTTTTGTTTTACTAATCGAATTTAATAAAAAATTATCCATATAGCTGTCTAGTTCTATATTTGTTGCTTGATAAATGTCTTGTTCGTTATTATATATAAAACTGTCGTTTCCTTCTTTTGGAAATTGCTTTGTGAAGTCTGGTCCAAATAGTTCTTTTGCTTCATCTGATATTTGTTCAGTTGCAATTTCATCATAATTGTTTAGGTTTTTCTTCACAACTTCCCATACCCATTTATCTGGAGCATCATTTATTGAAGTGAAGGTTGGCAATGCTTGGTTTGTAACTTCTTGCCACATATATATTTTAGATATATAGTCTTCTATTTTTGAGACTTCGTCTAGTGTTACATTTTTATCTGACTGTTTGCCTGTATATATATACATGGCAACAAATATTACTAGTAATACACAAATGATTGCAATAAGCTTTTTCAATGGTTTCATCTCTTTCTTATGTGATTTAATATACTTTATAATTTGTTTGGTCTTTTTCCCAAGAGTTTGGTTCGTATACTGTGCCTATAAACCATATTTCGCCAGTCTCTTTATCTCTAATAGCAAATAAAAATGGTTTGTCAAAATTTATTTGAATTGGCTCAGCTTCTTCAACAATTGCTGCGGTATCTTGCATTATAAGCGCAGTTGCACCTGCTGCTTTAACTCCTTTTTCTGTAAAATCAATTTTTGCTTTGTGAATGGCATCTGATAGGAAAAGTCCTTTTTCGTCGTTTGTCATATTTGAAAAGTCAGCTTTTTCTTCATCAAAAGCATCTTTTATTCCGAATTCTATTAAATCGTCTTTTAGTTTTAATCTACTTTCAAAAGAGAATTTAGGAATTGATAGTTGAATTCCGTTGGCAGTTTTGGTTGCTGGTACTAATTTATTTGAGATTTTTTCTAATTCTTCTGCTGTAAATGTAAGAGCATACTCATCTAATGATTCTGTTGGCATTATACCTATAAATTCTAATTGTGTACTTTGGTATTGTTTTAAGTCCATTGATATTGCTGTTATATTTTTATCTGTATAATATGAAACATCTTTACTTGATGTTCTTAAACTCATTGTTGATGCGTTCATTGTTGTTCCATCGTTTAAGGTAAATTCCTTTCCCCCTGTATTTTTATCTTCAAATTGTTCTTCCCATTCCATATCAATTGCGAGTGCGTTTACAAGAATCATTTTTGTGTTTTCGTCACTAACAACGCTACTTGGAACCATCTTGCTTATTATTCCAAAGGTTGTATCATTTATCCATTTATTTATATTTTTAGCGTTTTTGAATGAATCGTATTGCAATTCTGCGTTATATTTTTCTTTTAATATATTTGTGAATTCTGGTTTTGTATATTCTTGATATGTGTCTCTAATAAATACACTATTTGCTAGTGATAGTATTTTATCTATGTTTGTATATGTTGTTAATTTTGATTCTCCTAATGCGTTTGTAATTTGTGTTTTGGTTTTTCCGTTTGCCCCTTCATTTAGCATATTTAGAGCATATTTAATAGATAGTGGGCTATATATCATGTTTTCTGTTTTATTTTCAAATCGTAGGAATTCTGTTGAAAAGTCCTCTATAACTTTATTTTCAGATGTTGGGTCATCATCTTCTACGATGATGCTGTGATTTCCACGAGTTTTGCTGTTATTAGAAAGTACTGTAAATACTGCTATTATTACACTTGCAAATAGTGCTATTATGATTATTAGCATGCCTAATGTTATTTTTATTGGTTCTTTTTCTTCCATTTTTTTCTCCTTTGTTTATTGTTTTACTAATGGCATTATATCATTTAATAAATTAGTAATCAAGTATATTTTTTAACTTATTTTCTTTTTCTAATTGTTTTAAACTCTTTTTAGGTGTTGGCAAATCTTCTGGCATAGTTCCTCCAAGCTCCTTTATGGTATTTCTTATTTTAGACCCAACTTCATAATGTGCTTTATTTGCCTCTTTTTCACTTTGTATGTTATCTTTCTTTAATTTTTGTTCTGTTTGAGAAATTCTAAATAGATTTGCAATTAACTCATCGCTTCCCATATTATCTAAAATATCTTCTCTATATCTTAATCCTTTCCTTTTTGCAATATCATCAGCTGTTTCTCCATTATATAAACCTTTATATCCGCTATTGTGAAATTTATCAAAATTCTTAACTCCTGCTTTTTTTGCTGTTTGGTTAAGTGAGTAATTTCCTTTTTTTGTTAAATTTCTTTGATAAAATCTTTTTTCATCTTCTGTTAGCATACTATATTCTTTTTCAGTTATTTCTTGTTTTCTTGTTTGAACTGCAAAATATGTTTGAGCAAGAGAAATTACTTTTTTTCTACTATCTCCATTTTGTGCTATTAAATAACAAGCATAACGAGATAATTTATAATCTTTTATCTCAATTTCTGCATTATTAGCACGTTTTGACAACTTACTGACGTCGATAAAATGTTCAAACACACTAATACCACTATTTTCACAAGAGATTTTAGCTTTATGAATTATTTTTTCAAAATTTTGCCAATTTGAATATTGTAAAACCGACATAAGTTCCCTTGCACACCAGAATTCAGCTCCATTATCATCAATATGTTTGATTTCCTCAAAAGTTTGATTTTTAATTTTTAAATTTTTCATAAAATCACATCCTTTTTACAAATATTTAATTTTTTTCATATATAATATCATTTTGGTTAAAACTTTTGTTTGTATTTTATTTCAAATTTCATTATTTGTCAATACCTTTTTTAATTTTTTGTACAAAAAAAGTAGTTCTATTCGAACTACTTTATGGTGGGCAGGGAAGGATTCGAACCTTCGAACTCATACGAGACCAGATTTACAGTCTGGGGCCTTTGACCGCTCGGCAACCTACCCATTGGTGCTCCCTCAAGGATTCGAACCTTGGACCCACCGGTTATGAGCCGGTTGCTCTGACCAACTGAGCTAAGGGAGCATATTTCTTAACGCAAGATTAAGTATAACTTATTTTTTAAATGTTGTCAATAGTTTTTGAAAAAAAATAATTATCCAAATTTTGTATATCAAAATATTGGATAATTAAAAACCTGTATCCATATATACTTTTTCATTTGGCAAATACATATCTAGCTTTTCTCTTGCTATATCTTCGATATATTCCTCAGAAGTTACATCTTCTTTTCTTTTTGCAAGAACTTCTTGATATTCTTTTTGTTCTTCAATTTGTGAAGCTAATTCTTTTGTATTTTTCTCATATTGATTTAAGGTTTTTTGCTGTGCTATAAATGTACATACTGCATAAATAAGAACAACTACAACAAATATCCATTTAAGAAAACCTTTTTTGCTTTTCATCAGTATTCATCTCTCCATTTTAAAATTATCCTTACGGGTATCTCTATTATATTATTCTCTTTATTTTGCAAAAATCCTTCTAATTTATGACATTTTTTTATTTATTTGTTTATTTTTTTTCAAATATTCCATTTTTAAAGAAATTTTCGACAAAATTTTTCTTACATTTATAATAACAAACGATATTGGCTTAAAAATTTGTTTAATTTTCTCTATTACAAATAAATTTATTTTTACAAAAAACTTGCTAATACTTAGCATATATATTATTACTCCGAATAGTAATCCAATAAAAATATAAAGCCTTATTTCCCCACTATTAAATTTAAAAATAGAATACAACAAAATTATTCCAGTTAATATGCAGAATAAAATATCTTCTATATATGTAATAAAATCTTTCGTGTTAAACGCTTTCCTAAGTATTCTAAAAAAATCAAATAGAACACCAATACATATTCCAACTATTACAAAAATTATAAAAGTATATGCTTGATTTGTAATCATTACATCCTCCAATTATTTGAAAATTTTGCTTAATAAACCTGCATTTTTCATCTTTTCTTGTTCTTTATCACTATATGCAAGGTAAGATATTTCTCCTTCTAAAATTACTTCTGATGTGTCAATACTAAGCTTATTCACTCTTATATTTTCACCCTTTGCAGTTAATAGCCCTAATTCTGTTTCAAGTATAACTACTTGGTCATCAAAACTTAACACATCATTCACGCCAGAAATTGTCAATTTTTTTCTATTCTCCAATATTAAATTCTGAATAACATTTGTATTTATTGTTTTTCTTTCATCTATTGTCATACCATAACCCCCTAAAATTTTATATGTTATATAATATTCTAGGGTTGTCTTTTTTAGAACTAAAAAAAGAAGCAAAATTTGCTTCTTATAATTTGTTTACTTTTTCTTTAAACTTTTCGCCTCTTTCAACAGCATTTTTAAACATATCAAAACTTGCACTAGCTGGTGAAAATAGAACTACTTCGCCTTGTCTAACATATTTTTTTGCTAATACAATAGCTTGGTCTAAATCATTTGCCATATAAATTGGTAATTGCTTATTTTGATTTTCCATTTCAGCTTTTACTGCTTCAAAAATTTTTCCTGCTGTTTGACCCATTAAAATTAAAGTTGATACTTTCTCCAATATTGGTTTTGCAAGTGTTGTGTAATCTAAATTCTTATCATAACCACCAGCAATCAAGACAATTCCTTCTTTATCAAAAGCTTGAATTCCTGCAATTGTTCTTGTTGGTGATGAACTGCTTGAATCATTATACCATTTGGCTCCATTGATTTCACGCACAAATTCAATTCTGTGAGCAACTGGCTTAAATTCTTTTATTGTAGCAACTGCTTTTTCAGCATCTACTAGGCTTTCAGTTGCAGCAAGTGCAGTTGCAACATTCTCATAATTATGATTTCCTCGTAAAATAATTTCATCTGTATGTAAAAGATGTTTCCTTATTTTATCTTGACATTTTTTTACTACATGTTCATCAACTATATAACCATTGTCTAGTTTATTTTTACTACTAAAAAATTTCACTTGTCCCTTAACTTCTCTTGCACAATTTCTAGTAATTTCATTATCATAGTTTAATACTACAATTCCTTTTTCATCTTGATATTTAAAAATATTTTTCTTTGATTCTATGTATTCTTCATAATCTTTATGTATATTCAAATGGTTTGGTGTTATATTAGTGATAACAGCTATTTCTGGGCTTATATCCATACCCATCAATTGGAAACTGCTTAATTCTAGAACAACCATATCTTCTTCTGTGATTTCTGGTAACTTTGTAAATAATGGTGTGCCTATATTTCCACCTAAAAATGTATGATAACCAGCATCTTGTAAGATTGCATAAATTAAGCTTGTTGTGGTGGTTTTTCCGTCGCTTCCAGTAACTCCAATTATTTTTGCTGGACACATTTTCATAAATAATTCTATTTCAGTTGTGACAATTGCACCATTTTTTGCTTCTCTTTCTAACTCCGGTTTTGTTGGTAAGCAACTTGGTGAGCGGAAAATAACAGCAAAATCGCGTAATTTTTCAAGTGCATTTTCACCAAAAGAATATGTAAAACCATAATTGGAAATTTTATTCATTATGTCTGCCGGTATATTATCAATTTCCCTATTATCAAATACTGTAACTGTTGCTTGTTTTTGGTACAAATAGTCTAATAATGGGATATTGCTTACACCTAAACCAATAACTGCAACTTTGCGAAAGCGAATAAAATTATTAAATTCTTCTAACTTTTCATTTTTTTGGTACATCGTTTTTCAGCCCCTTTTTTCAGTTAAAATTTACTTTATACATAATATCACTTATTTTCTGTTTTTTCAATCTATTTTATGTATATTTTTCTAAAAAGTTGACATACTAATTTTAGGTAATGAAATGGAGGTGCTTTTCATGTCAGAAAAGAAAAACAAAAAGAATGGCAAGAATAACAAAGATAACAGTGGAAATCAAAATAATAATCAAAATTGCAATAACTAATTTTAAAAGCATGTATTGTGTGTTTGAAATGAACCCAAAAAGTTAGACAAAAATGTTTAACAAGGAGGGGTTCATTTTTTATGAGTAAATATTCAAATGA
>CANQEM010000011.1 GCA_947594935.1 uncultured Clostridia bacterium | reverse complement strand
CAAAAATTTTAGCCTGTATTTAAGTTGGCTCAGGCTCTAGCAAAATCATATTTATTTAATTAGGTGTCAAACTAGGGTTGAAAACTTAAAAAATGTAACAATTTTTACTGGCACAAATGACATTTTAAACCCAGATGTTCATCTGCTAAAAAGTAGGGCAGAAAATATTGAAATAAAGGAATATGAAGGCGCAAGCCATATATGGATGATAGACGAAAATAATGAAATATCACAAAAAGCCACCAAAGATTTAACAAATTTGATTAAAAATATTGACAAATAAAAAATATGTGATATAATATTATTCGTTACAAGAAGAAGGCATCAAACTTCTCACCTTATCCACAGGAAAAAGGTTAAAAAAGATTTATTAAAGTATTCTTTTACTAGTTTGATAGATTGGCTTGTAACATAGTCAATTTTTTTATTTTGGAGGTGTTTAACAATCAAACAAGAATTACCAATCAATGGTCAAATTAGAGAAAATGAAGTTCAATTGATAGGAGAAAACGGAGAAAAACTAGGAGTTATACCAACAAGGCAAGCCCTAGAAATGGCAGAAGAAAAGAATTTGGACTTAGTACTAGTTTCACCAAACAGCAAACCAGTAGTTTGCAAAATTATGAACTACGGTAAATACAAATTTGAACAAGCAAAAAAAGAAAAAGAAGCAAAGAAAAAGCAAAAAGTATTGGAAGTTAAAGAACTACGCGTCACACCAAACATCGAAGAACACGACTTCGGCTTTAAATCAAAAAACGCAAGAAAATTCTTAGAAGCAGGTAACAAAGTAAGAATTACACTTAGATTTAGAGGAAGGGAAGTCAACAACATCAAAGCAGGGGAAGATGTATTAAACAAATTCATCCAAGAGCTTGAAGATATTAGTGTAGTTGAAAAAGCACCAAAACTTGAAGGCAGAAACATGTTCACAATTTTAGCTAAAAAAGTATAATAAAACGAAAGGAAGGAAAAATCATGGCAAAATTAAAAACAAACAAAGCTGCAAGCAAAAGATATGGCTTAACAGCAACAGGAAAAGTTAAAAGAACAAAAGCAAATAGAAGACATTTATTAGCAAATAAAACAAGCAGACAAAGAAAATCAGGAAAAATTCAAAATGCTTATGCTGATAAATCATGTGAAAAAACAATCAAAAAACTATTACCTTATGGTGGTTAATCGAATTTAAGAAAGGGATGAAATAAAAAATGGCAAGAGTAAAAACAGCTAGAACAACAAGAGCAAGACATAAAAAAATATTAAAACAAGCAAAAGGATATTATGGAGCAAAACATTATCGTTTTAGAAACGCAAACCAAGCAGTTCTAAAATCATTATCTTATGCGTATGTAGGAAGAAAAGATAAAAAGAGTAATTTTAGAAAATTATGGATAGCTAGAATAAACGCAGGAGCTAGAATGAACGGAACAACATACAGCAAAATGATAGCAGGTCTTAAAAAAGCAAATGTCACAATAAACAGAAAAATGCTTGCAGAATTAGCAGTATCTGATCCAAAAGCATTTACAGAACTTGCAGAAGTATCAAAAAAAGCATAGTGCAAAATTAGCACTATGTTTTTTTACTGCTTTTTCATCTTTGGCTTAGAAATTAGTGAAGCAATATACCCAAAAAATACCGCAGCCGCAATACCACCAGCACAAGCCTTTACGCCACCAGTAAACACACCAATAAGCCCAGACTGCCTAGCACCCTCAATAGCACCTTTTGCCAGATTATAGCCAAAACCAGTCAAAGGCACAGTAGCACCAGAACCAGCAAAATCAACAATATATTGATACACACCCAAGCCACCAAGAACAGCACCAGTAGTAACAAAAATAACCAAAATTCTTGCAGGTGTCAATTTAGTTTTATCAATTAAAATTTGCCCAATAACACAGATAAGACCACCAACAATAAAACACTTCAAAAGCGACATCGGGTCAAAAATCTGAGCCAAATCAAATTCCATTTCAAATATCTCCTCTCATCTTAAACTTCAATACTAATAGCATGAGCAATTGAAGGAATAGTCTCGCCCTGTTGCGCACTCATCGAATTCATCAAAGCACCAGTTGCAACAAGCAAAATCTTTTTAAGCTTATGCTCTTTTAATTCCTTAAACAAATATCCAGAAAACACACTAGCACAGCACCCACAACCACTTCCGCCAGAATGAGTATCTTGACTTTTCTTATCAAAAATCAAAATACCACAATCATTATAATTAGATTTCACATTATAACCCTGTGAACGGAAAATATCAACTGCAATATCTTTACCAATATGACCTAAATCTCCACTAATAATTGCATCATAATAATTAGGACTTCTACCAGTGTCTGTAAAATGAGCAATCACAGTGTTAACAAAAGCTGGAGCCATTGCAGCACCCATGTTATTTGCATCTTTAATACCCATATCAACAATCTTGCCAGGAGTAACAGTAGTTACAAAAGGACCACTACCAGACTTTGTTAAAAGAGCAGCACCAGAACCAGTTACAGTCCACTGTGAAGTTGGTGGTCTTTGGTTACCTAATTCAAGAGGAAAACGAAATTGCTTTTCAGCACTGCAAAAATGGCTAGAAGTAGCACAAAGAACATTATTTGCAAAACTTTCTGCGCAGATACTACCGAGTGTCAAAGCCTCTACAAAAGTAGAACAAGCACCAAAAATTCCGAAAAAAGGAATATTTAATTCACGAAGCCCAAAACTAGAAGAAATACATTGGTTTAGCAAATCACCAGCAAAACAGCAATCAACTTGATTTAACGGAACACCAGACTTGCTAATAACAGTATTTACAGTTTCTTTTATAATCTTACTCTCAGCCTTTTCCCAAGTTTTCTCTCCCCAAAACTCATCATCCAAAGTTTTGTCAAAATACTTTGCAAGAGGACCTTGCGCCTCTTTTGGACCAACAATACTTGCACACTCCAAAATAGTAGGAGGGGAATCAAACTGAATAGTTTGCGAACCTAACTTTTTCAAAAAATCATCTCCAATCTATTAAACAAGAGTTATACTCTGAGTATTAAAAATTAAAAAAACAAGACCAACTAAAATAGAAGCGGAAATACCAAAAACTAGAACAGGACCAGAAACAGTAAACATCTTACCGCCAACTCCCATCACATAGCCTTCTGATTTATACTCCATCGCAGGTGAAACAATAGAATTAGCAAACCCAGTAATAGGAACAAGTGACCCAGCACCTGCAATTTTACCTATTTTATTAAAAATATTCAGACCAGTTAGAAAAGCCGAAATACCAATTAAAATTATAGAAACAATAGTGCCAGAAGTTGCAGTGTCACAGCCACGCCATTTGCAAATATTTGCAATAACTTGCCCAATTGTACAAATCAAACCACCAATAACAAAAGCAAAAAAGCAATTCTTTAAAATTGGAGAATTAGGGGACTTTTTATCAACATATTGTTGATATTTTTGTTTGTTATCCATTAAAAAGCACCTCCTAATCTTCCTCTTTGCGGTCCAAGTCAAGAACAAAACTTAAATCTAAATCAACAAAATATTCGCAAATTTTATCTCCGTCAATTCGAGCATACTGATTTAAAATTTTTACGGTAGACAAATAGTCTATTGTTTTAGAAGCTTCTTCAATAGCCTTAACAATTGCATCTTTCCACGAAGCATCAGAATTACCAGTAATCATCAAATGTTTTTCAATTTCCATTTTTTATCACGTTCCTTTCACAAAATATTATTTCCAACAAAAGCAAATTTATACAAATAAATGCTTTTAAAATTTAAAAATTCATGTTAAAATAAAAGCATAAAAAAATAGAAAAAGTAAAAAATATCAGAAAGGTTAAAAATATGATAGATAAAACAAGAGAAACAGCACTAAAAATTTTATATAAAATAGAAAAAGAAACTGCATATTCAAACCTAGCAATAAAACAAGCATTAGAAACAAATAAAAACTTAGATTCAAGAGACATCAGCTTTCTATCAGAGCTAGTTTACGGAGTAACAACATGGAAACTAACAATAGACGAAATAATAAAAAAATACTCAAAAATAAAAATCAAAAAAATCTCGCCATGGATAATGAACACACTAAGGCTAGGAATATATCAAATAATATGGCTAGATAGAGTGCCAAAATCAGCAGCAGTAAATGAAAGCGTAAATTTAGCAAAACGTTACGGACATGCAATTAGTAGTAACTTTGTAAACGCAATTTTACGAAAAGTTACTGAAAACGACTATGAAGAACTAAAAAACATCAAAGACCAAGAAGAAAGACTTTCAAAAATGTACTCAATGCCAGAGTGGCTAGTTAAAAAACTAATTGAAGAAAGGCAAGATATAAATATAGTAGAAAACATTTGCCAAGAGTTAAACAAAAGGCCAAAACTAACAGTCAGGAGAAACAACTTAAAACTTGACAAAGAAGAATTTGAAAATGAACTTTCAAAAAACGAAATCAATTTTAAAAATAGTGAAATAAATTCAGACTTCTATATAATAGAAGGAAATAGAAACATAGAACAGCTAGAACCCTTCAAAAAAGGCTATTTGACCGTGCAAGACATATCAGCTGGTTTATCAGCTTTTTATTTAGAACCAAAAAAAGGAGAAACAATCTTAGACGCATGTAGTGCACCAGGTGGCAAAACTACATATTTAGCAGAACTAATGGAAAATATGGGCAAAATAGAAGCTTGGGATATTCATGAACACAGAACAAAGCTTGTAGCAGAAAATGCAAAGAGGCTCGGAATTACAATAATCGACACAAAAGAAAAAGATGCAACAATATATTATGAAGAAAATTATCAAAAATTTGACAAAATTTTGTTAGACGTTCCATGCTTAGGGATAGGGGTAATCAAAAGAAAGCCAGATATAAAATGGCAAAAAAATCAAGAAAAAATAAAAGAAATTACAAAAACCCAAGAACAAATTTTAGAAACATGTTCAAAATATTTAAAACCTGGCGGAACGCTAATTTACTCAACTTGCAGTATTTTAAAAGAAGAAAACCAAGAAATAATTAAAAAATTTTTGGAGAAAAATAAAGACTTTAAAATAGAAGAAATTTCTAACGAAAAAAAATTCACAAAAAATTTACAAATGCTTGAAATACTGCCTAATGAAAACCAAGACGGCTTTTTTATTTGCAAGTTAAAACGAGTTTAATATTACACTAATATTACAATTACATTACATTTTAATTAAAGTAGTTGACTTTTTAATAAGAAACGATAAAATATATATATAAAAAATAGAATATATTTCATCAAGAAGAAAATAAAAACAAGTATGTTTTTTATTAAGTTGCAAATTATATGTATATAAAGATAAGGAGCAAAAAATGGCAAGTTGTTTAGGATTATATATTGAAAATAATTTAATCAAGTATGCAAAAGTAACAAAAGACAAAGACGACAAAAAAGTCGAAGCTTTTGGTATAAAATTCTATGACAGAATTGAAGATGGAATTAAACAAATAATTGAGGAAACTTACAGCTACAAAATTCCAATCTGCATAAATCTATCACAAGAAAACTACCAATACTTTGACATGTTTTCTTTGCTTAGCAGAGGCGATTTAGATAAAGCCATAAGAACTGAATTTGAATCATACTGTGCAGAAAAAGGTTTCAGCCCAACAGCTTTTGAAACAAGATATGCAGTAACAGAAGATTTAGAGGACACACAAAAGCTAAAAGTTATTTTTGTACATGACAATAAAGTTGAATTAAACAAAAGATTGCAACTATTTGAAAAATACAAACTAACAGGCGCATTCCCGTTGCCATTAGCAATTGCTACATTATCTGACGCACTACTACAACAAAACTCAATAGTTGTAAACATAGAAGAAAACACATCAATCACAACAATTATAAACAGAAAAGTTCATGATGTAAAAGTTCTAGAACAAGGAACAGCAGACTTCCTAAGCAAAATCAACTTAAAAGAAAACTCTTATGCAAAAGCTTATGAAATGTGTAAAGAAACAACAATCTACACATCAGAAGGTAAAGAACTAACAGAAGAAGAAACAGGATACCTAGAAGAAATCATGCCGGTTCTATACCCAATAGTAGGACAAGTACAAAAAGCAATAAACGAAAGCTTAGAGAAAATTGAAAATGTATATATCACAGGAACAGCAAGTTTAATAAACAACATAGACTTATACTTCCAAGAATATTTAGAAAACGTAACATGCGAAATCTTAAAACCAAACTTTATAAGAATTACACCAGACATAAACATCAAAGACTATATAGAAGTTAACTCAGCAATAGCAATAGCAAACATGGGGCTTGGCGAAGGCGTCGCAGGAATGAACTTCAAATACAGCAGTGTAGAAAACAAATTAAAAGACTTCTTAAAAATAGAAATTGGTGCAAAAGACGAAGCAACAGGAAAAAATAAATTCTTAAAAAATGACTTTGGAGAACCACTTGATAGAGCAGAAAAGCGACTATTAAATGCCTTGGCTGGCTTCATAATTTTACTAGTTGTATATGGATGTTTTTCAATTGTTTTGAAAAAAGGCTTTGAAACAAAAACGGCAGAAGTAGAAGCATCAATAGCAAACTCGAAAAAGCAAATCGCAACAGTATCGGATGACGATAATCAGATTAAAGAAATGAAAAACAACTACATTACAAAAATCAAAAACTTAGACGAAATAAGCAGACGTGTAGATGAAAACAACAAAGTAAAAGGAGCGTTCCCAAATCTATTAAATCAGTTAATGAACGTAATGCCAACAAATGGTGCAAAATTAGCAAAAATAGAAACAACAGAGTCAACACATATAAAATTAACAGTTCAATCATCAAAATATGAACAAATTGCACATTTAATGTCAGCAATCAAAACAGACAACATCTTAACAAATGTAATTTCTTCATCAGGTGAAAGAGTAGATGATTTAACAACTGTTGTAATAGAAGGAGATTTGCCATGAAAAAGACGTTAATCTCAGTCGTAATCCTTATAATGTGTATATTAACAGTTTTCACAATTGTAAAAGGAATACACTTAGGAAACTTTACGATAATGGGAATAAAAGAAATTAAAGAAGAAAATGAAAAATTGGAAAAGAAAATAGCAGAGGCAACAAAGTTAGCAAGCACCGATTATCCAAATCAATTAAGTTCTATTAACAAAGATATAAAAGCCATGAACGCAGAAAAAGAAAATTATGAGGATATGGTTGCTGTTAGCACAGATGGAGAAATTTCATCAGCTATACAAAAACAAAAATACACAATAGATAAATTATGGACTAAAATAGGAAACCTAGCAACAGGAGAAGGCTTAGATGCAAAATTCACTTTAACAAATGGGTCATTAAAAGCAGCAGATAATGAAAACTTTGTATATTGCAATATAGAATTTGAAGTAACTGGCTCATTTGGTGGAGTTGCAGAATATATACGCCAATTAGAAGATGACTCAGAACTAGGGTTCAGAATTGAAGATTTAAATATGTTACCAAAAGAAGATGAGAACGACGAAGATAATGACGGTAAAAGAGTTATAGCAACATTTAAAACAAAAGATATAGCAGTTGAGGGAGTTGTTATACCAGAGCCAGAAGAACCAGAGGAAGGGGACGAAGCAGAAGAAACTGATGAAGATAGCAACCCAGTTTCAGACGCATCAAAAAAAGCAGCAGCAGGACTAGTTACAGACGGATACGGCTTATATGATTAGTAAATTTTAGAAAGGAATCTAAATTATGAAAGGCGTTTTTAAAGAAGTTATTGTAATATTATTATTGTGTTTAGCAATCATATTACTACTTGGCGTTGTACTATATGAATTTGTTCCAATGAACAAAGTAGTACCACAAGAAGTTAAATATTCTGCCACAGAAGAAACTAAACAAGCATTAGAAGAAAAGAAAGCAGCAGATAGCGAATCAGTAATTCTAACTTATGAAGTTTCTGCAACAGATTTAAGCAACTACAAAAAAGCAAATGACTATGTGGCTGGTAGAAAAGATCCATTTGCACGTTTACCAGAAGAATTGAAAGACCAAGAAAATGCAGGTTCAACAGGCACATCAACTGGCTCAACATCATCTGGAAGTAGTTCATCAAATGGAACATCAGCAGGAAGCTCACAAGGCACAAATAATAATAATCAATCAACTGGAAATAGCACAAACTTTTACCCAGAAAAGGGTACAAAATAATTGTTATCAATATTATACTTGTAAATCTTTTATACAGGTATAATCAAAAAAATAAATATTTATTCAAAAGAAAAGGAGGAAACACACATGAAAACCAATCAAAAAGGTATTACACTAGTAGCATTAGTAATCACAATCATCGTTTTATTGATTTTAGCAGGTGTTACAATCGCATCATTATCAGGAGATAATGGACTTATGACAAAAGGAACAAAAGCAAAAGAGGAGGATCGTATAGCAACAGCAAGAGAAAACGTTATTGATGCTTTCAACGTTGCTTTAACAGAATACCTAGACGAAAAATATGTTTCAAATAGTGCTGGTTCAGACGACCCAGTTACAAAATTATCAACACTTATGAAAGCTGATGATGACATAAAAGACGTTACAACTTTTAGCACAGTAAGTGGAGATACAGGAGCAAAAAAATGCACAATCACTTTAACAAATGTTAAAATGCCAAGCTCAGGTGGAAACTATGATGGAGCAAATATAACAGTTGATTTAGTTCAAAAAGGTGTTGCTGCTGAATTAACAAACTGGTCTTATCCAACAAATTAGTTTTGATAAAATTTTAGGAGGAAAATTATGAAAAATAATCAAAAAGGTATTACACTAGTAGCATTAGTAATAACAATCATTGTATTATTGATTTTAGCTGGTGTAACAATAGCATCATTATCTGGTGATAATGGTCTTATGACAAAAGGCGTAAAAGCTAGAAATGAAAATGCTGTTCAAACAGAAATTGAAACAATTAAAACTTCATTCAATGTTGCTATGACAGATTGGTATGATGCAAAATATGTAGCAAATGATTATGATGACAAATCAGCTGTTAAATATATAGTTGACGCAATGAATGCTGATAAAGATTTCACAGCAATTGCTGAATTTACAGGTGATACGGAAAGCACAGAACTTTCAAAAGCTACTATTGAATTAAAAGGTCAATTTGTTAGAGATGCAAGCCAAAACCCAACAACTAAAAAATATACATTCCAAATAGATGCAAAAGGTAATGCTGCAACTCTTACAGATGTAACTGAGTACGAAAAAGGAGATTAGTCATATAAAATACAACAGATAAAATTTTAGGCATATACAAATGAGTGTATATGCCTAAAAATAAATCTGACTTAGCCAAGATTTATACAAAGGAAGGAATTAAAAAATGGACTACATACTATATTTATTCATATTTGCAATTGGAATAACTTTTGGAAGTTTCTACACACTTGCAATCTATCGTATTCCAAAAACACAAGATATTTTACACACACATTCATATTGCCCAAAATGTGAGCATAAATTGGGGTTCTTTGATTTAATTCCTTTATTTAGTTATATATTCCTTGGTGGAAAATGCCGTTACTGTAAAGACAAAATTCGCCCGAGGTATTTTGTTATTGAGCTTTTATCTGGACTATTTTTCATGCTATTAGCATTTTTAATGAACTTTACAGTTAGCACACTATCACTTTCAAAACTAGTAGAATTCGGGCTTATGGTTTTATACTTTTCATATATCGTCATCATGGCTGGAATTGACAAAGAATACAGACAAATTCAAGATTCTGTTATCTACTATGGAATAGTCATAGGAATTTTATATATGATATATCTATATGTAATAGACCCAACTAGTATTTATAGATATGGCATATATGTTATTTTGTATGCAGTTACTTTAATTGCTTCAAATATAACATTAAAGAAATATGCAAGTAATAAATATGCCTTCGGAATTATCTTCACACTTATAACAATGGCAATATTCACACAAAAATATGTAACAATTTTAACAATTGTAGCAGTTTTACTTGCAATATTCATTTATCTACTTATTAAAAAAATACAAAATTTAAAAAACCCTACAAAAGAAAACTACTTCCCAAAGATGCAGATAGGCTACATGTTGGGAATTACAAATATTTCATTTTTGCTTTATATATTAGCACATAATC
The DNA here is from genome assembly GCA_947594935.1 of uncultured Clostridia bacterium. Taxonomy (GTDB): domain Bacteria; phylum Bacillota; class Clostridia; order TANB77; family CAG-508; genus CAG-269. Next base: position 32,096 of record CANQEM010000011.1, on the reverse strand, counting down.
AATTTATGGTATAAGGAATGGTAGTAAATATGAAAAAGAAAGAACAAGGCGTAACAACAGCGGACATAATTGTAGCAGTTATCTTAGTATCTGTTTTTATAACAATTCTTTTAGTTACAGCAACAAATCTAACAAAAAATCAAACTGTGTTAGAACGTCAATCACAAGCAATGCACTATGCAATAGCAACAATCGAACTTGCAAAAGGTCAAGAATTTTCTAGCCTACCACCAGTAGGAACAAACAAAATAGAAGGAATTGAAGGCTTAGAAGATGGGTATATCCTAGACAAACGAGGAGAAAAAACACCATATTACCGCACAGTTACAGTACAAGACTTTACAGAACTAAAAGGAAATGAAGGCAAACAACCAGAAATTTTAAAAAAAGTTACTGTTGACATTTCTTATCAATTAAAAAATGAAGAAAAGAAAGTAACTTTATCAACAACAATTGCAAAAGACTAGATAAGGATAACGAAGGAGTGAAAGCAAATATGAAGTTTAAGCAAGAAAAGGGTATAACAACAGCATCAGTTATAGTATATGTAATTGTAGTTTCTGTTGTAATAACAACTCTCACAGTAGTTACTGGCTATTTTAGAAACTTCTTAAATCAAAATTTAAAAGAAGAAAGAGACAATAGTGAATATATACAATTTGCAAGTTATTTTGTACAAGATGTTCAAGAAAAAGGCAACAAAGTTGTATCAGCAAGAGAAATGGAAGATGTAGACCAAGAAAAAATTTATTATATCCAATTTTCAAATGGCAATATATATCAATTCGCAAAAAAAAATAAATCAATTTACAGAAATCAAATTGAAATTTGCCAAGGCATAGATTTATGCCAGTTCATACAAACAGAAGAAAATGGCAAAACAAAAATTATAATCAATTTTGCAGTTGGGGATTTCCAAAAAACAGATAGTGATGCACTAGTGTTCTATATGTAATTTTTGGTAATTGCAAAAAAAGCTACAAAAACAAAAATAATTATTGTATAATAAAAAGGAATACAAAAGAAAGGGAAGGAAAAAAATATGGATATACGTAGAAAACAACCAATAGGTGTAGAATTAGTTAAAAGGGGAGTTGTTACAGAAAGTGATATTGAAATGGCTCTACAATATCAAAAAACACACTCTGAAATGAAATTAGGAGACATCCTATATGAGCTAGATGTATGTGATCCAACAACTTTAATAAATGCAATTGCAGATATAGTTGGAGCAAAGGGAATTTTGCTAACAAATAACTTAATCAAAATAAATGTAACAGACTATTTACCAAAAGACATAGCACAAAAAGATAAAGCAATACCTTTTGATGTTTCAAATGGTAAAATCAAAGTTTGTTTCCCAAACAATGTAGAAGCAAGGAAAATGGAAGAAGTTCGTTTAGAAGTGCTTAAAAAAGGACTTATAATGGACACTTATGTTACATTTTCACAACAAATAGATAAAATCTTGGCAATGTTAAATGGAGCAATGTCAGATCAAATTGATAATTCAGAAGGAACTACAACAACAGAACTTGTAGACAGCATAATCAAAACAGGTATAGAAAGCCGTGCAAGTGATATTCACATTGAGCCAATGCAACATGGTATTAGAGTTCGTTACCGTATAGATGGTGAGCTATACACAGCCACACACATAAGACCAGATAAGCAACAACAAGTAATAGGAAGGTTAAAAGCAATTTCAAACATGCACCAAGAAAAACAAGAATCACAAGATGGTAGAATTACAACTTATGAAAACTATAACATCCGTGTATCATCACAACCAAACATCTATGGAGAAAAATTTGTGCTAAGGCTATTGAAGAAAAACACAGACATCCGCAGTATATTTGACTTAGGTTATCCAGGTGATGATGAAAATGTTAGAAAAAGCTTTAATAAAAAGAACAGTATCACAATAATTGCAGCACCAACAGGTGAAGGTAAAACAACAACATTATACAGTATCATAGATTACTTAAATAGACCAGAAATAAACATCACAACAATTGAAGACCCAGTAGAAATAAGAATTGACGGCTTAAACCAAATTGAAATGGGACCAAAAACCACATTTTCAAATTCTCTAAGAACAGTTTTAAGACAAGACCCTGATATTATCCTAGTTGGAGAAATTCGTGATTTAGAAACAGCCGAAATTGCAATACAAGCAGGTCAAACAGGACACTACGTACTTTCAACAATACACACAATTGACAGTATCGAAGTTATAAACCGTTTAAGAAAAATAGGCGTATCTGATTATGATATTGGAAGTATTTTATCAACATCAGTTTCAGAAAGATTGGTTAGAAGGGCATGTCCAAAATGTAGGAGAGAAAGAGACTTCACAGCAGAAGAAAAAGAAATTATCACTAAAATAATGAGCCGTTATGGAGAAGAAGTTGACTTTACTGGAAAGAAAACATTTGATGCAGTTGGTTGCGATTATTGCAACAACACAGGTTTCTATGAAAGAATTGGTATTTTCGAAATACTAGATATAACAGATGAAATTAGAGAGCTAATAGTAAGAGGAGCTTCAAACTTAGAAATAAGAGACAAAGCACTAGAATTAGGTTACAGACCACTAGTTGTAGACGGAATGAAGAAAGTTTTAGATGGTATTACAACACTAGATGAACTAAACAGAAAAATAGTATTATATTAACGAAAGAAAGGATTGAAAACTTATGATAAACATGGATAAAATTTTGGATGAAGCAATTGAGAGAGACGCATCAGACGTACATCTAATATGTGGCAATAAGCCAATTCTAAGAATAGCGAGAGAATTAACTCAAATGGACAACCAACAAGTTCTAACACCAGAGGACATGAACGAAGCCTATGATTACCTAGTAAGAGGAAATCTAGATAAGGACACGGTTTTCCGTGAGACAAGAAAGCTAGATACTTCTTATGAACATGCAGGAATTCGTTTTAGGGTTAACATCTCAAACTCTTTTGACGTTCCAGTTTGTACTCTAAGGCTTATAAAAAATGAACTACCTTCTTTTGAGGAGTTAGGAGTTCCAGATATAGTAAGGAGAACCACTCAACAAACACAAGGTCTTATCCTTGTTACAGGTAAAACTAACTCTGGTAAAACAACAACTTTAAATGCTTTGATAAATGATATAAACGAAACACAAAACAGAAAAATTCTAACACTTGAAAACCCAGTTGAGTTTAGGCATAAATCAAAAAATTCTTTAATTATTCAAAAAGAAGTAGGAAAAGGTCAAGATGCCCTAACATTTAGTGATGGTGTTAAGAACTCTCTTAGAGAGGACTGCGACATCCTAGTAATAGGAGAGATTAGGGATAAAGTTACAATGGAAGCAGCCATTGAAATGGCAGAATCAGGACACTTAGTTATAGGAACACTTCATACAAAATCTTGTGCAGAAACAATCGACAGAATGATAAACTTCTATGAAGTTCGTGACCAAGCAAGTGTTAAATACTTATTATCAGCTTTACTAAAACTAGTTATTTCTCAAAGACTTCTAAAAGGACCTGATGGAAAATTAGTTTTAATTCCAGAAGTTATGGTTGTTGATAATATTGTTGCTGGTATCATAAGGAAGGAAAAAATCAGTGTATCAGAAATCGAAGATGCTATTCAAAGTAATCTTGATAAAGGTAGCATCGGACTTATAAATTCACTTGCAGACGCATTTGTAAAAGATAAGATCACACTAGAACAAGCAAAATCTCAACTAGAAGAGAAAAACATCGAAACACTTAATAGAACAATAATGCAGTTAAAAATTAAAAAAGGTAGATAGAAAGGGGATCCTCAAATGGCAGTTTACATATACAAAGCAATGACAGAAAGGGGTTTAATTGTAAGGAATAAAGTAGAAGCGCCAACAAAGCAAATTTTGATTACTATGCTAAAAAATAGTGATTTGCTACCAATAAGCATCGAAAGATTACCTTATGCCCAAGGAAATCAAAAAGGTAGAAAAAGGAAAAACTTACAAAAGAGCGATTATCTTAAAAACTTAAACTCAGCAGAAATAGAAGAAAGAAACAAGTTATCTGCGCGTGAAAGAATAAAGATGTATTTATTACAAACCCAAAAAATCACACAAAGAGATTTAGTTGTTTTCACACAGAACTTCTATTTACTAAAAAAAGCAAACTTTAACAACATACATGCTTTAAAAACTCTATTAGAAAGCACAGACAATGGCTTATTAAGACAAATTATTGCGGACATATTAGCTGGCGTTGAAGCCGGTGAAAGTATGTACACAACAATGGAATATTATGAAGATGTATTCCCATATATCTATGTAAACATGATTAAAGTAGGAGAGTTATCTGGTTCTTTAACAAACTCACTTGAACAAGCAGTAAAATACCTAGATGACACAAACGCAGTAAACAAGAAATTAAAAACTATCTTAATTCCAAATATTGTGCAATTTGCTTTACTACTTGTTATGCTGGTAGTTGGTACACTTGTAGCTATACCAGCAATTCAAGGAGTATATGAGGAACTAGGAACACAAGATACCCTACCAGCAATTACTCTATGGTTCCAGAAAGTTATGAACGTGGCGATTAAATTCTGGTATGTACCTTTGATACTTATAGTTGGTGTGGTGGCAGCCTTAGTAGCTTATATTTCCACTCCAAAAGGTAGATACAACTTTGACCACTTTAAATATAAAGCACCAGTATTTGGTGAATTGATATTCGCACTAGATTTTACAAGACTTATGAAAGCTATGTTATTAAACCTAAGAAATGGTATGCGTATACAAGAGGCAATGAACGTAAGTAAGAACGTTGTAAAAAACCGCGTAATGAGGTCACTAATTGAAACATCAATGAACAACATTTTACTTGGTACATCTTGGATAGAGCCATTTGAACAATCTGGTTTATGCAAGCCAATGATTACAGAGATGTTAAAAATTGGTATGAGAACAGACTTACCAGAAATGATGGAGAAACTTGTTGAATATATGCAGGTTGATATTGATGAAATCATGAGAAAGATTATGAAAGCACTACCACAAATAGTTTACTCAATAGTTGGTGTTGTTTTGATATTCTTCGTAATTGTAGTATTAGTACCATGTGTACAAGTTTACATGGGTAACTTCTTGTTCTCAGCTTATGGTGTATAGAAAATATAAAATGTCCAATAGCCCATTAAAGTGGAAGCTTTATTGGACATTTTTGAACAATTTTAAGGAGTGTGTATATGAAAGAGGAAAAAAAGGCTACTCGCCAAAGTTATGGGGAAGCATTACTTGAACTAGGAAAAGAAAATTCACAAGTTGTTGTGCTAGATGCAGATTTAGCAGGGGCAACAAAAACAGAGCTTTTTGCAAAGGAATTTCCAGAAAGATTTTTTGACATGGGAATTGCTGAGCAAGATATGATGGCAACAGCAGCAGGTTTTGCAACAACGGGCAAAATACCTTATGCTAGTACATTTGCAATGTTTGCAGCTGGGAGGGCTTATGACCAAATTCGCAATAGCATAGCATACCCAGAATTACCAGTTAAAATTTGTGCAACACATGCTGGCATAACAGTTGGTGAAGATGGTGCAACACATCAAATGCTAGAAGATTTAGCTTTGATGAGCAGTATTCCAGGCATGACTGTTATGTCTGTTAGTGATGATGTTCAAACAAAATGGGCAGTTAAAGAAATTGCAAAAACAAAAGGACCAGTATATTTGCGTTTATCAAGGCTTGCAACAAATATAATTTATGAAGAAAATCAAAGTTTTGAAATAGGAAAAGCTGTTCAAATAGGGGATGGCACAGATGGAACAATTTTTGCAACAGGTGTAACAGTGGCAGAGAGTTTGAAAGCACAAGAAATGTTAAAAGAAAGAGGTATAAATGTAAGAGTTGTTGATATACACACAATAAAACCAATTGATAGAGATATAATTGTAAAATCAGCAAGAGAAACCCGCAAATTGGTTTCTGTTGAGGACCATAATATAATAGGTGGACTAGGCAGTCGAATAGCAGAAGTTCTAACAGAGCTTGAACCAACAAAATTAGTAAGGCTAGGAATTAAAGATGTTTTTGGTAAATCTGGCAAAGCTACTGAGTTAATGAGCTATTTTGGAATTACAGCCGAAAATATCGTTAAAGAATTTATCGTATAAAATATAAAAATTAGGCTAATAGTATTGCAAAAATGACGTTTTATTGGTATTATAGAAGGGGAAATTTCAGAAAGGACTGAAAGCTAAAATGATAGAATTTAGAAAAGTATATAAAAAATATGATACAGGCACAGATGCCGTTATTAACGCGAATTTTGTCATAGAAAAAGGTGAGTTTGCGTTTCTTGTAGGTAGCTCAGGGAGCGGAAAGTCTACACTAATAAAGCTTATCCTAAAAGAAGAAGAACCAACATCAGGTAATATCATTATAAATGGAAAAGATACAACATATTTAAAGCCAAGCCGTATCCCATTCCTTAGAAGGAGCATGGGAGTAGTTTTTCAAGATTTTAGGCTTTTACCAGATAAAACAGTTTATGATAATGTTGCGTATGCAATGTATATAGTTAGAGCAACACCAAGGCACATCAGAAGGCAAGTTCCAATGATTTTGTCTATGGTTGGTTTAAGTAACAAAGCAAAAATGTATCCAAATGAATTGTCAGGTGGTGAACAGCAAAGAGTTGCATTAGCAAGGGCGTTAGTAAATGCTCCATCAATGCTAATTGCGGACGAGCCAACTGGAAACTTAGACCCAGATACAGCTTGGGATATTATGACTTTATTAAATGAAATAAATATGAGAGGAACCACAGTTGTTGTGGCAACACACGCAAAAGATATTGTTGACAAGATGAAAAAGAGAGTTATCCATATTCAAAATGGTAAAATCATAAGAGATGACAAAAAAGGCGGGTATGATTATGAAATATAACATATTAGGATATTTAATAGGGGAAGGTCTTAGTAATGTATTTAAGAACAAAAAATCAACAGGTGCATCATTGATTATAATGTGTGCAACTATGATTATTTTTGGTGTGTTCTTAATTTTAGGTGAAAACATCAACCATTTTGTAACAAACATCAAGTCAGAGCAGGGCTTCCAAGTTTTTATAAAAGTTGATGCCACACAAGAGGAAATTCAAAAATTCGGCGAGGACATCAGAAAAATTGAAGGTGTTAGCACAGCTGAATATATTTCAAAAGAAGATGGCTTAAACACTATGAAGAAAAGGCTTAAAGATGATAAGGGTGTTTTAAATGGCTTTAATGTTGAAGTTTTAAAAGCATCATATATGGTTAAAATAGACAACTTAGAGCAGAGTCAGCAAATACAAGAACAGATAAGGAAAATCGACAATTTCGCTAAAATTACAAGTAGTGATGAAACAATCACAACTTTAATTCACTTAGCAAATGGAATAAAAATTGTAACTGGTGCCATTTTACTATTACTTATCATAATTTCAATTTTTATTATATCAAACACGATAAAATTAACAGTACATGCAAGAAGAAAAGAAATTTCAATTATGAAATATGTAGGTGCAACCAATAACTTTATAAGATGGCCTTTCATTGTTGAAGGTATGATCATAGGTATGATTTCTAGTGCAATTTCAATTGTGCTTGTTGGTGGAGCATATAACTTTATAGCACAAGAATTAGTAAATGCTTCATTTATGAAGCTTATCGGAATGAGCCTAGTTGGCTTTGGAGATATGCTTTCATCAATCATTGTTGTATATATGCTTTTAGGAATTGGCATTGGTGCACTAGGTAGTGTAATTTCTATGAGGAAATATTTAAAAGTATAAAGGAGTAGCAAATGCGTAAGTTTTTATGTGTTACTTTGATTTGCTTACTATGTTTTAGTACAAACATTGCACTTGCTGTTGATGCAGAAGAAACACCATCACTACAAGACCAGCAGAAGGAATTACAAGGGCAAATCGAAGATGCTAATGAAGAACTTTCTGGAATTCAATTAGACATTACTGAAAATCTAGAACAAGTTCAAAAATTGGATGAAAAAATAGAAAAAGCAGAAGCAGAATTAGAGGAAGTAACAGCAGAAGCTGAAATTTTGCAAAATACAATTTCTGGCTTAGAAGAAACTCAGGAAATCGAGCAGAAAAAATATGACAGTCAAAAAAAGGTTTTTGAGGACAGAATTGTGGCATTATATGAAGCAGGAGAAATGCAGTACTTGGACGTTTTAGTTCATTCAAGCGACATTTCAGATTTTCTTTCTACATATTTTGTAATTTCAGAGATTGCAGACTATGATGCAGACCTTTTGAATACAATTGGAGAAAGAAAGAAAAATATTGAAAATACCAAAACAAAATTAGAAAAAGAAAGAAAAGAATTAACAACAATAATAGAAAAACAAACAAGAGCATCAAAAGTATTACAAGCAACTAAAACTCTAAGAGAAAGCTATATTGCAAAACTATCAGAACAAGAAAAAGAAACTCAACAGAAGTTAGATGAGTATAATCAAGCATTAAAAGAAATCAATTTACAAATCATTGAACTTGCAAAAAATGGAATAGACACAGTTTATATTGGTGGAGAACTTGCATGGCCAGTACCAGGTTACACAAAAATTAGTTCAAAATACGGAATGAGAGTTCACCCAATTACAAAGGTTTATAAGTTACATACAGGTGTTGATATTTCAGCTCCTCTTGGTGTAAACTTTGTTGCGGCAAATGATGGAATTGTAATTACTGCTGGTTATAACGCAGCTTATGGAAATATGGTTGTAATTGACCATGGTGGCGGAGTGCAAACTTTATATGCACATGGCTCACAAATTTTAGTGGAAGTAGGGGAACAAGTAAAACGTAATCAAGCAATTTTGAAGGTTGGCTCAACAGGTTATTCAACTGGACCACATGCTCATTTTGAGGTTAGAAAAAATGGAGAAGTTGTTGACCCAATGCCATATATCACAACTGGCTTAGTGCCTAATTCAGAAGAAGATAAACAGCAACAAGAAGAACAAAAAGAACAAGAAGAAAACAATGAAGAAAATACAGCAGAAAATTAGAGGAGAGGATAAAGTATGAAAAACATAAGTAGAAAAGTTGTAGGAATTTTACTAATTTTAATGCTAGTAAGTAGCCCCGTTATTTCACTTGCAGTTGATGCTGAGGAGCAGAGGTTGAACAACCAGAAAAGTAGCAATAATGAAGAAATAAAAGAAGTAGAAACCGAAAAAGAGAAAGTTACAGCTGAAAAAAATGAAACCGCAAAACAAGTATCAGAATTAGATAGCCAGATAGATGAATATGAAGGCGAAATTCAAACATTGGACGGACAAATCTCTGAGGCTAATGCAAAAATTCAAGACACAACAGCAAAACTTAGCCAAGCACAAAAAGACTATGAAAATCAACAAAAAATATTAGAAGAAAGAATTATCGCTCTATATGAAGCGGGGGAAACAAATTATTTAGATGTATTATTATCATCAGATAATGTTACAGATTTTATTTCTAGTTACTATGTAATATCTGAAATTGCTGAATGTGATGTTTCTCTATTAGATGAAATTGATAAAAAGAAAAATGAAATAGAAAAAACTAAAAAAGAGTTAGAAGAAAGCAAAGAGCAATTAACAACAGCAAGAACAAGCAAGAAAGATATTGCAGCTAAGCTTGAAACTGCAAGAGCAGAAAAACAAGAAAAAGTAAATCAATTATCAGAAGATGAGAAAAAGTTACAAGATAGAATTGATGAAATTAAACGTGATAACGTAGCAATTGACCAACAAATTTTAGCTCATCAAGCAGCAGTTCAAGAAGCTTTGAGAAAAATGCAGGAAAGACAAAACCAAGCAAATAAAACTCCTTCAAATGGTAGTACAGCTTCTGGTGGAAGTGCTTCTTCTGGAAGCAGTGCACCATCAACTAGCACAAGTTCAAGCGGATTTATTTACCCAGTACCAGGGGCTTATGCTACTGTAACAACAGGTTGGTATTATTCAACTGGTGCGGTTCATGGTGCTGTTGACTTTGGATGTGGTGGTATAAGTGGGCAACCAGTTTATGCTGTTGCAGATGGAGTTGTTTCTGAAACACATGCTTTAACAACAAGCTATGGAAATTATGTTGTAATTGCACATCCAAATGGCTTATATACTTTATATGCACATGGTCAAGCTGGTTCAATTTGTGTATCACAAGGGGAAGAGGTAAAACAGGGGCAACAAATAATGAGAGTAGGTAGCACAGGAAATTCATCAGGACCACACTTACACTTTGAGGTAAGAACGGCCCCAGGAACTTACAGCAACCGTAGAAACCCATATAATTATTTACCATAAGAGTATTTTATAGGAAAACAAAAGCATAGTATATAATATAAAATTTAAGCGAATAAAGATTTGAAATTTATTCGCTTTTGTGGTAATATGTTAAAGGCAAAAATAAATAGGAGTGAGGTTACATGGACGATAAAACAATTTGCAGAGTGTATAGAACCATTATGCTTGTAATATTAACAGCATTTATAACTTTTTTACTTACAACAATTGGGCTATATGCTTACATAGAAAATGATGGAAATTTATTTTTATTAACTAGAAAAGAAATAGGGGAAGTTTCATCAGATTTATACACATTTAAAGGAATTATCGACAAATATTATCTAGGAGATGTTGATAATAACAAATTAAGAGAAGGGGCAATCAAAGGGTATATAGAAGGTCTTGGGGATCCATACACAGAATATATTACAGAAGAAGAATTCCAAGAATACCTAGATGATGCAAGAGGTAAGTTTGTTGGAATTGGTGTGTATATGATGGCAGATAGAGAAGCGGACAAAATAAAAATAGTAGGACTTATGAAAGATTCGCCAGCCGAAAAAGCTGGAATTCTACCAAATGATTATATTATCAGTCTAAATGATAAAACATACACAGCAGAAGATTTATCAGTTGTATCAGATGACATGAAAGGCGAAGAAGGCTCAGAAGTTAATCTAACAATTGAAAGAGATGGCGAGACAAAAACTTTCACAGTAAAAATAGAAAGAGTTAAAGTAAACCCAGTTGAAGGCAAAATGTTAGAAAACGGAATTGGATATATCAAATTTGAATCTTTTGATGAAGGAACAGCAGAAGATTTTAAGGAAATATATAATCAGTTAAAAGCACAAAATATGTCAAGATTGATTTTAGATTTAAGAGATAATGGTGGAGGAATTGTTGATGAAGCTGTTAAAATAGCAGATTATATGTTAGAAAAAGGCAAAACCATTATATATGAAGTGGATAAAAATGGTGCAGAAACTGAAAGAAAGTCAGAAGAAGACCCAATTATTGATATACCACTTGTAATACTTACAAACAAAAATACAGCAAGTGCTTCTGAAATTTTAGCAGGAGCATTACAGGATTATGAGAAAGCTAAAATTGTTGGAACAACCACATTTGGAAAGGGCATAATTCAAGAAGTATTTTCAGTTAAAGATCTTGGTGGAATAAAGATTACAACTCAGGAATATCAAACACCTAAGCATAATAAAATAAACAAAGCGGGAATTCACCCAGATGTAGAAGTAGAGTTGCCAGATGAATTAAAGAAAGAAACAGAGATACCAGAAGAAAAGGACACGCAACTTCAAAAAGCAAAAGAAATAGTTGCACAGTAAAATAAAAGGGAAAGGTTGAGCAAATTATGAACTTAGCAAACAAATTAACAATATTTAGAATTATTTTAGTTCCAATTATGGTTATAATTCCATTTTTAGGGCTTGAAGGGAAGATATATGGAATTCCAATAACATGTTTAATAATTGACTTAATTTTCATTGTGGCGTCAATTACAGATAAATTAGATGGATATATTGCAAGGTCAAAAAATCAAATTACAACTTTCGGAAAATTCTTAGACCCATTAGCTGATAAAATACTTGTACTTGCAGCAATGATGATGTTAGTTGAAATGCAGAAATTACCAGCTTGGATACCAATTATAGTTCTAGCAAGAGAGTTCATAGTTTCAGGTTATAGATTAGTTGTTGTAGAAAAAGGTGGAAAAGTTATAGCTGCTTCAAAATGGGGCAAACTTAAAACAGTAACACAAATGATTGCAATAATTTTAGCATTTGTTGATACTTACGCCTTTGGAGAGTGCTTTTTAGGACTATTGCGTGGCTCTGATTTAGTTTTAAATGCTGTTGTAACTATTATGATGATTGTTCAAACAATTGCAACAATCTTTTCAGGAATTGACTATGTAAAAGGTGGAGAAAAATTTTTAAAAAAGGCTTGACAAATTTAGAATTGTGATTTAAGATAGAATACATATATTAAAAACGTGAAAGGAAGATGAACATGGAAGAAAAGGACGTAATCCTTACACAAGAAGGATATGACAAACTAGAAAGTGAATTAAATTATTTAAAAACAGAAAAAAGAGCAGATATTGCAGAAAGAATAAAGATTGCTCTTGGCTTTGGAGATTTATCAGAAAACTCTGAATATGACGAAGCCAAAACAGCACAAGCTGAAAATGAAGTTAAGATTGCTGAATTAGAAAATAAATTAAGACATGCTAAAATTATTGATGAAAAAGAAATTGACACAGAAACAGTTCAAATAGGAAATGTTGTAAGAGTAAATGACTTAGAATTCAATGAAAAAATAGATTATACAATTGTAGGTTCAACAGAAGTAAATCTTGCAGAAAACAAAATTTCAAATGAATCACCACTAGGTGCAGCACTTTTAGGAGCAAGAAAGAACCAAGTTGTAGAAGTTAATGCACCAGCAGGTGTGATGAAATACAAAATTTTATCAATAAAAAAATAATCTCTCGAAATCGAGAGATTTTTTTATATACTTTCTAAGGCAAGTTTTATCATATTTGTTAAGCCTGTTTGCCTTTGCTCAGGTGTTGCAATTTCTTTGATATATTTTGAATCAACAACACTCATCAAACAAGTTGCTTTTTTTCCTAATAGTTGTGCATTGTAGAATAAAGCAAAAGCTTCCATCTCTGCACTAATAGGGTTAAAACCAGAAGGTACGCGTGATAGAAATTGATTTACATCAGTCATATATACATCAAAGCAGTCAGAGCAAACTGTGTTACCTTCAAAGATTTTTAAGTTTAAGTTATTAGCTGTTTGTGTAATTTTTGAATTTAATTCTTCATTTGATTTTACGATGTGGCAGTTTTCATTGTTTAAGGTAAGTGCATAATTGCCTTCTGAAAATACTTCTTTTGCTAAAATTATATCAAATAATTTTAGTTCTGGTTTATATCCACCGCAAGATCCAATTCTTATAATGTTTTCTACTCCGTAAATTTTAAATAGTTCATAACTATAAATTCCCATACTAGGCATACCCATACCAGATGCCATAACAGTTAATTCCTTGCCTTTGTATGTGCCAGTATATGCAAACATTCCCCTTACTTGGTTTACAAGTTTTGCGTTTTCTAAGAAATTTTCTGCAATATATTTAGCTCTTAAAGGGTCGCCTGGCATTATAACATTTTTTGCAATTTGACCAATCTCAGCCTCATTATGTGGTGTAGACATATTTATCTCCTCCTTTGGTAATATTATATCACAAAATTTACTAAAATCAATTGCAAAAAAGCAAGATTTGTGATATAACTTTATTGAAGAATTTGAGGTGAAAATATGATAATAGCTTATGCAAAATCTGATGTTGGAAAATTAAGAGAAATAAATGAAGATTCTTTTTATATTTCAAATTCATTGGATAAAGTACAACTATATATGTTAGCAGATGGTATGGGCGGTTACAATGGTGGCGAAATTGCAAGTAAACTTGCAATCGAATCAGCAAAAAAATATATTACCAACAATTTTGAACAAATTGAAAAGGATAGAGACAGCATCATACAATTGCTAGGAAGTAGTATTGAATATGCAAATATGATTGTATATGAAAAATCAAAAGAAAATAAAGAACTAGAAGGAATGGGTACTACTTTGGAACTATGCTTAATATATAATAATAAGGTATATATTGGGCATATTGGTGATAGCAGAATTTATCGAATACGAAAATCATTTATTAGGAAATTAACGCAAGACCACAGCTATGTGCAAAAATTGGTGAAAGATGGGGAAATTACGCAAGAAGAAGCGGAACATCACCCTAAGAAAAATATGCTTATGAAAGCACTTGGCTGTAACGCATTTGTAGAGCCAGATGTAATGGTTAAAGGCTTTTTGAAAGATGATGTTATTGTTATGTGCTCAGATGGGTTATCAAATTTAGTGGACCAAGAGCAAATATATCAAAAAACAAAGGGCAATCTTGAACAAGCAACAAAAGAACTAGTACAAATAGCAAATGACAAAGGCGGGTATGACAATATTACTGTTGTAGTGATAAAAAATATATAACAGTTAAAGAAGGAGAGATAAAAAATGATTTTAGAAGGGAAATTATTGGGGAACCGTTATGAGATACTTCAAAAGGTAGGTAATGGCCGGTATGGCTATTGTTTACAAGGCAAGAGATGTTATATTAAATAGAAATGTTGCAGTTAAAGTTTTAAGAGATGAATTCACAACAGACGCAGAGTTTATAAAAAGGTTTGAAACAGAGGCTCAATCAGCTGCACGTCTTACACATGCAAATATTGTTTCTATATATGATGTAGGTGTTGATGATGGAATTTATTATATTGTTATGGAGCTTGTGCAAGGTAAAACTTTAAAAGAAATTATAGTAGAGGAGAAAGGACCTTTACCTTGGAAATGGTCTATGAATGTTGCTATTCAAATTGCTGCTGCACTAGATGTGGCTCATTGCAACAATATAATACATAGGGATATTAAACCACATAATATAATAATAACAGAAGATGGAACTGCCAAAATTACTGATTTTGGTATAGCTAAGGCGGTTTCAAATTCTACAATTACAGCTTTTGGAACAACTATTGGCTCAGTACATTATTTTTCACCAGAACATGCAAGAGGTGGTTATACAGATGCAAAATCTGATATTTATTCATTAGGTGTTGTAATGTATGAAATGCTTACTGGTAAAGTTCCTTTTGATGCAGATACACCAGTATCAGTTGCTTTGAAGCACATGCAGGAAGAACCAGTTGAACCAATCAAGTTAAACCCTAATATTCCAGAGGCAATTAACAAGATTATAATGAAAGCTATTCAAAAAGACCCAATGCTTAGGTATCAAACTAGTATGGATTTATTAAAGGATTTGAAAGAGGCTTTGAAAAACCCAGAAGGCGATTTTGTTGAAGAAATTCCTTATGATAAAACAGCTAGAACTCAAAAAATAGGTGTAGAACCACAAGCAAGAAAAACAGGTAAAAATAACAAGCCAAAGAATAAGTTTATTCAATGGATAATGGACCATAAAAAGCTTAGTGTGTTTATTGGTGTAATTCTTTTATTCTTTGTTGCTTTTGGTGGAACAATGGGGGTTTTAAGTATTACAAACCCACCAGAAGTTGATATGCCAAATGTTGTAGGTATGCACAAAGATGAAGCTAAAAAAGCAATTGAAGAGGCAAAGCTTGTTTATGAGGAAGAGAAGGAAGAATATAACAAAGATGTAGAAGAAGACCATATAATAAGCCAAAACCCTGCATATTTTGATAAATATCATTCTGTAAAACAAGGTAGCACAGTAAAAGTTGTTGTTAGCAAGGGAACTGAAAAGACAAAAGTACCTAATGTTGAAGGTAAGGAAAAAGAAGAAGCAATCAAGATGATTGAAGAAGCAAAATTGAAAGCTGAAATTGTTGAAGAAACAAGTAAAACAATTGCAGTTGACCATGTAATCAGCCAAGAAACAGAGCCTGATGCAGAGGTTTCAGCAGGTGATACAGTAAAACTACATGTAAGCATTGGAACAGGTATAAAAGAAATTACTATGACAAATGTTGTTGGAAAAGCTGAAAATGCTGCAAAATCAGAACTAGAAGGTCTAGGTTTTAAAGTAACAGTTAATTATGAAGAAAATTCTTCAAAAGAAAATGGTGTTGTTTTAAAACAAAGCTTAGATAGTGGTAAAAAAGTTGATGAAGGCACAACAGTTACTTTAACAGTAAATAAAATTCAAGAAGATAAATCAGCAACTATTATAATAAATGTAAAATCTATGACTGGTGGATATACAAGCAGTTCAAGCTCTGGAAGTTCAGATAGTTCAGAAGAAGGTGGAGCAACAGAGGAGCATGTTCAATCTGATAAAACAGCTGATGTAGAGTTATTAGTAGATGGTAAGAGTGTTTATTCAAGCACTGGTGTAGATAAAAATAAGACAGATGTATCTACAACAATCACTGGAAAAGGTAGTGTTTCAGTTCAAGTTATCATAACAGATAGAAGCGGTGGAAACTGGACTAGAACTCAAACTATCAATTTGAATAATACTAACAAATTTACTTTTCAATAAAAATTAAAGAGGGGTTTGGATGGAGCAATTAGAAGGGCATATTGTTAAAAATGTTTCAAATCAATATGTTGTTAGCACAAAAAATGGTGAATATTTAGCAACCGCAAGGGGGAGATTTAAGGAGAAAAAAATCTCCCCTGTTGTTGGTGATATGGTTCAAATTTTAGTTGAAAATGAAAAATCAGCTGTAATTGAAGAAATAGAGGAAAGAAGTGTTTTATTAAAAAGACCGAAAGTTGCCAATATTACTCAAATGGTTTTTGTTGTTTCTAGCCAAAAACCTAAGCCAGATTTATTGTTGTTAGATAAACAGCTTGCACTTGCTGAATTTCTAAAAATAAATGTGATAATCGTTTTAAACAAAGCTGATTTAGATAAAGATGGGAATTTTAAGGAAATCAAAGAGATTTATAGAAAACTAGGATATAAAGTTTTGGAAACACAGGCGAATAAACGAGTAGGAGTTGAAGAACTAAAAAAACTTTTGAAAGACAATATCAATGTGTTTTCTGGAAATTCTGGTGTGGGCAAATCAAGTTTAATAAATGCGATATTTTCAAAGGCAATAACAGAGGAAGGGCAAATAAGCCAACGCAACCAGAGAGGTAAGAACACCACAACAGCTATTCAAATGTATGAAATCAACAAAAATACATATATTGCAGACACTCCCGGTTTTTCAACTTTTGATATTTCTGAAATTCCTGCGGACGAGCTTGCAACATGTTTTGTTGAATTTAGAAGGTATATTGAAAATTGTGAATTTATCGGGTGCACACATGTTAAAGAAAAGAATTGTGGAATAAAGATGGCAGTTGAAGAAGGTAAAATTTCAGAAGATAGATATTTAAGATTTTTAAAAATATATGAAGAATTAAAAGAAAAGGAGAAACATAGATGGTAGAGGTATCAACATCAATTTTAAATGTTGAAGAAGGAAAAGAGGCAGAGACTTTTTTAGCCTTAGAAAAGGGCAAAACTGATTATTTTCATATTGATGTTATGGACGGAAAGTTTGTTAGGAAAAATACTTACAAGAAAATGCTTGAATATGCTTCTTATATCAAAAGAATTTCAAATTTACCATTAGATATTCATTTTATGGTAAAAGATGTAAAAAAAGCTATTGACGACTTTGGGGTTTTAGAGCCTAGGTGTATGACTTTCCATTTTGAGGCTTGTGAGAATTATGACACAGCCATACAATATATTGAACAAATTAAGCAATATAATTCAAAGGTGGGAATAGCTGTAAAACCAGCAACAGAAGTGGCTGACATTTATCCAATTTTGCCTTATGCTCATCTTGTGTTGATTATGACAGTGGAGCCTGGCAGAGGTGGACAAACTTTTATGAAGGAAATGACAGATAAAGTAAGACAATCAAAAGTATATATTGACCACAATGATTTAGAAGTTGATATAGAAGTTGATGGTGGAATTAACTTACATACTGCAAGACCTGTTAAAGAGGCTGGTGCAAATATTCTAGTTGCAGGGACTGCTATATTAAAAGCTATTGATTATGGAGAAATAATAAGATGCCTAAAAAAAGAAAATGGAGCTTTATAAAAATTAAAGCTCTATTTTTTGTGTTCCTTGTCTTAAAATTTTTGGTATGCCGTCAACAACTTTTACAATGGTGGAGGCAATTCCTAATTCACTTTCACCGCCATCTATAACAAAATCTACTTTGAAATCATTTAGAATTGTATTTAAATTTGTGCCACTTGGTTTACCGGAAATATTCGCACTTGGTGCGGCAATTGGAACTCCGGAAAGTTCAACTAATTTTTGTGCGATTGGGTTGCGTGACATACGCACACCAACAGTATCTTGCCCAGCTGTTACAATGTCTGGCACAATATCACTTTTCTTCAAGATGATTGTAACAGGTCCGGGGAAATATGTTTCTATCAATTTGTATTCTACATCAGTTATATCTTTTGCAATTTTGTTTATCATATCCATATCAGAAACTAGCAAACTAAGAGGCTTTTCACGAGGTCTTTTTTTCAAATTATATAATTTTTCAATAGAGGCTTCGTTAAAAGCATTTGTTCCAATTCCATATACAGTTTCAGTTGGAAAAATAACAATTCCACCATTTTTTATAATATTAGCAGGTATATTTAAGTCCATAATAAATCTCCTTTTACTATAATTTAGCACAAATTTATTTTTTATGCAAGTAATTCATTTAGTAAATTGACAACGGCTAAGTGCTATGATATAATGGGTACAGAAAAATTGCGAATCAGAAAGGTAGGAATTTTTATGCAAGACGAAGAACAAGAATTAGATATAAATCATTTAATGCAAATCAGACGTGATAAATTACAAGAAATGCAACAAGAGGGGAAAGACCCTTTTGAAATTACAAAATTTGATAGAAACCACACAGCTGGTGAAATCAAGGCAAATTATGAGGCTTTTGAACAAAAAGATGTTACAGTTGCTGGAAGAATTATCGCAAAAAGAATTATGGGAAAGGCTTCATTTTGCACAATACAAGATAGTGACGAGAAAATTCAAAGCTATGTTAGTATAAATGACTTAGGGGAAGAATCATATAAAGCTTTTAAATCCTATGATATAGGAGACATCATAGGTATAACTGGTTTTGTGTTTAAAACAAGAACAGAGGAAATTTCAGTACATGCAAAAGAAGTTACTTTGCTTTCAAAATCATTAAGACCACTACCAGAAAAATTCCATGGCTTGAAAGACCCAGATTTACGTTATAGGCAAAGATATACAGATTTAATTGTGAACCCAGAAGTAAAGCAAACCTTTTTATTAAGGAGCAAAATAATCAGTAAAGTAAGACAAATTTTGGAAGAAAAAGGATATTTAGAAGTTGAAACACCAATTTTAAATACAATTTCTGGTGGTGCTTCTGCACGTCCATTTATCACACATCACAACACACTAGATATTGACATGTATCTAAGAATTGCCTTAGAGCTTAATTTGAAAAGGTTAATTGTAGGCGGTTTTGATAAAGTATATGAAATAGGTAGGGTGTTCCGTAATGAGGGTATGGATATAAGGCACAACCCAGAATTTACAATGCTAGAACTATATGCTGCTTATGAAGATTTTCACGACATGATGGATATTACAGAGGAGATTTTTTCAAGAACAGCTAAGGAAGTTCTAGGTACAACAAAAATAACTTACCAAGATCAAGAAATTGATTTAACACCGGGCTGGAAGCGTATTACAATGATAGATTCTATCAAAGAAGTAACTGGAATTGACTTTAATGAGGTAAAAACAGACGAGGAAGCTCTAAAACTTGCAAAAGAAAGGAACTTAGAAGTTCCAGAAATCAAGCAAACAAGAGGAGATATTATAAGTATATTCTTTGATGAATATGTAGAAAAAACTTTGATACAACCAACCTTTATCTATGAATATCCGGTAGAAATTTCTCCACTTGCAAAGAAATGCCCAAATAACAAGAACATGACAGAGAGGTTTGAAGTGTTTATAGGTGGGCGTGAATATGGAAATGCCTTTTCAGAATTAAATGACCCAATTGACCAATATGAAAGGTTTAAAAAGCAAGTTGAAGCAAAAGAGGCTGGTGACGAAGAGGCAGCCATGATGGACGAGGACTATATTCAAGCACTTGAAATTGGTTTACCACCAACAGGTGGGCTAGGAATAGGAATTGATAGGCTTATCATGTTATTAACAGATGCAGCATCAATTAGAGATGTGCTACTATTCCCAACTATGAAACCACTTTCATAATAATACAATATTTTTATAATGAACAGTTGCCTATAAAAATTAACAAAAGCTTAATAGAGTATAAAAATATAGGAGTAAAGTTATGAACGAAAATTATTTAGATAAAATTAAATATGAAAGAATTGGAGAAACAGAAGATTCTAAGCAACGTCAATTAAACTGGAATATTGCCTTTGGACTTCAAACAGTTGACAATCTTATTCCATCAAAGTATATGGTAGATTTAGCAACTGAAAATATAATAGGGAAAAAAGGTTATGACATTGTTGAAAAAGAAATAAAAGAATATTATGAAAATACAGACCAAGCAAAGATAAATCAACATGAAAAACAGGCAGACGAAGTATCTTTAAGAATAGTAAAAATATTAAACGACAAAGCCTTTACATTTAATTACTTAACCTTAAAACAATATCATAAAAGACTATTTGAAAATATCAATATAGGAATTGACGAGAAATATATAGGAGAATTCAGAGACTATAACATAACTAAAAAGGAACCAATATTAAATGGAGAAACAGTTCAATATGCTGATTACTCTATGATAGAAGAAACTTTAAAATATGATTTTGCAGAAGAAGCAAATCAAAAATATATAGAAAAAACAGATAAAGAAAAAATAGATAGATTATGCACATTTACTGCACATATTTGGCAAGTACATCCTTTTGGCGAAGGAAATACAAGAACAACAGCATTGTTTATCCAAAAATATCTAAATAGCAAAGGTTTTAATGTTAATAACGAATTATTTAAAGATAACTCAGTATATTTCAGAAATGCGTTAGTTAGAGCAAATTATAGTAACATTTCAGAAGGAATTGAAGAAGACAAAAAATATTTAGAACTATTTTTTGAAAACTTATTATTTAATAAACAAAATAAATTGGATAATTCAGAGCTAAATCTTAAAACAACAAATATATAAAAAAGGAAGGAGTTTTATTATGAAAGCTTTAATCAGTGTTTCAGACAAAACAGGAATTGTAGAATTTGCAAAAAGACTAGAAAAACAAGGAGTAGAAATCATTTCAACAGGAGGAACTTACAAAAAACTAAAAGAAGAAGGAGTAAATGTAATTGAAATTTCAGAACTAACAGGCTTTCCAGAATGTTTAGATGGTAGAGTTAAAACTTTACATCCAAAAGTACATGCGGGAATCTTAGCAAGGAGAGACAAACCAGAACACATCAAACAATTACAAGATTTAAACATTGACACAATTGACTTTGTAGTTGTAAATTTATATCCATTTAAACAAACAATTTTAAAAGACGGTGTAACAAGAGAAGAAGCCGTTGAAAACATTGATATTGGTGGACCAACAATGTTAAGAAGTGCAGCAAAAAATTATCAAGATGTAACTGTAATAACAAACCCAGAGGACTATGAAATTGTTTTAAAAGAATTAGAAGAAAATGGAGAAGTATCAAAAGAAACAAAATTCAGACTAATGCAAGCAGTTTTTGAGCATACTGCTAATTATGATGCTATGATTGCAAATTATTTAAAAGAACAAAGAAAAGATGAAAGCTTACCAGAAAAACTTACTTTAACTTACGAAAAAGTTCAAGACATGCGCTATGGCGAGAACCCACATCAAAAGGCAGCTTTATACAAAGAAATAGGAAAATGCGAAGGTTCTCTTACAATTGCAACACAATTAAACGGAAAAGAATTATCTTTTAATAACATAAATGATACAAACGGAGCATTAGAATTATTAAAAGAATTTGAAGAGCCAACTGTTGTTGCATGTAAACATGGAAATCCATGTGGCGTAGGCAGTGACAGCGATATTTATAAAGCATGGAGAAAAGCTTTTGAGGCAGATAAAACTTCAATTTTTGGTGGAATTGTTGTAGTAAACAAAGAAGTTAATGTTCAAATGGCAAAAGAAATGCAGGAAATTTTCTTAGAGGTTATTGTTGCACCTTCTTATGAGCCAGAAGCATTAGAAATTTTGAAAACAAAGAAAAACGTTAGAGTGCTAGAATTACCAAGTATCACAGTAAAACAAAAAGCAACAGCTTATGACATCAAAAAAATAAATGGTGGAGCAATAGTTCAAACAATCGACTCAAAATTATTAGATGAATATGAAGTTGTAACAGAAACAAAGCCAACACAAGAGCAATTAGATGACATGATGTTTACTTGGAAAATTGTTAAATATGTTAAATCAAACGGAATTGCAATTGGTAAAAACAAACAATCTATTGGAATTGGACCAGGTCAAGTAAACCGTATTTGGGCTACAAAACAAGCAGTAGAACATGGAGAAGAATTGATTGGAGAAGGCGTAACAAATGGAGCTGTACTTGCATCAGACGCATTTTTCCCATTTTCAGATTGTGTAGAAGAAGCACACAAAGCTGGAATTAAGGCAATAATTCAACCAGGTGGTTCAATAAAAGATCAAGATTCTATTGATAAATGCAATGAATATGGAATTGCAATGGTATTCACTAAAATGAGACATTTTAGACATTGATTTTTAGAAAGGGAGTAGAGAAATGTTCAATTTTTCTTTTGACAGAAGAACAGTATATATTATTATTGGAGTACTAATTTTAATTGCTGTTTTACAATATGCGTCAAACCCAGCTCAATTATATAGTTTGCTAGTTAGTATTCCAGGAGTTCTTATAGCAATAACTTTTCACGAATTTGCACATGCTTTTGCGGCAGACAAATTAGGCGATGACACAGCTCGTAGAGAAGGTAGGCTTAGCCTAAACCCAAAAGACCATATAGACCCAATAGGTGGGCTAATGTTGCTAGTTGCAGGTTTTGGATGGGGTAAACCTGTTCATGTAGACCCAAGAAATTACACAAGAAAGTTATCAATGGAAAAGGGAGAAGCAATTGTTTCAATTGCTGGTCCACTTATGAATTTCATTTTAGCTTTTGTATTTTCACTAATTTATTGTGCAATATATAAATTTGCGAGTATGTCTTTTTTAACATCAACATTAGGCAGTGCAACATTAGTAATAGTTGCAAGTACAATTTCTATCAATATTGGTTTAGGAGTTTTTAATTTAATTCCACTACCACCACTAGACGGTTCAAAAGTGTTAATACCATTTTTACCTACAAAAGCAAAAGAATGGTTTATCAACAATGGACAAATATTTTATATAGTTTTTATCTTAATTTGGATAACTGGCTTGGCTGGAACAATTATCACTCCTGCAATTCAAGCTGTTAGCAATACAATTATAAGTTTAGCACAATTTATCTTTGGTTTATAAAGGATGAAAAATATGAAAGATATACTTACACTAGGAATTGAATCAAGTTGCGATGAAACCGCAGTAGCTGTTATAAAAAATGGAAGAGAAATCTTATCAAATGTTATAGATACACAAATTCCAATACATGAAAAATACGGTGGAGTTGTGCCTGAAATTGCCTCTCGAAATCACATAGAGGCAATTTCTCGTGTTACCAAAAAAGCGCTTGAAGATGCAGGAATAACATTTAATGAATTAGATGTAGTTACACCAACTTATGGTCCTGGGCTTGTAGGTGCTTTATTAGTTGGGCTTTCTTATGCAAAAGCTCTTAGCTTTGCAATTAACAAGCCACTAGTTGGGGTAAACCATATAGAAGGGCATATTGCAGCAAATTATCTTACATATTCAGAACTGAAACCACCTTTTTTGTGTGTAATGATGTCTGGTGGTAATACTCAAATAGTTCATGTAAAAGATTATTGTGAATTTGAAGTTCTAGGGAAAACAAGAGATGATGCGATTGGAGAGGCTTTTGATAAAGTAGCAAGAGTTGTTGATTTAGGGTACCCGGGTGGACCAAAAATTGATAAATTAGCACAAAAAGGCAAGCCAACAATTGAACTTCCAAAAACACATTTTGAAAATTTAGATTTTAGTTTTAGTGGAATAAAAACAGCTGTAATAAATCTACATCATAAAACACCAGATATAAATAGGGCAGATTTATGTGCAAGTTTTCAAAAAGTAGTAACTGAAATTTTAATTGAAAATGTAGAAAAAGCAATGAAGATGACAAATATAAAGACGGTAGTTTTAGCTGGTGGAGTTTCTGCAAATACATATATTAGAAAGTCTTTTTTAGATTTAAAAGACACAAAAGTATATATGCCAGATTTAAAGTTATGCACAGATAATGCAGCTATGACAGGTTCTGCTGGTTATTATAACTACATGGCTGGCAAAAGAAGTGACCTCAGTCTTAATGCTATTCCGAATTTACAGTTATAGATTAGAAAGAAAGGAACGTGAAAAAAACATGGCAATATTTGCAATAGGCGATTTACATTTATCTTTTCAAGAGAACAAACCAATGAGTGTCTTTGGCGATAATTGGGAAGGATATGAAGAAAAAGTTAAAACAAGCTGGAAAAAGCAAGTTACCGAAAATGACACTGTTATATTGCCAGGCGATTTTTCATGGTCTATGTATTTAGAAAATTGCATTGCTGATTTTGATTATTTACAAGACCTTCCAGGCAAAAAGATTTTATTAAAAGGCAATCATGATTATTGGTGGTCAACAATCAACAAAATGAAAAATTTTGTAAAAGAAAATAACTTTGAATCAATAGAATTTTTACATAATAATAGCTATTTTTCTGATGGTCATATTATAGTTGGAACAAGGGGTTGGACACAGTCAAATGACCCACAAGACGAAAAAATTGTTGCAAGAGAGGTAATTCGATTAGAATTATCAATTAAAGATGGAATTGCAAAATATGGCGATGATAAACCAATTTTAGTTTGCTTACATTATCCACCACTAACAGGGATAAATAATAATTTGAAATCACCATTTATTGAAATGATGAAAAAATATGGAATTAAAAAATGTATTTATGGACATTTACATAGTAGTGCTATCCAAGAGGCAATACAGGGGGAAGTAGAAGGAATTGAATTAAAACTCGTAAGTGCAGATGCTTTAAATTTTGAAGTTATAAAGATTATTTAGGAGTAATGATGATTGATTTAAAAAAAGAAGTGCAATTTATAAAAGGTGTTGGACCTAATAGAGCAAAGTTGTTAAATAAGCTTAAAATTTTCACCTTACAAGATTTAATTACATATTATCCAAGAGATTACGAAGATAGAAGTAAGCCAAAAACTCTATTTGAATGTGCTGATGGGGAAGAAGCTTTGATTGAAGTTGTTGCAACAAGTAGAGTTGTAGAAACACGTTTTGGCAAAAAAACAATGCAGAAGCTAATGATAGGCGATGAAACAGCTAATGGAGAGGCTGTTTGGTTTAATCAAAGTTATTTGAAATCAAAATTTTCAATCGGAAAAAAATATAGGATGTTTGGAAAAATTGATAAGAAATATAGAAAAGTTCAAATAATGTCGCCTGTTTTTGATGAGTATGGACATACACAAAATACTGGAAGGATAATTCCAATTTATCCATTAACATATAGTTTGTCTCAAAATGTACTTAGAAAAATTATAGAAAATGGAATAGATGAAATTTATGGAAGTTTAGCCGAAACTTTGCCTGAATATGTGTTGAAAAAATATAATTTGTTATCAATAAATCAAGCAACCAAAACAATACACTTTCCAGCGGAGTTACAAGACTTCAAAAGAGCGAGAGAGCGTTTAGTTTTTGAAGAACTTCTTATGACTCAGTTAGCACTTTTAAAATTAAAATATTATGATATGGAAAAAATCAAAGGAATTGCTTTTTCAAAAGAGCATAAGATAAAAGAAATGGTAAGAGAATTCCCATTTACTTTAACAAATGCACAAGCCAGAGTTTTAGAAGAAATTGAAAAAGATATGGAAGCTCCTAAGATGATGAACAGATTATTACAAGGTGATGTAGGCTCTGGTAAAACAGCAATTGCAATGTGTGCAGCATATAAGGCAGTAAAAAGCGGTTATCAAGCAGTTATTATGGCACCAACTGCTATTTTGGCAACTCAACATTTAGAAAATTTTGAAAAAATATTTTCTAATTTAGGGATAAAATGTGAATTGCTTATTTCAGGAATTACTAAGAAGAAAAAGGAAGAAATTTTGCAGAGATTGCAAAATGGCGATATAGATATTTTAATTGGAACACATGCAGTTTTAGAGGATAATGTTGAATTCAAAAATCTTGGTTTAGTTGTAACAGATGAGCAACATAGGTTTGGCGTTAGGCAAAGGAATAAAATCACGAAAAAGGGCATGAATCCAGATGTTTTAGTTATGTCAGCAACTCCAATTCCAAGAACATTGGCTTTAATTCTTTATGGAGATTTGGATATTTCAATTATTGATGAGTTACCTCCAAACAGAAAGAAGATTGAAACTTTTGCAGTTACAAAACGTATGCAGGAAAGAATAGATAATTTCATAAAAAAGCAAATTCAAGAGGGTAGGCAAGCATATATAGTTTGCCCACTAGTAGAAGAAGGGGAAGATAATAACTTAAAATCAGTAGTGGAATTGGCAGAAAAGTATCAAAAGGAAATTTTTCCAGAGTATAGGATTGCATATTTGCATGGAAAAATGAAGCCAAAAGAAAAAGACGAAATCATGGCAAGATTTAAAAATCATGAAATAGATATTTTAATTTCCACAACTGTAATTGAAGTAGGCGTTGATGTTCCAAACAGTAATATTATGGTTATTGAAGATGCTCAAAGGTTTGGATTAGCTGCTTTACATCAATTGCGTGGTAGAGTTGGCAGAGGGGAATATCAGTCATATTGTATTTTGAAATATGAAGGAAATGGCGAAACAATTAGAAAGAGAATGAAAGTTATGTGTGATACAAATGATGGTTTTGTGATTTCTGAAAAAGATTTAGAATTGCGTGGAAGTGGCGATTTCTTTGGAACTATGCAACATGGACTACCTGAATTTAAAATTGCAAATTTATTTGAAGATATGCCAATTTTAAAGAAAGTTCAAGGACTTGCGAGTGAAATAATGAATAAAGATCCTGAGCTAAAGTTACCGGAAAATAAGCTTCTACAAGCTGTGGTAAATCAAAAATTGGAAAGTTTAGGAACAGGCACACTATAATACTTGACCTCAAAGAATTTATGTGATAAACTAAGACCAGCAAAACATAATTATGGTTTGCTGATAATATATTTACCTTAAAGAGGTGACAAAAATGATTAAGTTTACAAAAATGCAGGGGCTAGGGAATGATTATGTGTATATTGATGCTATCCATCAAGATATCAAAGAACCATCATCTCTAGCTCATTTTGTTAGCAACAGAAATTTCGGAATAGGGTCAGATGGACTAATTTTGATTTGCAAGAGTGATGTTGCAGATTTTAAAATGAGGATGTTTAATAGTGATGGAAGTGAAGCGGAGATGTGTGGAAATGGCATAAGATGTGTTGGAAAGTTTGTATATGATAAAGGGTTAACAACAAAGCAAGAAGTTGCTATTGAAACATTAGCTGGAATTAAGTATTTAAAATTAAATGTAAAGGATGGAAAGGTTGAAACAGCAAGAGTTGATATGGGAGAGCCAATTTTAGAGCCAACTCAAATTCCAGTTGTTAGTGATGAAAAACCAGTGAAAAATCTTCATGTGGTGGCAGAAGAAAAAGGTTTTACTATGTCTTGTGTATCAATGGGGAACCCTCATGCGATTACTATCGTAAAAGATGTAGAACATTTTGATGTTGCAAAATATGGAAAAGTGCTAGAAGTTGATAAGGCTTTTCCAAAACGTATAAATGTGGAGTTTGCGGAAATTATAGACAAAAAGACTATAAAAATGCGTGTATGGGAGAGAGGTGCAGGAGAAACTTTGGCATGTGGAACAGGAGCATGCGCAACAGCTGTTGCATGTAGTATAAATGGATATACTGAAAATAATGTGACAGTTGAATTATTAGGTGGTAAGCTACAAATTGAGTGGAATAAAGCTGATAATCATGTTTACATGACAGGTCCTGCGGTAACAGTTTTTGAGGGAGAATTACTAGTTTAAAGAAAGGAACGAAAATAAAATGAGTTATATAAATGAAAATTTTTTAGAGTTGCAAGAGAGTTATTTGTTTTCAACAATTGCAAAGAAAGTTGCAAAATATACAGAGGAGCATCCAGATAAAGAAGTTATAAAATTGGGTATAGGTGATGTAACAAGACCAATTCCAAAGGCATGTGTTGAGGCTCTTCATAAGGCAGTTGATGAAATGGGTACACAAGAAGGTTTTAGAGGTTATGGACCAGAACAGGGTTATGAGTTTTTGAGAAAGGCTATTGTAGAAAATGACTATAAGGCAAGAGGGATTGACATTGCCGAAGATGAGATTTTTGTATCAGATGGGGCAAAGTGTGATACCGGAAATATTGTTGATATTTTTGCAAAAGATAATGTTGTTGCAATTACAGATCCAGTTTATCCCGTTTATTTAGATACAAATGTTATGGCTGGTAGAAGTGGAAAATTTAATTCAGATGAAGGTACTTATCAAAATATTGTTTATTTGCCTGTAACTAAGGAAAACGGATTTAAACCGGAATTACCTAAACAAAGAGTGGATATGATTTATCTATGTTTTCCGAACAACCCAACAGGTACAATTTTGAAGAAAGATGAGTTGAAAAAGTGGGTTGATTATGCTAAAGCGAATAATTCTGTTATTTTATATGATTCTGCTTATGAGGCTTTTATTACAGAAAATGATGTGCCACATAGTATTTATGAGGTGGAAGGTGCAAAAGATGTTGCTATTGAGTTTAGAAGTTTTTCAAAAACAGCTGGTTTTACAGGGCTAAGATGTGGATATGTAGTTATTCCAAAAAGTGTTAAGGGTTATAGCAAAGAAGGAAAGGAAGCTGAATATAACAAGCTATGGAATAGGCGTACTTGTACAAAATTCAATGGTGTTGCTTATATTGTTCAAAGAGCAGCAGAAGCGGTATATTCAAGTGAAGGTCAAAAGCAGATAAGAGAAAATATCAATTATTACATGGAAAATGCTAAAATCATTAGAGAAGGATTGGAAGATGCTGGAATTAAATATTATGGTGGCTTAAATGCTCCTTATGTTTGGCTTGAAGTTCCAGATGGAAAAACTTCTTGGGAGTTCTTTGATGAGTTATTACAAGAATCTAATGTTGTGGGAACACCTGGAAGTGGCTTTGGACCAAAAGGGGAAGGGTATTTCAGATTGACAGCGTTTGGAACAAAAGAAAATACAATAAAAGCGATGGAAAGAATAAAAAGAAAAGGATGTTGATTTAAATGTGGCAACTAATTATAAAATTGATTTGTTTAATAATGATATTATTAGGAGTGATTATGATATTTGATGCACGTAATTTGACTAAGCGTTTTTTTGGCTTTGGTGATCAAAACGAGGGGTCAAGTGGGCTTAAAATATTAGGTTTTATTATTGCAATAGTTAGTAGTTTTATAATGATGGTTTTAAAATAATTGAATTTCATATAAGGGGAAATAGTTAATGAAGAAGTGGAAAGTTGTAGTATCAATAATTGCAGTTATAGTAATATGTATTGTTATTTATTTAGTGTTTTCTGGTTATGGAACTAAATTATATAGGTACTATAATTACAATGATGTATTAGATTATGGAAAAGAACTTTCGATATATCAGATATTGGGCGATGATATTGATATAAGTGAACATCCAGAACTTGGAGAATATAAATATAAAAAAGCAATTGTAAGAACTCTTGGTAGCACAGTAAATATGAATATAAAAATAGGCAATGATGAAATAGTTTTTATAGGAAATAGGAATTTAATAAAAATAAATGATGTTCTGTATGTTTACAGTGAGTAAAATAAAAATAACACTATGTTTAAAATAGTGTTATTTTTGCTATTATTAGCACGTTTTGACAATTCATCTAAAATTTTTTTCAAAAATTTGTTCTGTTCGCTTGTTCTTTATTTAAAAATATTGTATATTGGTAAACATATATTTTATAAATGTCAAATATTATTCATTAGTTATAATAATAGTTTGTACATTATAATTAAATTTTAATCCTATATGCTACATACTGAAAATAAAGTAAAAAATATCATTCTTTTTCAGAATGACATTTGTATCTATCTGTTCTAAAAGTTTGAACAGATACGTCGTTGGTGCGGATGAAGGGACTCGAACCCCCACGCTTTTGGCACTGGTTCCTAAGACCAGCGCGTCTACCAGTTCCGCCACATCCGCAAGTTAAGTTTTTAAAACTTTGACAATAATTATAATAACACATTATATGAAAAACGTCAATACTTTTACAAAAAAATATATTAAAAGTATAGCAAAGTAGCGGATAGTATGATAAAATAATGTTAAATTTATTAGTCAAAAGGAGTTAATATGCCAATCAAAAAAAATGAAGAATATATTGTAAAAATTATTGATAATGGCTATGAAGGCGAAGGAATTGCAAAGATTGATAACTTTACTGTTTTTGTCCCTAATAGTATTAAAGGCGAAATAGTAAAAATTTTAATTGTGAAAGTTCTATCATCTCATGCCTTTGGAAAAATTATTGAAATCATAAAAACATCATCAGACAGGATAAATGCAGATTGTAGTACTTACAAAAGGTGCGGTGGATGTAATTTAAGGCACATAAAATATGAGGAAACTTTGGAAATAAAACAAAACACAGTTCAAAATTTAATCAATAAAAACTTAGAAACCAAGATAGATGTAGAAAAAACAGTTAAAATGGAAAACCCTTACCATTACAGAAATAAAGTGCAGTTTCCAGTCGGTTTGGATAAAAATGGTACACCTCAAATAGGAGTTTTTGCAAATAGATCTCATGAAATTATTGCCATTGAAAACTGCTTAATTCAAAATAAACAAGCACAAGAAATTGCTAAATCCATCTTTAAATTTTTAATTGATAATAATATATCAGTATATGACGAAAAAACTAGGAAAGGACTGTTGCGTCATATTGTTATAAAAGTAGGGGTAAAAACCAATCAATATATGTGCATTGTTGTTATAAATGGGAAAAAACTTCCATGCCAAGAAAAGTTGATAGCTTTTTTAACTGAGAATTTTGATGGAATAGAAACAATTATAATAAACTCAAACATGAAAAATACAAATGTAATTCTTGGCGAAACAAATCAAGTCATTTATGGTAATGGCTATATAAAAGACATATTGGAAGACTTTGAATTTCAAATTTCACCATTTTCTTTTTATCAAGTGAACCCTATTCAAGCTGAGAAGTTATACTTACTAGCTGTTAAAAATGCAGATATTTCAAAAGATGATATTGTTTTTGACTTATATTGTGGAATTGGTACAATCTCATTATTCTTGGCTAAATTTGCAAAGAAAGTTTATGGGATAGAAATTGTTGATGAAGCAGTAAAAATGGCAAAAGAAAACGCGATAAATAATAAAATTGAAAACACGGAGTTCATTGCTGGTGATGTAGAAACACATTTAAAAAATCTTCTTGAAAAAAATGTTGTACCTGATGTAGTTTTGGTTGACCCACCTCGTAAAGGTCTTGACCAAAATTCAATTAACAATATTATAGATGTGAGACCAAAAAAAATAGTGTATATTAGTTGCAACCCAGCAACACTAATTAGAGATTTACACGAATTCGAAAAAAACTATAATATAACAAAGGTTACACCTGTTGATATGTTCCCATTTACTTCACATGTGGAGTGTTGCTCGGTGCTATCTTTGAAAGATTCGATACAATAGTTGAATTTAGCGCATTTCACGATTTTATTAGTTTTGATAAAAAAGGTAAAAATAAGATAAAAAGAGTAGAAAATCATAAAATTAAGATAATGATAGAAGTTGATATGGTGTGCGGAGCAGTATAAATTTAATAATAAAAATAAGAATGTTTGGAGATAAAACTTAAATTTAAAGTATGTATTTTATA
>CANQEM010000010.1 GCA_947594935.1 uncultured Clostridia bacterium | reverse complement strand
TTCGGTACTTTATCATTTCTGATTTGCACCGCTTAGGTTTATTCTCTTAAAGGATTTTATTGTTTATTTTTCAATGTTCTTTGTTCTCACTTTTACGCGAGAACATCTTATATTATACTTTGTTTTTTTTCCTTTGTCAATACTTTTTTCAAAAAAATTTTTATATTTTTTTACTAAAATATAGCCATCAAGAAAAGCAGTCTGAAACATACTGATTAGACTGCTTTTCAAGCTTTATTTAAATTATTTTTTAACGTCTGCTATCTTCATTTGCAACAATTGTAACTTGATTTATTAGTTTTGTAGTTTCATCAGATGACATTGATACTGTGTAACTTACATTTTGAGTTTCTTCTAACAATGCTGTATTGATTTCTTGAATTTTTTCTTCATTACTTGTATTTCTTCTTATATCAATTATAATTCCACGCAATCTCTTTTTGTCAGAATTTTCAATATCTTCAAATGTTAATTGTGCATCAGCGATACAATCTTTCGCATTTTCAACTAATTGTGAAATTGTATCTTTGCTAACTTCTTTTCCTATAAAGAATGATAATTTTGAATTAAATCTTGTTCTTTCAACATCTGTTACATTTTCTTCACTTGGTTCTTCTATAAATGTTAGCTCGTTTTCCTTCAAGATATTTAGTTTTTTAAGCATTGCATTTATATCATCTAATGTTACATGTTCTAAAACTGTTTTAATTTGGTCATTTGCATTGTTTTTCAAATACCCAATAATTGTTTGAACATCAGCTTGTTCATATTCTTCTAAATTCATATTTGCATCTGCAAATTCTACCTTATCTTCAAAATCTTTTACAATATCAATATATTGGGTAGCTTCCAATTTTGCAGTGTTTTTTCCAACACTATATGTAGCTGAATATGAATTTTGAATTTGATTTCCCTGCATACTTTGATTGATTGTAAATTGTAAGCCTTTCTCTGCTTCATTATCTTTGGCTTTAATATATTGAACATTTACATTTTGTGCGGTAGGCTCTACATTGCGTGTTATTGTAACACTATCTGTTACAACACTATTATCTAAATTCTGCATATATTCAATATAGAAAGTTCCATTGCTAATGTCTAAACTAATTGATTCGTCTGGTGTTCTTAATAAAGTGCTAATTGTTTGACCTTTATACACATATACGGTTATTTCTGTTT
Source organism: uncultured Clostridia bacterium (assembly GCA_947594935.1). Lineage (GTDB taxonomy): Bacteria > Bacillota > Clostridia > TANB77 > CAG-508 > CAG-269. The sequence goes on along the minus strand of CANQEM010000010.1, from coordinate 42,736 downwards.
CTTCTTTACCTATATTATGATTTTTGATTTCTTGTATTTCATCGTCAATTAGCTTGATAACTGTGTTTCTTAACGCATTATCTTCTTTTCCTTCATATAAATAATACTTCTCTAACTCTTTTTCTAGGCTATCTAATTTACCCAATAAAATTTGATCTTTTTCAATTCTCTCTAAAATTGAAATGATTAAATCATTTAATTGTTCTTGTGTCATTTTAATTGAAAAAGCAGTTGTTGGATATGTAGTTCCATTTACTTGAATTGTTTGACTTGTTTTTTTGTATTGTGCCTTTTCTGTTTTTTGTTGTATTATTCCAAGATATGTACTAGAAAGTACTTCTGTTTCGCTAGATGTAAATGAAATAAACTGTGATAATGTCATAGGTTTAAAAATATATGTTAGAAATTCTAAATCTTTTTTTGCAATTCCAGTTTTTAATTCTAACTCATCTAAGTTTTGATTTGTAGCTGAAACAAACTGTACAATTTTATCTAACCTAATTCCATATCTGTCATTATCTTTTAAATATTCCATTCTTGCTATATTTTCATTTTCATAAGCAATTCTTATATCTTTATAATCATAATTTGCTTGTTCATCTATTTTGCTAGATATGTCAAGTTCTGCATTGTTAATACTATTATCGCTTTTGCCTTCATCGTCTGTATATGATAGCTTAGCTTTTAAATTTGTTTCAAGTTTTTCTGTTTGTAAAGTTTTTTGAAGCTCTGTTGGCTCTTGCCTAGCACTTTCATCAATCATGCTAACATTTTGCAAAATGTATTTTGCAAATAGTTTATCTGTTGGTTTTAAAAAATCTGTTGTTAAATATAAAGCAATTAAAATTCCAATAACTATTAGTACTGCTACTACACTTAAAACAATTATAAGTGTCATCTTTTTCTTTCTCGCTATCATATTTTATCCACCCTTTCCTTTGTATATTTCTATTATAACGTTTTTTCTTTTTTTATTCAATAGTAAAATAAAATTTAATTATTTGCACGTTGTTTAACCGCTTCATATATTACAATTCCAGCAGATACAGAAGCATTTAAAGAAGTAATTTTGCCCTTCATAGGAATTTTTACTAAGAAATCGCAATTATTTTTTACTCTATCTCCCATGCCTTGTCCTTCACTTCCTATAACAATAGCAAGAGGACCTTTTAAATCTTGTTTAGTGTAATCCTCTTTTGCGGAACCATCTGTGCCACATATCCATACGCCATTTTCTTTAAGCTTATTTATTGCATCTGTGATATTATTAACTCTTGCAATTTTCATATACTGAGTAGCTCCTGCTGAAACTTTATTAACTGTGCTGTTTACTGATGTAGCTCTTCTTTTTGGAATTATAATTCCATGTATTCCAGCAGTTTCTGCTGTTCTAATAATTGAACCTAAATTATGAGGATCTTCAATTCCATCTAATATTAAAATAAAAGCATCTTCATTTTTTTGTTTTCCATATTCTAAAATATCTTCAATTTCACAATAGTCAAAAGGTGGTACAATTGCAATAACTCCTTGGTAATTTTCAGTTTGAGCCATTTCCTGCATTTGCCTTTTATCTTTTTCAACAATTATGATTTTTCTTTCTTTTGCCTTTGCAATTATTTGATGAATAGAACCATGCTTTTCCCCCTTAGTAATAAATATCTTGTTTATGTCTTTACCACTTTCTAATAGTTCTAAAACTGAATTTCTTCCTTCAATTTGATCTTGATATTCCTGCATTTCATTTCTCCTTTTAATCATCATCTAATTTAAGTACTGATAAAAATGCTTCTTGTGGCACTTCCACACTGCCAATTTCACGCATTTTTTTCTTGCCACGTTTTTGCTTTTCTAATAATTTTTTCTTTCTTGTAACATCCCCACCATAGCATTTTGCAAGTACATCTTTCCTCATTGCTGAAATTGTTTCTCTTGCAATAATTTTTCCACCAACAGCTGCTTGTATTGGAATCTTAAACAATTTTCTTGGTATCTCTTCTTTTAATTTTTCTACCATTTTTTTGCCACGCTCATAGCTTCTATCTTTATGTAGTATAAAGCTAAGCGCATCAACTTGTTCATTATTGATATAAATATCTAATTTAACTAAATCAGACCTTCTATATTCCTTAAATTCATAGTCAAAAGACGCATATCCTTTTGTTTTTGATTTTAAATTGTCAAAGAAGTCATATATAATTTCGTTTAAAGGCATTTCATAAATAAGAGTAACTCTGTTTTCATCTAAATACTGCATATCAATATATATACCTCTACGCTTTTGGCAAATATCCATTACATTTCCAACATATTCTTTTGGTAAAAAGATACTTGCAGTTACAAAAGGTTCTTCCATGTATGAAATCTCTTGTGGTGTAGGAAGCTCTGCTGGGTTGTATATTTCCAAAACTTCGCCTGTTGTTTTATATACTTTATAAATAACAGATGGAGCTGTTGTAATTAGCCCTAAATCAAATTCTCTATCTAATCTTTCTTCTATTATTTCTAAATGTAACAACCCTAAAAAGCCACAACGAAAGCCAAAGCCCAAAGCAGCTGAATTTTCTGGTTCATAGACAAGTGCTGCATCATTTAATTGAAGTTTTTCCAATGCGATTTTAAGATTTTCATAATCACTACCATCAACTGGATATAAGCCACAATAAACCATAGGGGTTACTTGTTTGTAACCTTTTAAAGGTTCATCTGCTGGATGTTCTTTTAATGTAACTGTATCTCCAACATGAATATCTGATAAATTCTTAACACTTGCTGCAATATAGCCTACTTCACCTGCTGAGATTTTTTCAGTTGGCATATATGAACCTGGTACAAAGTAGCCAACTTCTGCAACAGTATATTCTTTTTTCGTTGCCATAAGAATAATTTGGTCACCAACTTTGATTGTTCCATCTACAACTCTTACATAAGCAACTGCACCTTTGTAATTATCGTAATAAGAATCAAAAATCAAGCATTTGGCATTTGCATTTGCATCACCTTTTGGAGCAGGTAAATCTGTTACAATTCTCTCTAATACTTCATCAACATTTAAACCTGATTTTGCTGATATACATGGTGCATTCATTGCTGGTATTCCAATAATATCTTCAATTTCCTTCTTTACTTCATCTGGTCTTGCATTAGGCAAGTCCACTTTATTTATAACAGGAAGAACTTCTAAGTCGTTGTCAATTGCTAAATAGACATTTGCCAAAGTTTGAGCTTCTACGCCTTGGCTACTATCTACCACTAAAATTGCCCCGTCACATGCAGCTAAACTTTTTGAAACTTCATAGTTGAAATCTACATGCCCTGGTGTGTCAATCAAATTAAAAGTATATTCCTGCCCGTCTTTTGCTTTATATTTCATCCTTACAGCTTGTGATTTTATTGTAATTCCACGTTCTTTTTCAATTTCCATATTGTCTAAAACTTGATTTTCCATCTCGCGTTTTGAAAGAACCCCTGTCATTTCAATCAATCTATCTGCCAAGGTTGATTTACCATGATCTATGTGAGCAATTATACTAAAATTTCGAATACGTGATTGTTCGTCATCTTGCATTTATTTACATTCCTTTCCGCATAATAAACTATATTGCTAACATTTTATCATAGCTTTTTATAAAAAGCAATATTTTTAATTTATATAGAAGGTTTGCACAAATTATAAATATTTTTATATCCAAGTTTTTCCAATTTTTTTTGAGCTTGTTTACTTCTTATTCCACTACTGCAATACAAAACTGCTTTTTTATCTTTATTTGGGAACTTCCTTGGAAAGGCAACTTGGATTTCATAAGAAGGCATGCAAATTGCTCCATAGAAATGTCCTTCTTGATATTCTTGTGGACTTCGTACATCAACTAATATTGCTCCACTTTCCACAAGTTCTTTCATTTTTGCTTCATCAATATCTTTTTCAAGCCTATATTTTACTGATTTTATCCACTTTCTAAGCATTTTTTATCACCTTCCTTTTCAATATATTTTATTTATTTTTCTGTATTATGTTTCCTTTTTTGGTTGCGTTTATTTTGTTTTTTTGTGGAAAATTAGTTGTGGATACTGTGGATAACTCTGGGGATAACTGAAAAATGTACTATTATTTTTCTATATTTATGCACATTTCGATTTAGATTTTATGTTTTCTACAATTATTTCCATTTTTTAATCTGATTTATGTGTACCTTTTTTTGATAAATAAAAATAAAAAAAGACAGTTTTTGAGGAAAAATCGTCTTTTACTTTACTAATCAATAAACATATAATATATGATTGATATAGTTTCTACCGTGGTCCATGCACTTTTCATTTTTGAAAACATATACTTTTGTTATAAAGAAATTGGAGGTGCATTTATGTTTTCTCTATTATCAATAGCCAGTTTTATAAAGTCTACGGTCTTTGTTGTTGGATATATTCAAAGTGGTAATCTTTTTCCAGATCCGCTTTCGCAAGAAGAAGAACATAAATTTTTACAAGAAATGGCAAACGGAAATGAAGAAGCTAGAAACATTTTAATAGAAAGAAATTTGCGTTTAGTAGCACATGTTGCAAAAAAATACGCTTCTACTAATGTTGACCAAGAAGATTTGATTTCTATTGGTTCAATTGGTTTAATAAAAGGTATAAACAGCTACAAACTTGAAAAAGGCAGTAAATTAAGTACTTATGTATCACGTTGTATAGATAATGAAATATTGATGTATTTAAGGTCTATTAAAAAACTTGGAGCCGAAGTTCCTTTAAACGAGCCTATCGGCAAAGATAAAGATGACAATGTTGTTACACTTCAAGAAGTTTTAGAAAATGATGAGAGAAATATTGAAGATGAAGTTGATTTAAAGTTAAAAATTAAATTACTCTATGAAAAAATAAAATCGGTTTTGAAAGACAGGGAAAAGACTATAATTGAACTTCGCTTTGGTTTAGATGGTCATAAACCAAAAACTCAACATGAAATAGCTGAAATAATGGGCATTTCACGTTCTTATGTGTCAAGAATAGAAACAAAAGCAATTGGTAAACTTGCAAAAGAAATAAAACAGTAGCTATTTTCTACTGTTTTTTTCTTCTTATTATCCATCCTTCTTCACAATATTCTGGAATATGTATCTTTACTTGTTGTCCTTTAACCCCTGGGCTAACTGCTTCAATAGGTTCATCTGTTTCTATATCCCATAATTCATCTATTTTAAAAATAGATGGTTCTAGTTTACTTGGTATTAGTAATTCTAATGTGTCTCCAACTTGTAATTTATTTCTGATTTCAATTGTTGTTTTTTCTGGGGTATATTTTATTACCTTTCCTCCAAATTCATATTGCTCATTATATTGCCTTCCACCATATTCTTGTATATCTTGATTTGTTCTATCATTAAAGTAGAAAGTTGTTAGCCCTCTTGTTCTAACTTTATTCAACTCTTGCAAGTATTTTTCGCCATCAAAATTTTTGCTATCTTTCATATAGTCGTCAATTGCTGCCCTATAACAACTTACAATACTTGCTATGTAATATTCTGTTTTTAGCCTTCCCTCTATTTTTAAACTATCTATTCCCATATTGATGATTTCTGGCAATTCCTTAACTAAGCATAAATCTTTTGATGAAAAAATACTTGTTCCATATTCGTTTTCTTCGATTGGCATCATTTCACCTGGGGTGTTTTTTTCTTCGGCATATAAATTGTATGACCACCTACAACTTTGACTGCAATCTCCTAAATTTGCACTTCTTTTTGACAAAAAATCACTTAGGAAACATCTACCAGAATATGAAAAACAAATTGCACCATGCACAAATATTTCTGTTTCCATGTCTTTTGGCTTGTTTTCTACAATGTGTTTTATTTGCTCTTTACTTAATTCACGTGCTAATATCATTCTTTTAGCACCATTTTTATACCAGAAATTTGCAGAATTTAAACTTACAATATTTGCTTGTGTACTAATATGTATTGGAATTGATGGCGCATATTGTTTCATTATTTCTACAATTCCGCCATCTGCAACAATCACCGCATCTGGCTTTATTTCTTCTAATGTTTTTGCCATTTCAATTATTTCTTCATATTTATCATCAAAAGCAAAAATATTTATTGTAACATAAACTTTCTTGCCAATTTCATGTGCATATTTTATTGTTTGAACTAAATCTTCATTTTCCATATCCGCCCTTGTTCTAAGTGATAGAGATGATGTTCCGCAATAAATGGCATCTGCGCCATATAAAAATGCAGTTTTTGCCTTTTCATAAGAACCAGCTGGGGCTAGTAGTTCTGGCTTTTTCATTTTTTCACATTCCTTTCTAGTTGTAAATTAAACTTTCTACTATATTATATTAGCATTTTGGGAACTTGTCAAATTTGCTCTTTTTTCCAAAATATGTTATACTATAAATAGATGGGAGGCGGAATTATGGCTTATTCTGTTATTGAGAAAAAATTTGAAAATCAATGTCATTCAATACACCCTGACATTGATTGTAATATGTTTTTTAAGGAGTATAATGATTATGAACAATGTATACCTTTGCTTAGAGAGCTCTTTTCTGCGTTACACCAATATGTTCATGATAAATTACCTAATATGGATATGACTTTCACAGCTAGGTTAAAAGCTAAGAAAAGTTTTCTTGACAAAAAATTGCTAAAATTATCTGAAAGCATTTCAGACATTTTCTGTGAAGGAGATTTCGACCCTAAGAGACAAGAAGAAGCAATAAATACATATTTAAGTATGTTATCAGAAAAAAAGTTTAATGAAGTAAAACAGCAAATTATTGCATGTAGTGCTTCTGGCTTAGGTACTAAAAAAAGTTTTAAATTGATTTTTGATGACTTATCAGATAATGAGAAAAAATTATTTATTAAAAGAATTTCTAGAACTTCTGATACTTTCGCATATAGTTTTATTGTTAAAAGTGTAACATATCCTATTCAAAATTTCATAACTTTACCAGATGGCTCATTTGGAATTATCTCAGATGGAGAAATTCATCCAATTCAAACTTCAATTAAATTTGACCCTAAAAAAGATGTTGTTGAAAAAGCTCCTTATATATATGTAATAAATGTAGACGGAAAAGAATATCCTTATAACCCTGAATATTTTGAATATCCTACTTCTGTTTCATATTCTCAAAGAAGCTTAGAAACTGCTTCAAGAGATGAAAACGGAATGGTAAAACTATATGGAGATTCAATTCTTTTGCCAAACGGCGATACCTGCCCTATTGATTCAATCACATTTGATGAAAAAAAGAATTCATATTTCGTAATCACACCAGAAGGAGATAGTATCAACTTAACAAGCCGTCTTGTAGATAATTTAGCTTTAAAGAAATATGATGAAAAAACTTGTGAACAAGCAATTTTAAACACTTTGAAACCTGTACTAAGTCTTTTCAACTCTGAAAATAATTTCCGTACTTTAATTGAAAAAGATTATATTGCAAACCCAAAAACTTATGAAGATACAGATATTGAGTCTTACAAAGCTTTGCATAATTGTCTTTTAAATTTAAAATATAAATATAAAATAGAAGGGCAACTTAGAACATTTTTGGCTAACATTTTATACAACTACGACCATGATGCACATAAACAAGAAAATGCTGAAACACACAAGGCAAGTCCTATATTAGAACAAATTTATGAAGAAGATCCTTTGGCTCTTGATAATTCAACAGCAACTTTGGTAAATATTCTAGAATCTAACCCTGATGTTGATATTCTAGATTTAATGCCAACATATTTTGTAACAACAACATTTCCAAAGCGGTAAATCTGATACATATTTGCTTGAACCGGAAACAGCTTTTACTCATATTTTCGGAAAATATTCAAAAACACCAAGTGTCAAAGATTTAAATAAAAAATCAAAATTAAATTTTTCATCTTATGCAAATTTCATTGAGTCAAGGGCAAAATTAAAAAATCAAGCAGGAGTTTCTTTTGATACACCTACTGATGATGAGGATTTAGAGCTTTAAAAAAGTTATGTGAGAAATCACATAACTTTTCTTTTACTTATTGCAAGCCCATCTCCCACTTCTAAAATTTCAGTTTCTAGTTCTGGGTTTTCGGTTGCTTCTTTTATATATTCTCTTAAATTTCTAACTGCTGTACGTTGTTTATGTTTGTTATAATCACTCATAACATAGCCTTTGTATAAAATATTATCTGCAAAAATAATTCCATCTGGACTTAACATCCTAAGAGCTTGGTTCAAGAAAAATGGATATTTCCCTTTTGCCGCATCTATGAAAACTACATCATACACATTTTCAAGTGTTGGCAAGATTTCAACTGCATCGCCTTCATATATGTGAATTTTATCTTGAACTCCCACATATATAAAGTTTTGCTTCGCTTCTTCAACTCTTTCTGATTCTCTTTCAATTGTGTCAATATAGCCATCTGATTGCAATAGTTCAGAAAAACACATTGCAGAATATCCTACTGCTGTACCTATTTCCAATATTTTTTTAGGTGGCTTATTTTTTAATCTTTTTTGTATCTCTTCAAGAGTGTCGTCCATTATAATTGGAATATGGCTTTCTAAGGCTCTTTTTTTTATTTCTTGTAATCTCTCTTGGTTTATCATCTTTCTTCATCTCCCACTATACGTGGCTGTTTTTCTTGTATCCAACCATAAAAAACTACTTTTAAATCTAATCCTGCTTTTTCAAGATATTCTAGGTGTTTTACAGCTTCTTTTTCTTCTTTAATTACTTTTAAAACTGCATCTGATTTTTTCATACCAGAGTTAACATGTTCCATCATTTTATCTCTGATATATTGCCTAAAATATGCGTCAGCTTCTAGCCCGTTTCTTTTTCTTTCCTCTTGTCTTATATGTTTATTCATTTTTATACTGTTTTCTGTTGCAATCATTTCAATTTGTTGACGCCATGCAATTTTTGTGTTTTTATTGATTTTTTTCGAACTCAAATCCATCTTTCCTTTTCATATATTTTATTTTGCTACATTTCTTGCTGCTCTTTCTCTCTCTTTACTGTCTAATATTTTCTTTCTTAAACGTATAGATTTTGGTGTTACTTCAACTAATTCGTCATCTTGAATAAATTCGATTGCTTTTTCCAAAGACATTTGAATTGGTGGCACTAACCTTAGTGCATCATCTGAACCAGAAGCCCTAGTATTTGTTAAATGCTTTTCTTTGCATACATTTATTGCTAAATCTTCGCCTCTTGAATTCAAACCTACAATCATACCTTCATAAACATCTACACCTGGTCCAATAAATAATTCGCCCTTATCTTGTGCGTTATATAAACCATAAGTGATTGACTTGCCAGCTTCAAAAGCTACTATTGTTCCTCTAACTCTTGCAACAACATCCCCTTTATATGGCTCATAGCAATCAAATATGTGGTTCATCACACCTTCACCTTTTGTGTCTGTTAAAAATTCAGTTCTGTAACCAATTAAGCCTCTTGCTGGTATTTTAAATTCAATTTTTGTATGACCTAATTCAGCTGGTTCCATATTAACCATTTCAGCTTTTCTTCTACCTAATTTTTCGATAACATTTCCTACACAATCATCTGGTACATTTACGACAAGTCTTTCAATTGGTTCACATTTTTCACCATTTATCTCTTTGAAAATAACTTTTGGTCTTGAAACTAGAAGTTCAAAACCTTCTCTCCTCATTGTTTCAATTAAAATAGATAAATGTAATTCTCCTCTACCAGATACTTCAAAAGAATCTGAGCTTTCTGTTTCTTTAACACGTAAACTAACATTTCTTTCTAATTCTTTAAATAATCTATCTCTAATATGTCTTGATGTGATAAATTGTCCTTCTTTACCGGCAAAAGGTCCATTGTTTACACTAAATGTCATTGAAACTGTTGGTTCATCAATATCTACAAATGGAATTTTTTCTGGGTGGTTTAAGTCGCAAATTGTATCACCAATATTGATATTTGCAATACCAGCTAATGCGATTATATCACCTGCTTCTACTTCTTCTACTTCTTCTCTTTTTAAGCCAACATGTGTGTATAGTTTTGCAATTCTTCCTTGTGTTATTTTATCTTCTCTACCGCAAATTGCTACTGGCATATTTAATGAAACTTTTCCTCTTTCAACTCTACCCACTGCTATTCTTCCAACATAGTCATCATATTCTATATTAGATACTAGCATTTGAGCTGGTCCCTCAATTTCGCATTTTGGTGCTTGAATAGTAGAGATAATTGTTTCAAATAAACATGTTAAATCTCCATCTTCATCTGCTAAGTCCATTTTTGCAACACCATTTTTTGCTGATGCGTAAACAACTGGAAAATCTAATTGCTCATCTGTTGCATCTAGTTCAATAAATAGTTCAATAACTTGGTCTACAACTTTTTCTGGTGTAGCACCTGGTCTATCAATTTTATTGATAACAACAATAGGTTTTAACCCTAGTGCTAATGATTTTTTAAGTACTTCTCTTGTTTGTGGCATAGCACCTTCAAAAGCATCAACTAATAAAAGCACTCCATCAACTGTTTTAAGTACCCTCTCAACTTCTCCACCAAAATCAGCATGACCTGGTGTGTCTACTATGTTTATTTTAATATCTTTGTACATAACAGATGTATTCTTAGAAAGAATTGTAATTCCTCTTTCCTTCTCTAAGTCATTAGAATCCATTACTCTTTCTTGTACTTGTTCATTATCTCTAAATACATGGCTTTGTTTTAACATGGCATCAACTAGTGTTGTTTTTCCATGGTCAACGTGCGCAATAATAGCTATATTCCTTATTTTCTCGTTATTCATTTTTTTCCTTCCTTTCCAACCCTACTATTATACTACTTTTTCTCGTACTTGTCAAAATTTGATAAATTTTTTATAATATTCATCATTTCTTCTGTTACTTTGTCAAGTACTTCCTTTTCCGGAGTTTTAGATTGATATTGTGAATAGTCTAAAACTTTTCCGTATTTTATGATGATTTTAGGGAATGGTCTTTTGGTTACTTCTATTCCAACTGGCACAATAACTTTACCAGTTCTTAATGCCATAAAAGCTGCTCCATTTTTTACTTTCACACCTTTTTCTAGACCTCTTGTTGTGCCTTCTGGGAACAAGCCTAAGCCTTCTTCTTTTGATAAAACTTTTAGAGATTTTTTCATTGCATCTACATCTTGTTTACCTCTTTTTACAGGAATAACATCAAATAACTCTCCAAAATGCCTTAAAAATGGATTTTTAAAGAGTTCATATTTTGCAATAAAATTAACTTTTCTTGGGCAAAATAATACAATTGCCGGAACCTTAATATAATCTGCATGGTTTCCACATAAGATAAAAGCTCCATTTTCTGGGATATTTTCTACGCCTTCTATTTTAGCACGATATACTACTCGGTATAACAATTTTAAGGCTCCCCAAATTATTCTCCTTTGAAATTTAATAAACCAAGAATCTCCTGGTTTATCAAAGTTTTTTGAACTAGATTTCATTTTTTGCATAGTCCTTCTCCTCTATTATCTTACAAACTTCGTCCACTACTTCTGAAATTTCCATATTTGTGCTGTCAATATATATTGCATCTTCTGCTCTTGTTAAAGGTGCAATACTTCTGCTTGAATCAATTTTATCTCTTGTTTTTACATTTTCTAGTGCTTCTTCATAAGTTGAAGCAATGCCTTTTTCTTGATTTTGCAATACTCTCCTTCTAGCTCTTTCTTCTGGGGTTGCATCTAAATATATTTTTACATCTGCATTTGGAAACACTGCTGTTCCTATGTCTCTGCCTTCCATAATTACATCTTTTCCTTCTGCAACTTGCCTTTGCAATTTTAATAATTTATCTCTTACAACCTTTAAAGTTGAAACTTCTGAAACAAAGTTATTTACTGCGTTTTCTCTGATTTCCTTTGAAACGTCTTCACTATTTAAAAATACTTTTTGTACTTGATTTTCTTTTACAAGTTCAATTTTGATTTCTTCTAATAACTTTTCAATTTTCTCTGTTTCGCTTGTTTCTATGTTTTGCCTTAACATTGCTAGTGTAACACATCTAAACATAGCTCCTGTATCAATATTGACTAGTCCTAGCCTATTTCCAACTAATTCTGTAACTGTACCTTTACCGCTTCCGGCAGGTCCATCTATTGCAACAACAAATGACATTTTAATTCCTTCTTTCTATGTATTTTCCTCATTTTCTGGCACATATATATTTTTAACAATTATTTCTAAGTCAACAATATTCATTGATGTTAAATTTTCAATTTCTTTTTTTGCTTTTTCTTTAAAAGATTTTATTTCGTTCATTACATTGCTACCATAAGTAACTGTAACTTCCATATATAGGCTTGCACCTTCTCCTAAGTTTGAAACTCTAACTTTTTGTATTCTATAAATGCCTTCAACTTTACTAGCTAAGTATTCTAAGATTTGCCTAAATACTGTATCTGATATTGTAAAATTACCTAAGTAACTAAATGTTGGTCTGATGATTGATTTTTCAGAAATATATGGTTTTTCGCCTTTTCCTTTACTTTTGAAAATTTGTAAAGGGTCTAATAAATATCCTGAAAAATCTTTCTTGATTTCAAATGTTGGAACTGGTATAACATGCTTTCCTTCTGTTACTCTAATTCTCCTCGCTGTTTCCATTTCTTGCTGTGTGGCAACTTGTTCAATATATATAATCTCTTGAACTTCTGGAAGTCCTAGGTTTGCAGCTATTTTTTTGGCCATGCCATCAGATGTTCCTAAAATCAAGATTTTTTCTGGTTTATATTGTTTTATTGCTCTAATTATTTCTTGTTTTTCTTCTTCTTTATAAAATAAAGCATGTTTAACTGTTTCGATTTTTGTAGGTGCTTTTTTTGCTGATTCACCAGCTATAACTTCATTGTCTTTTATAAGCAAACCGTCATCAATTATATAGTCTATACCTTTTTCACTTGCAACCATTTGCGCTCTATAACTTTTTCCGGTTCCTGATGGTCCAACAAAAGCATATACTTCAATTTTATGCCCAAATATTTCTTTTATTAAGTCCATTTGTGTTTTCCTTTCTTCTAATAATTACTTAAATTAAGTGTTGGATAAGTATATTCTCTGCCATTTTCTGTGAAATTTGCACTAGGTGTGTGATCTTTTAAAATATCAATTTCTCCTTTTAAGAAATATTTATATCTTGTTTTATTTGTAACATAAGCATTTCCAATGATAACTGGGTCATCCCATGTTACATCAACTGCGTACCATGCTCCATCTAATTGCACATAGTTCCAAGCATGGTTTTCAGTGTTGCCTTGTGAATTTACACCTGTTCCAATTACTAAAACTGTTGGGATATTTAGCCCGTCTAATAGGTATTTAAAAGCTTCTGCATAGCCTTCGCATACGCATTGGTGGTTAATTAAAGCTCCATAAATATTATAAATATTTGGTTTTGAAATTGTTGTGTCATATTCTACATTGCTCATTAAATAATCATGCACCATTTTGATGTCATTATATACATTCCCTGTTCTTTGTGATATAACTTCATTTCTTACATTTTCAACTTCTTGAATTGCATTTCGCACTTGTTCTTCTGATGTATATCCATCTGCAAAATAATTTGGTTGTGCTCCGCTGTTTATAAACACTCTATAACTTTTTATTCCAAGCCTTGTGGTTGTTTCTATATTTAAATATAGTTTGTTTGCTGTAATATAAAATATGTCTGGGTTGTCATATAGATATGTTTCTACTGCTGATTGATAATATTCTCCTAACTTTTTATCTCCGTCTGCTGTTGATAATAACTTTGAAAAGCTGTTCCCTAAATCAATTTGCGCTGTTCCTGTTTTCATCTGTTCTTTGTTTGTTTCCAAAGCTTGATATATAAGCTTTGCTTCATCTTCTAATTGTAAATAAAAGTAATTATCTCTCAAACTATCCATTTCAGTTGTTCCTGTTGATTCATTTCCAGTAGGTGTGCTTGGTATTTGATTTACTATGTTTTCATTTGTAGATTCTATTATTTGTGGAGTTGTTTTTTTACTAATATCTAATTCACTAAATAATTCGCCATAACTTGAAACTATATTTTCTACTTTTTCAGCTGCATCACCATTAGTAATTTGTTGATAAACTAATATGCCTAGTATTGTAAACACTATAAGTAGCAACATCGCAATAATTGTTATAATAAAGTCCATGATGGCTTTCACAAATACATTTTTCATTTGCATCTTTCCTTTTTTTATTTATCATCACTATTATAACATTTTTATATTTTTTTGTCTATGTATCACAACAAAAAAAGACATTACTTTTATTAGTAATGCCTTCTTGAATTTTAATCTTGTGATTGTATAGTGAAATCATAAGCATTGATTATGTCTGAGGTTGTTCCAACATTTAGTATATTTGTATTTCCTGCTGTTGTTGCTGGTAAGATTGCCATTAAGCTAGCATATTCTGAACCATCTTTGTTTGTAAATACAATTTTGATACCTTGTGTTTCAAGGTTTTCTGTTGAATTATTTGTCATTGTTGCAGTTAATCTTGAAATTCCACCTTCTGCCACTAATTTGATGTCTGTGAACGTTACACTTTTATATGTTTTCGTTTCTGCTAGTTTTGTAGATGTATTTTCTTTTGTTCCACCTTCAATTCTAGCATTTTCTGTGTTGTTCATATCAATTAGAGGATATTCTGGTAGAGGTGTATCATCTTCTTCTGCAACATTTTCTGCTGTGTTTTCCCCAGTACTATTTGTATCTTCTTCTTTTCCTTGATTATTTCTAACAACTAAACATACCATAATTACAACTGCAATTAACAAAATTATAATATATACAAATGGTGCTTTTGATACCTTCTTCTTATTTTTCTTAGTTTTTTTACCATTTCTTGCTTGTTCTGGCATAATAGTTTCCTCCTTTGTTTTTTATCTACATATAATTTATCATTTTTTTTTTATTTTGTAAAGACTTTTTTTGAATAATTTTATTTTTTTTTTAATCTATCATTTTGTATAATTTCTATAAATTGGCAAATACTATATTTTGAAAGGAAAAGCGTATG
Organism: uncultured Clostridia bacterium; assembly: GCA_947594935.1. Classification (GTDB taxonomy): domain Bacteria; phylum Bacillota; class Clostridia; order TANB77; family CAG-508; genus CAG-269. Next base: position 27,671 of record CANQEM010000010.1, on the reverse strand, counting down.
AATTTTAAAAAATTATTTACTTATACACCAAAAGATGAATATCATTTTACACTTCTAGATAATGGTGCAAATAATGTATCTGATAAAAAAGAAACTGTTACTGAACCTAAAACTGTATTTCCTTCTTTAAGTGTTAATTTAGAGTTTGTCAAGTCAAAGTATAATTCCATGATAAATAGTGATATTATTGTGCGTGAATTCAATTTACTTGCTCGTGGCAAGCAATATTCTGCTTTTTTGCTTTATATTGATGGTATGATTGATACAGAAATTATGAATAAATTTATACTTGAACCTTTAATGTTACGTAATAAAAGTAATTTATATGAATTTGACCAAAATCGCGTTATTTCAGAAGCTGTAACAAATAATATAACTGTGAGAAAAGTAAAAAAATTTAATCTTGCTGATTATATCATGAACTGCCTCATGCCACAAAATACTGTTAAAAAATCATCTGAATTTAGTAAAATTTTTAATGATGTGAACTCTGGAAATTGTGCTTTATTTATCGATACTTTAAATATTGCTTTTGATATAGAAGTAAAAGGGTTTGAGAAAAGGTCTATTGAAAAGCCTGAAAATGAGATGGTTATAATGGGCGCTCATGAGTCTTTTGTTGAAAATCTCCGTACAAACACCTCTTTACTTAGAAGAATTGTTCATAATGAAAATTTAGTGATTGAAAATATATCAATCGGAAAAATCACAAAAACTAATTGTTCTTTATGTTATGTGAAAAATCTTGCAAATTCCGATTTAGTTGCAGAAGTAAGTTATCGTTTAAATAATCTTGAAGTTGATTCAATGCTTTCAAGTGGTCAATTAGAGCAAATGATTATTGACAATAATTTGATGTCTGTTCCACAAGTAATTTCCACCGAAAGACCAGATAAGGCGTCAAGCTATTTATTAGACGGCAGAATTGTTTTGTTAGTAAATGGCTCTCCTTATTCTTTAATTGTTCCAGCCGTTCTTACCGATTTTTTGTCAACCCCAGATGATAAAAACATGAAAACTAGTTTTTCCAATTTTATCAAGTGGATTAGAATTTTGGCAACTTTTATTGTTTTGCTTTTACCTGGGCTTTATGTGGCAATTGCTAGCTTTCATCAAGATGTTCTGCCTTCTGATTTGCTATATTCAATTCTTGCATCGCGAGAGACTGTTCCATTTCCTGTTATTTTAGAAATCTTGATTTTGGAGATTGCATTTGAATTGATACGTGAAGCTGGTATACGTGTTCCATCTCCTATCGGTCCCACCATTGGAATTGTTGGTGCTTTAATTATTGGGCAGTCTGCTGTTTCTGCTGGAATTGTTAGCCCTATCTTGATTATTATTGTTGCAATGACTGGTATTGCATCTTTTGCTATTCCAGATTATTCATTTAGTTTTCATTTGAGAACATACCGCTTCCTTTTCATATTTCTAGGATATTGCTGTGGCTTTCTGGGCATTGGTTTAGGCTTTTTAGTTTATATCACTGTTTTATGTGATACTAGTTCTTTTGGAGTTCCTTTTACCTCTGGAATTTCGCCTCTGCAAAAAACAGTTGGTCATTCATATTTTTTGCAACCAGTCTGGTTGCGTGAATTTCGCGCTAGTTATTTAGACACCAAAAAAGAAGAAAAGCAAGAAAAAATATCTATGAAATGGAAATATCCATTTTTGAAGAAGGAGGACTTATAGTGGCAGATTCAAAAATTACATCAAAAGAAGCTATTATGCTAATTGTAACAATCTTTGTCTCACACACAATTGTTACTTTACCAGAAAATCTTTTAAGTAATACAAAATCGGCTACACTCATAAATTTAATATATTTAGGAATAATTGTAAGTTTACTTGCTTATGTGATTTATCGTTTACTAAAAAATTTTGCATCATTAGATATAATTGATATTTCGGAGTATCTTGGTGGTAAAGTTTTAAAAAATATTATAGGCGGAATATTTATTGCGTACTTCATAGTTACAAGCAGTAATTTACTACGCGAGTTTTGCGAGGGACTACGTGTTGCTTTTTTTCCAATGACTGATATTTTATCTATATTGATACCCTTTGTGATTATGTTATTTGTTACTAATTATCTATCTTTTAGTAGTAATGTCAAAGCTGTTTCTCTGATTTTTCCACTCGTAATTGCAAGTATCATCTTTTTATTCTTTGGAAATTTCAAGAATTTCAGTTTTGAGAGAATGTTCCCAATTTTAGGTAAAGGTTTTACAGATACTTTTATCACTGGGCTTGGCAACATATTTGCATTTAGTGGTATTTCTTGCTTATACTTTATTCCGCCATACTTGAAAGACCCAAGCAAAATGAAACAAATTTCTTTGACTTCTGTTGTAATTGGTCTTTTGTACTTTCTATTCTGCACTGCCACTGTTTTGCTTTTATTCTCGTTTTTTGTGGACGTTGATGAAGTTTTGCCTTTATTTTCAGCTGCTAGTTATATTGAATTTGGCGTGTTTTTTCAAAGATTAGAATCATTTTTTATGCTTGTTTGGATATTAGAAATTGGTGCATATTTAATGATTACAAATCGTTTTTCAATTAGTATTTTTCAGAAGATGACTTCTATAAAATATCAAAGACCTTTATCAATGATATTCCCTTTGCTTGTTCTAGGAATTGCTTTACTCCCTAAAAATTACTCTGTTATTCGATTTTTGGAAACAAATATTTACGCATATTTTATTATAGCAATTGTATTTGTTTTGGGTATAAGTATTTTAGTTTTAGCTAATTTGAAAAAGAAGAAAGAGAGGAAAGTTTAATGAGGCATCTGCTTAAAGTGTTATGTTTTGCAATTATTTTAATTATTTTGACTGTTTCTTTTTCTAGTTCATTTACTCGCGTCAATTTAGATAATATTGCAGTTGTTGTGGCTATCGGAATGGATAAAGCTGATAATAATAATTTAAAAGTTTGCTTTCAATTTACAAACCCTTCCTCTATTTCTGAAAGTGGTGCATTTGAAACAAGTGATTCTGTTTTAAAGACCGTTACAGCTCCATCTATTAGTTCTGCAATCAATTTAATGAATAGTTATCTTGGGAAAGAGCTAACTTTGGCACATTGCAAATTACTTGTGTTTTCAGAGGAATTGGCTAAGTCTGGAATTGGCAACAGTATTTACACTTTGATGAATGATGCACAAGTTCGCCCTTCTTGTAATATTGTTATAAGCAAAACTTCTGCTGAATATTATATTGATAATTCTGAGCCAGATTTAGAGCCTCTACTTTCAAAATATTACGAACTTTTTATTAGTTCTAATCAATTTACTGGTTATACTGCAAATGCTACTTTGGGTAAGTTTTTTGATAATATGATTTGCCAATCTTGTGATCCTTATGCTATTTTGGGAGATTCTGAAAATATTGGTTTAGCTGTTTTCCGTGAGGGTGTGTTGGTTGGTGAGTTAAATGCTACTGAAACTTTGGCTTTTACTTGTATTGATAATCATTTAAAAGGATTTTTAGTTTCTGTGCCTAACCCACAAGTTGAAAACCAAAATATTGATATTTATCTAACTCCAAAGAGAAATACAAAAATTGATATTTCTTTTGTAAATGGTTCTCCGTATATAAAAATAGATTGCAGGTATTCTGGTCAAATTTATTCTATGACAAATGATTCTAATTATTTAGATCCAGATATTTTAGAACAAATTTCTGATGCTTGTAATAGATATTTAAGGTCTGTATTTACTGATTATTTATATAAAATCTCAAAAGAGTATAAGAGTGATATAAATTCTCTTGGGAAAACTTCTTTGAAACTTTTCCCTACTATTGAGCAGTATGAAGATTATGGTTGGAGAGAGCATTTTCAAGATAGTTTTTTTGATGTGAATATTGAGACTAATGTTAAGTCTTCATCTTTGCTTAGTGATTCTTAATATATTAAAGGTGATTTTATTATGTATTTGTTGTTTGTTGTTTTCTTTTTTGTTTTTAGCTTATTTTTAAGTATTCGCTCGGTCGCTTATGGCATTTATGAAATTAGGCAAAATAAAAATAAAGCTGGTGGTATCAGCTTTATTCTATTTTGTTTATTAGTTATTATTTTTTGTAATATATGTATTTGGTTGTAGTTTATTTTACTCCCATATATAAAATACCTAAAACAATTGTTAGTATTGCAAATAATACTGCTAAAATAATTGTCCATCTTTTTAGTTTTCCTTCTTTTGTTTTGCCTTTATTTTTTTCAAAGAAGTTGTTTGTTGATGAACCTGTAATTGTTGCAGATGCTCCACCGTCATCCTTTGTTTGAATCAATGCTAAAATAATAACTGCCAATGCTACTATAAAATATACAACTGTCAATATTGTTCTTGCTATATCCATTTTCTTCCTCCTAGTTATTCTTAATTATATGAGTATTATATCATAATAATTTATTATTTGCAATATAAAAAGCAAAAGTTAGCTAGAATTTCTAGCTAACTTTATATTTTAGTACATTCCTTCCATACCTGCTCCCATAGCGTGGTTATCTCCACAACTACATGATTTATCTTCTGGCACGTCTGTTACTATACTCTCTGTTGTTAGCACCATTGAGGCAATTGAAGCAGCGTTTTGAAGTGCGCTTCTTGTAACCTTTGTAGGGTCTACAATTCCAACTTTTTTCATATCAACATAAACTTCTTTACTTGCATCAAAGCCTGTTCCAATTGGTGATTGTTTAACTTTATCAATTATAACAGCTGGCTCTAAACCTGCATTTACTGCGATTTGCTTTGCTGGTTCTTCTAATGCTTTTAGTACGATTTTTGCTCCTAGCTTTTCTCCACCTTCAAGTTTTTCTATGCCTTTTTCTACCTTGCTTATAACGTTGATTAAAGCTGTTCCACCACCTGCAACAATACCTTCTTCAACAGCAGCTTTTGTAGCAGATAAAGCATCTTCAATTCTTAATTTCTTTTCTTTCATTTCTACTTCTGTTGCAGCACCAACTTCAATAACAGCCACTCCACCTGCAAGTTTTGCTAATCTTTCTTGTAAGTTCTCTTTATCATAACTGCTTGATGTTTCTTCTATTTGTGCTTTAATTTGTTTGATTCTTGCTGCAATTTGTGCTTTATCTCCAACACCATCAACAATAATTGTATTTTCTTTTTGAACTTTTACTTGTTTTGCTTTACCTAATTGCTCTATTGTTACATCTTTTAATTCTAAGCCTAAATCAGATGTGATAACTTCTCCACCTGTTAATATTGAAATATCTTCTAACATTGCTTTTCTTTTATCTCCAAAGCCTGGTGCTTTTACTGCAACAACATTTAAAACTCCTCTTAGTTTGTTTAATACTAATGTTGATAAGGCTTCTCCTTCAATGTCATCACATATAATTACAAGTTTGCCAGATTGTTGCATTAGAGCTTCTAGTAAAGGTAAAATTTCTTGGATATTGCTTATTTTCTTATCTGTTATCAATATGTATGGGTTTTCAAAAACAGCTTCCATTTTATCTGTGTCTGTTACCATATATGGTGATACATATCCTTTGTCAAACTGCATACCTTCTACAACATTAAGTTCAGTGTTTGATGTTTTTGATTCTTCAATTGTGATAACTCCATCTTTTGAAACTTTTTCCATTGCTTCTGCAATTAAATCACCGATTTCACTGTTGTTTGCTGAAATACTTGCAACTCTTGCAATATCTTCTTTTCCATTTACATCTGAGCTGATTTCTTTTAAGCTTTCTACTGCTATTTCAACAGCTTTGTCCATTCCTCTTTTCATTGCCATTGGGTCAGCACCAGCTGCAACATTTTTTACACCTTCTTTTATCATACTTTGTGCTAGAACTGTTGCTGTTGTTGTTCCATCACCTGCAACATCATTTGTCTTTTCTGATACTTCTTTGACAATCCTTGCTCCCATATTTTCATATTTATCTTCTAATTCAATTTCTTTTGCAATAGTTACACCATCATTTGTAATTAGTGGTGCTCCAAAGCTCTTATCTAATACAACATTTCTACCTTTTGGTCCTAATGTTACTTTGACAGTATCTGCCAACTTGTTTACACCTTCTAATAATGCTTTTCTAGCATCTTCTCCAAATTTAATTTGTTTTGCCATTTTTAATCATTCCCTTCCTATTTTTCTACTATTGCCAAAATATCTTCTTGTTTGATAATAATGTATTCTTCTCCTTCATATTTAACTTCTGTTCCGCCATATTTGCTTACTATTACATTATCACCTTTTTTTACATACATTTCTTCTAATTTGCCGTCTATTTTTTCTCCTGGTCCTACCTCGATTACTTCTGCAATTTGTGGTTTTTCTTGTGCTGCACTTGCCAAAATAATTCCACTTTTTGTTGTTTCTTCACTTTCTTTCATCTTGATAAGCACTCTACTTCCTAATGGTTTAATCATTTTTATTCATCCCTTTCTTTTATATTTTAGCAGTCTTGTTGTTCGACTGCTAATAATTTATACCCTATTTAGGAAATTGTCAATACCTTTTTTGCATTTTTCACACAATTTTCACAATTTCTTTGTATTATATGAACAATATTTAAAATATATGATAATTTTTATAAAATTAAAGCAAAAAGTTCGGATAAAATTCCGAACTTTCTTCTTATTTTTCTTTTAAATTTTTGGTTGCTCTTACTAGTCCCACAAAAACTGGTGATGGCTTATTAGGTCTTGATTTCAATTCTGGGTGGAATTGCCCACCTACAAAATATGGATGGTTTTCTGGACTAATCTCAACAATTTCAACAAGATTTCCGTCTGGTGAAGTTCCTGAACAAATTAAACCAGCCTCTTCTAATTTCTGTTTATATGAATTATTGTATTCAAAGCGGTGTCTGTGCCTTTCTTGTATTTCTTCTTTTCCATATAGTTCTCTTGCTAAGCTACCTTGTTTTAAAACAGTTGGATAACTTCCTAAACGCATTGTTCCACCTTTTTTACGAATTGCTTTTTGTTCTTCCATAATATGAATTACTGGGTTTTTAGTTGTTTGACTAAACTCTGCTGAATTTGCATCTTCTAATTTTAAAACATTTCTTGCATATTCCACAACTGCCATTTGCATACCCAAGCAAATTCCTAAAAATGGGACTTTGTTTTCTCTTGCATATTTGATGGTTTCTATCATACCTTCAATACCTCTTTCTCCAAAGCCACCTGGTACGATAATTCCATCTAAATTGCTCAATTTTTCTTTGACTGTGTCTGGTGTGATTGTTTCTGAATCAATCAACTCTACTTTTGTTGCTATTTGGTTTGCAAAACCTGCATGGCGAATACTTTCAATTACAGAAATATATGAATCTTCTAATTGAACATATTTACCAACAATTCCAATTGTTACTTGTTTATCTGTATCAATTTTGCGAATTATATCTATCATTTCTTCCCATTTTTGATTATCTGGGACATAGTTTTCTAATTTTAAATGATTACATACTTCTCTTGCTAAGCCTTCTTCTTCTAACATTAAAGGCACTGCATAAAGGCAGTCTGCTGTTTTGTTCTGAATAACACTAGTTTTTCTAACATTACAAAATAGTGAAAGTTTTTCTCTTATTGTGTCTGGGATGTCTTGTTCTGTTCTGCATACTAAAATATCTGGTTTTATACCTAGGCTCTGCAATTCTTTTACAGAGTGTTGAGTTGGTTTTGATTTAATTTCATTTGACCCAAAAATATATGGCAATAAAGTAACATGTATGTAAATAACATCTTCTGGGTTCTTTTCAAGCCCAACTTGTCTAATTGCTTCAATAATAGACAAGCCTTCAATATCTCCTACTGTTCCGCCTATTTCTGTTATAACTATCTCTGTTTCGGTATTTTCAAAGCCATAGATTTTTTCTTTTATTTCGTTTGTGATATGTGGAATTACTTGTACAGTTTTTCCTAAATAATCTCCACGTCTTTCTTTATCTAAGACATTTGAATAAATTTGCCCCATTGTAACACTTGAATTTTTTGTAAGATTTTCATTTATAAATCTTTCATAATGTCCTAAATCTAAGTCAGTTTCAGCTCCATCGTCAGTTACAAAAACTTCTCCATGCTCATAAGGGTTCATTGTACCTGGGTCGATGTTGATATATGGGTCAAATTTTTGAATTGTAACTTTATATCCTCTATTTTTTAAAAGCCTTCCCAATGATGCTGCTGTAATCCCTTTGCCTAGTCCTGATACAACTCCACCAGTGATAAAAACATATTTTGTATTCATTTTTTCATCCCCTTCAATAATTTTATTCAGTTAGTCCACCATAGTTTTGATAATACCATGTCATAAAGTCAAATGGTTCAGAAGTTTTTGGTAAACCATAATCAATTCCGTTTGTTTCTACTGATAATGATTTAATAACTGGTGGGTCTACTGGTGTGCTAACTTCTGAATTGCTTGATTCTTCACTATCATCAGCAGCTTTAACTTCTACTTCTTCTATTTTATGAACAACATCTAAGCCTTCTATAACTTTACCAAAAGGTGTGTATAGACCATCTAGGCTTGGAGTTGTTTTTGTCATAATAAAGAATTGTGAACTTCCTGAGTTATATGATTCTTCTTTTAGTTGTGATGAATATTGTGTATAATCACCTCTTGCAACACCTAAAACGCCTTCTTCAAATTTAATATTGTTTTCTACGTTGTTTGCAATGAATTCACCTTTAATTGTATACTCTTCATCTCCGCCATCATCTTTTAAGTCTCCTAATGTTGCATTTGACTTGCCTTCTCCGTCTTTACTTCCAGTTTGGATCATAAAGTCTTTTACTATTCTATGGAATTTTTTGTCGTTATAATATCCTCTATTTGCAAGTGCGATAAAGTTTGCAACTGCTTCTGGTGCTTTATCTGGATATAGTTCCATTTTGATTGTTCCAAAGTTTTCAACTTCCATTGTGGCAATTGGGTTTTTAACTTCCATTGTTGCCTTTCTGTAATAGCCAAAGCCTACCACACCTATTAACGCAAGTAAAACTATACAAGCTACTACCCATAAAATTGTTTTTAAATTTTTCATTTTTCTTCTTCCTTCCATCTTAAATTATTTCTGCCATTTTCATGGCTTCTTTGACATCTTTCACACCTATTATATCTAATTTGAATTTATCTTTCAATAGTTTTTTGTTACTTTCTGGAATAATTGCATGTTTAAAACCTAATTTTTCAGCTTCTTTTAGTCTTTTTTCAATCAAGTTAATTCTCCTTACCTCGCCAGTCAAGCCAACTTCACCAATAATCACACAGTCTTTTGGTATTGGTTTATTTTTGAAAATTGAAGCAACAATCATAACTATTCCTAAATCAATTGAAGGTTCATTTAAACGTAAGCCTCCAACAACATTTAAATATACATCTTGATTTCCAAGTAGCATTCCTGTCTTTTTCTCTATAACTGCTATTAAAATAGCTAATCTATTAAAATCAATACCATTTGCAGTTCTCTTTGGATAATTGCTAACTGTTTGCGTTGTTAATGCTTGAAGTTCAACTAAAATTGGTCTTGTACCTTCCATACATGATACTATGCAGGAACCAGCTGGGTTGTCCTCTCTTTCTGAAATAAGTACATCAGAAGGGTTCTTTATTTCACACATGCCTTCTTCTTTCATTTCAAACATACCTATTTCATTTGTAGAGCCAAAACGGTTTTTTACACCTCTTAGAATTCTATATGAAAAATATCTTTCTCCTTCTAAATATAGCACTGTATCTACAATGTGTTCCAAAACTCTTGGTCCTGCGATGTTACCTTCTTTTGTTACATGTCCTATAATAATTGTTGTAATGTCTTTTGATTTACAAATTCTCATTATTTGTGCAGTAATTTCTCTTACTTGACTAACACTTCCCGGAGCTGCTGAAAGTTCATCTGTGTACATTGTTTGAATAGAATCAATTATAAGGAGTTTTGGCTCTGTTTCAGTAATTGCATCATTAACTAAGTCAATGTCTGTTTCTCCCAGAAATAGCAGATTTTCGTTTTTTATACCAAGCCTATCTGCCCTCATTTTAACTTGCTCTGCTGACTCCTCTCCTGAAACATATAAAACTTTGCCTTCTCCTTGAACTTTATTGCAAATTTGCAAAATAAGTGTTGACTTACCTATTCCTGGTTCTCCTCCAAGTAAGATAAGTGAGCCTTTGACCAGCCCTCCACCGAGTACCCTATCTAATTCTTCAAAACCAGTAGAAGTACGCAATGCTTCCTTTGCAATATACGAATCTAATTTTTGTGGTTTTTTATATTCTTTATTTGTGTTTTTGCTACTTGCAGTCTTTGAATCTGAAACCTTTTGCTCAAAAAAGCTATTCCAAGAATTACATGCTGGGCATTTACCCAACCATTTTGCAGATTCATAACCACATTCGTTGCAAACAAAAATTGTTTTACTTTTCATTTTTTTCACCAAAAAAAGTATAGCATAAAATTAGTTGTTACGCTATACTTTTTTTAAAATTCACTAAAATTTCACAAATTTATTGTGTTTCAACATTTATTAGTCTTTTTTTCCAAATTTAATTTCTTGGAATAAAAAGTCATGTATTTTTCCCCATGTTACTTCTTGATGTAAAAATGCGTTTATTTCGTCCTCAACTTTTTGTTGGGCTGGTGTTAATACAACTTTTATTTCTCTATCCCATTCAATGTCTTGTAACCAGAAATTCTTGAATTTTTGCCAAAATCCATTTGTTACTGGTAAGTTTGTATTTCTAATTGTTCCACAATTTTCTTCATTATTTCCTATGATGTTTTCGTTGTTTGGAACGTTTACACCTTCCTCTCCAAAGTTTTCTAAGTCAACTCCTCCGAAAGCTCCTGTTAGATTTGTTTCTCCACCAAACTCAGCCATTTATATTTTCCTCCTTCGTGTTTCTTTACTATTTACTTAGTTATACTATATTTATTTAAAATTTTCAAGTGTTTTTTGCTTTTTTTATATTAAGTTTTTATTACGCATTTGTTACAGTTTTATTACATGCCGAATGGCGCTATTTTCTAGCACTTTACAGTTTCCTTATTTGCACTTTTTATTTCTACTACTTCAAAAGTATTTTCTAAATTCTTATTTTTTTCTCTTTCTACTAGAATATAGTTTGATGTATGACCTTTATTCATTCCGTTTTTTTCTTCTTCCCAAAGAACTTTGACTTTTTTACCTATATATTGGTTGTTGTATTCTTCTTGGTTTTTGTCTGATAATTCAATTAACCTTTTACTTCTCTTTTCCTTTATCTCAGCTGGTACTTGGTTTGGCATAGTTGCTGCTCTTGTTCCTTTCCTTGGAGAATATTGGAATACGTGCATTTTATAGAATTTAATTTCTTTCAAAAATTGATATGTTTTTTCAAATTCTTCATCTGTTTCACCTGGGAAGCCTACAATTATATCTGTTGTTAAATTGACATTTGAATAAGTTTTTCTTAGCCTATCAACTATTTCTTTAAATTGTTCAGTTGTGTATCTTCTGTTCATCCTCTTTAAAGTTTCATCATTTCCACTTTGTAAAGATAGATGAAAATGTTCACAAATTTTATCTAGTTTTGATAAACGATTTACAAATTCTTGGGTTATAAGCAAAGGCTCAATAGAGCCTAGACGTATTCTTTCTATGCCCTCTATTTTATTGATTTCTTCTAATAAATCAATTAAACCATATTCTTTTCCTTCTGATTTAAAATCTTTGCCATAAGATGCAACGTGTATCCCTGTAATTACAACTTCTTTAATTCCTTTTTTTGCAATTCCGCTCTATTTCTGCTACTACATTTTCTGGGTTTCTGCTTCTTACTCTACCACGTGCAAATGGTATTATGCAGTATGAACAAAACCTGTCACACCCGTCTTGCACTTTTATTACTGCTCTTGTTTTTTCTGTATAAGTTATTTCTCCAAATTCAGCAAAGTTTTTTATCTCTGATATATCTTTTATTTCTTCTCTTTGATTAGCTTTTTCTTTTAATAATTCATCACAGTATTTAACAATATCTTTCTTTTCTTCATTTCCTAGAATAACATCAATACTATCAATTTTTTCTAATTCTTCTTTTGCAACTTGCACATAGCAACCGCACAGCAATAATTTTACTATTGGGGTTGTTTTCCTTTGCTCTCCTTAGCATTTGCCTTGATTTTCTATCAGACATATTTGTTACTGTGCATGTGTTGATGATATAAATATCTGCATTTTTTTCTACAATTTCATATCCTGCACTTAGTAATTTTTGTGACATTGCATTTGTTTCATATTGATTAACTTTGCAACCGTAACGTTACCAGAGCAACGCTTTTTTTCTTTCTATTTTCCATTTTTCTATTACCTTTATCTTTTTGTTTTTCCATCTAAGGCATCTAAGTTTTCTAATGCTTTTCCAGTTCCAAGTGCAACACATGATACAGTGTCTTGTGCTATCATAACATTTATTCCTGTTTTTTCTTGTAATAATTTATCTAAGCCATCAATTAAGCATCCGCCACCTGTCATGTATATTCCTTTATCACTAATATCTGCTGCTAGTTCTGGTGGTGTTTTTTCTAATACACCATGAACTGCATCTACAATCATCATAGCTGGTTCTATCAAAGCTTCTAGCATTTCACTTGAATGAATAGTTATAGTTTTTGGTAGACCTGTTGTTAAATCACGTCCTCTAATATCCATTTCTGAATCTTGTATTTTTGGATATACACATCCTATATTTACTTTTAAGTCTTCTGCTGTTCTTTCTCCAATAACAATGTTATGCTTTTTCTTAATATATTTTACGATATATTCATCAAATTTGTCTCCTGCTACTTTTATTGATGAGCTTACAACAGAACCGCCAAGTGAAATAACTGCAATGTCTGTTGTTCCACCGCCAATATCAACTACCATGTTTCCACATGGTTTAGCAATATCAATTCCAGCTCCAATTGCTGCTGCAATTGGTTCTTCTATTAAGTACACTTTTCTTGCACCTGCTTGTGTTGCTGCATCTATAACTGCCTTTTTTTCTACTTCTGTTACTTGTGAAGGGATACAAATCATAATTCTTGGTGCAAAAATAAATTTTCCACAAACTTTTCCTATAAAATGTTTTAGCATTTTTTCTGTTACTGTGTAATTTGAAATTACGCCATCTCTTAAAGGCCTTGTTGCAACAATGTTTCCTGGTGTTCTTCCTAACATTCTTCTTGCTTCGCCACCAACTGCCAAAACTTCACCAGTATTATTATTAACAGCAACAACTGATGGTTCTCTTAAAACAATGCCTTTACCTTTTACATATACAATAACAGTAGCTGTTCCTAAATCAATTCCTACATCTTGACCAAATTTCAATATTCTTCCCCTCCACTTATATTATATTTTTCATTTTCGTTACAATTGTATTGCAATTATATTACATTTTTTTTGATTTGGCAATAGTTTTGTATAAATTTTTACTAAAAAAACCTTAGCTTTTAACTAAGGTTTTTAACTATTTTTATTCTCCTCTGCCTTCTGGTAAAGCTGGGCAATCTAGAACAACTTTTATTTTTAATACATATCTAATGCCTCTAACCAATTTGCTGTTTTTAATTCTTTGCCATAATGATGGTTTAACTTCAAAAGTAGTTTGTTCTTGATAATTTTGTTCTTCTTGTTGTGGTACTTCTTCTTGCTTATTATTTTCTGCTACTTGCTCTACTTTTTCTACTTTTGCAACTTTTTCTTGTTTTTCAACTTCTTGTGTTGGTATTGTAATTGGTGTAGGTATTGATTTTAAGGCATCTGCTACTTCTATTCCGATATAACTTAATGCTTTTGACCTATCTTCAATTCTTTCCATGTCGATTTCAATATGTAAGTTTGATTCTAGGTTGTTTATTCTTGCATTTATCAATTTAACTGCATCTTGATAATTTTCTGATTCATCTGTTTTTGATTTTCCTATAATGTGCAATGTGTCAATTATATCTTCTGCGAAGTTTGCTTCTGCTTGTTTTACTTGTTCTTTCCAGTCTTTTTCTTTGTCTTGAACTACATCAAGCAAATCTTTTAGTTGGCTTGCCAAAGCAATGTTTTCTTCTCTTTGACGAATTAGTTCTTCTATCTTCTTTGTGTTTTCTTCAAATTGGTTTGTTGCATATTCTACCAACTCGTAAGCAGCATTATATACACTACTTGGGAAGTTCTTTTTCTTTGGATACTCATTTAAGTATGTTTTTATAGATTCTACCATATCCTTGAAATATGTATCTTCTTCTAATTGTACAATTTGCTTTTTGCTGTTTGGGTTTATCAATTTTTGTACTTTATCTATGTTTGATAAAATTTTTTCTTCCGTGATTACCATCCTCACGTTTACTATGCCAGATTTAGACACTGTAAACTACCTCCTTCATCATCTGATTGATTGCTTTTTTTATTTCACTTTTTATTATACACGAATTTACAAAAAACTACAAGTATCTTTTTTATTTTTTTATTTTACATTTTTGTTACAAAAATATTACAATTTTGTAACATTTTCGACAAATCTTTCAAAGTTTACTATGCTATGGTTTTCATTTCTTCATGCCTTTTAATTTTTTGTGTGGTAGTTTTAATAAGTTCTTTATCTGTTACGGATATTTCCCTTACATATTTATATGCTGGCATAGTTTTGTTGATTTTTTTAACTTCTTGCCAAATTTTTTCTTTGATTTCATTTTCATTTTCTAAGTTATAAACTTCTTGGAATAAATCTTTATCATAAACAATTTTTGCACATATCTTAAAATCTTTGCCATCTGGCTTTCCGTATACAAAGCTCTCTTTTACACCTTCAATTTTATTGATAAGTATTTCAAGCTCTTCTGGGAAAATATTTTTTCCGTTTTGTAATACGATAACATATTTCTTTCTTCCTGTGATAAATATATATCCGTCTTTATCTATTCTAGCTAAGTCACCTGTATGGAACCATCCATCTGGTTCAAGCACTTCTCTTGTAGCTTCTTCATTGTTATAATAGCCCATCATAACTGTTGGTCCTTTTACCATTAGTTCCCCAATTCCTTCTTCATCTGGTTCTAAGATTTTTACATCAAGGCTTGGGAATGCTTTTCCTATTGAACCTAACCTCGTATATTTATCATCTTCTGCCGCTACAACTGGTGAAGTCTCTGTTAAACCATAACCTTGATATGTTTTAAAGCCTAAATCAATGAAACCTTTTTCAATTTCTGGGTCAAAGGCTGCACCACCAGCAACTAGAAGCCTTAAATGTCCACCTAAATTTTCATGTACTTCATGGAATAATTTTTTCCTAATATCAATTCCGAATTTAAGAAGGAAATTACTGATTTTAATACCTTTTTGAACTGTTTCCCACTTGCCTTTTTTCTGTATTCCTTTCTTAATTTGCTTATATATCCCTTCAAAAAGAGCTGGTACAGATATTACTGCTGTTATTTGAAATTCCTTTACATTTTGTGCAATATGCCTAATTCCTTCGCAAAAAGCTATTGAGCAACCTTTTGAAATTGGATATAAAAATCCAACAGTTGATTCAAAAGTATGGTGTAAAGGTAAAAATGAAAGCATAATATCTTTTTCATTTAATTCAATTGTTGCTGCAATGTCCATGATGTTTGATACAATGTTTTTATGTGATAGCATTACTGCTTTTGATATTGAAGTTGTTCCAGATGTGAATAACATGATTTGCATTTCTTCTGAGTTTATTTCTGCATTTACAAATTCAGTATTGCCTTTTTCTAATAGTTCTTTTCCTTCTCTTTCTAATTGGTGCATAGAATAAATGCCATTTTTATTTTCTTCTAGGTCCATTGAAATAAAGTATTTAATATTTGTGTTACCTTTTTCCTTCAAGTTCTGCATAATTTCGTCATATTTGCTTGAATAAAAAATAGCCTCTACTTCTGAACGTAAAATTAAACTTTCAATTTCGTTAGCTGGTAAAGCTTTATCAAGTGGTACTACTATACCTGTTCCAGTAACAACTGATAAATATGCAACTCCCCATTCATAACGGTTTTCGCCTATTACAGATATGCGTTTTCCTTTTAGCCCCATATCAACTAGCTTAGTACCTAAACTATCAACTTGGTCTATGAATTCACGATATGTAATATTTTTGAACTCTCCCTCTTTTTCTGTTTTTAATATATATGCAGTTTTATCTCCAAATTTCTCTTTTGATTTTTTTAGCATATCTTTTAAATCTGTGTATTTATCGAATTTGTGTATTGGTTCTCTCATTTTCCTAACTCCTTCTCTTTCAATCCTTCAATAACAGTTCCTTCATATTCTTTGAATAATGTCATTACATCAAAAGTTTCTTGATTTCTTAGTTTATATACTAAACTTGAACAGATTAGAGCATATATTTCAGATGCAATTGCTTTCGCATTTCCTTTTTTAATTGCTCCTGCTTTAATTCCTTCTGCTACAATTTGTTCGATTTTATTGATATATTCGTATATAAGAGTTTGGCATCTTTGATTTCTAGCTTCTTTACCATAGAATTGACTTAGCAAAATTGCAATTATATCTTCATATTTTGCTACGATTTTTATTTGAATTAAAACAATTGCTTTTATTTTATCTATATAATTATTAAATTTTGCGGTTTTGATGTCTATGCTATTTTGCAACAACTTAATTCCTTCTTCAATTAAGAAATTAAAGATTTCTTCCTTACTTGAAAAATGATAGTATAATGTTCCTTTTGCAACACCAACATTTGCTGTTATATCCTCTATGCTGGTTGCATCATACCCCTTCTCAGCAAACAGTTTCATTGAAGTTTCAAATATTTTTCTTTTGGTTTTATTCATACTAAAAATCCTTTCTTACCCCTATATCTTTCACATTATATAAATAATTAAATATAATTGCAATGCTTTTGCACATTTTTGTACGGTGTGTTCGGTTTTTTATTTTTTCCTTTTAAACATGAAATTTCCTACTGACAGCTTCTTTTACCTCTCTTGCAGATAGACAAATTGTCAATAAAAAATTTAAGAAGCACACAGCTGTTGCAATATAACTAAGAATTTTATTAGCGATTAGATTTTCATATATAAAAAATATTGGAATTAAACTAAGCAAACATATTAGTAATTGGCAAATTGCATAACGTATATATCTTTTATGGCTTATAATTGTTAAAATCAACATTGTTATATTTGCTACCATTATAATAATTGGTATTGAAATATTTATTGACCACCTTTTAAATCCTGTTTTGTAATCAATATAGAAAGTGAGCAACGATATTGAAATTGCTTGAATTAAAACATGTGTTGCGATATTGCTGTTTCTACGAATTGAATAAATTACAGTTATCCAAATATATATAATTCCAGCATTTGCTAGACCTGCCCATTGAATATCTGGTGTGACAATGCTGTTAATTACAACTAATAGCAATGCTACTATGATTGATATTCCAATAAAAATTTTTACAATCAAGTCTCCTTTTTCTCTATTTAATTTTTGTGGATATAGCATACATTTCTCCTTCTATGGGTTAACTCCATTACTTTCAATTTTCACAGCAATTCCAGCATTTTGCAGGAATTGGCAGAAAAATTTTTCTATTTTATTGTTATTTAAAATTGATGTGAAAGTTACAGTAAGTTTATTTTCATAAGAACATGCTGAGCATTTTATCTTTTCTGCTTGTTCAGGTGCAATTAGCATAAGAAATTTATCAATATATTTTTGGTATTTTCCAATAATACCAATTCTTCCGATATTTGACAAAGTCATTGTTGTGTATTTTCTGATTTCTATATAGCTTAACCTAACAATTGGTCTTTTCAAGAATAGCGGAATTGCTTTTATAAATGGGTTTATTCCTAGTTTTACATTTCCAGACATTGTTTTATTTATCTCTTCTTGTGTCAATTTTTTATTGAATTCTTTTTTTACAAATTCTAGAATTTTATCAAATGTATTTAATTGAAATTTTTCCATTTCAGCTTCAATTGTGATATATGAAAAGAAATTTGTAATTGTTTCTGATGGGAAATATTTTTTTAAATTTACTGGTATGCAGATTTTTATTGGTCTATTTTTTGTGTTCATAAAGTTCACTTTATATATGCTATATATTAGAACTGATGTTAAATATTGAGTTATAGTGC
Source organism: uncultured Clostridia bacterium (assembly GCA_947594935.1). Taxonomy (GTDB): domain Bacteria; phylum Bacillota; class Clostridia; order TANB77; family CAG-508; genus CAG-269. The sequence goes on along the minus strand of CANQEM010000010.1, from coordinate 9,533 downwards.
AATCATGTTTTTTAGCTTCTTCTTTTAATGCGTTTAAATCTATTATTTCATGTATTGCTGAAACTGCTCCTAGTTTTAGTTTTCCGCCTTTTAATAGGTAAGCTTTTTTAGATGAGTTGTTGTTTTTGGCTTTTTTATCAAAATTTTTTATATAGCTGTCTTCAAGTGTGTATTCAACTTTTCTATAAGTTCTTAGTTCTTCTTGGAAGTCCTCTGGATGTGCAATTTCTAAATAGTTATAGATGATTTCTTTGAAAAATTGTGCTCCACTATTTCCATCTGTTAAAGAGTGGAATATGTCAATATTTATTTTTACATCAAAATATGTTACTTTGAACAAATATTGATTGTTTGTGTTTGGGTTAATATATTGGCAAGGATAGTCTCTTTCCTCTTCAATTATTGGCTTTTTTGAGTTATGTTCTAAGTAGTTCCAGAAAAAGCCATTTTTCATTTTTACTCGGAAAGATTTGTATTTTTCAAGAGCCATTTCTACTGCTTGTTCTAATAAATCAGGTTTTATTTTTTCTTTTAAAACTGCTGATAATCGGAACACTGTGCTATATTTCTTTCCAGCAGACATTGGGAAAAGTTTTGCTGAATTATCTAATTTTCGCCATTCCAACGTCTTTTTTGCTTCATTTTCCATTTAATCATCTCCTATACAAATTCTTCCCATACTAAATTTGCTAAGTCTAAGCCTTTTGATGTTAAGATTATATTATCAAGGTTGACCTCTATCAAGCCTTGTTTTACTAGTTTTTCAAGTTCAGTTCTGAATAAAAACAGCGGATTTTGACCGAATTTTTCTTTGAATTTTACTATGTGTACACCTTCTAATTTTCTTAGTCCTAACATCATATATTCTTTTTCTTGGTCTGCAATATCTTGCACTTCATGCAATGTTTTGATTTTTTCAAAATTGTTGCTTAAATATTCTTCTAGGTTGCTTGTATTAGAATATCTTTTTTTATCTATATATGAGTGTGCTGCCACTCCAAAGCCGATATATTCTTTTTGCTCCCAACAATTCCAGTTATGTTTTGATTTTTTCTGAGGTAATGAAAAGTTGGATATTTCATAGTGTTCATATCCAGCTAGTTCTAATGTGTTTTTTACATAGTGATATTGAGTTCTTTCCGCTTCTTCTGACGGCAATTCAAGTTTATTTTCTTCAATTAGTTTTTCCATTTGCGTTTCTGGCTCTACTATTAAAGAATAAACTGAAATATGTTCTGGTTTTAGGTTTATAAGCTCATTTAAACTACTTTTTACATCTTCTATTTTTTGATTAGGCAACCCAATCATTAAATCTACATTTATATTATTAAAGCCAACTTCTCTTGCAAATTTATATGTGTTTTTAAAATCTTGATATGTGTGTATTCTCCCAATTGTTTTCAATAATTTATCATTTGTTGTTTGTAACCCTATGCTTAATCTGTTTATTCCGCAATTTTTGTATATTTCTAACTTTTCCTTTGTTACTGTTCCTGGGTTTACTTCAATTGTTGCTTCTACTTTCTTAAAATTAAGTTCATCCATTATTCTTTTAATATCTTCTGCATTTATTATTGATGGTGTGCCTCCGCCGATGTAAATAGTTGTAACATTATATTTTGCAATCAATTCTTTTTCATGTTTAATTTCTTCTATTAGCTTGTCTATGTATTTTTTATAGTATTTTTCACAATTTGGAAAAGATACAAAATCACAATATAAACATTTTCGCACACAAAAAGGAATATGTATATAAATTCCTAATTCTGGTTTAAGCATTACATCACCCCTAGTTTGCAATATCTATGATTTTTTTCAGCCTATAATTAACACCTGATTTTCCTATCGGGTTTTTTAATTTTTTCCCTAGTTCAACAAGTGGCATATCTGGGTTTTCTAGTCTTAGTATTGCAATTTCTTTTAAATTTTCATCTAACATATTAAACTTATTTTCTCTTTGGAGTTTTTGTATAGCTTCAATTTGCTCAATTGCAGCATTCATTGTTTTATTCAAATTGGCAGATTCACAATTTACAAGTCTGTTTATCTTTCCACGCATTTCTTTCTGAACTCGTATATCTTCAAATTTGAGTAAGCCTTTATTAGCTCCCATAAGAGCTAGTAATTTTGAAATTTCTTCACTATCTTTCATGTAAATTGATTTCTTTGTTGCCGTATCCAAGCTTTTAGCGTGAATGTCAAAGTCGTTCTCCAAAATTGCTTTTACTTCATTTCTGATTTCATCATCTATAAATCCAATCTCTAAATGATAAGCGTTTTCTGGGTTGTTTATTAACCCAGAGCCTAAGAAAACCCCTCTTATCATGCTTTCTTTGTTTTCTCCAATTTCTTTCATTTCAAGTTCAAAAGGCAATTCTTTAAGCTTTAAAGTGATTACAAAAGAATTTCCTTCTAATGTGATTTTATGGTTTATTTTTAGGTTTGATAGTAATTTTGAAAATCTGTTTATATTGTATTCACTTTCTGTTGCATATCTTAAATTTTTGTCTTTTTTTATAGTTGTGTTGTTTGTAAATAGATACCCTATAAGCTCTGCTTTTACTTGTGTTTTATCTGCTAATGTGTTGCTTTTGCTTAATTCCTCTTTAATATCTGATGAAAAGGACATTTTTATCTTTCCTTTCTAAAATACATTTTTTGCAACAATTACTCGGTCATTACCATACATGTCTTTTTTGCAATAAATATCGCGATATTCTGCATTTTCTAATAGTTCGATAACATCAATTTTTTGGTCATATCCAATTTCTAAGCATAAATAGCCGTTATATTTAAGATATTGATACGCATTTTTTATGATTTTTCTGTAAAAATCTAGTCCATCATATCCGCCATCTAATGCAATTTTAGGTTCTTTCTGTACATCTTTATCGAGTGTTTTAATTATATCTCTTTTTATATATGGTGGGTTTGATACTATAATATCAAATTTTTTTGAGCTTATATTTTTAAATAGGTCTGATTGGAGCCATGTTATTTTATTTTCTACTTGATTATTAACTGCATTTTTTTTAGCTATTTTTAATGCCTCTTTGCTTATATCTATTGCCGTTATTTGACTTTCTTCTGTGTATTTAGCAAGTGATACTGCAATTGCCCCGCTACCTGTGCATAAATCTAGAATTTCTCTGTCCTTAGAGGCTTTGGCAATTTTTATAACTTCTTCTACTAAAGTTTCAGTATCTTGCCTTGGAATTAAAACATCTTCATTTACAAAAAAGTTTAATTTCATAAATTCTTTTTGGTTTGTAATATGTTCAATTGGAATATGGTTTCTTAGTTTTTGAATTCCGATAAAATATTTTTTTTCGTCTTGTGGTGTTAATTCTTCCATGTCGTTCACAATAATGTGTTGCCTTGGTTTATTCAAGACAAACTGCATAAGCATTCTAGCTTTTAATTTTGGAGTATCGATATTTTCTACTTTTAAATCAATTGCTCCTTTTTCAATAGCTTCCTTTATTTTCATTTCAACTTCCACCTTATTCCTTTTTTACATATTATATCATTGAAATGTAGCTGTGACAATATTTTTTGAGAAATAACGCAAAAAAAGCCCCGCCTTAGCCGTAAGATGACCCGAATTTTTAAGGACCTGTTCCTACAAACAGGTGGGTACCTACCAAAATACTTGTGGGCTTCTCACAATACAAACGGTGAGCTTGCACGCCATATTTTCGAGATCGGTCCCTCTTCATAATTTGTTGGTTCTAAAAATTCCTTCTACACGCACTATGCAGGGAAAAGTAAATCTATTAAGTTATTTATATTGTAGCATATTTAAAACTAGGTTTCAAATATGCTACATCTCTTTTTTATTAAGTTTTTCTTGTTTATTTTAGTTTATCTAACTTTTTCAATATTATACTTAGTTTATTGCATTTTTAGTAATTTGACTTTTTTTATGCGATATGATATGATGATTTTATATTTTATATTAGTCTACCTTGCATCATCATTATTTTCCATAGCTTTAATTTCGTTGTCTAATCTTTCTCTCATTGCTCTTTTATTTCGTAATTCTTCTTGTCTTTTACGTTGATTATAGTCTTTTATTTCTTGTCTTCTACCTACCATTAAATTAGAATAGTGTGAAACCATACCTACATCTGGTGAAAAGAATTTTTGGTATTTTCCTGGCTCTTCTGGATTTTCTCTTATTCCACCAACATATTTTCCACAAGGTGCTTTTTTTGGTTTCTCTGATAAACCATCATTTAAATATTCTATAACTCTTTTTTGGTCTAGTAATCTTGTCATTACTGCACTGCAATATTCTGGGTTTGTTTGTAATTGTCTTATATCTATTTCTGTTAAAACTCCTCTATATGCAGTTGCTCTTAAACTGTCTAATTGTCCAGTTTGTTCATCTAACATTTTGCAGTCGTCATCACCATACCAAGAAACAGCTCCATTATATATTTGATGACCCGACATGTCTAATGGTCTTGGGTCTACTATAAATCTTGTTGTATCATAAAATTTGTTTGGATCTACACGTTTTTCTAAATAGTCAATTTGTAAATTTCCATTTTTCATTCTTTGATACCTTATTTCATAAGGTCTTACATTTTTCATTTCCATTGCTGATTTTTCAGCTGTTGGCATTTCTTTTTGTTTATTTTTCTTAAATCTATCTAAAAGTCCCATATAAATCACCCCTTACATATCTATTATAGCATATTTTTCACAATTTGTAAAATTTTACGGGGTTTTGCAAGGTTATATGCCCTAGCTTTTTTATTGTTGCAGAGTTTGTTCTATATTTTTATGGTAGTGATGAAACAGAATAGTCAGTATTTCCAGTGATTTCGCCGTTTTTATATTTATAAATTTCTACTCCTGTTCCTTCATATACATTTAAGTCTACACTAATTTCCATAAGCCCATCATTGTCTAAGTCTATATATTCTACGTCATCTATATCGCAAAAGAATTCTTCTGTAACTCGGTTATTATGCTCCCAAAATTGATTTGTGCTTTTAACTAATGTTGAGATTTTATTAAAGTTGTCATCATATACCGATATTTCTGAATAGTTTTTATATTCTGCTGATGAGGCTTTGTTTCCAGAGTATGAGCTACAAGCCACAATATATTCCAAGCTGTTATCTCCGTCTAAGTCTATTGCTTGAACTTCTACTTTGTTGTTGTAGTCCTCAAGTTGTGTTTTTAATTTTTCTGGAATTGTTTCAATTGTTTGAAATTTTCTTGGAACTGCATCATATTTTTCTGAGATTGCAAATTTCTTTGTGTTTGCAACATGAGAAACACCTTCATATGTTTCTTCTAACTCGCCCTTCGTTTCTCCTAGATATTCTCCATTTTCATAATTGTAGTATGTAATTTCGTATTTTTGTTTGTTTTCATCAGTAAATGGTATAGATATTTCTAAATCTGGGTTTGATAGGTCTAAGCCATAGTATAAAACAATTTCTGGTGGAATACGTTCCTCTGTTGGTTCATTTGTTTCGTTTGATGGTTCTTCTGCATCAGCAACTTCATTTTCTACACTAATTGTTTTTATTTTTATGAGGTCTTTGTTGAAATAAACTTGATAAAGGTAAAAGCCTATTATGATAAACGTCAAAACTGCAAGGGCTAGAATAAAGCCGAGAAATAATTGTTTTGTAGTATTGTCTTTTTTCATATAAATCACACCTTTCTAATAAATATATATTATTGATTATTAAGAATTTTGCTTTAAAAATTCTCTAATAATATTAAGATCTTCATAAGTTGTAATTTTTATGTTTGTATAATCTCCTTCTAAAATTTTGATTTTATAATTGTCAATTTCTAGTAGTTCACAGTCATCTGTTACATCTTGCTCTTTATATTTATTGTGCATTTCTAATAAAATTTTTCTGTCAAAACATTGTGGTGTTTGAATTATCCATGTATTTGCTCTTTTGGTTGTATTTATAACAATATTATTTTCGTCAGTTATTTTTATTGTGTCTTTTGACCTTACTCCAATTGCTGTTCCTTTGAATTTATCCATATTTTCAACACATTTGTTGATATATTCTTGATTTATCATTGGTCTTGCGCCATCATGAATAATTACAATATCTGAATTCACATCTTTTATACAATTATAAACAGATTGTTTTCTTGTACTTCCGCCGATTACTATTTTTACACTTTTAGTAATGTTTTCTTCTTCTATGATGTCTTTTACTTTTGAAAGTTCTTCTTCCTTAGTTGCTATTATTATATCATCTACATACTTATTTTTATCAAATGCGTTTAAGCTATAATATAATACAGTTTTATCGTTTATTTTTTCAAAATTTTTATTTCTGTTTTGTCCAAATCTTTTACTGTTACCTGCAACTAATATTATTGCTGTAACTTTCTTTGTATCTAACAAAATTCTTCTCCCCTTTTTGAATTATAAGATGTACATATATAAGCTTGATATTTTTGTTTTAGGTTTTTATATGCGGTTTGTGCTACTTTTTTATTCGTAAAAATGCCATAAACACATGAACCTGAGCCAGTCATTAGACTTCCTATTGCATTATTTTTCATAAATTCATCTTTTATGTTGTCTATCAGTTCCTTATCCTGCATCACATCTTCAAATACATTATGCAAATTTTTTGCAATCAATTGTATATCATTATTTTTTAAGCCATTAACGATTTGTTCTGTGCTGTCAATTTGAATTGTTTGATTTCTGTTATCTATTCTATCATACATTTCCTTTGTATTACAAGAGATGTTAGGTTTTATAATTACTATATAATATTTGAAATTTGTATCAATAGCAGTTATTTTATCTCCTATTCCTTCTGCCACCAGTGCTTTGTTGTATAGGCATGGTATTACATCTGCTCCTAAACTTTCTCCAATGTTCTCTATTTCTGTTTTTGATAGTTGCAAATTGAAAAGTTTATTCATACATAAAATAAAACTTGCACAGTCTGTGCTTCCGCCTCCAAGCCCTGCCTGCATTGGAATATTTTTATTTATTACTACTTTAATTCCTGTAATATTTTTATATTTTTCTTGTAATTTTTTATATGCTTTATAAATAATGTTATTTTCATTATTGAGACTTTCTATATTAGTGTGTAGTTCTAGTCTGTTTTCATTTGCTTTTCGTATATATATTTCATCATAAAAATTTATTTTTTGAAATACAGATTTTATATTATGATAATTGTCTTGTCGTTTATTTAATACTTCTAAGTTTAAGTTTATCTTTGCTCTTGCTTTTACATATATTTCTTCCATAGTTTTATCTCCTATTGATAAAATTTATTCCACAGTAATACAAGCAAATACATTTATTCCGTTCCCTTTTCCAAATTCTGTTAGTCCTTCTCCGGAAGTTGCAGTTATCCCCACGCAGTTTTCATTTATATCTAATATCCTTGATATATTTTTTCTCATTTCTTCTATATGTGGGTTAATTTTTGGCAATTTGCATTCTATTGATATGGATACATGAATTATTTTTTCTTTTAGGTCTTGAAGTGCTACTTTTAGATATTCTTCACTATTTTTTATTCCTTGTTTATTGCACATTTCATCTGCTATATTTCCTAATATATTCCTGCATGTAATTCCTGAAACTGCATTAGTAATAGCATGTAAAACCGCATCCCCATCGCTGTTTGCCATTATGGAGTAATTTTCTTCAAATTCAATTCCTCCTAGTATCAATTTTTTACTACTATTATTATAATCTATTCTATGACTATCTTGACCTATTGCTACTTTCATGATTTCCTCCTATATTTTTATATTGGTTTGTCGAGTTTTACGTCAAATTCATTTAATAATTTAATTATATCTTTTTTTGAATTAGGTTTTACTCTTCTTCCTAATATTCCCATTTTGTTTGCTGTTTCATAACTTCTAGTAGTGTCATCATCATCAATAAATAAGCATTCTGCTGGCTTTAATTTATATCTTGTTAATAATATGTTGAAAATTTTTTCATCTGGTTTTTTTACATTTTCATGAGATGAAATAACTATCCCATTACATATTTTAAAAAAGTCTATATCTTTGAAGTATTCATAAGTTTGTTTTGCCATATTTGATAACACATAGATGTTATAATTTCTTTCTTTTAATTTTTTTGCAATTTCAACAATGTCTTCATTTATGGGTTGTATTTTATACCATTCAAGCAAAAAAATGTTTATTAACTTATTATATTTTTCATCATTCCTTTTTTGAATTTCTGCTATGGCTGCATTATTAGTAATTTTACCTAAATCTAATAATTCCCATTCTGGTGATTTGAAAATTTTCTCTTTTATAAAATTTTTTTCATCTGCATCTATTGTAAAATGGTTTATTATATGGTCTTGATTATAGTTTATAATTACATTGCCTAAGTCAAAAATTATATTTTTTATCATCAAATTACACTCCTTATTTTTTAAATATTGCCTCCTATTTTCTCATTTAATTTTTTATATATTGGTTTCATTTTTTCTTCATTTGTAAATGTTACTGCGTCATTTATTGGTATCCATTTAATATTACTATTCTCATCTTCTTTAATTCTTAGTTTTTCATTTTCATCTGCCTCTAATAAAAAACAACAATCTAAATGTAAATGAGATGATACAAATTTTCCTCTTTTTATATGACTATCTACTGTTAGTATTTGTATTCCAAAAATACCATCACTTAAAACTTTTAAATTAGATAATCCTGTTTCTTCATTTGCTTCTTTTAAAGCAACATGTAGTAAATCACTATCTCCGTCAGCATGTCCTCCAGTCCATGCCCATGATTTATAAATATTATGATATATCATTATTACTTTTGTTCTATCTTTATTTACAATCCAGTTTGATGCGGTAAAATGACACATCTCATTTTCTCTTGTTAAAACATCTTCAAAAGTATCTATATATTTTAGCATCATTTCTTTGTCTTTTTCTTCTTGTTCGTTATATGGTTTATATTCTTTAATTTGCTCTCTTAAATTCACATATATCAGCTCCTTTTTATTTGCTAATAGGTGTATAACATAATGCACAAATATGATTTTTACCTCTACTTATTATTCTAAACCATTTTGCAAATATTTTTAATATTCTTTTTAATCATATTTTATTAGTTTATCTCCATTATAATTAAATTTTGTTTTGTATATCATCCAAAAGTTCATTCAAAGGGTCATTCAAAAGTTCATCTTGACCTTTTGAATTTTCAATACTATTTTTTTCAGATACATTAATTGTCTTTTTCAATGGGATAGTTGTTGTAAAAATATCATTTTCTTCGAAAGTAGGTTCCCCATCAGAATATATTTTTGTATATTTTACTATATTTCTTACACCTGAACCCAATTCATCTGCTAGACCGATTTCTTTAAATACTTTTGCAATTTTAGGATTTTTTGAATATGGAGAAAACTTATTAACATTAATATCTCCTATTCTTTTAGCTTTATTAGCGTTTTCTGTCCATCCATTTGGATCAGGATATTTTAAATGTTTTTCTACCATTATTGACAATGTATATTTACTAATAAT
>CANQEM010000009.1 GCA_947594935.1 uncultured Clostridia bacterium | reverse complement strand
CTATTTCATTGCTTCTTCGACTGCTACTGCTACTGCTACTGATGCTCCTACCATTGGGTTGTTACCCATTCCGATTAGTCCCATCATTTCAACATGTGCTGGTACTGATGAACTTCCAGCGAATTGTGCATCTGAGTGCATTCTTCCCATTGTATCTGTCATACCATAAGAAGCTGGTCCAGCAGCCATATTGTCTGGATGTAATGTTCTACCTGTTCCACCACCTGATGCAACTGAGAAATATTTTTTACCTGCTTCTGTTCTTTCTTTCTTGTATGTACCAGCAACTGGATGTTGGAATCTTGTTGGGTTTGTAGAGTTACCTGTAATTGAAACATCTACATCTTCCATCCACATAATTGCAACACCTTCTCTTACGTCATTTGCGCCATAGCATTTTACTTTTGCTCTTTCTCCATCTGAATAAGGTATTTCTTCCACAACTTTTACCTTGCCTGTGAAAAAGTCAAATTCTGTTTTTACATAAGTAAATCCGTTAATTCTAGAAATTACTTGTGCTGCGTCTTTTCCAAGTCCATTTAAGATTACTCTTAATGGTTCTTTTCTAACTTTGTTAGCTGATTTTGCAATACCAATAGCTCCTTCTGCTGCTGCAAAGCTTTCATGTCCTGCTAAAAATGCAAAACATTTTGTATCCTCTGATAATAGCATTGATGCTAAGTTTCCATGACCTAAGCCTACTTTTCTATCATCTGCAACTGAACCTGGTATACAAAAAGCTTGTAAACCTTCTCCTATTGCTTTTGCTGCATCTGCTGCTTTTGTGCATCCTTTTTTTATTGCAATTGCTGCACCAAGTGTGTATGCCCATGCTGCATTTTCAAAGCATATTGGTTGTACTCCTTTAACGATTTCATAAGGGTTAAAACCTTTATCTGTGCATATTTTTAATGCGTCTTCAAAATCTTTTATTCCGTATTTTTCCATTACTGGTTTAATTTGGTCTATTCTTCTTTCATAACTTTCAAATGTTACTGCCATTTTCTTACCTCCTAATTATTCTTATTCTTTTCTTGGGTCAATTTTTTTAACCGCTTCATCAAATCTACCATAAGTACCTGATGCTTTTTCAATTGCTTCTTTTGGATCTATTCCTTTTTTGATGTTTTCCATCATTTTTCCAAGATGTACATATTTGTATCCAATAATTTGGTCATCTTTGTCAAGACCTAATTCTACTATGTAACCTTCTGTTAAATTCAAGTATCTTGGTCCTTTTAGTGAGCTTGAATAAATTGTTCCTACTTGGCTTGTGTGTCCTTTTCCTAGGTCTTCTAGCCCTGCTCCTACTGGTAGACCTCCCTCTGAAAAGGCTGTTTGTGTTCTTCCATATACAATTTGTAAGAATAGTTCTCTCATTGCAGTATTTATAGCATCACAAACTAAGTCTGTGTTTAAAGCTTCTAATATTGTTTTTCCTGTTAAAATTTCTGCTGCCATAGCTGCTGAGTGTGTCATACCAGAACATCCGATTGTTTCAATCAATGCTTCTTGGATAACTCCATCTTTTACATTTAAGGTTAATTTACATGCTCCTTGCTGTGGTGCACACCAACCTATTCCATGAGTTAGACCTGATATGTCTTTTATTTCTTTTGCTTTTACCCATTTTCCTTCTTCTGGAATTGGTGCTGGACCATGGTCTACCCCTTTTGCTACTTTACACATTTCTTCTAATTCTTTTGAATAAATCATTTTTTTTGCTCCTTTCTATTTATTGCATAGGAATTTCTTCCTAAAATTGATAACTAATTTTGTAATTTTTGTGTGTCATAATCTACTATATTTTCTATGTCTTTTATATAAATTCCTGAGTCATATCTTTCTGTTCTACTTAAAAGTTTTGGTCCTGTTGCATACCTTTTTAAAATTTCTTTTTCATCTTTGCTTAGCTGTTCTATTCCAATTCCTAGATACTTACATCTCCATATCACATGCCTTTCGTAGCTAGATAATGGAGATTGAGTTAAGTCCTCATAATTATATTCTACTAGAAATCTTAGGTTTTCTATTATCATAGTTACATTAGTCCATGTTTGCCCTAACTCTAGTTTTTTGAATTCTTTGTGCAATATTTTTATTTTTGCATATAGATTTTCTACTAGTTTTAGGTATTGTGCTTCATCAATATTAAATTTTGAAGGTATTTCATAAACATTGACTGGCTTTTTTCTTAATATTCCTTTTGGAATATAGTAGAAAAATAATTCACCAGCCTCGTTTTGGTCCTTCTCTTCAATAATTGAAGAATATAAATAAAGACTTTCCCATTTTTCAGGTATCATATAAAAGATGGTTTTTTGAATGTCTTCATACAATTCTTTGATTTTTTGTGTATGTTTTAACATAATTACCTCTTCTATTTTTTATTTTTCTAGTAGACTTTCGCCTGTCATTTCTTTTGGCTTTTTAATTCCCATTAAGTCTAACATTGTTGGTGCTAAATCTGCTAGTTTTCCATTTTCTTTTAATTTGTATTGTTTATTATCTGTTACTAATATGATTGGTACTGGGTTTGTTGTGTGTGCTGTGTGAGGTTCCCCAGTTTTGTAGTCAACCATTTGCTCTGCATTTCCATGGTCTGCTGTGATGATTAAATTGCCTTGCTTTTCTTCAATTACTTTTGATATTTTGCCAACACATTCATCAACCGCTTCTACTGCTTTGATTGCTGCTTCCAAGCTTCCTGTATGTCCAACCATATCAGTATTTGCAAAGTTTAATATAACTACATCATATTTATCGTTTTCTAATGCTTCTACGACTTTTTCTGTTACTTCATAAGCACTCATTTCTGGCTTCATATCGTAAGTTTCTACCTTTGGTGATGGAACTAGTATTCTATCTTCCCCTTCATATTGCTTTTCTTCCCCACCATTAAAGAAAAATGTGACATGTGCATATTTTTCTGTTTCGGCAATTCTTAATTGTGTTAATTTGTTTTGACTAACAACTTCTCCAAAAGTATTTTTTAATAGTTCTTTTTTGAAGGCGATTTTTACATTTGGCATTGTTTCATCATAGTTTGTAAAGCAAACATAATATACGTCTAGTGGTTTTGTTTCAAATTCTGTAAAACTTTTATCAACTATTGCTCTCGTAATTTCTCTTGCTCTATCTGGTCTGAAATTGAAGAATATTACTGAATCTCCACTTTCAATTGTTGCAACTGGGTTTTCCCCATTGCAAATTACAGTTGGCTCAATAAATTCATCAAATACTTCTTTTTGATAAGAATCTTCAATAGCTTTGATTGGAGAAGTTGCTTTTATTCCCTCTCCTTTTACCATTGCATCATAGCATTTTTGAATTCTTTGCCATCTTTTATCTCTATCCATTGCATAGAATCTTCCTGAGATTGTAGCAATTTTTCCAACTTCTTTTTCTTTCATTTTTTCTTGTAACTGCATAATATAGCTTTCGCCAGATGCTGGTGGTGTGTCTCTACCATCTAAGAAGCAGTGAACATATACATCTTCGAAATCTCTTCTTTTTGTCATTTCTAATAGTCCATATAGATGACGAATATGGCTATGTACGCCACCATCTGATACTAGCCCTAAGATATGCAATTTTGAATGATTTTTCTTACAGTTATCAATTGCATTGATAAATTCTTGGTTTGTAAAGAATTCACCTTCTTCAATTGATTTTGTAATTCTTGTTAATTCTTGATAAACTATTCTGCCTGCTCCTATGTTTGTATGTCCAACTTCGGAATTTCCCATTTGTCCTTCTGGTAACCCTACATGTAATCCACTTGTATAAATATCTGTATGTGGGTACTTTTTCATTAGTTCATCAATATTAGGTGTTTTGGCTAATTTGATTGCATTTCCATCTTTGTTTGGATTGTCTCCAAAACCATCTAATATCATTAGCATTGTTACTTTGTTCTTCATCTTAACCATCCTTTTTTCTGTTTATTTTTCTTCCGCTATTTATCGTAATTTACGATTTTGGCAAATTCGTGTGGGTCTAAGCTTGCTCCACCAACTAAGCCTCCATCTATATCTGACATGGTAAATAGTTCTTTACAATTAGTAGATTTTACACTACCGCCATATTGTATTATAATGCTTTCTGCTACATTTTGTCCATAGATTTGACAAATTTTGTTGCGAATTGCTTTTATTGCATTATTTGCATCTTCACTTGTGGCTGTTTTGCCTGTTCCTATTGCCCATATTGGCTCATACGCAACCATTACATCTTTCATTTGTTCTGGTTTGATTCCTTCTAGTGCCTTTTCTATTTGTGTAGTGATTATTTCTTCTGTTTCGCCTTTTTCCCTTTGCTCTAAGGTTTCGCCAACACATATAACTGGTTTTATTTCATTTTCAAGTGCTGTTTTTACTTTTTTGTTAACTGTTTCATCTGTTTCATTGAAATATTGTCTTCTTTCTGAATGTCCAATCAATACATAGTCTACATTTATTGATTTTAACATTTGTGCTGATATTTCTCCTGTGTAAGCTCCTTTTTCTGCAAAGTGCATGTTTTGCGCACCTATTTTGATGTTTGTGTTTTGTATTTGTAACAGGCTATAAAATAGGTCTGTGTATGGCACAAATAAAACTACTTCATTTTCTGTATCTGCAACAAGTGGGTCTAGTGTGTCAATGTATGCTATTGCTTCATTTGGAAGTAAATTCATCTTCCAATTTCCTGCTATAACTTTTTTTCTCATATAATTCTTTCCTTTCCAAATTATTATTTATCCATTAGAGCTTCAATTCCTGGAAGTTTCTTGCCTTCTAAGAATTCTAATGATGCTCCCCCACCAGTAGAAATATGTGTTATCTTATCTTCTACTCCTGCTTTTTTGATTGCTGATATTGAATCTCCACCACCTATTATTGTTGTTGCCCCTGTTTCTGCAACTGCTTTTGCTATTTCGTTTGTTCCAACAGCAAATTGACTAACTTCAAATAGTCCTAGTGGTCCATTCCATATTATTGTTTTTGCATTTTTTATTTCTTCTTTAAATTCTTTTATTGATTCTTCACCTATGTCAAAGCCTTCCCACTCTGCTGGAATTTCTGTGCATTTTACAGTTTTGCTTTCTGCCTCTTCACTTGCTTCTTTTGCAATTTTTGTGTCAATTGGTAATAAGAATTTTACGCCTTTTTCCTTTGCTTTTTCCATTAGATGTGTTGCTAATTCTAATTTGTCTAATTCACAAATTGAATTTCCTACTTCATAGCCTTGCGCTTTGAAAAATGTATATGCCATTCCTCCACCAATTATTAAGGTATCTACTTTTTCTAATAGATTATCGATTATTCCTATTTTATCTGAAACTTTTGCTCCACCTAGAATTGCAACAAATGGTCTTTCTGGGTTTTCTACACTGCTTCCTAAGAATTTTAATTCTTTTTCAATTAAAAAGCCAGATACTGCTGGAAGATAGCTTGCTATTCCAGTTGTAGAGCTGTGTGCTCTGTGTGCTGTTCCAAAAGCGTCATTTACAAATATTTCTGCCATAGATGCTAGTTTTTTAGAAAATTCTGGATCATTTTCTGTTTCTTCATTGTGAAATCTTACATTTTCTAATAGTAAAATTTCTCCTTCTTTTAAGTTTTTAGCTTTTTCAGTTGCGTCTTCCCCTATTACGTCATTTGCCATTATGATGTCTTTGTCCAAAAGTTTTGATAATTCTTTTGCAACTGGCTTCAAAGAAAATTCTGGTTTGAATTCTCCCTTTGGTCTACCTAAGTGTGATGCTAAAATAATTTTGCAGTTTTGTTCTAACAAATATTTAATTGTTGGTAATGCTGCTACTATTCTTGTGTTGTTTGTAATGTTTTGATTTTCGTCCATTGGTACATTGAAGTCACATCTTACAAAAACTTTTTTCCCTTTTAAATCAATATCTCTTACAGTTTTTTTACTCATAATTATCCTTCCCTTCTTAGTTATATTATTTACTAATTATTTTGGACAATACTATTTTATACCAAAAAAGAATACTTTTCAAGTATTCTTTTTGATTTTTATTAGGTTTGTTGCGCAACGATATTTTCATATTCTAACTGCATTTCCGCATCTGTCATGTTATAGGCATCTTGAATTTTTCTAAATGCTTCTCTTCCACTTCTATTTTTATTTGATGATGCTACATATATATTAACAAGAACTATTAAAATAAGCATAATACTTGCTAATACGAGAACAGTTATTGAACCTTTTTCTTGTTTTTTTTGCATATTATATCACCCTTTTTATTGTTTTTTTGTTGCAATATAGCATGCCAAGTCTACTAATTTATTTGAATATCCCCATTCGTTGTCATACCATGCTACTAGTTTTACGAAAGTATCTGTAAGCATTATTCCTGCTGTTGCATCAAAAATTGATGTGTGGCTATCATGTATGAAATCTGATGATACAACTGGTTCTTCTGTATATTCTACAATTCCTTTCATTTCATTTTCTGATGCTCTTTTCATTACTGCACAAATTTCTTCATAAGTAGTTGGTTTTTCTAAGTTGCATGTTAGGTCTACTACTGATACGTCAACTGTTGGTACTCTAAATGCCATACCTGTTAATTTTCCATTTAGTGATGGTATTACTTTTCCTACTGCTTTTGCTGCTCCTGTTGATGATGGAATTATATTAGCAGCTGCTGCCCTACCACCTCTCCAATCTTTTTTAGATGCTCCATCAACTGTTTTTTGTGTAGCTGTTGTGCTGTGTACTGTTGTCATTAAGCCTTCTTTAATTCCAAAGTTGTCATTTATTACTTTTGCCAAAGGTGCTAAACAGTTAGTTGTGCATGAAGCGTTTGATACAATGTTCATTTCTGGTTTGTATTCTGTATGATTTACTCCCATAACAAACATTGGTGCATCTTTTGAAGGTGCGCTGATTACAACTTGTTTTGCTCCTGCATCAATATGTGCTTGGGCTTTTTCCAATGTTGTAAATACACCTGAACATTCTAGAACATATTCTACTCCTAATTCTCCCCATGGTATATTGTGTGGGTCCATTTCGTTATACACTTTTATTTCTTTTCCATTTACAACTAGATTTCCATCTTTTTCATATACTTCTCCTGCAAATTTTCCATGTACAGTATCATATTTTGTCATATAAGCCATATAATCTGCTGCAATGAAAGGGTCATTTATTGCTACTACTTCAACTCCCTCTCTTTCTAGTGCTACTTGAAATGATAAATTTCCTATTCTTCCGAATCCGTTAATTCCTAATTTAATTGACATGATATTTCCTCCTTATCCTTGCCTTTTCGGCTGTTTTTATTTTGCCCGTTTTTTCTTTGGGCAATACCATTTTATATCAAAAAATAATACTTTGCAAGTTTTTTCTATACTATTTTCTTAGAAATTTTTCTAGTACAAGAATAAACATTGCGTGTGACCAGCCTAGCCCTACTACCCAGTTAGGTTTTAGTGTGCTGTTATCTATTTGCTCACCTAAGAAATAATGCTTTCCGACTGTTTTTATAACAAATTCAAATGTTTCTCTTGCTTTTCTCTTTTCTCCCGCTTCTAGGTAATATAGTGCCATCCATAAGTTTGCTATTGTCCATGGTGCCCCATCTCTATAATGGTCTTGTTCAAACCTTTGGTAACCACCTGTATATGTTCTTAAACACATATTTATTCTTTCCACTGTGTTTTGTACTTTTTTCTCTTTTGGTCTTAGAACTTTAAAAGGTACTACTGCTCCTAGTAAACTGATGTCCATTTTTTTGTCTTCTTCATTTCGTACATAACATTTCTTCTCTGTATCAAATAGATGATTGTTTATATATTGCTTAATTACATTTAGTTCTCTTTCAATTTCTCTTTTATTCTTTTCTATTTTTTCTTCTTTCAGACGGTTGTGCTCGAAGTCTGATACATTTTTTCCTAAAATACGGTATATTTCTAAGATTGCTTCAAATGCTGAAAAGATACTTGCTAATGAATATAAATGTACTCCTTCGTGCATTTCCCATAAGTCATAGCTGATGTGTATTTTATGTTCTGTATTTTCATCTTTTTCTAACCAATCTTTTACATATCTTTTTAAGAAGTCTATTGCTCTTTCGCACATTGGCAAAGTTTCTTTTAAAAATTTTTCATTTTTGGTAACTAAATAATGTTGATATGCTCCATATACTACACTTGCTGTTTCGTCTACTTGATAGCCCCAACATGGTGCCAATTTGCCGTCTGAGAAAAAGCGTTGTTCCCACATTCCATTTTTGCTTTGTGTTTTTTTGCAAAATACTTTATAGAATTTTTCGGTTTCTTTTTCCATTTTTAAAATGTCCATTGCTTTTGTGATAAATACTGCATCACGTGGCCAACAATAAGCATATCTTCCACATTGTGTTAAATTTTCATCTACTTCTGGGGCAGCTATTACTCCACCTGTTTCTTGGTTTGTTAACAATGGGAATAATAATATACTGCGTTTATAAATTTCAAATACTTTTTCTTCTGATATATTTTTTGGTTCTTTTAAATTTAAACCATTATGGTCTTTAACATATTTTCTCCAATATGTTTTTACATTGTTATATTCTTTTGCATAGTCTATTCTTTTTAGTCTTTCAATTTCATCTTCAACTTTTGAAATATTTGCATTTTCTCCAATAGTGCATAAAATATATATTTCTTGTTTTTCGCCTGGTTGTAAGTTTCCAATGTTATAGCAAATACTGCCTTCTGGGGACATTCCGATATAGTCTTTGTCATATATCTCTCCCCTTTTAATTGTATCTTTGCTACCATGTATTTGATGTTTTTCTACATTATATCCTTTTGCAAAAGTTGCTATTGTATAATCATGAGCATAATGCAACATGCCTCCATCTATTATTTTGCAACTTGTCATGTTGTTTAAATCTGTTGCAAAGCCTGAATATATATAGAATTGTAGTTTCAAGTCTATTGTAGATTCATTCATAAATGTATATTTTTTTACAAGTACGTCTTCTTTTAATAGCACATAATCTGTTTGTAACATTTTTAAATTAAAATATGTGTTAGTAATTTCTGTGTTTAAAATGTTTGTATCTGTGTCGTAATATTGCTTATATGTGTTGTTTACATCATCATGTAAATATATTACATCTGAACTATTTACTTTAACTCCTGTGTGAAAAAAGTCTATATATTGCTTTTGATCTCTGCTTGGGAAATATAGCCTTTGCAATTCGCCCTTTTCTGTGAAAGTTACTAACATACTTTTATTTCCAATTATTGCATCATTTAAGTATTTGTTTTCCATTTTTTATTAACCCTCTACTATATTTAAAATTTGTTTTTCTAATGATTTCATTTTTTCGTTTATTCTAAATACATCCTCATCTTTGATTTCTGTGTTTGTAATATCTTCACGCACATAGTTTTCCATATCCTTGATTTCTTCTTTTAGTTTTTCTAATCTGTTTATTACTTCGCGTTTTAAAGTCATTTCCGGAATTCTACGTTCAATTTTTCCGGTTTTTGCGATTTCTTCGTTTAGTTCAAAGATTTCTCCGAATTCTGGAATTGTTACTGGTAATTGAGTTCCTTCTTCGATTTTTCCTTTTAGAATTTCTTTTGACTCCTCTTCCCCATGTACTAAGAATATGTGCTTTGGCTTGTCGTGGAATGAATATACAAAGTTCATAAGTCCTTCTTGGTCAGCATGTCCTGAATATCCTTCTATATATTCTATACGAGCATTTACGGCAATGTCTTCTCCGAATATTTTTACATTTTTAGCCCCATTTACAATATTATAACCTAATGTTCCTGGTGCTTGGTAACCTACAAATAATATTGTGCTGTTTGGGTTCCATAAGTTGTGTTTTAGATGATGTTTTATTCTTCCTACTTCGCACATACCACTTGCTGATATGATGATACATGGTTTTGGGTCCTCATTTAGTGCTTTTGACTCCTCTGTTGTCATTGTGAATTGCAAACCTGGGAATTCTAGTGGGTTGTCTCCTTTTTGCATTTCTGCTTGTGTTTCTTCGTCAAATAAGTCCATATTTTCTCTAAACACTTCTGTTGCAGATATTGCTAATGGGCTATCCACAAAAACTGGTGCTTTCATTAAAGTTTGATATTGTTTTTGAAATTCTTCATCTTTTCTGATGTCTTTTAGTTTATTGATTTCATATAAAATTTCTTGGGTTCTTCCAACTGCAAATGATGGAATTACTACTGTTCCTTGTTTGTCCAAGGTTTCTGAAACTATTTTTAAAAATAGTTCTGCTTTCTCATCATTTCTTATGTGTAATCTGCTTCCATAAGTTGATTCCATAATTAGGTAATCAGCGGAGTCTATCATTGTTGGCGAACTAAGTAATGGTATATCATTATTACCTAAGTCACCTGTAAATACGGTTTTTGTGGTTTTTCCGTCTTCATCTACCCATAGTTCGATTATGCTTGACCCTAACATGTGCCCTGCATCATTAAAACGTACATGGATATTTTCTGTGATGTCTATTATCTCATCATATTTTACTGGTTCAAAAATCTGTAAAGATTTGACTGCATCTTCTGCTGTGTATATTGGGTCACGTGGTTTTTCGCCTTTACGCATTCTTTTTCTGTTCTTCCATTCACTTTCCATTTCTTGAATATGACCACTATCTGGAAGCATTAAAGCACATAAATCACATGTTGCTTTGTGTGCATAGATTTTGTTTCTAAAACCTTCGTTGTATAGTTTTGGAATTCTACCTGAGTGGTCTATATGTGCATGTGTTAATAGCATAAAGTCAATCTCTGTTGGGTTAAATTCAAATTCTTGAAAATTTAGGTCTTCATATTCTGCCTTTCCTTGCCATAGTCCACAGTCTACTAAAAATTTTTTTCCTGCTGCCTCTACTAAGTAATTTGAACCTGTAACAGTTTCGGTTGCTCCTAAAAATGTAATTTTCATCTTATCACTTTCCTTTCGTTATTGAAAAATTTGTATTCTTTTGTTTAGTTTTAAATCAATTTTTTCTTGGAAATCAGTAATTGCTACTTTTTCTTCAAAAATATTTTCATCAAAAATCTGTAAGATATATTGTTTTTGCTGTTTGTCTTTGATAATTTTTATTGATAAATCTTCTATTTTTATTGCTCTTACTGTTAAAATTTTTCTCCATATTCTATATTCTATATTTTCATCTTTACTGATTTTTGAAATTGCTTTTAATTCTCGTGCTTTGTTTAACATCTTTTCCACAACTGGTTGTAAGTATTTTTCTGGAACCGCTTCTGAAATTGATTTTTCCCTTGTAATTGGTAGCTGTAAATAATATCTCATTTTGTATATTGTTGTGATAATTTCTTGCTTTGTTTGTACATTGTCTATTTGGTTTGAGAATTCATCTAAGAATATTTTTTGAAATTTTACTAAATTTTCTTGTATTTGTTTGTCAATATCTTGCGTATCTAATAGAGCAAAATATTGATATTGGTTTTCTATTTCTTTTTTGTGTTCTATAAAGTTCTTTGGGTTCATGTTATCATTTAATTCTTGTATTTTTTGCTGTAAATTTTCTCTTTCTTTTATCATGATGTTTGATAATACTTTCATGCTAAATATTTTCTCTTCTAATGGCAAAGCTTCATTTCTCTTAATATATTCTTGCTGTAATAGGTCTTTGTTGTTTAGAACTTTGTCAATTCTTCTGATTTTCTTTGTAAGACTTAATTTTTCTTTTGTTAGCATTTCTGTATATTTTTCTTTGTCTTCCATGTTGTTTAGTTCTGTTTCTATTCTTTTTTTATCTTGCCCATATATTTTAATTTTTTCCGGGTTGAATTTTAGTTCTGTTAATATTGCAATTGTATTTAAAACTTTAGTTGCTTTTTTGCCTAGTTTTTCTGTTAATGATGTGTAATAGTCAATTAAATTTTCTTGATGATATATCCAATCTGTTAAAAATTTATTGCCTACTAGCATTCTTAAATTTTGGTATATTAAATAATGCTCTATGCTTTCTAGCTCTGTAAATAGTGTGCTCCATGAATAGCCATTGAAATCGCGTAGAGGTTCTACTAAGTCTATTGCATTGCCTATGTTTAAGAAATCAGAAAGAGCTGTATCTATAAGAAAATTATTACTTTTCATGATACGCTCTTTTTTCCCCATTTTCCAAATAGCGTATAAAATTTTTCTTTCAATTGGATAACATTCTATTTCCTTTTTTTCTTTGTCGATAAAAAATGTGCCATGCTCTGGAATTCGAGAATTTTCATCATCCATTCGAACTAGTTTTATTGATGAACATTGTTGTTTTATTGTCCATATAAGCTTTAAGATATATTCGTCTTTTGAAAATATATCTGGTTTTACAGTTTCAATGTCTTTATACGCTGTTTCTATTTTATATAATATATTAAGGAGAATGCTTTTTGCGTCCTCTGAGAATTCCTTTTGTTCAAGCACTATTTCTAGTTCATTATTAAAATCTTTTTTTACAATTTTTTCTAATAATTTATCTGCTTTCTTTTGCAAAACGCTTCTCCTTTCTATAATTTATTTTATTTTAAAAATTTTTAGTATTTTATTGATTATCTTTTGATACCACTTTTCTTCTGGTTTTATAAGTGCTTTTTCTTCTGAGTTTTCTAGCTTTTCTTCGATGCTTTCTTTTCTGTTTTGGTTTTGTTGAAAATTTATTTCATAACTTTCTTCTCTTTTTTTCCTTTTTTCAATTTCTTGATTTATTAAATCGTTCCTTTTTTCTTTTGAACAGATATAGTCTCGGTAAATCAAAGCTAAAATTTGCTTGGTTTCTGGCCTGATGTCTTGTTCTATTAAGCTTTCTCCTTCTTTGATTTCAATTTTGTGTTCTTTATCCATATTAGTTTTTACAAATTCTTGAAATCTTTTTGGAATTTTAGCAACCACTTCTTCATCTGTGTTTAGTAATATTTGATTAACTTCTGATAATGCTTTTCTATATTCTTTCTTCATTATCTTTTATCTCTTCCTTTTCTTCTTCTGTTTCTATTCTATCTGGACCTAATTTATCTTCTAGTATTTTGTTTGCACAATCATTTACTCTGATATAGTGTTCCGCGATTCTTTCTAAGTTTGATTTATCTATTCCTTTTGTAAATTCTTCGCTTAGTTCATTTTCATACAGAGCAATGTCGTTATTTTTTGCAAGTGACAATAAAAAAGTATCTTCATCTAAAACTATATATTGCTTTTTGTCTATTTTTCTTGCTTTATCGCCTTTGGTGAGGTCTCTAATTTCGGTGCTATTCAATGAGGCATTCATATATGTTTTTAGTCTTAATCTATTCAATTTTTTATTTTCTGGTAGGTTATAAAAGTCTTTTCCTAAAAATGCTTCAACCATTTCTTTTTTTCTATTGTATTGATACTTTTCTCCATGTTCTACCACTATGATTTGTTTCATGCCTTTTTACCTTCCTTCTTCCTCTTTCTGGCTTACAATCGGTTCTTCTTGCGACATTAGGTTTTGGATAATGTCTGTTTTTATTTCTGTTTCGTTATATACTTGTTCAAAATCTAATTCTCCGAATAAGTTTCTTAGGTCTTCAATTCTTTTTTGTTTTCCTTCTAGTTCATTGTTTGCTTGAAACCTTTCGTCATAAACTTTTCTTTCTTCTTCATCAAAAAGTATTTGCATTAGTGCTTCCATTTTTTGCTCACTTGATGCTTGTGATTTTAATATGCCAAGGTGTTGTAACTGTGATTGTTCTTCTGGTGTTATTTTTTCTTTATTCTTTTGTTTAGCTTTTATTATTCCTAATTCTTTTGCTTTTTGCACTATTCTTCCATATAGTCGTATATTTTCAATCCATACATTAGGGTCTAGTGTTCCATTTGAAAGTCTGAATTCTATTGTATTTTTTCCATGGTGTACATTTAATAGATTTAAAGTTGTACGTCTGGTGTCTTGTATTTTTTTAGCATCTTCTATGAAAAGGTCATTATCTTTTTTGCTAGTTATATTGCTTTCTTTAAACTTTGATCCTATTGGTTCAATATATACACCATCTCTTGGTAATTCACCTGGTTTGTTTGATATTAAGCACAAAACTTCTTCTGCGTTTACCCATAGTTCAAGTAATTCTTGCCATTGTTCGTTTGTTTCTATATAATCTGCTCCAATATGGATATGCCCTCCACAGTTTTCAGAAGTTGTTAGACCTAAGTCTTGCATTAGGTTCGCGACTTCATAGATGTTTGCTACATCTTCTTGTGTGTCGTGCATAATTCCTGTAATTACTTCTACTCCGTCTGTAAGTGAGCCATCATTTTTTGCTTTGTTGTCTCTTAGTGTTTTTGCATGTCTTATTATTTCGCTGTTTTCTCCTTCTGCTTCTATTTCAGCGCCTATTGTCATTTCTTGTGGTAAGCCAAAAGAAGTGTATTTTACTTCTGGCTTTTTACTAGGTTCTGCATTTTCATAGATTTTTCTGTATACACCATATACCTCTGGATATTTTTGTTGTGTGTCTTTTTCAGAAAAGAAACTAATCATTTCATCTCTTGTAAATTGTTTGAATATAAATTGTTTTTCTTCGTTATCTTGTGCTATTTCTAGAAATAGTTTTCTTCCTGCTTCACTTCTTATATGTGTTATTATTTCATCCCTGCTTTGACGTTGCTTAATTCCTTCTAGAAGTTCAACTTTTTTTACGTCATCTTTTAATGTTCCAATAATTATTGCTCGACTATATTCAATTTTTTGCATTTCTAACGCTTTTATTTTGTCCTCATCTGTTTTAAATGTTTTGATAATTTCTCGTTTTTCTTCATCATTAAACTCAGGTAAGAAAGTTAGTTTTAATTTATCGCTGCTTAGGCTTCTTACTATCTCATATCTTTGTGTTCCCTCAAATGTTTTTAGTTGCTCTATTTTTAATTCATCTGATTGTAAACTGCAAATAACTATTGATTTTCCTAAATCTTTAAGATCATCTAAAAGTTCTATTTTTTTTTCATCATCTTTAAATGTTGATACTATTTCTGCTTGTAGAAAATCATCTACTTTTTCTAGTACTCCCATTTTTAGAGAATCATCTTGCATACTTTTTACAATGCGTATTATGTTGTAGTCATACTGATTATCATTTTTTTGCACTAATGTTTCCATATACTGCATTTTTATGTTGTCATCTGACAAGCTGGCTACTGCTGTAACTACTGGATAACTAACATCATCTGATGCACATAGTTCGTCTATAAATGGTAGTTTTTGTTCATCTGTTTCTAGTGATTTTATAATTTCTGATTTTGTATCGTCATTTATGTATGGGTCTGATTGTAGTTTTTGTATTTTTCTTTCTGTATCTTGTAAATATGGATATAATCTGATGTCTATGTGTTCATAAAAATAGTTTTTTTCTTCTAGCGTGAGGTTTTGCTCTATGTTTGATATTATGTCTTGTAATATGCTATTATCTCCGTCATCTAATCCATCCATCAATTCTTGTGTGTATTCTATATCAAAAAATTCGAAAAATTCAGGCAATTCATCTTCAACCATGTCATAGAGTCTATTTAATTCTTCAACTTCTTCTTCTAACCTTGCTCTTATCATTTTTATCTCCTGTTATTTTTTGGTTTTTATGCCTTTTGTTCTTTAACGTCATTTGTTCCCGTTTTTAGTTCTGCTAATTTTTCTAGTGTCATTAAAACTTCTCTTGGTTTGTTTCTTTCGTAACCTGAAATTACTCCTCTTTCTTCCATTTGATCTATAATTCTTCCTGCTCTTGCATATCCTACTTTAAATCTTCTTTGGATAAATGATGTTGATGCTTGTCCAGTTTCTACAACTGTTTGTATTGCATCCATAAGTAAATCGTCTGTTCCATCGTCCTCGTCAGCTGTTTCTGCAATTTCTTTATCTGGCTTATCTGTGTTTTCTATGCTTGCTAAGATAGCTTCACTATATGTTGCTGTTCCATTTTGTTTAACAAATTCTACTATATTCTCTACTTCTTCATCTGATACAAATGCTCCTTGAACTCTGACTGGTTTTGGAGCTCCTGATGGGAAGAATAGCATATCTCCTTTTCCTAGTAATTTTTCTGCTCCAACGCTGTCTAAGATTGTTCTAGAATCTACTTGTGAAGATACTGCAAAGGCTATTCTTGATGGCACATTTGCTTTGATTAGACCTGTGATAACATCTACTGATGGTCTTTGTGTTGCAATTACTAAGTGCATACCAGCTGCTCTTGCTTTTTGTGCTAAACGGCATATTGATTCTTCTACATCTTTTGCTGCTACCATCATTAAATCTGCAAGCTCGTCTACAATTATAACTATTTGTGGGAGTTTTCCTGCACCTTCATCTTTTTCTATTGCTTTGTTATATCCTTTTAAATCTCTTACTCCTTTTTCAGCAAATAGATTATATCTGTTATCCATTTCTTGGACTGCCCATGCTAATGCACCAGCAGCTTTTTTAGGGTCTGTAACTACTGGTATAAGTAGGTGTGGAATTCCGTTATACACTGAAAGTTCTACAACTTTTGGGTCTACCATAACAAGTTTTACTTCACTTGGTTTGCTCTTGTATATTATACTTGTTATGATTGTGTTGATACATACACTCTTTCCAGAACCTGTTGAACCAGCAATCAAAACGTGAGGCATTTTTGCAATATCTGCTAATTGTATGCTACCTGCAACATCTCTACCTAGTGCTACTGTTAGCTTTGATTCACTATCTTGGAACTCATCGCTTTCAATAACTTCTCTTAAATTAACTGCTTGTTTTTCTTTGTTTGGCACTTCAATTCCAACTGCTTGTTTTCCAGGGATTGGGGCTTCAATACGAATTGTTTCTGCTGCTAAGTTTAATGCTATATCATCTGCTAGATTAGCAATTTTGCTAACCCTAACCCCCTCTGCTGGTTTTAATTCATAACGTGTTATTGCAGGTCCTACTGAAACATGCTCTACTTTTGCTGAAACTCCAAAGCTGTATAGGGTTTTTTGTAATTTTGCTGCTGTATCTGTTAATGCTTTTGCTCCACCTTTTAGTGTTTTTTGTTTTGGTTTTGCCAATAGTTCAACTGATGGATATTCATAGTTCTCGTCTTCTACAATTACTGCGTGTTCTAGTTGTAATACTTGTTTTGTTTTATCTTCTTTTTGTTCTTCTTCTTGTTTAAATAAATTATTTTCAGTTACTTCTGGTTGTACTTCAACTATTTCTGGTGTTTGAGCTTGTTGTTGTGGCACTAATGGCTCTAAGTCATCATCTTTATGGTCATATTTTTTCAAGTTATTATTTGTATTTTCTTCTACAATTCTTCCACCGAAGTTGATTTTTATCTGGTCTCCCATTGCTTCTTGTTCTATTTGTTTTGTTAGTTGCTTGTTTTGTGCTTGTTCTGCTCTTTGTTGTTGCCTTGCTTCATATCTTATTTGCTTACGTTCTTCTTTTCTATCTCTTGATTTTTCTACTGTTGATTGGATGATGTCTTTCATGCTAATTCCAAACATGAATACTGCTAGTAATATTGCAACACCTAAGCTTAAAATAATTGTTCCAAAAGTTCCAAGTAGTTTTACAAGTGGTACAGCAATAGCTGCCCCAACAGCTCCACCACCTACACCGGTGGTTCCAATGCTATACGCGTCTTTTACTGTTTCTGTTATTTCTTTTGTTGGAATTAAATCTCCACCAGAAATTTGAAATGTTGCCATTAGTGTGGCTATTGTAACTAGAAAGATTACATATTGTGCTAATTTGTATGTGAGTTCATAGCTATCTTCACATGCAATTTTTATTGCAAGTGCAAAAATACCTACTGGAATTACATAACGGATAATTCCAACTATTCCTCCTAATATTTCTGTTAGTTTTACTCCAACTATACCTGATTTCGTATATATTAAAACAGCAGAAAGAATACTTAAAATAAACAAGATAACAATTGCCATATCTAGTCTTGTTGCTTGTTTTTTAGCTGTTCTTTTTGCTGTCCTTTTTCCGCTGTTTTTTCGATTATATGTTCTTTTTTTCGCCATCTCTATTTCAACTCTTTTCTACTATTTTGTATTGTTTTAATGTTCTCTTCCATAGAAAGCTGCATTAAATTAAGGGCTTGACTCATATTTTCTTCCAATTTTGCTAATGTATTTGTTAAAACAGATTCTGTATCTCCAAGTAAGTTGTCAGCATATTCTTTTGTGCCTTTTGTGATTTCGCGAGACATTTCGTTTGCTGTTTCAATAATTTCAGCTTTTTGGTCATAAGCTTTTTTAGTGATTTCATGTTCGTCAATCATTGCAATAATTCTGTTTTCTGCTTCCTTAACAATATCATCAGCTTCTTTTTGAGCTTCAACTAAAATTCTTTCTCTTTCTTCTTTAACCCATTTTGCTTGTTTTAGCTCGTCTGGAAGTTTGATACGAATTTCCTTAATTAAATCTAATAATTCTTCTTTGTCTACAATTGTTTTTGCTGAAAATGGTAAGTTTCTGCCATTTTCTAATAAATCTTCCAAAGAATCTAATAGTGTAAAAATTTCCATGTTTTTACCCCTTTCCAAATTTAAGCAATCTTTCTTAAAAAAATTAAATTTGCCCTTCCATATTTTCTTGTTTTTTCTATTTGTAGTTTTTCTAAATTTCGTAGAGAATCTATTATTTCTATATTATCTGTTTCAACTATGATAAGTGTTTCAGCTTTTACTAGTTTTTTTTCTAATAAAAGTTTGATTGCATTTAAAGCATATTCTGTTTTATAAGGCGGGTCAAGGTAGATAATGTCTGGTGCTTCATCTAGTGATTTTATACATTTTTCGTAGTCACTTTCATATAAGTTGATTTTATCGCCTAAATGTGTTTTTTCAATATTTTTCTTGATGATTTCTGCTGCTTTATGTGATTTATCACATAGTATAACTTTTTCTGCTCCTCTGCTTGCTGCTTCAAGCCCAACTGCTCCGCTCCCAGAAAATAAATCAAGAAAAATACTATCAATAACTTCGTTCTGTATACTACTAAATAAAGCTTCTCTGACTCTATCAAGTGTTGGCCTTGTTTCTAAGCCTTCTTGTGTATTTATTTTTGTTCCCCTTGCTTTACCTGCAATAATTCGCATAGCCACTACTCCTATGTTATTATTTTATCGTATTTTCGCATAAAGTCAATAGAATTCACGGAAATGTAATATACATTTAACAGTTTTGTAATATTTTTCCTCTATTGCAACAAAAAAGCAGTCAAAATATAAAATTTCAACTGTTTTTTTCCTTTGTTTATAATTCTTCGTCTTCGTTTTTATTTATCTCTTTCAATAATTCACCTTGTGAAACTATTAGTGATTCCATTTTTCTTCTATATATATCAAATTGTCTTTTTAAATCATCGAATTCTTTTTGTTTTAACATTATTTGGGTATCTAATTCATCAACTTGTTTTTTTACATTGCCTTTGGCTTCTTCAATCATTTGGTCTGCTTTTTTCTTTGCAACATTTTTTAGTTCTTCTGCTGTTGTTTGTGCAACAACAAGTGTGTTTTGCAAAGTGTCTTCCATGCTTTTGTATTGTACTAAGCTTTTGTTTAGTTCTTCTACTTTTGCACGTAGTTCGGTTACTTCTTTGTAATTCTTTGTGTATTCTACGGTTAAGTCGTCTAAAAAGTCATCGACTTCTTCTACACTATATCCATTCATCATTTGTTTTGAAAATTTTTTATTTTCAAGGTCTAAGGGTGTTATCATTTTTATCCTCCTACATGACTAATTGATATTATTGTTTTTTAACCAAGAAACAGAAAGTTTACTTCTCATTTCTTCTCTTGCCATTTCATTTGTAATTTCATAGTTTGATGGTGCCACTAAAAAGATAGAGTTTGATATTTTTTGAATATATCCATCTAAGGCATAAACTCCACCACTAATAAAGTCTACAATTCTTCTTGCAATGTCTTTATTTACATATTCTAAATTAACAATTACAGATTTTCTTTCTTTTAGAAATGCACATATTTCATCTGATTGTTCAAAAGTTGTTGGTTGTGAAATAACCATTTTTACAGATTGACCTGCTTGTGGCATACTAACAACTTTACCTTTTCTACCAAATAATTTTTTATCTTCTACAACTTCTTCTTCCTCTGGTTCCTCTTGGTAACCATATACGTTCTCCTCATCAAATTCTTCCTCTTCTGGCTCTGCTGAGTCCATTCCAAAAAAATCCCAAACTTTGTTCATTAACGCTGACATAAAAAAACCTCCTAAAAATTTCCTTCGTATTATTTGATATAAGTATCTAATTTTTTTTAAAAAATGTCAATACTTTTTTCAAATGTTATACTTTTTTAATATTTTTGTAATATTATTGTAATATTATTTTACTTTCGACAGATCTGGTTTAAGTACTATTTCATCATAAATACTAATGTTTCTCATGTTTGTAATCTGTTCACTAGTATATCCTAGTTCTTTTAATTCATCTGATGTATAGTTACTTATAATTGCATATTTTTCGTTTTGTTCTTCAACATTGACTAAGATTTTGCTTAAATATCCTGCTCTATTTCTTATTACATAATGAAGTCCATTTTCTTCTACTATTGATTGATTTGGTACTCTTAGTCCACTATAACTCCACCAGATTAAGTCAAAAGATATTTTTCGATAGTTCAAAAGTTCTTCAATTTCTTTATCTATTTTTAATACTAGCAAAGTTTCTTCTTCATTTTCTTGTGCGGTGTATGTGATTTCTGCATTTATCTCTGTGTTATTTGATAAACGAATTTTTACTTTGTCTCCTACTTTTGCTTTTTTACTTTCTTCGCTGTCTGAAATTGTTGCAATATATGCTTCAAAATTGTCTATGATTTTTCCACATTCATCACTTGTTGCAATGAGTTTACCTGTTTTTAAATTTAAGTTTTCTAAATATTCTTTATTTAATGCTGAAAAGTTTTGAGGTGTTAAAACATCTTCTAAGCCATCAACTTTATATGATACAATTCCACTTTTTTGTGCTTTGATTGTTTCTGAGCCTTCGTTTAGTTCTTTTTCTAAGGCTGCTCTTTGATTATTTAATTGCTCTAAGTATGAACCAGATGGGCTTTTTTCTCCTACAATTTTTGATTTTTTGTCAATCAATTGAGTAATTTGTTTTTCATATTCTGTAAGTTTTGAGACGTCTGTTACTTTATTTAATTTTTCGATTTCTTTATCAATTTGTCTTTCAATTAAGTTTATGTCTGGTAAATATAAATCTTCTTGGCTTTTTACAGTTTCTTGTATTTTTGCATCTAGTTCTGATATTTGCGATTTTAAGCTTTCTTCATTTTTGCTATAATATCTAAATATGATTTCATTTTTCGAAGCTTTTTCGCCTTCGCTCTTGATTTGCTCCATACCGTTTTTATAGTTGTTTCCTTTTACAACTACTTCATCTCTGATTACGTAGCCCACTTTTGTTTCTTCTAGATATAACCTACCTTCTTCTACTCTAAAAATGTCTGTTGGTTCTCTGACTAATAGGAAAATGATATACAAAAAATACACAACAATTATTGTGATTAGCGCAAAAAGTAGAGTTTTTGAAATTTGCTTTTTTCTATCGTTTTTTGGCTTATCTTTTGGCATCTTTTGTATCATCTCCTATCTATTTTATATTTTTTAAAATAGTATCTATATTTTCTTGAACTGTGTTTTTAGCATCCAGCCATATAGTTTCTTTGTTTTTTCTAAACCACGTTAATTGCCTTTTAGCATATCTTCTTGTTTCTTGCTTAATTTTTTCAATCATTTCTTCTTTTGTGGTTTTTCCGTCTAAATATTCTACTACTTCTTTATATCCCAGCCCTTGCATGGCTGTTGGAAATTCATTATATTTTTTTAGGATGTTTTTTACTTCTTCAATTAGTCCTTGTTCTATCATCATGTTTACTCTTAGGTTGATTCTGTTATATAGTTCTTCTCTATCCCAAGAAATGGCATATACATGGTAATTAAATTCTGGTTCGTTTTGCCTTGACATTATTTCTTGTTCTGTTTTGGTTTTGCCTGTTCCATAATAGATTTCTAAAATGCGCAAAATTCTTTTTTTATCTGTTTTGCTTATTTTTTCTATTGCTTGTGGGTCAATTTGTTTGGCTTCTTCATATATTTTTTCTAAGCCTTCAATTTCTACTCGCTTTTCTAATTGTTCTCGCAAATTTTCATCAAATTCTATTTCCGGATATTCTATTTCATAAATTAAGCTGTCAATATATAGCCCTGTTCCGCCAACTACAATTGGCTTTTTCCCTTTTTTTATAATCTCTCTAATTGCATTTTTTGCTTCTCTCTTATAATCTGCCACACTATATCTCTGTGTTGGTGGAACGCAATCTATTAAGTAATGTTTAATTCCCTGCATTTCTTCCTTTGTTGGTTTTGCTGTACCTATGTCCATGTCTTTATAGATTTGCATTGAATCACTTGAAACAATTTCACCATTTATTTGCTTTGCAAGTTCAATTGATAACCCGGTTTTACCAGATGCAGTTGGTCCGCAAATTACAATAACATCCTCTTTTTTCATATTTTTCTCCTTATTTTGCCATCATAACTCTAAGAATTCCGCTTTGTGTTGATGCCATATATCCACATTCTAAGAATAGTAAAACAACTAAAATTGCAATTCCTAGCATAATTCTTTTAATTAGTTTGTCTATTGTCATGTCTTCTTGATATGCGGCTTCTACTCCTCTACTTACGAAAGGCATAACGAATAAGCCGTTTATTCCGGAAAATAGCAATACTAGAACATTTTGAATATATGTTTTTGATTCTTCATTTGGATAAACTACTTCATTTCTTGATATTGAATAAGTAATATATGTTGCAATTAAAATTATTGCGAGTTCAACAATTATCCATAAGATTTTCTTTTTTGTTTCCATTTCTCCTAAGCTACGATATGTCCATGTAATTAAAACCAAAAACGTTATTGTAATTGTCATTATGACGATTGGCATTTTATCTATCCTTCCTTTATTTCCTTGCAAATTTTCTTTCTATATCATATTGGCTCATTTGAATTGCTGTTGGTCTGCCATGTGGGCAACTAAATGGGTTTGGTAATTCTAATAGTTTGTCCATTAGACTTTGAATTTCTTCTGTTGTTAGTGCCATATTTGCTTTTACTGCTGCTTTGCATGCAACAGTTGCTATAAATTTTTCTTCTTTTTCTTGTTTTGCAGTTCTTGCTATTGTGTTAATTTCATCTAATGTTTCAAGGAATAGTTCTTTTGTGTTTAAATCTATACAAATTGTTGGTACTCCTGTTAATTTAATAGTGTTATCTCCAAATTCTTCTAATTCAAAACCTGCTTGTTTGAACATTTCAAAATTCTCTTTTGCTATGTCCATTTCTTTATGTGTTAAAGTTATTACATCTGGAAGAAGTAACATTTGTGAGTCTTTGTTTGTTGTTTCATAATAGTTTTTCTTTACTTTTTCATATAAAATTCTTTCATGTGCAGCGTGTTGGTCAATTATATATATATCATGGTTCATTTCTATTATGATATATGTATTAAATGCAATTCCTATTACTTTATATGGTTGTTTTTTTAGTTCTTCGTCACCATCAAATACAGAAATGTTTTCTTTTATGATGTCAATTCCTTTATTTTCTTGTTGTTCAGTCTTTGGTTCTTCCGCCTTTTTTGTTTTTCCAAATAGTTTTTCATACATTTCATGAAAATCTTGATTTTGTGGTTCTTCTTGATATTCTTGTTTTTCTTCTGTCTTAGGTTCTTCTGTTGGTTCTGGCTTTTCTGCTTCTTCATCTGCTTTTACGTCATATAATCTGTTTGGAATATTTTTTAATTTCATTATTTTTTCGAAGATGGTTGGCTCTGCTGGTTTTTGTAGCTTTTCACTTTCTTTTTGATTGCCTATTCTCATAACTTGTGTTTTTTCCATGTCTTCTTTTTCTTCGTTTTCTTGTTCTAATTGAGGTTGCTCTTGTTCTGCTTTTTCTTCTGGTACATCTTCTTTTTCTAGTGCATTTTCTTCTGGTAAAACTACTTCTTCTTTTATTTCTGCTACTTCTTCTTGGACATTTGTTTTTATTTGGCTTTCTTGTTCTGTGTATTGTTCAATTTCTTGTTCATCTGTTTTTCTTAGTCCAAATAGTCCTTGATTGTCCCCATTTTTCAATAAAGTGTCTTTTATTGCATGGAAAATTGCTTGGAAAATTTTGCTTTCTTCTTGAAATCTAACTTCCAATTTTGCTGGATGAACATTTACATCAACTTTTGATGGATCCATTTTTATATTTAAAATACTAAAACCAAATTTTCCTAATGGTATCATTCCTTTATATGCTTGTTCAGAAGCAGATGATAAGGTTTTGTCTTTTATATATCTTTGATTTACAAAAAATAGTTGGTTTGACCTATTTGACCTTGCTATTTCTGGTTTTCCCACAACGCCTTCGACTTGCACGTCTTCATATGTATATGATACTGGCATACAGTTTTCGGCAACGTTTTTTCCATAAATGCTATAAATAACAGATTTTAAATCTCCATTACCATTTGTTTGTATAACTGTTTTTCCTGCATTTATAAGTCTTATCGCTATTTCTGGATGAATTAAAGCTATTCGAGTTATAACATCTTCAATATATCCAGATTCTGTATAATCTTTCTTTAAAAATTTATATCTTACTGGTGTATTGAAAAATAGATTTTTAACTGTAATTGAAGTTCCAACAGGTGATGCTGCTACTTCTTTTTCTAAAACATTACCTGCTTCTACAACAATTTTATAGCCTGTTTCTTGTTCCTCAGTTTTTGAAATCAATTCTACATTGCTAATTGCTGCAATGCTCGCCAAAGCCTCTCCACGGAAGCCCATTGATGTGATTGTGTCTAAGTCCTGTGCTGAGCGAATTTTACTTGTTGCATGTCTTTCAAAAGCTATTTCTAAATCATCTTGTGCAATTCCTTTTCCATTATCTGTTACTTTAATGAAAGAAATTCCACCATTTTTTATTTCAACAGTGATAATAGTGCTACCTGCATCAATTGAGTTTTCTACCATTTCTTTTATTACAGATGCTGGTCTTTCAATTACCTCACCTGCTGCTATTTGATTTATTGTAAGTTCATCCAATAAAACGATTTTTCCCATTTATGCTTCCTCCGTTTTATTTTTTGCAATATATGTTTCAATTCTTGTAGTGCAAAATACATTTGATAATACATATACTGTTAATACTAATGGTATTGTTAATTCTCCAATAGGAATTCTTGTAATTGCCATAATACTAAATAGAAGTGCTTGTCCTAATAGATTTACAATTATTGTTTCTAATAAAATTTCTGCACTTGTTTTTTTGATGTATCTAACTCCACTATATATTAGAATAATTATTGTTGCTACTATAAGTGGAAATGCGCAAGGTTCTAATATATCACGTAGTTTGGTATGTGCAACTTCTATAATTTCACATGCTGACCCGTCAACTTCTAGTCCGTATTTTTCATTTATTTTTGTGATGATGTCATTTTTTTGTTCTTCTGTAATGTCTTTTGCAAATATGCTTACACTTTGTTTATATACTTCAACTGTTTGAACTTTGATGTCTTTTCCTAAAATTTCTTTACATATATCTTCTATTTCTTTTGTTTCAAATGTTTTTTCTAAATCGATTTCTATCCTTTTTCCACCTTGGTAAAGTAAGTCAAATTGGAAACCTATTGTAAATATTACAGCTGACCCAGCTATGATAATTACCAAAATGATGGCTAGAATAATTAGTGCAATTTTTTTTGATTTTTCCATTATTTATCCTTCCTTTCTTTTTTCTCTACCATGCTAACAAAAGGATTTGTGATTCCTAAATTGAAAACAGCTGTTAAAACTAGTCCCCAAAATAGAGTCATACCAAAACTTGCAATTGGAATCCATTCCATAAAGCTGAATATAACACTGAAAATTGGAATTGGTATGATTTTTGAGATAAATGCTAAGTAGTCTTTTTTGTCTTTTCCTTCTGCTATTTTTAATGATACAATATAGTTTACTGCCATTGCCATTGCTATTGCAAAAATGCCTTCAATTGAAATTATGACATTTGCATAACGAAGTAATAGTAGGTAAACTGCTACATATCCTATGAAAGAAATACCTGCTAAAAGTCCTCTGAATTTACATTTTATAACTAAGAAAATAATTGCAACTACTGATATAGCAATTATCGCATATACAACATATTGTAAAGTTTGTTCTGTTATTTCTGGATAAATGAATTCATTTCCTGTTATTTCGTATTCTACTGGTAATTTTTCAGTATTTAAAATTGTTGCGATTTCTGCTGCTGTTTTTGCATATTCATTTACTGTTTTTGAATCTGTTGAAGCACTTCCAACAGTTAATTGTATTGTTCCATTAACAATAGGTTTGTCAAAAGAGTTTGTGTAAAGTGTTTGTCCATCTAGATTTATTGATACTTTCTTTTGGGTGTTTTCTTCTGTTGTATCTTCTGTTTCCTCTGTTGCTTCTTCTCCATTTTCTTGTGTTTCTGCTGTTTCATCTTCTGCTGTATCTGTTTCTTCATTTTCTTCTGTGTCAGTGGTTTCTTCTTCACTTTCTTCTATTGTTTTATATGTGTTTGTTATTTCTTCTAACTTTGTTCTTCCTTCTTTATTTAGTTCAATTTGTAAAATAACTGCTGTACCTGCTGTTTCAGAGCTATATAGAATTCCTGATGATTTAATGTATTGATTATCTAGTAAAACTTCTTCTGTTTCACTATCAACAATTTCAAATTTTCCTACTGAATAGATGTTACTGATTATGTCGTTTGTAACACTATTTTCTTCTATTTCTATTTTTACTTCACCAGTTTGTTCGTTTAATGAAATGTTGTAGTTTTCTACTCCCATTCCCTCTAAACGTTTTTCTACGATTTTTTTAGCTTTTTTAAAATTATCTGCTGTTAAATATTCTTCGTTTTTATTGATTGTTTCTTTTGTATATCCTTTTTCTGTAATTTCTTCGTCTGTTAATTCTTCTTCTATTA
This sequence comes from uncultured Clostridia bacterium, assembly GCA_947594935.1. GTDB lineage: Bacteria > Bacillota > Clostridia > TANB77 > CAG-508 > CAG-269. The sequence continues at coordinate 29,575 of CANQEM010000009.1, read as the reverse complement.
CATTTCCTTCTGCATCTTTGATGATTTCTTCTGTGTCTTCTGTTGGCTTAATAGCAACTATTCTGGCTCCTTTTAAGTCCATTGCATATTCATAGTCTTTCATAATATTTTCCATACGATTTTGCTTTTGTGTGTAAATTCCTACAAAACTTACCATGCTAACTAATATTATGGCAAATATAACTGTTAGAATTTTGATTGCTTTTTTCATTGTTTTTCATCCTTTCTTTATAATAATTTTGTATCATTGATTACTAATGAGAACCATATTTTCAAAAATTTTGCAGCGTATTTGCTCATCATTGTTCTTGCCATAAATATTTCAAAGTAGTCTAAAACCGGGCAAATTTCTGTGTCTATTTTTAGGTCTAGTGTTATTATACGTTTTTCTGCGTCTAGTGTAAGGCTAGATTTTGTTACCGCATAGTTTACTCTGTCGTGAATATCAAATGTTCCTAAATTTGGGTTGCAAACTCTATCTCTGTGTGCATCTGATTTATCTGCTAAGATAATTGCTGCCGATATATCACTAACTGCTGTTCCTGTTTCTTCATCATGGTTCCCTATTGCCATTGTTATCTCTGTTCTTTCTTCAACTGGCATTCCCATGTCTTTTAGAATTTCATAAGCAAGTATTGCTCCACTTTGTGCATGGTCAGTTCTGTTTACACAGTTTCCAATGTCATGCAAATATCCAGCTATTCGAGCTAATTCTATTGTTCTTTCTGGATACCCTAATTGTTGTAAAATATCTCCTGCACGTTTAGATACAATAGAAATGTGCCTATGTCCGTGTTCAGTGTATCCTAAGGCATTTAGCTGTTTTTGTGCCCCTTTTATAAGGGCATTTATTTCTTCGTTTTCGCATATATCTTTTAAGGTAATCATAGTTTCCTCCTTTAACTCTTTAAATTTTATATTAAATTTTAAAAAATATCAACCATTTTTGTGGTTTTTTTTATTTTATACACAAAAAAAGGTACCCACCGGTAGTCTACCGGTAGGTCCTCCCAAATTCTGGTCAGAAACGTACAGTTCCCAACCACTCTACAAACTGACTCACGCCCTCTGCCAGGGCGCCACTGAATTCACTTGCAGTCCGCATCCAATGCCCTGTAAACAGAGCATTGATTGCTGTTACACCAGTCCTCACGACAAACTCCGCTACCTGGAGCCATCCGTCGAACCATGCGTACAGCACTGGGAACCGTTCCGTGAATTCCGGGACGTATGTCGCTACTACGTTGAGCAGCAGCCCCACAGCGGCCATCAGCCAGATGAAACGGGCTACTCGCCGTGCCATTGCCCGGAACCAATGGAAGCCATCCTCAATGGCATCCCTGTGTGCGTTAAGCATATTCAAAAGTCTCATCTCATTATCCCCTCTCGTTTTTTTTGGGTATTACAAATTATCACTTTTAATTATACCATATTTTACATAAAATGTCAATTTGCAACCATGGGAAACGATGATAAATATCTACTGGTTTAATCTACTTTCTATGTATTGTAACGCATGGTTTCTTATTTTTTCCATTTTCTGCTTTGTGTCTACATTTTTGTAGTCTAATCTATTAACTATTTTATCAATATAGTTCATTTGTTGTATATATTCTAGACCTGCTTTGTAATTAAAATCAAATATAAAAGCTATGTAAGAAACCCAAAAATCCATATATGTTTTTCTATCTTCTCTTACAATTATTTCGCTATTCATAAAATTTTTAAATATATTATCTGAGATTGTATCGTTTTCTAAAATTTCCTTACTTGAATTATCAATAATATTTTCAAAACCTTCTGTTGCTTTTACTCTAAAATTATCTGTTTTGTCTGCATCTCTAATTATTTTAGCGTGTAATAGTTCTTTATCAGTCAAACCATCTTCTATGGACAATCTATTATGGTTTAGTATTGATTTAGAAATAATATTATCATATTTTGTGTCTTTTATAAAATTTCTAATAAGATTATTTTTAAATAAAATTTCATTTCCTAATATAGCGTGGTCAATATTGTTATTGTCTATAAAACAATCGAATTTTTTTATTTGTTCAAATCTTCCTATATCATGTAATAATGCTATCAATTTTGCTAATTCTATATTTTCTTTATCCAACGACAATTTTTTTGCAATATACTCGCTTGCATTGACAACACCATAAGTATGCCTTATTTTTAATTCAATTTTTCCATATTCTATATCATAATTTTTTACATACTTTTTGAAGGCAATTAAAGCTTGGTTAAAATCAATCATTTTTAATCTCCTTAAATCTTTAATATTAAAAAAATAGCCATACAATGTATTGTATGGTTCATCTCTGGAGCAGGTAGTGGGAATCGAACCCACGTCATCAGCTTGGAAGGCTGAGGTTCTACCATTGAACTACACCTGCATTTTCTCTTGACAATTATAGATTATAAATCATATTCTTATTTTTGTCAAGAGTTTTTTATAACTTTTTTATGCTTTTTATTATAAAGTCAAAAATATGATTGATATTACTGCGATTTTGAGCAAAATTCCTGCAAGTATTTTATATTGAACCGCACGAATTCCTAAGTCATTAACTTTATCATATTGTTCTACTAATTTGTTAATTTCTTCTTGCGTAGATATTTGTTTTTCCTGCATATAATCTTTTGCCAAAAATCTTGCTTTTATCATTGCATCATTTTCTATATACATTTTTACTGAATAATATACAAGTGATAAAATACACAATATTGTTAGAAAAGTCATTGGGCTTGGAATTATTCTGGCAATGCCTAAAATTGCAATAACTGCATAATATAAAAGATATATATTAGAAAAAATAAAATTAAAAAGTAAAATCTTTCGATTTTGAATTGTATGTAAACACTCATGAGCAATAGTTTGAATTCTTGCATAACTTCCTTTCATATTTCCAATAAAAATTTTATCTGAAAGTGCTACATATACTGTTGTTTCTGAATTGTTATCTTCTTGTACTTTCACTTTTGTATTATTTAATTTTTTCAAATAATCTTGGCACATTTGCAGATTGCTTGGATATTTTTCTGCAATTTCGTCTAGTTCTTTAATATTTGTCATTTCTTTTAGTTTTTTCATATTTACTCCGAATATCCAAGCAGTTATTGCTAATAATATGGTACTGATAATAAAAATTATTACAAATTCCACTCTTTATTCCTTTCCTCTTTAACTTTATTCCATTACCTCTCGAATTGCTTCTCCAATGATTTTATTGACATCTGCTACTAGAATATTAAATTTGGTTTCAGCTTCAAAATATCTTTTGGCATCTGGCTCTTCTATTAGTTCTGTATAAAGTTCTTGTACCTTTTTCATCTTTTCCTCATCTGTTTTTCCTGTTTGCATAGATTCCAATTGGCTAGTATAACGTGCAACATCAAATTCTTTTATTTTGCTATCTAATTCACTGTTTAATTTAATGGCATCTTTTGCTGTTTTAAAATTAACATATTCTTCTGAGGCTTTTATCTCTTGTGCTAGTCTATTTGCTGTATCATAAACATTCATTTATACTCATCCTTTCTTCTATACATTTACATTTGCTGTATTTTCAACTGGTGTTTCTTGAATAGCTGGTTCTATTACAATATTCGCATTTACTGGGCAAATGTTTATCCATGTATTTCCATCATTTACTTGTATTTCATTACCTTCTAAGTCTTGATAAACCGTCTTTTCATTTCTTGCATTTTTAATACATTTTATCTCAATAACTTTTCCATTTGTTAAATAATATCCATCAAAAGTTCCGATATTTTTTAGTCCTTGTCTTCCTTTATTTTCTGTATCTTGTAGAGTGTAGTTATCACATTTTGTTATAATAACATTTTTTGTTATAATTGGTTCTGAGGTTTCCCAATCTGTTTGTTGTTTATTTCTAGCAAATCTTTTATACACTTTATTCTCTTCGTCATATTCATATTTTACTGTTTGAAGGTCTGAATGTGGTATTGTAATTGATGTTGCTGTTCTTGCATCTTCTAAGTTGATTTCATCTGCTGTATATTTTAAAACACTTTCTTTTTCTGATGTTGTTCTATATCCTTTTGTTTTTGCAGATTGCAATAGATTTTTCATACTTGTTACAGCATTGTGTGGAGCATATTTTTCTTTGCTACGCCAAAATGTTGAACCATCTTCATAAATACCATTTATATTATGTATTGCATATTTCTTGATGTCACTTTCTGCTTGTGGACTCCATCCAAAATGAACATAGATTGCATCATTTTCCATCGCATAATCTAAGAAGTAATGTCTTGCACTTCTAACAGGTCCTATTAGTGATACATCTGCTCCCTTGTAAAGTGCCATTAGCCTGGTTTCTCCACCTTCTACTATAATTTCATATACTAGATAAGCTTTATTTAAACCTGCTTGTGGCCATGCTTGGTTATGGTTGTCATACATAATTGCAACTGGTCTGTCATTTCCTTTGAAGGTTTTGATTTCTTTCTGCTTTATTTCTGTGACAAGTGCTTCATCTGCTTCTTCTGCTTGTGTTTCTGTTTGATTTTGTGCATTATTTTTGTCCCTTAATATTTTGTAGCCTAGCACTCCACCAGCAACTAAAATAAGTACTACTAAAATACAAATTAGGAATTTTGTACCACCTTTTTCCATCTCTACCTTTCCTTTCTGTGTTTGATATTTTATCTATTTATTTCTAATTGTTTTAAAATTGTTTCTTCTTTTGCTCTCATGACTTCTTTGTCTTGTGCTTCTATGTGGTCATATCCCATTAAATGATAAAAACCATGTACTACCATATAACTTAGTTCTCTTTCAAAGCTATGTCCATATTCTTTTGCCTGTTCTTCGACTTTTTCTATTGATATTACAATATCTCCAAGCATATCTTCATATAAAAAGTTTTGGGCATTAACTTTCTCGTCTATTTCTTGTTTTTCAAACATAGGAAAAGATAGAACATCAGTAGCTCTATCTATTTTTCTATATTCTTTGTTTATTTTTTGAATATATTCAGGTGTTGTTAATGTAATTGTAATAATAAGTTTGCTATCTTGTAGATGTTCTTCTTCATAACATTTTTCTAATACTTTTTCAATTATTTTTTCATAATCTTCTTTTGGCTCTACTCCATTATATACAATTTCGAACATTATTATACACGCACCTTATCGACAATTTCTTTGATATTTCCTACATATTTTTGTGGAGATTTATAGCTATTTTTTAGTTCACGAATTGCTGAGTAATCTACCAATTTTCTCTTGTAGTATTTTTCTAGTTTTGAATAATCTACTTTTGTATTGCGTATTTTCTTTAAGTCTTCTTTAATGAATAGAATTTCCTTTTGTTTTACATATTCAGCAAAATCTGTTTCCTTTTGAGCTGAAATTTCTTGATACTTGTCCCAAAATTTCTTGAATTTTTCTCTTTCTCCCAAGTCTTCCCAATAAACCTTTGTGGCTAACAACCTTGAATAAAAGTCCTCTAATAGGTTTATCAACATTGAGTATGCTCTTTCTCTCTTATTTGCGATTTTTGTGTCTTGCAAAAGTGTTCTTGCATCTTTTAGTAATTTTTCATAGCATTGTTCTGCTACAATTAGTGGTATGCTGTGTGTAAATAGTTTTCTGCTGATTCCTAGTAAAATCATATTTTTTTCTATTATATCTCTTGTATCAAGTTTGCCAACTGTAAAGCCTTGAAATCTTTGATATTCTGCTTCTATTCCTTTAAATTCATCTGGATATTTTTCAATTTTTATTGATAATATGTTTTGAACATATTCTTCTAGTGTATAGAAAATTTTAGTGTATATCCACTCTTTTGCGGAGTCATATACATTTGTTTCATCTGCTAGCTTAATAGAATAATTTTTCAAAATTGCTTTGTATAGTGAATCCATTTTATATAGATAAAATGCTGTATATTTTTGTATGTTCTTTTCTTTTCCGCTTGTGCGAACTCCTTCCCAATCTAGCTCTATTAGATATTTTTGTTTACGATATTTATATTCTACATATTCTTTTTCTTTTAAACTTGTTACTTCATAATATTTTGACATTGCACCTTTTTCAAATTCTGATGCTGTACCATTTTTTACTTTTTTATAAATTGAGTCCATTATATATTTATCTAATGCTTCTAGATATGTTGTATATGCTTCTTCAAATTTTTTCTCTTGTTCGTCTGTGTTGTTTTTTGCATAATTTTCATATGCTTTTATCATCGCATTTCTTTTCATTGCTACAAACATACCGTTAATTCCAATTTTTGTTGGTATTAACATACGTGTTAATGTGTTTGTAATTTTGCTGAAAAAATTAGTATCTGCCCCTGTTATTCTTAAACTTCTTTCTTCCATTTGCATTCTCCTCCTTCAAAATACGATTTTTTCATTTGTACCTACATTTTCTAAAACTTCATAGGTCACATAGATTTCTATTCCATTTTCTTTTTCATAAGTATTACTATGTTTATTTACAATTTTAGTTTTATCATCAATTTCTTTATCTAATTCTTCACTTAACTGCTGTATCCCTAGGTCTTTCGCTTCTTCTCTTTCGTAAGTTTTTTCTTCATTTATCAATTCTTTATTAGTTGTTTTCTTGATAGAAATTGGTAAATAGAAATTTGAAAACAATCTAAATTTTTTCTCTGACACTATTGTATCATAAATTTTAAATTTTGAAACCCTTTTTGACAAATTTATTTCAAAATTATTAAATTTTATTGAATAGTGATTTTCAGAATTGCCTGTTTCTCGGGTTTCCGTAGTTTTATATGGAATAAAAATATTTTTTGTATGCCAAACTTTTGCCTCAATTTCTCCCTTTGCGTGCACATATCTTATTCCTGTGTATTTTCCTTCTAACCAACCGTTAATCAACACTGTTCCGTAGGTTATTGTGTCTCCAACTTTTACATTTGCTGTTCCATCTTGTGTATTGATTTTTGTTATTATTCCCTCTTTATCTGATACAATATTACAAAATTCAGACTCATTTACGATTTCTGGCTTATTATCTGCTTTAACGATACGGACAATAGCATTTGTGCCTTTTAGTTCAATACCCATCCATGCAATGTCTTGTCTTTTAAGTCTAACTTGATTTATGATTTCTTTTACATTTATATTGTTCTTTAATTTGCCAACTTTTAGCCCAGAGTCTGATATGTCTTCATATATATTTTCTAGGTTTTCGCCATTTTCTTCTTCTACCTCGATGTTCCAAACAAAATTTGATAATGAGATTATTGTTATCAAAATTAGTATTGAAACTACCGCAAATATTTTTCTCTTTTTATAGCGATAAAGTAAAAATGGAATCCCTTTCTTTTTCTCAATTTTTATGTGGCATCTCATTTTTTTAGCTATTTTGCAAATTTCTTTAAACTGCTGTATAGACGTGTTAAAGTATAGTTTTACATTTTGTTTTCTTTTTAAATGCCACATAACAATCTTTTTATTCATACATACATTTATGAATTTTTCTATGTAATACCCTTCTACTGAAACTCGGATATAGCCAAAAATATAGCACATTAAAATTCTAATTAGCATTCTCATCCTCCAATAATTTTTCAAGTTCAATTCCTTCAATTTTGCCTGTAACTTTTATATCATCATTTGATAGATTTTCTAAGTTAAAGCTATATCCGTTTAAATTTACAATTCCAGTTTGTGTTTTTATTCTTACAAAATATTCTTCGTATTCTAGAATAGCTTGATAATTTTCTATAATCACTTCATTAAAACCAACTATTGTAATTTTTACATCATTTGAATATACCTCTTTTGGAATTTCTAACAATTTATCTATTTTTGTTAAATGATTTTTCTTCATCGCGTTTCTCCTTACTTTTCAAATTCATCTAGTGAATAAAACTCATATCCTTGGCTCCTTGCTCGTTTAATTACTTCTGATAAAATTTCTGAATTGGTTTTTGAATTTCCATGAAGTAACATGATTTCTCCTGGATGAAAGTTTTCTGTGATTTTGCTGATTGCTTCTTCCTTGCTTGGTTGATTATCTTCTTCCCAATCTTTATATGCAAATGACCATAAAACTGTTTTATATCCTAAATTGTTTGTAGCGATTAAACTTCTTTCACTAAACTCGCCCTTTGGCGGTCTTAGATATTTCATTTCATAATTAAATTTTTCATATACTGATTGATGTAAAGTTAAAATTTCTTCCCTTATTTCTTCATCAGTTATTTCTGGCATTGATTTATGCCTTGACGTGTGATTGGCTACAATGTGCTTTTCATCTATCATTTGTTTTACAAGGTCTGGCTGTGTATTTAAGTAGTGTGCTGTAATGAAAAAAGTTGCAGGTACATTGTTTTCTTTTAATGTTTCTAATATTTGAGATGTATATCCTGCTTCATAGCCTTGGTCAAAAGTTAAATATATTTTTTTAGCTTCTTTATTACCTATTGCTATTCCATTATTTTGTGATAACATTGTTAGCCTATCTGCACCTAATTCTGGTTGTTTGTGTTCACTATTTCGCTTTATGCCCCACTCTATTTTCTCATTATTAACAGCAGTAGCTGTAACTGGAATTTCTTTGTTTTGTGTGGATAATACACTTATCGAAAAAATGATTATACTTATTGCAAATATGGTAATTACTTTAATTTTTTCTTTCATATTTTATCAACTCCCATGCACAATATTCTTCTATAAATTTTATGATTTTTTTTGGGCTTTTATGTCTCCAATATTATGTCAAAAAACGACATATTTTTTACATTTTTTTCCAATTATTTTTTTACTTGTGGTGCTGATAGTATTACTCTGTTTTGCTCACTGCTACTATCGTTGTGAGTTCAAATATTGTTTGTAAGTTTCCTATTGACAATCAATTTTTTTTGATTTATACTAAATATGATTTTGGTAAAAAATTTATATTTTTTCCATTTTCGTTTTTACAAAGGAGGAAAATTCATGTTAAATTTCGTTATTTGTGATGATAACTTACATATATTAGATAAAATGGAGAAAATGCTTGATAATATATTCATCAAGCATAATTTTGACGCTAAAATCGCTTGTAAGTCTGATGATTTCGACACTATTTTAAATTATGTGGATAATAATAAAACAGATGTCTTAATTCTTGATATAAATTTAAAATATGGAAAAACTGGCTTACAAATTGCAGAATCTGTAAGAAAAAAGAATAAACACGCATATATCATTTTTACTACTGCTCATTTAGAATATGCAATGGTTGCTTACAAATTTAAAACTTTTGATTATATTGCAAAACCCTTGATGCCGGAACGACTAGAAGAAACTATTGTAAGATTGTTTGAAGATATTCAGGGTTTACCAAAAAAATATATTAAAATTGATAATAAAAATACGGTTGTTGATGAAAATCAAATAAACTACATTAAAAGAGATGGTATGAAATTGATTTATCACACGCCTTCAAAAGATTATCAAGTTTACAGCTCTTTTAATAAAATTCAAGATGCCCTGCCTACAAATTTTGTTAGATGCCATAAGTCTTACATTGTTAATACAAATAATGTTACAAATGTGGATCCCGTTGAAAATAGATTATACTTCTTAGAAAATGATTTTAGTGAAATCGGTCCAAAATACAAAAGAGAAATAATGGAGGTATTTAAAAATGATGGAATTCTTAAATAACATTTGGGCAGCGATTTGTACTCCAAATGAATTATGTGTTAAGATATTTTCTATCCCGATGGCTTTTATCGAGAGTGCTTTAATTTTTTACTTTATTAGTAACTTATTTAAATTAGATGTAACAGCTAAAAGAAAATTTACGTATATTTTAGGTACTGCCGCTGTTTCAATTATTTCTTTATTCTTTTTAGATAGACCTTTTAATATTTTATTCAATTATATTACTTTATTCGTTATCACTTATTTTGTTTTGAAAATAAATTTTTTAAAATCTGTTATCGCAACAGTTTTTCCTACGATATTTTTTGTAATCATGCAATCTTTGCTTTTCAATCCCTATATAACTTTACTTCATATTACATCTGAACAATTACTAACAATTGCTCTCTATAAAGTTCCACTATCTCTATTCACTTATACAGTCGTCTTTATTCTAATATTCACATTTAAACATAGAAATTGGTATATAAATTTATTAGATGAATTAGATAAGAAAACGAAGTCTCTTATCATATTAAATTTATTGTTTGCCTTAGCATATATCATGATTGAAGTTGTTATTACTATGCAGTACTTAGATGTGTTCCCTCTTTCATATACTTTTGCAAATTTTATAATGTTATCTTTATATTTTTTTGTAAGTATTTATAGTATTTCAAAAGTTGTAAAATTGAAGTCAACAGCACAGGCGTTGGAAAGTGCAGAGGAATATAACAAAACTCTACGAATTCTACATGATAATGTTCGTGGTTTTAAACATGATTTTGATAACATAGTTACTACAATTGGCGGATATGTTAATACTGATGATATTGAAGGTTTAAAAAGCTATTATGTTCAATTACAACAAGATTGTGCGAAAGTGAATAATTTATATGTTTTGAACCCTAGTAGTATCAATAACCCTGGAATATACAACCTATTGACTTCTAAATATCATGAAGCAACTGAAAAAGGTATTGATGTAAATATCTATTATCTTTTAGATTTAAATGAACTACACATGAAAATTTATGAATTTGGTAGAATTCTTGGTATTTTGCTTGATAATGCAATAGAAGCCGCTGAAATGAGTAAAGAAAAAGTCATAAATATTTCGTTTAGAAAAGATTCAAAAAATAGCCGTAATATAATTTTAATAGAAAATAGTTATTCAAATAAATTGGTTAATACAGATTCGATTTTTGAAAAAGGCATGACTGAAAAAGAAAATCATACTGGACTTGGGCTTTGGGAAGTTAGAAAAATTATTTCACAAAATAATAATGTAAATTTATATACAAGTAAAACCGAATTATTGTTTAAACAACAACTAGAAATTTACTTTACTTAAAAAAGAAGATATGAGCTTTCATATCTTCTTTCAATTTTGGGATTACTGCGTAATAACTTAGAGTTATATGTAGATGTTAATATATTAGTCCTTTTTGATAAGGCTTGCTGGCATTTTTGGTTGATGTATTAAGCATAGTATAACACATGCAGCGTTTGTAGCTTTTGCATATTTTTCAGCTACTTTTGATAAAAATTTTAGCATTGTTATCCCCCCTTTTTCTATTTTTTATAATACAAAGCATTGCTAGCTAATGCCTTATAGTATTATCATGATACTGTTGAAGCATTATAAACTTCATGTCCATATTTATTATTTGTAATCTTATATGCTAATCTAGTTATTGTGCATGTTTGAACAAAGTATCCAATTATTATAATGTTGCTAATTACTGGGTTTGAGATGATGCTTGCAAAAACTAGTGCAATTGTTAGTGTTATGTATGATAAAATTTGTTTTTGCTTTCTCTCTTTTTTCCTTAATATTGGTATGTTTTCTGTATCTGCTGGTGCGTATAGTTTAATCATTATAATTCCAAAAACCCAGATTGCAAAGATTATAAAAAGTTTTAATGTTTGGCTTAAAACAAAGCATTTTGCTAAGATAGCTGGTGCACAGTACATTAAGCAACTTGTAACCATACATCCGATATGTGTTTTTAAGTGGAACCCACCAGAAAAAGTTCGATATGGTAAAATAATTAGAAAAGTAATTAGTGTCAATTTAAATTCTCCTAGTAGAAATGCTACACCTAACATGATAAAAATCTTCGGAATTTCGCCTATGATATTTTGCAAACCATAAAAAATTATTTCTGCTTTTTCGTCATCAATATCTGGCATTTCTTTTTTCATCCTATTTAAAAGAAAATTACAAAACTTATCAATCATTTTTTTGTTTCCTTTCTCTTTTTCTAGTTTGATTTTACCATGTATATTTATGTATTTTAAAAAAGCTTTATGAATAATCGAATTTATTGTGCATGTTTTTTAATTCGACATTTCATAAAACTTTTTGACATTTTTATAAAATTCACATAATTATTTTATTAAAGTTCCATTTCCACGTTCCTGTGTTTTCTGGGAAAACCGTGAAATTTAGCTTTTCTTTGCTTGTTGGATGTTCTAGTTCTAAATGATATGCCCATAAAGCAATTTGCTTTCCCTTTCCGCGACTTCCATATTTTTGGTCTCCAAAAATGCTGTGCCCACTGTTTGCTAATTGTAAACGTATTTGATGGTGCCTACCTGTGTATAAATCTATTTTAACTAGGCTTAAATTTTTATCTGGTTTATAATCAATTACTTGATATTGTAATTTTGCATATTTTGAGCCTTTTTTGTCTGGTTTTACAACTTTGCTAATATTGTTTCTTTCATCTTTATATAAATAATCTTCTAAAATTCCTTCATCTTTTTCAAACTTTCCATCTACAACTGCTAAATATTGCTTTTTTATGGTCTTTTCTCTTACTTGATTGCTTAATCTGCTCGCTGCTTTTGAAGTTTTTGCAAAAACCATAACTCCGCCAACTGGTCTGTCTAGCCTATGGACTAGCCCAACATATACATTTCCTGGTTTTTGATATTTTTCTTTAATATATTCTTTGACAATTGTAAGCATATCTATATCGCCAGTTTTATCAGATTGTGATGGTATATTAACAATTTTTTCTACTACAATGATATGGTTGTCCTCATATAATACATTTAATTCCTGCATTTTTGTTCCTTTCTTATCCTTTGCTCCAACGAGCATAAATACCACAAGGTAAAATCAATTTTGAATTTTCCATTGGTAAACCTATTTCGCCTGATTCAATTTCTCCATGATAATTTTTATTTACAGTTAATTGTAAAATGTCTTCTAAAACCTTGCTTGATATTCCTGTTGTATATGAATTTATTAAGAAAAACAATGGGTTTTTTGATAATACTTTTGTGCATAATTCTACTAAATCATATAGATTATCTTCAAATTGCCATACTTCCCCTTTTGCACCTCTACCATAAGATGGCGGGTCCATTATAACTGCATCATAAGTGTTTCCACGCCTAATTTCTCTGTTCACAAATTTTATAACATCATCAACTATAAAACGCACTGGCTTATCTGCTAGCCCTGATGATGTTACATTTTCTTTTGCCCAAGTTGTCATTCCTTTTGAACTATCCACATGGCAAACTGAAGCTCCTGCTGATAAGCACGCCACTGTTGCTCCACCAGTATATGCAAATAGATTTAAAACTTTAATTTTTTCTTTTCTTTTTTCTTGTGCTTTTTTTATTGTTTCAATCATCCAGTCCCAATTTACCGCTTGTTCTGGAAATAACCCAGTATGTTTAAAGCCCATTGGCTTTATATTAAATGTAAGATTTTTGTATTTAATTTGCCAACTTTGTGGCATTTTTTTATAGAATTCCCATGATCCACCACCAGTTTTACTCCTGTGGTATACGGCATTTATCTTTTGCCATTTTTCTGGAAAACTTTTTTGCTTCCAGATAATTTGTGGGTCTGGTCTTGATAATATAATATCTCCCCATTTTTCTAGTTTTTGCCCATCTGCCATGTCTAATATTTTATATGTATCCCAGTTATTTGCTATTTTCATATTTATATCAACTCTTTCTACAATTATTACTCCTCTATTTTATCATATTTTTGAGCAAATGTCCATGAATTGATATATTAAGAAAAAATTTACTAGTGAAAATATTACTAGTAGGCTAATTACAAATGTTATAAATTTGTGTTTTTTTATTTTTTCAGTCATCATATTTTTAAGTTTTTCCATAAACTCCCCCCATCTTATATATATGCTCGCACTACCTTGAATATTCCATATTATTTATTTTTTTATGAAAACTTAATTGACTTTTGAGCAAATTCGTTATATTATATTGTTATCAAATTTGAGCATCACAAATCCTAAGGAGGAAATAATTATGGGAGAAGTAATTGTAATCACATCTGGTAAAGGCGGAGTAGGTAAAACAACAACGACAGCAAATTTAGGAGCAAGTTTAGCAGTAGAAGGTAAGAAAGTAGCTTTAATTGATACAGATATTGGGTTGAGAAACCTTGATGTTGTCATGGGGTTAGAAAACAGAATTGTTTATGATATTGTTGATGTTGTCGAGGAAAAATGCAAGTTAAGACAAGCTCTTATAAAAGACAAAAGATTTAAAGATCTATACCTATTACCAGCAGCTCAAACAAGAGATAAAAGTGCAGTAAATGAAGAACAAATGAGAAGATTAACAAAAAAACTAAAAGAAGAATTTGACTATATTCTAATTGACTGTCCAGCTGGAATAGAGCAAGGATTTAAAAATGCGATAGCAGGGGCTGATAGAGCTATTGTTGTTACAACAGCTGAAATATCTGCTATTCGTGATGCTGATAGAATTATTGGGCTTTTAGAATCATCTGAAATTAAAAACCCTGAATTAGTCATAAATAGAATTAGACCAAACATGATTAAAAAAGGTGAAATGATGGACGTTGATGACATTGTTGACCTACTATCAATTGATTTAATTGGTGTGGTCCCTGATGATGAATATATCATCACACAAACTAATAAAGGAGAGCCAGTTATCCAAAATAGGAAAGCACCATCTGGTAAGGCTTATATGGAGATTGCAAAAAGAGTTTTAGGAGAAAAAATCGAAGTTACAATACCAGGCACAGAAAAAGGCTTTTTTGCTAAATTAAAACACATCTTTAAAAGATAATGAAATAATTGCAAGAGGAAGGGGTAAAGAGAATGTTCGAGAACATTATCAAATTTTTTAATAAAACAAAAAGTAAAGAAGAAAAAGAAGCATCAAAATCAAAAAATGCAGCAAAAGAAAGGCTACATCTAGTTTTGATGCAGGATAGAGCAAATGTGTCTGTTGATTTTTTAGAGTTAATGAAGCAAGAAATTATTGATGTAATTAAAAAGTATATTGAAGTAGATGAAAAGGCAATTGATGTTAGGTTGACAAATAAAGAAAATGAAGATGGTACAAATGGTTCACCAGCTTTATATGCTAATATACCAATTATCAATATTAAAAATGATGCAAGAAAAATAGATAAGAATTTATTGAAGCCACATCAAGAGTCAGAAGTTCCAGAGATTAAAGAAGAAGAAAAATCAGAAGATGAGAAACCTCAGGAAGAACCAAAAGCAGAGGAAAAGCCAAAGAAAAAAGAAACTAAGAAAAAAGCATCTACAAAGAAAGCTAAAACAAAAGAAGAACCTAAAAAGTCAGAAAAAAGTAAAAAAGTTAAAGAGGATAAGAAAGAAACAAAGAAAGTAGAAAAGGAAGCAGACAAAAAAGAGCCAGAAAAGAAAGAAGAAAAAGTAGAGAAAAAAGCCGAGAAGGAAGAAGAAAATAAAGTTGAAGAAAAGCCTCAGGAAGAACCAAAGCTAGAAGAAAAGTCTGAGGAAAAAGAAAATGTTGAAGTAAAAGAAGAAACTAATTCAGAAGTTGAAAAGCAAGATGAAGAACCTTCTGAGAAAAAAGAAGAAGTGGTTGAAGAAAAGGTTGAAGAAACTAGTGATGTAGAAAAACCTGATGTTCAAGAGGATGAAAAGCAAGAAGATGTAGCAAAATAAGAAAAGTGAGTTTTTATTATGCGAAAAAAAGAATTAAAAAATGTAGAGTGGGCGTTAGTTGTTGTTGTTGTAATTTTATCAATTATTGGTTTAGTAGCATTATTTTCAGCAACACAAAACGCCGATTATGATGAATTTCAAAAGCAACTTATATGGTTTGGAATAAGCCTAGCAGTTATGATAGTTTTTATGTTTATAAACTATGACACACTTGTTAGGCTATCTCCATTTTTTTATGGTGCATTTCTAATTCTTTTGCTTGCAGTATTATTCACAGAACCAATAAATGGTGCAAGTAGCTGGTTTGTAATAGGTAGCTTTTCATTTCAGCCAGGTGAGTTTGCAAAAATTTTTGTAATTTTATTCTTAACACAAGTAATTATAAAAATTCAGCAAAAAGGTAGGCAAGAAATCAATAAGCCACTAAAATTACTTATTGTGCTATCTGCCCTACTTGTTCCTGTTTTGTTAATTGTTAAGCAGCCAGACTATGGAACTGCAATTTCATTTTTCTTTGCAACAGCATTGATGTTATTTGCAGCCGGAATTGATAAAAGATATGTAATTGCAATTATTTTGTTAATTATCATCGCAGTTCCTTTATTATATAATTTTGTTTTACCTGAACATGCTAAAACAAGAATTGATATATTCTTACATCCAGAGTCTGACCCAAGAGGTGCAGGTTATAATATTTTACAATCTAAACTTGCAATAGGTGCCGGTGGGCTTACTGGTATGGGGCTTTTAAAAGGCAATCAAACACAATTAGGCTTTTTATATCCAAAAACAACTGACTTTATCTTTTCCGTTATTGGTGAGGAGTTAGGCTTTTTAGTAGCTGGTTTAATTATCATTTTGTATGTTGTGTTAGTAACCAAAATTCTATATATAGCTAAAACAGCAAAAGATAGCACTGGAACAATAATTGCAGCTGGAATTGCCGGAGTTTTGATGTTCCATACAATAGAAAATATCGGCATGGTAATGGGGCTATTGCCTATTACTGGTGTGCCTCTTCCTTTTATTAGTTATGGTGGAAGTTCTATGATTACAAGTTATATGATGATAGGAATTTTATTAAATATAAGTGGAAAAAGGCAGAAATCAATATTTGTTAAATAGGAGAAATAATGTACTTAAAACCAATAAAAATAGGAAATGTAGAAATTCGGAAATAATTTGTTTTTAGCTCCAATGGCTGGAATTACTGACAAAGCGTATAGAAAAATTTGCCAAGAAGAAGGAGCTGGACTAGTATGTACTGAAATGATTAGCAGTAGGGCTATTTTTCATGATGACAATAAAACCAAGTTACTTATGGACACAGAAGGAGAAAAAAGGCCTATTGCTTTTCAGCTTTTTGGGAGCGAAGAAGATAGCATGGCTTTTGCTACTAGGTATTTAAATGACAAAGCAGATATTATTGATATAAACATGGGTTGCCCTGCTCCAAAGGTTGTAAAAAATGGTGATGGTAGTAAGCTTTTGCTTGATTTACCAAAAGCTGAAAAAATATTGAAAGCGGTTGTAGCAAATAGTCAAAAACCAGTAACAGTTAAGTTCAGAAAAGGCTGGGATAATAATAGCATTGTTGCGGTTGAGTTTGCTCAAATGGCAGAAAGTGCTGGTGTATCAGCAATTACAGTTCATGGGAGAACAAGGTCAGAATTTTATTCTGGAAAAGCAGATTGGGAAATTATTAAAAAAGTTAAAGAAGCTGTAAATATTCCTGTTATTGGAAATGGCGATGTTGTAGATGAGGAGACAGCTTATCAAATGTTTGATACCACTGGTGTAGATGCGATTATGATTGGTAGAGGTACTTTTGGAAACCCTTGGATATTTAAAAAAATCTCTCATTTCTTAGAAACTGGGAAAAAATTACCTGAAATTTCAATCACGCAAAAATTCGAAACGTTAAAAAAACATATTTCACTTGAATTAGAAGAAAAGCCAGAAATTGTTGCTATTCGTGAGTTAAGAAAGCCAATTTCATGGTATACAAAAGGGTTAAAAAATTCTAGTGAGTTTAGAGATAAAATCAATCAAATAGATAATGTATCTGAATTATTAGAGGAAATAGAAATATATTTTAAAAGTCTTTTGAGTTAGAGAATTCAAAAGACTTTTTTATTATTTGATTAAAAAAGCAAAAATCGGGAAAGCTAATATTAGTCAAGAGAAGTGAAAAAAATGGAACTAAAATCTGATAAACAAAAAACGACAATTTACATATTATATTATGAGGTAAAGTTATCTCAAACTAATAAACTTGACAATATATGAACTTAGGAGTGAATATAATGACAATAAAAAGAGGAGACATGTTTTATGCAGATTTAAGTCCAGTAGTCGGGTCAGAGCAAGGTGGTGTAAGGCCAGTTTTGATAATACAAAATGACTTAGGAAATAAATATAGCCCAACTGTTATTGCAGCGGCAATCACTTCACAAACAACAAAAACTAAGCTTCCAACACATATAGAAGTAGATAGTAAATCATCTGGTTTAAAAAGCGATTCTGTAATTTTGGCAGAACAAATTCGAACAATAGATAAAAGTAGGTTAAAAGAAAAAATTGGTCATATAGAAGATGAACATGTAATTACTAAAATCAATAATGCCTTAGGCGTTAGTTTCGGGCTATAAAAAAAGGTTCCTATCGGAGCCTTTTATAATTTTAATTTTTTTATGATTTTTATTTCTTCACGTAGATGGTCAATTTGTTTTTCTTTTTGTTCAAATGTTTCTTCATATTCTTTTAAAATGTTGCCGTAATTTTCAACAGTTTCATTTCCATCTAAAAATAGTTTCATGCCTTCTAGGAAATATTGCTTTTTCTTTTCTGATTTCGCTTTCTCCATTTTTTCTTCATATTGTCTAATAGTTTGTAGTCTTTTCAGATTTTCCTTTAAACTTTCTAAGTATTTGCTTATACAGTAAATTTCATATTCTGTATCTTCGATAACTACTGAAATCAAAGCTTTTACAATTATTGGGTTGTTCTTTCCAAGCTTCGCATTTTCAGCTACTTCACTTATCGCATCAAGTTTAGGTGATTCAAATGGTTTAGTATTTTCAATTAAAATTTTTAAAGTGTCCACTATACCGATATGTGATTTATATTGTCTTTTACTAACAATTGCATCAAATTCATCTGCAACACGGATAATCTGACCTTCATAAGGAATATCTTTTTTTGTTAGCCCTTTTGGATACCCAGAGCCATTAAGTGCTTCATGATGATAAATTGGTCCTGCTGCATAAGGTCTTAGTTTTAAGTCGTGCATACAAATATCATAGCCAATAGTAGTATGTGTTTTCATTATTTCATATTCTTCATCTGTTAGTTTTCCAGGTTTTTGCAAAACTTCTGATGGAATAAATTGTTTTCCTATATCATGCAAATACGCACAAATTGTGCAATATTCTGTGAAACCTCTTTTACAATGTAATCTTTCGCAAAGACGGCATGTAAGGTTTGCAACATGTTCACAATGAGTTCTTGTGAAAACATCTAGACTTCCTAAAATATTTAGTTGATACTGCATAGTCTGATCTAAGTTATAAGATTTAAGACTAAGTGGTGAGTAAAAATCAAAAGCTACTTCTTTCATATATAAACAGTCCTTTCAATTATTTTGCAACTAGTACTACACGGAAACCTGCACTTGGTGCTGCATCTCCGTCTGATGAATTAAATGCGAACATTCCATTTGTAGTTGATTTTTGTGCAATTGAGCCACCTCTAAGTAAATATTGTGTTGTTTTTCCAAAGAATTCTGACGCATCTTGGAACCAGCTTGTTCTTTTTGTTCCGTTTTTTGAAGTTTCAAAGATTGAGTCTCCATATATTCCTACATTTGCACTATAATTGGCTTGTTGATTTTGTGCTTCATCTTCTGTTTCTAATTTTTCCATTTTATATGATTTTACATATTTTGTGCTTTCCTCATCTGATACTCGTGCAGAAACTATTTCCCCTAGTCCCCCACTTAAATCATATATTCCGTGTATAGTTCCTGTTGAACTTGCACTTTGACCATTTTGTTGGTTCCAAGCATATACTCCAAAACTATTTGGTGAATTCATTTGTGTATTATTTACACTTTCCAAAGTTGTTAATATTACATTTTCTTCATTTGCGCTATTTGATGTTACACCTGTTATTGCATATTTTTCTTCATCGCCTTTTACACCTTTTTGTGCAACATAGTTTGTACTAATTTCTTTGCCATTTAGTCCATATTGACTTTGGCTTAAATATACAACTGCTCCCCATTCGCTGTTTTTCATTAAGTGGCTGTCTGTTGTTGCTTCTGAAAGTCCATAAGTATTGTCTGCACTTACCACATTTTTAGCGATGTTTGTTGCTTCTTTTTGGCTTACATTGCTCATAGAATATGTTAGCCCTTTGAAAATTGGAGCTGTTTCTTTTGAAAGTTCTTCTTTATTAGCATAACCCGCTTCAAATTTTGATACCCAAATTCCAGTTAGTTCTTTATCCCATCCACCATTTGCGTATCCTATACTAGTTTCATTTGTGAATGCCGGATGAACTACATAGTCTTTTGTGGCATCTATTACTTCGTCTTTGGTTTGTTGCCTTTTGGCTGTTTGTAATGTTCCATCTTCATCATAATAATTATCTGTTGTGCCGATTAGGAATTTCACTTTTATTCTTCCGCTACTATTTGCCGTTCCTTCTTCACTATAATTGGCTTGTCCTTCTATTTTATAGGCAAACCTTGGTATCCATACCCACATACTGCCATCCTGGGTTTGTGCATTTGCCCATTTCTTATCTTCATAAGAATACCATTTGCTATCGTCGTATCCTTCTTCTTTTTGTGAAATAGCTTGTCCTTTTGATGTGTTTGTTGGCGTTTTTAGCATAATTCTTTCCATGCCTTCTAGCATTTCTGGTGGGTTTGCCACATTTGTACCTGCTATATTTTCTGCTTTATCATGGTTTGTATAATATGTTTTTTTGCCCTCTTTTCCTTCTTTTAAAGATACACCTTTTACATAGAAAATGTTATGTGTTACTTCATTTATAATATATACATCTTCAAATTTATTTATATCTACTGTTGTTCTAATAGGGTCTGCATCTTTTATATATTCATAGTCTTTACCATAGTGCAAACTTAACCCTTGCATTGCTTGTAAATCTATTACATAAAATTTGCTTGCTTGCTCAGCTGTGTTTAAAATATCTTTTAATCTTCCTACATTTGTGTATTCTATGTTTGCTGGTATTTCACCATATTCATTATAGAAATCAGATACTTTTTGTGTGAGATTTTCAATATCTCCACGCAAATATACTAGTTTTTGTACATCTAAATTATTTTTTAAGTTTGTTGTTATTGAAACTGATAAAATTATAAGTACAACCACTGTAACTACTAATGAAATTAGTGTTATTCCATTTTCCATTTTTTTCTTTTGGCTCATATTTTTCTACCATTCCTTTCATTTATAGTTTACTATTATTTGACTTTTTTTTCAATAGTTTTTCTCCAATATTTGATAGATTTTTTCTTTATAGATTGATATTTTTCTTTCTTTTCCTACTAAAAACCATATATATATCATAATTAAAGCAATTGCAATATTGAATTCATAATACATAATAATTATTGCGATAATTGTTAAAATGATTGTGAAAACTAGTGATATTTTTCTTGATAAGTTGTTTGCGGCTCTTTTACCATTTTGAATTGCAATTACTCCTTGTACTATTCTACCACCATCTAGTGGATATATTGGCAATATGTTAAATAGCAAAATACAGCTATTTGCATATATTATTTTTATCTTTTCTATTATCTCCATTTGTAAATTAGCTACAATTACTATGATTAGTAAATTTGTTATTGGTCCTGCTAATGCAACAAAGATTTTTTTCAATTCTAGCAGGTTTGCTTCCCCAATTTTTTTATTGATGTCTTTTGTATTTATTGCAAATGATATGCTAACCCCTACTGGTATAATTTCAAGTTTTTTGGGTTTCATCTTTAATGAAATTCCAGCAATTAAATGCCCAAGTTCATGTATAAACGCAAATATCATCATAATTGCATAAATTTGTATTTGTTTTGTTAAGAAAAATATTGCAATAATTAAAAATATTTTTAAATCTAGCCTGAATCTCATTTCCCTATCCTTCCTATGTTGTGGATACTATAATTCTAAAATGCTTTGTGCATCGACTTTTCTTTCTTGATAGCGTATTTCAAAATGCAAATGTGGACCAGTTGAATTGCCTGTTGAGCCAACTTCTGCTATTTCTTGCCCTTGCTGCACATGGTCGCCTTGTTTTACATACAGTTGGTTGCAATGTGCATAAATAATGCTGACTTCCCCTATTTGTATTTTGAGATGTTTGCCATAGTCTCCTTCTTCTGATGCAAGTACAACTTCTCCCTCTGTACTTGAATATATTTTAGTTCCTAAGTTTGCTGCTATATCAGTTCCAGTATGATTTTTCGGTACTGTTCCCGTTGCTGTTGCTCTATACCCATAACTTGAACTTACTGTGCCTTCAACTGGTTTGATAAAAGTTGTTGTGTTTTTTACATTTTGTATATCTTGTTCTTCTTGTGTTAAAGTTCCTTCCTCCGCCCCACCGATTGCTTCTGGTTCTGTAACTTCCTGTGTTTCAGATTGTTCTTGTGGTTTTTCTTCAACTTCGTCATCTATTTTTATATTTTCTTGGAAATTTATAATTCCATTTTTTATTGCTTCATAAATTTCCATGAAATTTGTATCATAAGATAGTATTTCTTGTGCTTTTTTTATGATATTTTCTGAAAAAATGCTACCACTATTTTGCACAGTATATGCTAATATGTATATGCAAACACATACTATTATTTGTGTTATCATTTTCCTTAATAGCTTTATGTCTTTTTTATTATTATTTGTTTGAACTTTTTGCGTTTGCTCAGTGTTTAGTCCTTTTCGCCTTTGATAAATTTCTTCGGCTCGTCTTATTTTTTCTTCTACTGATATTGCTTTTTCCATATAAAAAACACCTCTTTCTTGTCCTTTTTAATCGTATTCAAGATTGGGTGTTTTTATTCTTTATTTTATGAATATTACTATTAGCTCTACTATGCAAATAAATGATGTGAGATATAGATATTTTTTCATTTTTTGGTATTTTTCGTTTATTTTTTTATTGAGCATTTCTTTCTTTTTATTGTTTTCAATTTTTGACATGTAGTGGCTAATAATCATTTCCGCTTCTTTGATGATATAGTCTTTTGTGCTAGATTTACTCTGGTTTTGGCTTACTTCACTTTCAATATATTTTTGCATTTCTGTTTCTTTTATCTTTATGTTTTTCTTCAAAACAATCATTGCTTCTTCAATCATGTTTGATGGTACATTTTTTAAAACCACCATGTTCTTTAAGTTTCCCGTTTCCATGTATACCCCTCCTCTTATGTGCTTATTCTAATTATTTCCATAATTTTCTAGTTTATACATGTTTGTTTTTGTTTGGCGTGATGATGATGTTTAATTGGTCGTCATATTGATATTTGCTGAATAGTTTTTCTGAAAAACTTGCCAATTCGTTTGGTATAAAAATTGTTGTATAATTGTTTTTTCTTAGTTCTTCAATTTTGCTGTCTATTTGCTCTGGTGTTTCTAGTTCAAAAACGTCCATGCCAAAGCTTTTGGGAATTTTATAGTTTTCTTTATCTTCTTTGTATTTTAAAAAAGAAATTTTCATGTGAGCTCCTTTCTTTTGTTAATATTGGCAAATTTCTTTTTTATATGCAAAAACTCCAGTGATTTCTCACTGGAATTTTTGCTTTTGGGTTTCTAATTATTTGTGTCTTTTTTGCTTTAATCAAGTGAATATTGCATAATTGCTTCAGGTAAGTGGAAAATATATTCAGCCACTTCTTTATCAGGTGTCTTATATTCTTTACCATTATTGTGGTTAATCGTTTTAGTATAGATATTATAATTTACAATTTCAAGATATGGTTTTTCGTCACCTGAAATAAAAACTATCTTTGAGTTACTTGCATCAACAGAATCATATTTTCCTTCATTGTTTTCGTTAACATACCAGTACGAAAGTTCATCTGATGTAGAAATACTTCCTGAGATATTTCCATTTCCAAAGATAGAGCCACCAGATACTTCTCCTGAAATCTCTTGCACAGGTATATTACAAAAATATAAAAGTCTCCTTTCTTGTACAGACGCTACATCTTTTTCTGTTGTTCGTTCAATATTCCGATTATACTGGCAAATTGGTATAGTCCAGCCAATTATCGAAATAATGAAAACAACTATAAAGCCAATTCGTGAGAGTTTTCGTTTAAAATGATATAAGCCCAATACTAAGTAAGCAACTAAATACGTTAAACATGCTGGAATAATTGCCCATACGATATATACCCATATTTTATGTTCGTTTGAGAAAGTTCCCAGCCATTTTCCATTTGCAATTCCACCTACAAGAATTATCGATATACTTGCAAGTAAATTCATTATAACTTGTACAGGCTTACTATTGTCCTCGATGTTGCCATGTTTAGTTAGCATGTTAATTGCGATTCTTGTTCCAATAGTTATTCCAATACCAATAAACCAAATTACCCAAAATTTCATTTTTTCATTCCTCCTTAAAAAATTATTTTTACTGTTGCCGTCTATATATCAACCTGTAAAACAGGATTATAAAAATTTAACATAATTATTTTATCATAAAACGCTATATTTTTCAAGGTTTTAAGAAAAATACTGCAATGAAATATAAAAAAACTCACATTTGTTTAGCGTGTTTGTGAGTTTTTTTATATATAAATTTCCTTATTTTTAATTATATTTACACATTTATATTAAAACATATAAAGAAAATTTTTTCAACAAATTTACAAATTATTTATATTTCCAAATTGTAGGTTAAGTGTGATAAAATTGCATTTGACAAATTCTTAAAATCCGTGTATAATATAAATAGAAAATGAGAAACTACAAATGTAGTTTTGCCAATATGATTTATGAAAACTCACAAATGCTCTAGGCAAAGTACAGATGTGAGTTTTCTTTTTTTTATTTGCTCAAAACTATAACAAGTATAATTAAGGCAAATACACAGATAGTTTCGGCAACTAAACTGAATAATAATAAATGAATTATATTTAATAGAGCTGTTTCTATCATATGTACCACCTCCTCACTCTCGAAGAATCGAGGTTTGAAGGCAAAACCACACCTGATTATTCTCATTTTCTATGAAAATTACTATATACTATTTTTTTACATATTTCAAGCGAACATTTAAAAGTTTTTTATTTTTTTCTAAACTTGAATATTTACATTGATTTCTTTTATAAAATTTAAATCTTATACACTTTTAATAAATTTTCAATGTAATCTCTTAAATGCTTTTCCTTCATTTATCATCGATTTCCAAATTGATTTTCTCCATAACAAAAAAACCTCCTTATATTTATTATTTTTTAATAAACATACTGAGATTTTTTAACCATTAAATTTTTCAAGTTTATTGCAATATATGCTGATTTTTTCTTAATCTACCATGTTTTTCATAGAGTTCGTTATAATGAGTGCAGATTTTTATAATTGTCTTATCGCCACTCTAATGACGGTTTCAAAACTTTTTATGCACTTTTTAATTCAAGCCTTAGCTTATCTGCTATCATTGCGATAAATTCTGAGTTTGTAGGTTTACCTTTTGCTGCTGAAATTGTATAACCAAATATATTTTCTACTACTTCTTGTTGCCCCCTTCCCCATGCTACTTCTATTGCATGGCGTATAGCTCGTTCTACACGGCTTGGAGTTGTATTATATTTTGTTGCGATTTGTGGATACAAACTTTTTGTGATTTGATTTATAACATCTATATCATTTACTACCATAATAATTGCTTCTCTTAAATATTGGTACCCTTTTATATGTGCTGGGACACCAACTTCATGAATTACATTTGTTACTAATGCTTCTAAATTTGGTCTTTTGTTTTCATTTTGTATGGAAATATATTGTTGCTTTTCTTCTTTTGATATAAAACCATTGCCACTACTTGTTGGCACATGATTTTTAATTTGCCTAATTCGTGCTATTAGTACTTCAATATCAAATGGCTTTACAACATAATACTCTGCTCCCAAGGAAATTGCTCTTTGTGTAATTTTATCTTGTCCAACTGCTGATAGCATAATGCAAGTTGGCTTTTTTTGTGTTTCCATTTTGCCTATTTTTTCCAATACCCCTATACCATCTAAGTGTGGCATGATGATGTCTATAATGGCAATATCTGGTATTGTATTTGTTATCATGTCAACAGCTTCTACACCATCTTTGGCAATTCCAATAACCTCCATATCTTCTTGCTTTTCTAAATATTTAGCAAGAGTTCTGCTGAAATCTTGATTGTCATCTGCAATTAACAAAGTAAT
Source organism: uncultured Clostridia bacterium (assembly GCA_947594935.1). Taxonomy (GTDB): domain Bacteria; phylum Bacillota; class Clostridia; order TANB77; family CAG-508; genus CAG-269. Next base: position 3,509 of record CANQEM010000009.1, on the reverse strand, counting down.
TTTTTCTTTCATATTCCACCTCCTAAAATTTTCTTTTGTTTGTTAACAATTTGCATTATAATTAAATTTTCGAAGGTTTGCAAGAAAATTGTAAATTTTTTCCAGTTTTGTTTATGAAAGTGTCATTTTATTATACTTTTTTCTATGAATCTTTTATTAAATTCGTTTTCTTGTTCTATTTTTATATTCTTTGTATCAAAATCTGCTAATATCTTTTCCATTTTTGTTTCTTCAATGATTATATTACATACAATATTTTCCTCATAACTCTCATTTTCAATTATTATCCCATTTTTTTGGCAATAATATTTGAATTTCTCATATTCTGAATATGTAATTGTTGCTTTTAATTGAATGCCTATCACTTTCTCAATTTTTTGTGAAGCTTCAATTGCTTTTGTAGTTGCATCTGAGTATGCTCGAACTAGTCCACCTGTTCCAAGTAAGATTCCTCCAAAATATCTAGTAACAACTGCAACTATATTACATAGTTCATTTTTTTGTAAGAGTGTAAGCATTGGAGCTCCTGCTGTTCCAGATGGTTCCCCATCATCATTTGATTTTTCTAGTAGTTTTCCATCTTCTAACACTCTATATGCAGAGCAATGATGCCTTGCATCGTAATTTTCTTTTTTTATTTGCTTGATAATGTTCTCTGCTTCTTCTTTACTTTCTACTGGTATAATATTGGCAATAAATCTTGATTTTTTCTCTGTGATTTGTGCAGTAGTTGGTTGCTTTATAGTTAGAAATTCGTTCACTTTTTCTCCTCATTTCATCTAATTTTTTCCTGCTACATAGCCAGTTGAATAAGCAATTTGTAGGTTGAAACCACCTGTATAACTGTCAACATCAATTATTTCTCCTGCAAAGTATAAACCTTTGATTATCTTTGATTCCATAGTTTTAGGGTTGATTTCTTTGATGTTAATTCCACCGCTTGTGATAATAGCTTCTTCAATAGGTCTAAAATCTTTTATTTCCATTTCAAAGTTTTTTAAAATTTGTACCAGTCTTTCTCTCTCTTGCTTAGTAACTGTGTTTACTTGCTTTTGTGGGTCTATTTTTGTTTTTTCAATAACTGGTTCAATAAGTTTTTGTGGCAATAACATGTCTAGGCTATTCTTAAATTGTTTATTCTTTTCTTCTGAGAAATCTCTTAAAATTCTAGCATCTAATTTTTCAATTGATAGAGCTGGTTTTAAATCAATTTTTAGTATGATATTATGAGTTCTTAGTAGTTCTTCAATATTTTTGTAATTTACTAAATGCGCCGAACCACTTAATATTGTGGGGCCTGAAACTCCAAAATGTGTAAATAGCATTTCTCCAAAATCTTCATATATCATTTTATTTTTGGTTTTATCTATAATTTGTATTTTGACGTTTTTTAAAGATAGTCCCTGCATTTTTTTAGTTTCATCAAAAGTTTCTAGTGGTACTAATGAAGGCTTGATTTTTGTTATTGTATGTCCTAATTCTGTTGCAATTTTGTATCCGTCACCGGTTGAGCCAGTAGTTGGGTAGCTCTTTCCACCTGTTGCTAGAATTATTTTATCTGCTGTGATTTTTTGCTTGTTTGTTATTACAGCTTTTACATTTTTTTCCTCATCTACAACAATCTTTTCCACTTTTTCTCCTAGGATTGTGCAAACTTTTAATTGCTTTAATTTTTTCATAAAGCAGTTTAAAACATCTTGTGCCTTGTCTGTAATTGGGAAAATTCTATTTCCTCTTTCTTCTTTTACTTTAAGTCCTTGTTCTTCTAAGAATTGTATAATATCTTGATTTGTATATTGCTCAAAACTGCTGTATAGAAATCGTCCATTTGTTGGTGTGTTCTTTATAAATTCAGACATGTCTAAGGAAGATGTAATATTACATCTTCCTTTTCCGGTTATTAAAAGTTTTTTGCCTAATGTTGGCATTTTTTCTATTATTGTAACTTTATTGCCATTTTCAGCCGATGTAATTGCTGCCATCATTCCAGCTGGTCCGTCCACCAATGACTATTACTTTCATTATATATTCTCCATTTCTTCAATTGCTTTTAATATTCCATATTTTCCATATTCATAAGTTAAGCCACCTTGTAGATATGCAATATATGGTTCTCTGATTGGTCCATCACAGCTTAACTCAATTGTAGATCCTTCTGTAAATGTTCCAGCTGCCATAATAACTTTATCCTCATATCCACCCATGTCGCCTGGTTCTGGTATAACTTGGCTATCAATTGGAGACCCTTTTTGAATGCCTTGACAGAATTTCACTAGTTTTTCTGCACTTCCTAAATGTACAGTTTGAACAATATCTGCTCTTGGTTCGTCATATTTTGGCTCTACTTTATAGCCTAGTTTTTCCAAAATTTTGCTAGCAAAAATTGCTGTTTTCAAACTACTTGCAACTACTTGTGGTGCAAAGAACAGTCCTTTCAAAAAATTGGTATTTTGACCTAGTGATGGTCCTATTTCTTTTCCTATACCTGGTGCTGTTAATCTTTCTGCACATAATTCAATTAAGTCTTTTCTTCCCACTATATATGCCCCACTTGTTGCTATTCCTGCTCCCAGGTTTTTCATAAGTGAACCTACGCAAATATCTGCCCCTACTTCAATTGGCTCTTTTTCTTCTACAAATTCTCCATAGCAATTATCTACCATGATTATTACATCTTTATCTATTTCTCTAATTTTTTTGATTACTGCTGCTATTTTTGATATTGTTAAACTTTTTCTTGTTGAATATCCTCGCGACCTTTGAATTTCTATAAGTTTTACATCGTGTTTTTGTAGTCTTGTTTGAATATTGTTAATGTCAAATTCGTTATTTACTAATTCAATTTGCTCATAATTTACCATATAAGATTTTAATGAGCTTTTGCTTGGATGGTCTCCTAACCCTATCACGGTTTGCAAAGTGTCGTAAGGTGCTCCTGTAATACTTAACATTGTATCTTGTGGGCGTAAAATAGCTGATAAACATATTGATAACGCATGTGTTCCTGATATAAATTGACTCCTAACAAGTGCGTCTTCTGCACAAAATATTTTAGCATAAATTTCTTCTATTTTATTCCTTCCCGGCTCATCAATTCCATAGCCTGTGGAAGCATTTAAGTGTGCTTCTTGTAAATTACAGGCTTGAAATGCTTTTATAACTTTATTGCTGTTTAATTCACATATTTCTTGTATTTTTTTGAACTGTGGCTCAATTGCTTTTTCTGTTTCTTTTACTAATTCTTTATTCATTTTTTCTTTTCCTTCTCTTGTATTTTTTATCTATTTTAACATATTTTAGCTGTTTTTACAAGCTTTCTATTGTCTTTTTATGTAAATTGTAGTATAATAAAGATGTACTACCACGCTAGTACGTATAAATAATAAGGAGGGGCGAATAATATGAATATTCGGCTAAAGGAGTCTTGTCCAGAACCTGAGTTTGACAGTAAAAAATGGAAAAAGAGCCTTGCACGGTACTAATATCAGTACGTGTAAGGCTTAGGATTT